>NZ_JBVJPM010000008.1:158514-361230 GCF_055582645.1 Streptomyces sp. NPDC107517 | reverse complement strand
GTGGGAGAAGAAGCGGTGCCAGTAGTACTGCTTGCGCACGGGGTCGAAGGTCCAGTTCGACGCCTCCGTGTCGACGAAGATGATCCGCGCGTCCTCGTACTGCTTGTCGTCGTCGGCCCAGACGTAGTAGTCGCCGTAGGGGCCGGTGGGGTCCTTGCGGGACTCCTGGAACCACTCGTGCTGATCGCTCGTGTGGTTCATGACGAAGTCGATGATCACGCGCATCCCGCGCTGGTGCGCGGCGTCGACGAACTCCACGAAGTCGGCCAGGTCACCGAACTCGGGCAGGACCGCCGTGTAGTCGGACACGTCGTAACCACCGTCCCGTAGTGGGGACTTGAAGAACGGCGGCAGCCAGAGGCAGTCCACGCCGAGCCACTGGAGATAGTCCAGTTTCGCGGTGATGCCCTTGAGGTCGCCGACTCCGTCGCCGTTGCTGTCCTGGAAGGAGCGGACGAGGACCTCGTAGAAGACGGCACGTTTGAACCAGTCGGGATCCCGGTCCTTGGCGGGGGTGTCCTCGAAGGTGTCCGGGACGGGTTCATTGACGGTCATGGTGTGGGTGACCCTCCGGTCAACGGTGAGGACGGTCGCAGGACGGTGAGGATGTGCGCGGGCGTACGGCCCGGCTCGAGGCGCACATAGTTGGCCCTGCCCCAGTGATAGGTCTCGCCGGTGAGCTCGTCGCGCACCGGCGCGGACTCGTGCCAGCCGAGTCCCAGTTGCGGCATGTCCAACGACACCGTCGCCTCCTGGGTGTGGTGGGGGTCGAGGTTGGCGACCACCAGAACCGTGTTCGAGCCGTGCGGGCCTTCGGCCGACTTGGAGTACGCGATCACCGTGTCCTTGTCGGTGTGGTGGAAGTGCACGTCACGCAGCCGGCGCAGGGCGGGGCTGCGGCGCCTGATGTCGTTGAGCCGGGTGATGAGGGGCGCGATCGAACGCCCCTCGCGCTCGGCCGACTCCCAGTCGCGCGGCCGCAGTTCGTACTTCTCCGAATGGAGATACTCCTCGCTACCGGGGCGTAGCGGGGCGTTTTCGCACAGTTCGTAGCCGCTGTAGACGCCCCAGGTGGGGGAGAGCGTGGCGGCCAGGACCGCGCGCGCCTCGAACGCGGGCCGCCCGCCGTTCTGGAGGTAGGCGTGCAGGATGTCCGGCGTGTTCACGAAGAAGTTGGGACGCATGTACGCGGCCGTGTCCCGGGAGAGCTCCGTGGCGTACTCGGTGAGTTCCTGCTTCGAGTTGCGCCAGGTGAAATAGGTGTACGACTGCTGGAAACCGGCCTGCGCGAGGGTGCGCATCATCGCGGGGCGCGTGAACGCCTCGGCCAGGAAGATCACGTCGGGGTCGGTGCGGTTGATCCCCTTGATGACCCGCTCCCAGAAGACGACGGGCTTGGTGTGCGGGTTGTCGACGCGGAAGATGCGCACGCCGTGGTCCATCCAGAAGCGCAGGACGCGGGTCGTCTCCGCGATCAGTCCCGGCATGTCCTTGTCGAAGGCGATCGGGTAGATGTCCTGGTACTTCTTCGGCGGGTTCTCCGCGTACGCGATCGTGCCGTCCGGCCGGTGGTGGAACCACTCGGGGTACTTGTCCACCCATGGGTGGTCGGGCGAGCACTGGAGCGCGAAGTCCAGCGCGATCTCCAGGCCCAGGTCCGCGGCCCGGCGCACGAACGCGTCGAAGTCGTCGAGCGTGCCGAGATCCGGGTGGATCGCGTCGTGACCGCCGTCCGGAGAGCCGATCGCCCAGGGGACACCCACGTCGTGCGGCCCCGGGGAGAGCGAGTTGTCCGGGCCCTTGCGGTACGTGGTGCCGATGGGGTGGATCGGTGGCAGGTACAGCACGTCGAAGCCCATCGCCGCGATGGCCGTGAGGCGCTTCGCCGCGGTGTGGAACGTGCCGGAGACCGGCGGTTCCCCCTCGCGCACGATCGCGCCCTCCGAGCGCGGGAAGAACTCGTACCACGCCCCGTACAGCGCCCGTTCGCGCTCCACGCGGAGCGGCAGCGGGTCGGAGCCGGTCACCAGCTCGCGCAGCGGGTGGCGGGCCAGGACCTCGTCGACCTGCGGGGTGAGCGCGGCGGCCAGACGGGCCGCAGCGGGGCGCGCGGTGTCCCGGAGCGCGGCGGCGGCGCGCAGCACCGTCTCGCGCTGCCCCTTGCGCTGCGGCACGCCCTCGGCGGCGCGCTCGTACAGCAACGCCCCCTCCTCCAGGACGAGTTCAGTGTCGATGCCCGCCGGGACCTTGATCTGCGCGTGGCGGCGCCAGGTGGTGACCGGGTCGCCCCAGGCCTCGACGAAGTAGGTCCAGCGGCCCTCCGACGTGGGCGTGACCTGCGCGCCCCAGCGGTCGGTGCCGGGGGCCAGCTCGCGCATCGGGGTCCACGGACCCGTGCGGCCGCGCGGCGAGCGCAGCACCACGTTCGCGGCGACCGCGTCGTGGCCCTCGCGGAAGACCGTCGCGCTGACCTGGAAGGACTCGCCCGTCACCGCCTTGGCCGGCCTGCGGCCGTGGTCCACGAGGGGCTGGACGTCCAGGACGGGGATCCGTCCGAGTGTGGTGTCGGAGGTGGCCGACGGGCGCCGCCGGCCCGGTGGTTTCTGTGATTTCGCGCTTCTGGCCGACTGCTGCGCCGGGTCCGTGTGCGGCTTCGGCGAGGGACTCTGTGCGGGCATGACCGCTCCTGACCGCGGGGGTTCGGCTTACGGAAACGGGGGTGACGAAGAGGGTCGTGCAGTGTGTACCGGGGGAGCCTTCCACGGTCGCAGGGCGGGCAATCCGGTGCTTTGTTAACTACTCGCGCGTAAGCACACAGACAAGTCCGGCCCCGCCGCGAACGACGGGACCGGACCATGAACTCACCCTTCCATTACGGGTTGTTGACCTGGAGCAGCTTGTCCGGCGAGCCGGGCAGCGGGTCCGTGATCCGGCCCGTCGCCGCGCGCCCCGTCGGCGCCCGGCTCACCTCGGCCGGGGTGGCCGAGGCGTGGTCGGCCAGGTACGGCGCGGCGGCGCCCGCCACGTGCGGCGACGCCATCGACGTACCGGAGAAGGTCGCCTTCCCCTTGTCGCTCGTGTACCCCGCCGAGGTGATGTCGACGCCAGGGGCGAACAGGTCGAGCCGGGTGCCCCGGTTCGAGAAGTCGGCGCGCCGGTCCGAGCGGTCACTCGCGCCGACCGTGATGGCCTCCTTCACACGGGCCGGCGAGTACAGGCCCGCCGGGAGGCCGTCGTTGCCGCACCGCCGCGTCCCGCTGGGCGTTGGCGTAGCCGCCGAGGCTCAGATCAGCGACGGCCGGTTTGCGCGCGCTCTTCGTCACCCGGTCGATGCCCGCGATGACCTGGGCGGTCGTCCCGGAGCCCGCGTCGTCGAGCACGCGGACCGCGACCACGTCGGCCTTCTTCGCGACGCCGTGGCCCGTGCCGGCGACGGTTGCGGCCACATGCGTGCCGTGGCCGTTGCCGTCCGGATCCGGCGAAGGCCGCGGCGAAAACCGGACTTCCTCCGGCCGGTACGCGGGCGGTGGTGCGGCGCGACCGGGAGCCGCGCGACGTACCGGGTCATCCTCACGGCGTACGGCCGGCGCACCGGCCGGTTCCTCGGCAAGGACCCCCGCGATGCGGCGGGATGCCCGTGAAACACGTGCCGACGCGACCCCGTGCGCCGTGGTAGCCGGAGCCCGGTGGCCGTACCGTCGGAGGTGACAGCCGGGGGTCGCGCGACGGAGCGCGTCCCCCTCGCACGTGTGCGCGTATGCCCGCCGCGTCCCCCTACAGAGGTGAGAACGTGAAGGCCATCCGTCGATTCACCGTCCGTCCCGTCCTGCCCGAGCCCCTCGCCCCCCTCCACGAGCTGGCCCGCAACCTGCGCTGGTCCTGGCACTCCGGGACGCGCGACCTCTTCCAGGCCGTGGACCCCGGGCGCTGGGCCGCGTCCGACGGGGACCCGGTGAGACTGCTCGGCGCCGTGCCGCACGCGCGGCTCGCCGAACTCGCGGCCGACGAGGGGTTCCTGCGCCTGCTCGGCGAGGCCGCGGACGACCTCAGGTCCTATGTGGAGGGCGACCGCTGGTACCAGACACAGATGCGGAGCGGCGGTCTGCCCGCCGCCGTCGGATACTTCTCGCCCGAGTTCGGCATCACCGCCGCCCTGCCCCAGTACTCGGGCGGCCTCGGCATCCTCGCCGGCGACCACCTCAAGGCGGCCAGCGACCTCGGGGTACCGCTGATCGGCGTAGGACTCCTCTACCGGCACGGCTACTTCCGGCAGTCCCTGTCCAGGGACGGCTGGCAGCAGGAGCACTATCCCGTCCTCGACCCGCACGAGCTGCCGCTGACCCCGCTCCGCGAACGCGACGGCACCGACTGCCGTGTCGCGCTCGCCCTGCCCGGCGGCGGCCGGCTGCTCGCCCGTGTCTGGCAGGCGCAGGTCGGGCGCGTGCCGCTGCTGCTGCTCGACTCGGACGTCGAGGAGAACGGCCCCGGCGAACGCAACGTCACCGACCGGCTCTACGGCGGCGGCAGCGAGCACCGGCTCCTCCAGGAGATGCTGCTCGGCATCGGCGGGGTGCGGGCCGTGCGCGAGTACTGCCGCCTCACCGGCCATCCCGAGCCCGAGGTGTTCCACACGAACGAGGGACACGCCGGCTTCCTCGGGGTCGAGCGGATCCACGAGCTCGCCGGACTCGGGGTGGACTTCGACGCCGCCATCGAAGCCGTACGCGCCGGGACCGTCTTCACCACGCACACCCCCGTCCCCGCGGGCATCGACCGCTTCGACCGGGAACTCGTCGCCCGCCACTTCGGCCCCGGCGCCGAACTTCCCGGCATCGACGCCGCACGCATCCTCGGTCTCGGCACGGAGACGTACGCGGGAGGCAACCCGAACGTCTTCAACATGGCCGTGATGGGCCTGCGCCTCGCCCAGCGCGCCAACGGCGTCTCCACCCTGCACGGCAGGGTCAGCCGCGAGATGTTCTCGGGCCTGTGGCCGGGCTTCGACCCGGAGGAGGTCCCCATCACCTCCGTCACGAACGGCGTGCACGCCCCGACCTGGGTGGCTCCCGAGGTCCTGCGGCTCGGCGCCCGTCACATCGGCGAACAGCGCACCCTGGACGCGCTCGCCGCCGGAGGATCCGACCGCTGGGACGCCGTCGCCGACATCGCCGACCGGGACATCTGGGAGCTGCGCCGTGAGCTGCGCGGCCGCCTGGTGGACGAGGTCCGCGAACGCCTCGCCGCGTCCTGGCGGCAGCGCGGCGCGGGCGCGGCGGAACTGGGCTGGATCGACGGGGTGCTCGACCCCGACATCCTCACCATCGGCTTCGCCCGCCGCGTCCCCTCCTACAAGCGGCTCACCCTGATGCTGCGCGACCCGGACCGCCTGAGGCGCCTCCTCCTCGACCCGGATCGGCCCGTCCAGATCGTGGTCGCGGGCAAGGCACACCCGGCGGACGACGGCGGCAAGCGCCTCGTGCAGGAGCTGGTGCGTTTCACCGACGACCCGCGCGTGCGCCATCGCATCGTGTTCCTGCCGGACTACGGCATGGCCATGGCGCAGAAGCTCTATCCGGGCTGCGACATCTGGCTCAACAACCCGCTGCGCCCCCTGGAGGCCTGCGGTACGTCCGGTATGAAGGCCGCCCTGAACGGCTGTCTCAACCTCTCCGTCCTCGACGGCTGGTGGGACGAGTGGTTCTCGCCCGACTTCGGCTGGGCGATCCCCACCGCGGACGGCGCGGCGACCGACGAGCAGCGGCGCGACGACCTGGAGGCCGCGGCCCTCTACGACCTCGTCGAGCGCAGGGTCGCCCCCCGCTTCTACGAGCGCGGATCCGAAGGACTGCCCGACCGCTGGATCGAGATGGTCCGCCGCACCCTCACCCACCTGGGCCCGAAGGTCCTCGCCGGGCGCATGGTCCGCGAGTACGTCGAGAAGCTGTACGCCCCCGCGGCCCGCTCGGGCCGCGCCCTCACCCCCGACGCGGCGCGCGAGCTCGCCCGGTGGAAGTCCCGGGTCCGCGCGTCCTGGCCCCGGGTGGCCGTCGACCATGTGGAGGCGTCCACGGCCACGGCCGAGCTCGGCGCGACGCTGGTGCTGCGCGTGCGGGTGGCGCTCGACGAACTCGGCCCCGAGGACGTCGAGGTCCAGGCGGTGGCCGGCCGCGTCGGCTCCGACGACCGCATCACCGACGCGACGACGGTGGCCCTCAAGCCGGCCGGCGGCCCGGACCTGGACGGCCGCTGGGCGTACGAGGGCCCGCTCTCCCTCGACCGTACGGGCCCCTACGGCTACACGGTCCGCATCCTGCCCGCCCACCGGCTGCTCGCCTCGCCGGCGGAGACGGGACTGGTGACCGTCCCCGCGGAGACGGCTGCGGAGGCGGCGGGGGTGCTCCTGCGCTGACGGAGCTGACGGAGCTGACGGAGCTGACGGAGCTGACGGAGCTGAGGGAGCTGAGGATGTGCTGAGGACGGCCGGGCGGTCGGCGGCGTCGCGGGTCTCGGCGAAGATGGACCCATGACCGAGATCCAGACGCCCCGCCTCCTGCTCCGCCGCTGGTCCGACGACGACCTCGTGCCCCTGTCCGAGATCCAGGCGGACCCGGACGTCATGCGCCGGGTCGGTGACGGCGGCCCGCGCGACCTGGAGCGGACGGCCGAGGACATCGAGCGCTGGGAGGAGGAGTGGGACGAGGAGGGCTTCGGCCTGTTCGCCGTCGAGCTCCTCGCCTCCGGCGAGCTGGCCGGTGTCGTCGGCCTCTCGGTGTCCGAACTCCAGCCCGGCATCGAGATCACCTGGTGGCTCGGCCGCCAGTTCTGGGGCCAGGGCTACGCCTCCGAGGCCGCCCAGGCCACCCTGGAGTTCGCCCTCCAGGACCGCGGCGTCGACCGGGTCGTCGCCCTGATCCGCCCCGGCGACACGGGCTCGGAGAACGTCGCCCGCAAGCTGGGCATGGCGGAGGGACGCGAGTTCACACACCCGAAGCACGGCTTCGCGCTCCAGGTGCACGAGATCGACCTCACGGAGTACGAGGCCTGACGCGCGAAGGGGCGGCACCCCGCGGTGCCGCCCCCGATTCGCTCGCGCCCTACGTCACTTGACGTTGACCGCGGCCCACGCCCGGTCGACCGCCTTGTACTCCGCCGAGTCGGCGCCGTACAGGTCGGACGCCGCGCTCAGCGTGCCCTTGCGCGCGCCCGCGTAGTCCGTGTTCGTCGTGAAGTACGACGTCAGGGCCTTGAACCAGATCTTCTCGGCCTTGTCGCGGCCGATGCCCGCGGCCGGCTGGCCGTCCGCGGTCGGGGAGTCGTACGAGACCCCGTTGATCTCCTTCTTCCCGCTGCCCTCCGACAGCAGGTAGAAGAAGTGGTTGGCGATGCCCGACGAGTAGTGGACGTCGACGTTGCCCGCGCCGGCCTTCCAGTTGTCGAGGGACGCGCCGTCCTTGCTCGGCTTGTCCATGTAGCGCAGCGGGGAGCCGTCGCCGTTGATGTCGATCTTCTCGCCGATGAGGTAGTCGCCGACGTCCTTGGCGTTGTTCGCGTGGAACTCGACTGCGGTGCCGAAGATGTCGGAGGTGGCCTCGTTCAGACCGCCGGACTCACCGCTGTAGACGAGGCCCGCGGTCGCCGCCGTGACACCGTGCGACATCTCGTGGCCCGCCACGTCGATCGACGTCAGGGGCTTCTTGTTGCCCTCGCCGTCGCCGTACGTCATGCAGAAGCAGCTGTCGTCCCAGAACGCGTTGACGTACGCGTTGCCGTAGTGGACCCGCGAGTACGCGCCCTTGCCGTCGCCGTTGATGCCGCTGCGGCCTTGCACGTCCTTGTAGTAGTCCCACGTGACCTGGGCGCCGTAGGCGGCGTCGACCGCGGCCGTGGCCGCGTCGTTGGTGGTGCCGTCGCCCCACTTGTCGTCGGCGTCGGTGAACAGCGTGCCCTTGCCGGACGACCCGTGCTTGAGGTCGTACGTGCTGTGGCCGCCGCGCTCCGCGTCCGTGAGGGCGTACGAGGAGCCGGACTTGGTGGAACCGACCGTCACGCTGCCGCTGTACTGGCTCTCGCCGGCACCGGTGCGGATCGCGTCCCACTCGAAGATCTTCTTGCCGGTCGCGGCGTCCGTGACGACGTGCAGCTTGCGCGGCGTGCCGTCCTTCTGCGTGCCGGTGACGACCTTCTCGTAGGCGAGGCGCGGGGTGCCCGACGCCGCCCAGACCACCTTGCGGGCGCCCTCGGGGGCGGCCTTGAGGGAGGCGGAGGCCGTCGTCACGGCGATTCTCTTCGAGGTCGCGCGGGTGACGCCCTCGGACTTGCCGGCCTTGGACTCGTGGACGACCAGGTCGCCGCCGAGGACCGGGAGTCCGTCGTAGGTGCGCTCGTAGCGGGTGTGCGTCGTGCCGTCGCGGTCCTTGACCACGTCGCGGACGACGAGCTTCTCCTTGGAGTCGAGCTTCAGCTCCTCGGCCGTCTCGGCCTTCTTCGCGTCGGCGTCCCGGAGGAGGCCGGCGCGGGCGGCGCCCGAGAGCTTCATCGGCGCGGCGCCGGGCGTCGCGTCGGCCACGGGCTGAGCTGCCGCGCCGGTGGTCATTCCGGCGGTCAGCAGGGCTCCGGCGGCAACAGCGGTGGCTATGGCCAGAGTCGAACGCTTCTTGGTGAAGCGCGATATGTGGGGGGTCACGCAAGCTCCTTGTGTGTGGGGTAAGAGAGCTGTGTGGTGCTGAGCTGTGTGGTGCTGAACTGACTGGTGCTTAGCTGCGTGTTGCGTGTGGTGCGTGGGGGGAAGCGTGCCAGTTGAGGCTTGTACATGTCAGGAGGGCGATCACAGGTTGGCCGGAAATCGTCCGTTGAGCGATGTCCCTTGTACGTATTGCGAACGGAACATGAACGGGCGCGCCGTCCCGGGGAGTTCACTCACCCGGGGCGACGCGCCCAGACCGTGCGGGCCGAACAGCTCTCGATCGGCCGGTAGTCACCGCTGCGTGCGGTCTACGGGAAGGTGAGCTTCCAGCTGTTGATGTAGCCGGTGTCCTGCGCGGCCACGTCCTGGACCTTCAGCTTCCAGGTGCCGTTGGCCACCTCGGAGGACGCGTTGACCGTGTAGGTCGCCTGGACGTTGTCCGCCGAGTCACTGCCGCTGGAGTTCTTCAGGCGGTACGTGGACCCGTCCGGGGCCACCAGGTCGACGACCAGGTCACCGCGCCAGGTGTGCACGATGTCCACCGCGACCGAGAGGTTGCTCGGCGCGTTGCCCGTACGGCCGGTCACGGCGATCGACGAGGTGACCGCGGCGCCGGCGTCCGGTATCGCGACGTCGGTCGTGTTCTCGAACGACGTACCGCCACCGCCGCCACCGGAGCGCGAACCGACGGCTATGCCGGCCCAGGCGTCCTGCACGGCCTTGTACTCGGCGCTCGTGGTGCCGTAGAGCTCACCGGCCACCGCGAGCGTGCCGGTGCGCGCGGCCGCGTAGTTCGTGGTCGAGGTGAACTTCGTGGTGAGCGCCTTGAACCAGATCAGCTCGGCCTTGGCGCGGCCTATGCCGGTGACCGGAAGGCCGTCCGCGGTCGGCGAGTTGTAGCTGACGCCGTTGATGACCTTGGCGCCGCTGCCCTCGCTGAGCAGGTAGAAGAAGTGGTTGGCGGGACCCGACGAGTAGTGCACGTCGAGGTTGCCGAGGCCGGAGTACCAGGAGTCCTTGGACGCGCCGTCCTTGCTCGGCTTGTCCATGTAGCGCAGCGGGGAGCCGTCGCCGTTGATGTCGATCTTCTCGCCGATGAGGTAGTCGCCCACGTCACTGGCGTTGTTGGCGTAGAACTCGACCGCGGTGCCGAAGATGTCGGACGTGGCCTCGTTCAGACCGCCGGACTCGCCGCTGTAGTTGAGACCGGCCGTCGCGGCGGTGACGCCGTGGGTCATCTCGTGGCCCGCCACGTCGATCGCGGTGAGGGGCTTGAGGTTGCCCGAGCCGTCGCCGTACGTCATGCAGAAGCAGCTGTCGTCCCAGAACGCGTTGACGTACGCGTTGCCGTAGTGGACCCGGGAGTACGCGGCGACACCGTCACCGCGGATACCGGTGCGGCCCTGCACGTTCTTGTAGTAGTCCCAGGTCTCCGCCGCGCCGTAGTGCGCGTCCGCGGCCGCGGTCTCGGTGTTCGAGGCGCTGCCGTTGCCCCACACGTCGTCCGCGCCCGAGTAGAGCGTCCCGGTCCCGGACGAGCCGTGGTTCAGGTTGTACGTCTTGTGCCCGCCGCGGCCGGTGTCGTTGAGCGTGTACGACGATCCGGACTGGGCCGTGCCGAGCGTCACGGTGCCGCTGTACTGCGTGTTGCCCGTGCCGGTCTCGATGCCCTGCCACTCGTACAGCTTCTTGCCGGTCGCCGCGTCCGTGACGACGTGCAGCTGGTTCGGGGTGCCGTCGTCCTGGAGGCCGCCGACCACGGTCTCGTAGGCGAGGGTCGGCTTGCCCTGCGCCATCCACACGACCTTGCGCGGCGCGCGGTCCGCCTCGGCCTTCTTCGATCCGTCGGCCGCCGCGGCCTTGACCGCCTGCCGCTCCGCCGTGGCCGGCTTGACCGCGGCGGTGGTGGCGACGTCCTTGAGCGTCGACTTCGTGGCGCGCGTCACGCCCTCGGTCTTCCCCGACTTGGCCGTGTCGACGACGAGGTCACCGCCGAGGACGGGCAGCCCGTCGTAGGTGCGCTCGTAGCGGGTGTGCGTCGTGCCGTCACGGTCCTGGAGGACGTCGCGGACGACGAGCTTCTCCTTGGCGCCGAGGCCGAGGTCCTTGGCGGTGTCCGCCTTGGTGGAGTTGGCCTCGCGCAGCAGCTCCGCGCGCTTGGCGGGGGAGAGCTTCGCGGGGAGGGCGCCGGGGTCGGCGCCCTTCGCGACGGCCTGGGCGGCCGCCGCGGCCGGCTTGACGTCCGCCGAGGCCATGCCGCCCGCCTGGACGGCGGCGGCGAGCAGGGCGGTGACCGCGGCGAGCGCGCCGTAGGCGGTCGCCCTCCTGCGGGAGGCGGATCTGTGGGAGGTGTCGGACGTTCTCAAGGCTGACTCCTTCTGCGGGCCGCGGATCGCACGGCCGGGGAAGACCGGACGGCGAATGACCGTCCGGGCAGAACAAGGCAGAACAAGGCAGAACAAGGCGGTGCAGGGCGGTACGAGGTGGAACTGCGAAGCCGGGCACAACTGGGCACATCTGGGCACAACAGGTCGTGCTGCAGTTCACGAACGGGACTCGCCAGTTCGGCTGTGGGGCAGCTGTGCGAGGCCGAGGGAAGAGTGGCAGCAGAGAGCGTTGTCTGTCAGGAGCGCGTCATTAGGTTGGCCGGAAATGGTTCGTTGCCCGGTTGTTCACGTTCGATATACGGAGCTGTGGCCCGGGCGCGGAGGGGGCGCGTCCGGTCCGTGGCTCAGCCGACCACGCTCTCCCGCCAGGCACGATGCAGATCCGCGAACGCTCCTGTACCGCAGATCAGTTGGTCCGGTGTGCCGTCCTCGGCGATCCGCCCGTGTTCCATGACCAGAACGCGGTCGGCGATCTCCACCGTCGACAGCCGGTGCGCGATGACGACCGCGGTACGGCCGCGCAGCACCGTGTGCATCGCGCGCTGCACCGCCCGCTCGCCGGGGATGTCGAGGGAGCTCGTCGCCTCGTCGAGGATCAGGACCGCCGGGTCGGCGAGCAGCGCGCGTGCGAACGCCACCAACTGCCGCTGCCCGGCCGAAATTCGACCCCCGCGTTTGCGCACATCCGTGTCGTAGCCGTCCGGGAGCGCCGTGATGAAGTCGTGCGCGCCGATCGCCTTCGCCGCGCGCTCGATCTCCTCTCGGCTCGCCTCGGGCCGCCCGATCGCGATGTTCTCGGCGACCGTGCCGGAGAACAGGAACGCCTCCTGCGTCACCATCACGACCCCCCGCCGCAGCTCGGCCGTGCCGAGGTCGCGCAGGTCGACGCCGTCGAGCAGGACCCGGCCCGCCGAGGGGTCGTAGAAGCGGGCCAGGAGCTTGGCGAGGGTCGACTTCCCGGCGCCCGTCGAGCCGACGACGGCGACCGTCTGTCCCGCGGGCAGCGTGAGATCGAAGCGGGGGAGCACCTCGCCGCCGGTGCGGTAGCCGAACGAGACCTGGTCGAAGACGACCTCGCGGCCGGGACGGTCGCCGGCGAGCTCGGGCAGACCGCGCGGCGACGACGGCTCCGGCACGGTCGGCGTCTGGTGCAGCAGGCCGGCGATCTTGCGGAGCGAAGCGGCCGCGGACTCATAGGAGTTGAGGAACATCGCGAGCCGGTCGATGGGGTCGTACAGACGGCGGATGAACAGCACGGCAGCCGCCAGGACACCCAGTTCGAGCGTGCCGTCGGCGACGCGGTAGGCACCCCACAGGACCATTCCGGCAACCGCGGTGTTCGCGAGGAGGCGGGAGCCGACGACGTAGCGCGCCATCTCCAGCAGCGCGTCACCGTTGACCCGCTCGTGGCGGTGGTTCAGCCCGGCGAAGTCCGCGTCGTTGGCGCGCTCGCGGCGGAAGGCGCGCACGGGCCTGATCCCGTTCATCGTCTCGGCGAACTTCACGATGACGCGCGCGATCGCGGAGGACCGCTCCGCGTACACCCGGGCCGCGCGCCGCCGGTACAGCTGGATCAGGACGGCGAGCGGCAGGAAGGACAGGGCGGCCACGGTGCCGATGCCGACGTCGAGCCAGAGCAGCATGGCCGTGATGTACACGGACGCCAGGATGATGTTGATGAGTTCCTGGAGCCCTTCGGAGAGCAGCTCGCGCAGAGACTCGACGTCCGTCGTCGCCCGGGAGATGAGCCGCCCGGACGTGTAGCGGTCGTGGAAGTCGACGCTGAGGGCCTGCGCGTGCCGGAAGATGCGGCCGCGCAGGTCGAGCAGCACGTTCTGGTTCACCCGCGCCGACACCTGCACGAACGCGAACTGGAAGAGGCTGGAGCAGCACGCCGCCAGGAGATAGCCGACCGCCACCGCGATCAGCGGGCCGTGCTCGCTCGCGCGGAAGGCGGGCACCGCGCTGTCGATGGCGTACGCGACGAGGAGCGGCCCCGCCTGCACGGCGGCCTGCTGGACCAGCAGACAGAGCACGGCCAGCCACACCGTGCGCCGGTGCGGCGCGAGCAGGGAGCGCAGGAGCGCGCCGGTCGCACCCTTGGGAGTGGGCAGGTCGTCCTGGTCGAACGGGTCCCCGGGGGAGGGGAGCCGCAGTTCCTCGCCGTCCTCGGCGGCCGGATCCTGCGGCGTGCGGTCCGGCTTGGCCGTCGTGGTCATCGTGTGCCCTTCCCCTCTGGCCCGTGCTCGTCGATGTCCGGGTCCTTGTCGGTCTCCGCGGCCTCGTCGATGTCCGGGTCGTCGTCGATCGCCAGGCCCTCTTCGGTCTCCAGGTCCGCTCCCGACATGAGGTGCCGGTACTCGGCGTTCGCGCGCAGCAGCTCCTGGTGCGTGCCCACGGCGGTGATCCGGCCGCCCGACAGGAGCGCGACGCGGTCGGCGAGCAGCACCGTCGAGGGCCGGTGCGCGACGACGAGCGCCGTGCTCGCGGCGAGCACCTCCCGCAGGGCCGCCTCCACCAGCGCCTCCGTGTGGACGTCGAGCGCGGACAGCGGATCGTCGAGCACGAGGAAGCGCGGGCTCCCCACGACGGCACGGGCGAGCGCGAGCCGCTGCCGCTGCCCGCCGGAGAGGCTGAGCCCCTGCTCGCCGACCTGCGTACCGGCCCCGTCCGGCAGCGACTTCACGAATCCGGCCTGCGCGACGCCGAGCGCCCGGTCGAGCTTCGAGGCGTCCGCTTCGCCCGCGCCCATCAGCACGTTCTCCGCGACGGACGCCGAGAACAGGGTGGGTTCCTCGAAGGCCACCGAGACGAGGGTGCGCAGCTCCTCGCGCTCCATCGACGCGATGTCCCGCCCGTCGAGCGTGATCCGCCCGCCGGTGAGCTCGTGCAGGCGGGGCACCAGCGCGGTCAGGGTCGTCTTGCCGCTGCCGGTCGCCCCGACGAGGGCCATGGTCTCCCCGGACCGCACCTGCAGATCGATGCGCTCCAGGACGGGCTCGGACGCGTCGGGGGCGTCCGGGTAGCGGAAGCGGACCCCCTCGAACCGCAGCCCGCCCGCACCGTCCTTTGTCGTGGGGGCGCCCGCCGCCGAGACCTCCTCGCTCTCCTCCGGCTCGTCCATCACCTCGAAGAACCGCCGGGTCGCCGTCGCCGCCTCCTGGCTCATGGCGAGCAGGAACCCGATCGAGTCGATCGGCCAGCGCAGCGCGAGCGCCGTCGACAGGAAGGCCACCAGGGTCCCCGCGGACAGCTTCCCGTCCGCGACCTGCACGGAGCCGAGCACCAGTGCCGCCCCGAGCGCCACCTCCGGCAGCAGCGTGATCACCCCGAGGATCCCCGCGAGCAGCCGCGCCTTGGCCAGCTCGGTCCCGCGCAGCGTGCGCGACAGATCACGGAAGGCCCGCGCCTGGCTGCGGTGCCGCCCGAACCCCTTGATGATCCGGATCCCGAGCACGGACTCCTCGACCACGGTGGTCAGATCCCCGACCTGGTCCTGGGCGCGGCGCGCGGCCGACGCGTACTTCGACTCGAAGCGGTAGCAGAGCACCATCAGCGGCGGGGCGGGCGCGAGCAGGACGAGTCCGAGCCCCCAGTCCTGCGCGACGAGCAGCACGAAGCCGGCGACGATCGTCACGCCGTTGACGATCAGGAACGTCAGCGGAAAGGCCAGGAACATGCGGACGACCATGAGGTCGGTCGTCCCGCGGGACAGCAACTGCCCCGAGGCCCAGCGGTCGTGGAACGCGACGGGCAGCCGCTGCAGATGCCGGTACAGATCCGCCCGCATGGCCGCCTCGACGCTCGCCAGCGGCCGCGCCACCAGCCACCGTCTCAGCCCGAAGAGCAGCGCCTCGGCGATGCCGAGCGCCAGCAGCATGCCCGCGCCCAGCCACACCCCGCCCGGGTCGTGGTCCGTGACCGGCCCGTCCACGATCCACTTCAGGACGACGGGGAAGACGAGCGACAGACAGGAGGCGACCACGGCGACCGTCGCCGCCCCCGCCCAGCGCGCCCGCACCGGCCGTACGTACGGCCACAGGCGCAGCAGCGTGCGCGCGGCGGACTGCTCCGCCGCCGGGGCGAGTCGGTCGGGGTCCGTGGCCGTTGCATGTGTAGTGGGCATCAGGAGGGAGACTACGGACCGGCACTGACAACGCCCACCGGGTTTCCGGCGATCCCGCGCTCGCGCCACGGCTCGCCCCGCAGAGGTCGTAGCGCCGTATCAACCGATCGGCTGATGCCCTTTCGAGCGCGATGGGCGATGCCCGCGAGTGCCTCGGTCCTGGATTCTCGGGGCATGACGACGACACACAGCGCAGCACGGGGCGACAGGCCCCTGATCGAGGTCGCCGGGCTCCGCAAGGTCTACGCCGGACGGGCCGTCGTCGACGACCTCTCGTTCACCGTCGGGGAGGGCGAGATCTTCGGCATCCTCGGCCCGAACGGCGCCGGCAAGACCACCGCGGTCGAGTGCGTCGAGGGGCTGCGTGTCCCCGACGCCGGACGCGTCCGTGTGGCGGGCCTCGACCCCGTCGCCGACCACGACCGCGTCACCGAGATCCTCGGTGCCCAGCTCCAGGAGAGCGAACTCCAGGCGAAACTCACCGTCCGCGAGGCGCTCGAACTGTACGCGGCGTTCTACCCGAACCCGGCCGACTGGCGGCCCCTGGCCGAGCGCCTGCGTCTCACGGACAAGCTCGGCACCCGGTTCGCGAAACTCAGCGGCGGCCAGAAACAGCGCCTGTTCATCGCGCTCGCGCTCATCGGGAACCCTCGGGTCGTCGTCCTCGACGAGCTGACCACCGGCCTCGACCCGCGCGCCCGCCGCGACACCTGGCAGCTCATCGAGGACGTCCGCGACAGCGGCGTCACCGTGCTGCTCGTCACGCACTTCATGGAGGAGGCCCAGCGCCTCTGCGACCGGATCGCCGTGATCGACAAGGGCCGGATCGCCGCGCTCGACACCCCGGCGGGCCTCATCAGCAGGTCCTCGGCGTCCACCGTCATGTCGTTCACCCCGTCCGCGCCCCTCGACGAAGAGGCGCTGCGGGGCCTGCCCGCGCTCGTGTCCGTGGAGCACCGGGACGGCCGCGTCACCCTGGGCGGCACCGACGAGACGGTCAACGCCGTCATCACGCTGCTCGCCCGCAACCACATCACGGCCCATCAACTCCGCGTGTCCGACGCCACGTTGGACGACGCGTTCCTGGATCTGACGGGAGCCACCCAGTCATGAGCACAGCGACCCTGACCCGTACGTCGCCCAACCGGGCCGTCCTGCGGACCGAGGCCCGGCTCTTCCGGCGCGAGCCCGCCGGCCTCTTCTGGATCGTCGCCTTCCCGACGGTCCTGCTCGTCATCCTCGGCTCCATCCCCTCCTTCCGTGAGGCCGACAAGTCCCTCGGCGGCATCCGTCTCATCGACGCGTACGTCCCCGTGACCGTGCTGCTCTCCATGATCATGTCGGGCCTGCAGTCCATGCCGCCCGTCATCACCGGCTACCGCGAGCGCGGCATCCTGCGCCGCATGTCGACGACGCCGGTCCGCCCCGCGGCGCTGCTCGGCGCCCAGATGGGCATTCACGGCATCGCCGCACTCTGCTCGGCGGTCCTCTCCCTCGCCGTGGGCCGGATCGCCTACGACGTACCGCTGCCGAAGCAGGCCGCCGGCTATCTGCTCGCCCTCGTGCTCGCGGTGCTCGTCGCGCTGGCGCTCGGCGCGCTCGTGTCGGCCCTGTCGCGCACGACGAAGATCTCCAACGCGATCGGCTCGGTCGTCTTCTTCCCGATGATGTTCTGCGCGGGCGTGTGGCTGCCCGTCCAGGCGATGCCCGACGCCCTCGCGCACATCGTCGAGTACACGCCGTTCGGCGCCGCCGCCCAGGCCCTCGGCCAGGCCGCTTCGGGCGACTGGCCGGCCTGGTCCCACCTGGGCGTCCTCGCCGCGTGGACCGTGCTCCTGTCGGCCGGCGCCTCGCGCTGGTTCCGCTGGGAGTGACGTGCAGACTGGAGCCATGGACAGGGAGCGCGCGGGTGTCGTGGACGGCACCATCCGGCAGCGGTGGGAGGCTTTCCACCGCTACGGCCCCTGCGCCCTGCTGGTCTTCAGCATCCCCCTGGTCCTGGCCACCTCGGACATCGCCGGCATGGGCCGCGACCGGGTCCAGTGGTATCTCGCCGGCGGCCTCGTCGCGGCGGCCCTGCTCCTGGAGAGCACGTGGGGCAGGCGGGCGCTACGCCGTCCAGGATCCTCCGCGACGGGCGCCGGCTACTACACGGTGCGCTGGACCATCGCCTTCGCCCTGACGTGGCTCAACCCGTTCTTCGTGTTCTACGCCGTCATCGGCTACTTCAGCGCCGACCGGCTGCTGCCCCGCCGCTTCGTGCGTACGGGACTGTTCGCGACGGCCGTCGTCATGGCGGGTTCCGAGGCCGGCGGGTTCCCGCTGAAGGGCTCGGTCACCTGGGCCGTCTTCGGGGCGCTGCTCGCCGTGAACGTGTCTCTGGTCTCCCTGATGATGCACATCAACGTCAAGGAGGAGGAGCGCAACCGCCTCCAGGACGAGACCATCGCCGAACTGGAGCGCACCAACAAGGCGCTCCAGGACGCCATGGACGAGAACGCCCAGCTGCACGCCCAGCTCCTCGTCCAGGCCAGAGAAGCGGGTGTCGCCGACGAGCGCCGCCGCCTCGCCGCCGAGATCCACGACACCATCGCGCAGGGCCTGACCGGGATCATCGCCCAGCTCCAGGTCGTCGCGGGCACCGCCGACCCGGAACAGGCCCGCCAGCACCTCGACCGGGCCGCCGACCTCGCCCGGCACAGCCTCGGCGAGGCCCGCCGCTCCGTGCACAACCTCTCCCCGGCGGCCCTGGAGAACGACTCCCTGTCCGAGGCGCTGAAGAAGACCGTCGCCGAGTGGTCCCGGCGCACCGGCGTACGCGCCGAGTTCACCGTCACCGGCACCACGGAGCAGCTGCACGACGAGATCGAGGCGACCCTCCTGCGCATCGCCGAGGAGGCCCTGTCGAACGCGGCCCGGCACGCCCACGCCGGGCGGCTCGGCGTGACGCTCTCCTACATGGCGGGCGAGGTCACCCTCGACGTGCGCGACGACGGCCGCGGCTTCGACCCCCTGGAGCTGCCCGCCCGCACCGGCGCCGGCGGTTTCGGCCTCGACGGGATGCGGGCCCGCGCCGAACGCATCGCGGGCGCACTGACGGTGGAGTCCGAGCCGGGCGGCGGCACGGCCGTCTCGGCTCGCGTACCGTTGGTGCGCCATGACCAGTGACTCCGTCATCTCCCTGCTGATCGTCGACGACCACCCCGTCGTACGGGACGGCCTGCGCGGCATGTTCGAGTCGGCCGGGGACTTCGCGGTCCTCGGCGAGGCGTCGAACGGCGTCGAGGCCGTCGAACTCGCCGCCCGCCTCGACCCGGACGTCGTCCTCATGGACCTGCGCATGCCCGGCGGGAACGGAGTGGACGCCATCAGGGAACTCACCCGCCGGGGTGCTCGCTCCCGCGTCCTCGTCCTCACCACGTACGACACGGACTCGGACACGCTGCCGGCGATCGAGGCGGGCGCCACCGGCTACCTCCTCAAGGACGCCCCGCGCGAGGAGCTGTTCACGGCCGTACGCGCCGCAGCCGACGGCCGCACCGTGCTCTCCCCGGCGGTCGCCTCCCGCCTGGTCACCGCGGTGCGCACGCCGGCCGCCCCCGCCGGCGAGCCCCTCTCGGCCCGCGAGCGCGAGGTACTCGCCCTGGTCGCCAAGGGCACGTCGAACAAGGAGATCGCCCGCGTCCTGTTCATCAGCGAGGCGACCGTGAAGACCCACCTCACCCACGTCTACGGCAAGTTGGGCGTGAAGGACCGCGCGGCGGCGGTCGCCGTGGCGTACGACCGGAAGATTCTCGGCTAGAGGGTCAGCCCTCCCCACTGTCCGGGGGGAGGACCCGCAGCAGCAGCGCCGTCCGCCCCGGCACGGTGACGACCGACCCCGCCGCGTGCGTCACCGCCGGCGCGTCCTCCTGCCGCTCCAGCGACGTGTCCACCACGACCTCGTACGTACGTGCCCACCGCCCGCCGGGCAGGACATAGCTCTCCGGACCGTCCCCGGCGTGCAGGACCGCGAGGAAACTGTCGTCCGTCACGGGTGCGCCCACCGCGTCGCGGCCCGGGATGTCGCGCCCGGAGAGGTACATCCCGAGCGTCGCCGCCGGCGCGTACCAGTCCCGCTCCGTCATCTCCGTGCCGCGGGCCGTGAACCACGCGAGGTCCCGCAGCCCGTCCGCCGAGTGCGCGCGCCCGGAGAAGAACGCGCGCCGCCGCAGCACCGGATGCGCGTGCCGCAGCGCGATGAGCCGCGAGGTGAGGTCGAACAGGGCCCGCCAGCCCGGCTCCTCCAGGAGCGACCAGTCCACCCAGCTGATCTCGTTGTCCTGGCAGTACGCGTTGTTGTTGCCGCGCTGCGTGCGCCCCAGCTCATCACCGGCGACGAGCATCGGCACCCCGGTGGACAGCAGCAGCGTCGTCAGCAGATTCCTCAACTGCCGCCTGCGCAGGGCGAGTACGTCCTCGTCCGAGGTCTCACCCTCCGCGCCGCAGTTCCAGGCACGGTTGTCGTCGGTGCCGTCGCGGTTGCCCTCGCCGTTGGCCTCGTTGTGCTTGCGGCCGTACGAGACCAGGTCGCGCAGCGTGAACCCGTCGTGGGCGGTGACGAAGTTGACCGACGCGTACGGGCGCCGCCCGCCCCACGCGTACAGGTCGCTCGACCCGGACAGCCGGTAGCCCAGGTCACGCACATCGGGCAGGGCGCCGCGCCAGAAGTCCCGTACAGCATTGCGGTAGCGGTCGTTCCACTCCGTCCACAGGGGCGGGAAGGCACCGACCTGGTAGCCGCCCGAGCCCACGTCCCACGGCTCCGCGATCAGCTTCACCCGGCGCAGGACCGGGTCCTGCGCGATCACCGCGAGGAACGGCGACAGCATGTCCACGTCGTGCATCGAGCGGGCGAGCGCCGCCGCCAGGTCGAAGCGGAAGCCGTCCACACCCATCTCCGTCACCCAGTAGCGCAGGGAGTCGGTGAGCAGGCGCAGCACGTGCGGCTGCACGACGTGCAGGGTGTTGCCGCAGCCCGTGTAGTCCGCGTACCGGCGCGCGTCGCCCTGGAGGCGGTAGTAGCCGCGGTTGTCGATGCCCTTCAGGGACAGCGTCGGGCCCAGCTCGCCGGCCTCCGCCGTGTGGTTGTAGACCACGTCGAGGATGACCTCGATACCCGCCTCGTGCAGCGCCCGCACCATCCGCTTGAACTCGCCGACCTGCTGCCCGCCCGTCCCGGACGCCGCGTACGCCGCGTGCGGGGCGAAGTAGCCGATCGAGTTGTAGCCCCAGTAGTTGCGCAGTCCCCGTCGCAGCAGGTGGTCCTCGTGGGCGAACTGGTGCACGGGCAGCAGCTCGACCGCCGTCACCCCCAGCTTCACCAGGTGCTCCACCGCCGCGGGATGCGCCAGCCCCGCGTACGTCCCCCGCAGCTCCTGAGGGATCCCCGGATGCAGCGCGGTGAACCCCTTCACATGCAGCTCGTAGATCACCGAGTCCGCCCACGGCGTCTTCGGACGGCGGTCGTCCGCCCACTCGTCGTCGGGCGCGTCGTCGTGGACGACCACCCCCTTGGGGACGTACGGCGCCGAGTCCCGGTCGTCGCGCACGGTGTCGGCCACATGCTGCTCGGGCCAGTCGCGCACATGGCCGTAGACCTCAGGCGGCAGCCCGAAGTCGCCGCCCACGGCGCGCGCGTACGGGTCGAGGAGCAGCTTCGCCGGGTTCCAGCGGGCGCCGGTCCACGGGTCCCAGCGGCCGTGCACCCGGAACCCGTACCGCTGTCCCGGCAGCACGTCCGGTACGAAGCCGTGCCAGATCTCGTGCGTCAGCTCGGTCAGCGGGGCGCGCCGCTCGCGGCCCGCCTCGTCGAAGAGACAGAGGTCGACCGACTCCGCGCCGCCCGCCCAGAGTGCGAAGTTGGTGCCCGCCGTGCCGTCGGGCCCGACCCGGAAGCGTGCGCCCAGCGGGGTCGGGGCGCCCGGCCAGACCGGCTCGACGGGCGGCGGCCGCTCTCTCGTGCGGCGGCCGTTCCTTCCGGGTGCGGAGCGCGCCTGCGGAAGCCCCGCGGGCCGTTCCACCAGGGCATCCTGTGGTGCCTCCTGCTCGGGTGCGCTCGCCACCTGTCATGCCTCCCGCGGCTCGGTCGGGGCGGCGCCACCGGCAGGGGAAGGGCGTGCGGCGTCCCGGCCGCGGCTCCCCGTCGCGTCGTCCTCTCCAGTGTTCTGCCCAGAGCTTGGGTCGCACTCACGTTTCCCCGGCGGGGTGACGGTCGTTGGGCCCCGCGTGAGAACAGCTGTGAGAAACGCAGGGGCCACGCTGGCCGCCGTGCTGACCTGGGCGGTGGTGCTGACCGGAGTCACCGGATGCACCGCCGCGGAAGATCTGCTCGGCAAGTCGCGCTCCCCCGAAGACGCGATCAAGGTCGTCCCGGCAGACGGGACCAAGAACGTACAGGCCGACCGGCAGATCGAGGTGACGGTGCCGGACGGGCACCTGGAGTCGGTCAAGGTCATGAAGTTCCAGGACGCAGAGGAGGTTCCGGTCCAGGGCCGGATCGACGAGAACGGCACGCGATGGCGGCCGACCGGCGAACGGCGGCTCGCGCGCGCCGCCAAGTACACCGTGGACGTGGTCGCGCTCGACGAGGACGGTCACCGCGCCGCCCGCCACACCACCTTCGCCACGTCCGTCCCCGCCAAGCGGTTCGTCGGTTACGTCACGCCGGAGGACCGGTCGACCGTCGGTACCGGCATGATCGTCTCCCTCGAGTTCAACAGGGACATCGAGAACCGTGCCGCCGTCCAACGCGCCATCCACATCACGGCGAAGCCCGCCGTGGACATCGCCCCGCACTGGTTCGGCAAGTCCCGCCTCGACTTCCGGCCGCGCGAGTACTGGAAGCCGGGCACGGAGGTCACCGTCGACCTCGGGCTGCGTGACGTGGAGTCGTCACCCGGTGTGTACGGCGTGCAGCACAAGAAGCTCGCCTTCACCATCGGTCGCAGCCAGACCAGCCTGGTGGACGCGGACGACGACACCATGGAGGTGCGCCGCGACGGCGAACTCGTGGACACCATCCCCATCACCGCCGGGGCGGACAAGACTCCCACGTACAACGGGAAGATGGTCGTCAGCGAGATGCTCGAGATGACCCGGATGGACAGCCGCACCGTCGGGTTCGGGGGCGAGTACAACGTCCCCGACGTGCCGCACGCCATCCGGCTGACGACATCCGGAACGTTCCTGCACGGCAACTACTGGACATCGGACGCCTTCGGCGATCGCAACATCAGCCACGGCTGTATCGGGCTGGCCGATGACAGGGGCGGCAGCCCGGACTCGCCCGCGGGTCACTTCTTCGACCGCACCCTTGTCGGCGACGTCATCGAAGTGGTCAACAGCAAGGACAAGGTGGTCGCACCCGACAACGGCCTCAGTGGATGGAACATGAACTGGAAGGACTGGAAGGCGGGCACGGCCACGCACTGAGCCCCGAGCGCGGCCGGCCGGCCAGGCCCTTGCCCCGCCCCACGCCCTGCCCCACACCTCACCCCACGCCCCGCCTCACGCTCCGTCAAAGCCGGGCCAGTTGGGACTGAACGGTGACATAGCTGGGGATCCATAACTGCAGGTCGTGTGGTTATCTGTCGCAGTGCGTGCTAGGACGCGCTGGGGTGGGGGCCTGACCGGCCTTGCACGAGGGGAGACAAGATCGTGAACGGGCGACGACCGATATCGGGGGCTCTGCTGGGGGCCGCTCTGCTGCTGGCCACGGCCTGCGGCGGAGGGGGCGGCGGCTCCGGTGCGGGGAATGACGGCAAGGGCGGCGACTCGGGCAAGGCGGACACCAACAAGCCGTCCCAGGCCGTCGTCACCATCGCCCCGAAGGACGGCGCGGACGGCGTGGCCACCAGCGGAGACCTCCGGATCACCGCCGACAAGGGCAAGTTGACCGAGGTGAAGGTCGCCGACACCAAGGGCAACCCGGTCGAGGGCAAGATCGTGGACGGGGGCGCCGGCTGGACCCCCGCGCATCACCTGGCCGCCTCCACCAAGTACAAGGTCCACGCGGTCGCCAAGGACTCCGAGGGCCGCGCGTCCGCGAAGGACGTGGCGTTCACGACGCTGGTCCCGAAGAACACGTTCATCGGTCAGTTCACGCCGGAGGACGGTTCGAAGGTCGGCGTCGGCATGCCGTTCTCGGTCCACTTCACGCGGGGCATCACGCACCCGGAGGACGTGGAGAAGGCCATCGAGATCAAGACGGAGCCGTCCGTGCCCGTCGAGGGCCACTGGTTCGGCAACGACCGCCTCGACTTCCGCCCCGAGAAGTACTGGGCCGCCGGCACCGAGGTGACCGTCAAGCTCAACCTCGACGGCGTCGAGGGCCGGCCGGGCGTCTACGGCAAGCAGGCCAAGACCGTGAAGTTCACGATCGGCCGCAGCCAGGTCTCCACGGTCGACGCCAAGACGCACATGATGACCGTGAAGCGCGACGGCAAGACGATCAAGAAGGTCCCGATCACCACGGGCAAGCCGGGCTACTCCACGTGGAACGGCCGGATGGTCATCAGCGAGAAGCTCACGGTGACCCGTATGAACGGCGAAACGGTGGGCTACGGCGGCGAGTACGACATCAAGGACGTGCCGCACGCCATGCGCCTGACGACGTCCGGGACGTTCATCCACGGCAACTACTGGGGCGGCGGCGCATTCGGCAACTACAACGCCAGCCACGGATGCGTGGGCCTGCGCGACGTGCGCGGCGGCTACGACAGCAAGGTGCCGGCGGCCTGGTTCTTCAACAGCTCGATGATCGGTGACGTGGTCGAGGTGAAGCACTCGCAGGACCGGACGGTGGCCCCGGACAACGGCCTGAACGGCTGGAACATGTCCTGGGAGAAGTGGAAGGCCTGACGCCCTTCCGTCCCTGACCGCTTCCGTCTCCACGCGAAGAGGCCCGGTGCACTGTGACCAAGTGCACCGGGCCTCTCGCGTTAACGCGCACTAACCTGCTGTCCATGACTGCCTACCTCGAAGTCGCCGAAGGCGTCGGCACGATCCGGCTCGACCGGCCGCCGATGAACGCTCTGGACATCGCCACCCAGGACCGCATCAAGGAGCTGGCCGAGGAGGCCTCGCGCCGCGACGACGTGCGCGCCGTGGTCGTCCGCGGCAGCGACAAGGCGTTCGCCGCGGGTGCGGACATCAAAGAGATGCAGGCCATGGACCACGCGGCCATGATCGTGCGCTCCCGCGCCCTGCAGGACTCGTTCACGGCCGTCGCGCGCATCCCCAAGCCGGTCGTCGCCGCGGTCACCGGCTACGCGCTCGGCGGCGGCTGCGAACTCGCCCTGTGCGCCGACTTCCGCATCGCCGCGGACAACGCGAAGCTCGGCCAGCCCGAGATCCTCCTCGCCCTGATCCCCGGCGCGGGCGGCACGCAGCGCCTCGCGCGCCTGGTCGGCCCCTCCAAGGCGAAGGACCTCATCTTCACCGGCCGCCATGTGAAGGCCGAAGAGGCCCTCGCCATCGGCCTGGTGGACCGCGTCGTGCCCGCCGCCGAGGTCTACGAGCAGGCGCACGCCTGGGCCGCGAAGCTGGCGCAGGGGCCGGCGCTCGCGCTGCGCGCCGCGAAGGAGTCCATCGACGTGGGCCTGGAGACGGACATCGACACCGGTCTCGCGGTCGAGCGGAACTGGTTCGCGGGCCTGTTCGCCACCGAGGACCGCGAGCGCGGGATGCGGAGCTTCGTCGAAGAGGGCCCGGGCAGGGCCAAGTTCCTCTAGGCGGCCAGTTTCGCCGGTTCGCCGGCTCGTGGACCGCGCGCAGACACCTGTATCAACTTCCCCTGATCCACTTGGAGTTGACGGGGTGTCCCACCGTTGTCCCTCGTTGGAGCGGATTATCGCAGCCTTAAGAGAACCTTAAGGACGTTCGGGCCGCCGAGGTTGTCGATCGGGCCGAATCGCGCGATCGTTGCAGCTCAGCATGTATGCGGCAAGGGTTTATCTGCCAGTGACATATGCCAAACCGGCCCCCCGGAACGGAAGGTTCCGGGGGGCTTATTCGGCAGGAACGGCCCCGGAACCCGCTCTGGGCAGCCATGATGGGGGCATGGCGGGGCTGGAGGGTTTCGAACAGCCGCGGAGGCACGGGAGTGCGACCGCGGCGCGCTGGTCGCCTGCGGTCGAGGACGAACGGGCTCTGAAAGCACTGGAGTTGTTCGGGAACCCGGCCGAGGCGGAGGTGCCGCTGCCGTCGCGGCCCGAGTCGGCGGCGACCGCGCGCAGGCTCGCCCAGGTGGTCGTCCTGAGGCACTGGGGGCTCTCCCCGAAGATGACCGAGGACGTCGTGCTGCTCGTCTCCGAGCTCGTCGGCAACGCGGTGCGGCACACGGGGGCCAGGATCTTCGGGTTACGTATGGTCCGCAGGCGCGGCTGGATCAGGGTCGAGGTGCGTGATCCCTCGCGCGGGCTCCCCTGTCTGATGCCCGTCCACGAGCTCGACATCAGCGGGCGCGGACTCTGTCTGGTCGACAAGCTCTCCGACCGCTGGGGCGTGGATCTCCTGCCGCGCGGCAAGACCACCTGGTTCGAGATGCGGGTCGCCGACCGCTGAGTGCGGGTGTCGGGGCGGTGGGGGCACACGAAAGCCCCCGTTTTCGCCTTGTGGGGCGCCGCGGGGGCTTTTGTGGAGCGCCGTGGATGCTTGGGGTGTTATCCACGGCCGCTGTCGACGACCGAGCCCGGGTCAATGGGGGTCGTGCTTCCGACTATGGCAGACCCCGGCCCATGAGGCCAAATGAATCCTCGGTGACATGGGCCACGAGCCTGGCAAATGAAGATTTATTAACGACGCCATCCAGTATTCATTAAGACCCTCGGGTCGGTAAGTTCTACTTGTCTCTTATTGACCTTAAATGGGGCGGTGACCACGACCGACCGCCGCGGAGCCCTCCGCTTCGGCGCCGGACTCACCGCCGCCGCCCTCACCACCGGCTGCTCCGACTCGGCCCCCGACCCGGTGGCCGCCGCGCACTCGCCGAGCCCGGCCCACCCCGCCCGTGCCGCCCCGCAGGCACCGGCCCCCCGCCGCTTCCCCGGGCAGCCCGCCCAGATCGACCACGGCCCCCGCGACCGCCCCCGCGTCGCCCTCACCTTCCACGGCCAGGGTGACCCCGCCGTCGCGTACGCGCTCCTCAAGGAGGCCGAGCGGGCCCACGCCAAGGTGACCGTCCTGGCCGTCGGCACCTGGCTCGACGAGCACCCCGCGGTGGCGCGACGCATCCTCGACGGCGGCCACGACCTGGGCAACCACACGCTGCACCACCGAGACATCAACACGATGTCCGAGGCCGAGGCACGCGCGGAGATCACCGGCTGCGCCGACCGGATCCGCCGCCTCACCGGCTCCATCGGCACCTGGTTCCGGCCCTCGCGCACCCAGCGGGCGACCCCGCTCGTCGAGAGACTGGCCGCCGCGGCCGGCTACCCGCACGTCCTGTCGTACGACGTCGACTCCCTCGACTTCACCTCGCCGGGCGCCGCCGAGGTGACCCGCAAAGTCACCTCGGAGATCCGCGAAGGCTCCGTCGTGAGCCTGCACTTCGGATATGCGGACACGGTCGCCGCGCTGCCCGCCCTCCTGGAAGACCTCGACCGCCGCGGTCTGGCCGCGGTGACCACCACGGAGCTGCTGACATGACACCGCGCCGCACCCGCACCACCGCAGCACTGATCGCCGCCGCCACCGTTCTCGCGGCCCTCGCGGGCTGCGGCGCCGAGCCCAAGGCGCACCGGGCCGACGAAGCGCTCGGCACGCACGGCGTCAAGGCCGCCGAACCGAAGCCGAAGCCGGTCGCGCAGAGCCTGCCGGGCATGCCGCCCGTCCTCGACCCCCAGGACGTCTACGCAGCCGACCGCCCCGGCAACCTGTCGCCGGTCGTCAAGGACTTCCCGTCCCGGATCTATGTGCCCAACACCGAGTCCGACACCGTCTCCGTCATCGACCCCAAGACGTACAAGGTCATCGAGACGATCGCCGTCGGCAGGCAGCCGCAGCACGTCGTGCCGTCCTGGGACATGAAGACGCTCTGGGTCAACAACGACAAGGGCAACACGCTCACGCCCATCGACCCGAAGACCGGCAAGGCCGGCCGGACGGTCGACGTGCACGACCCGTACAACCTCTACTTCACGCCCGACGGCAAGTACGCCATCGTGATGGCCTCGCTCGACCGTGAGCTGGTCTTCCGCGATCCGTACACCATGAAGACGCTCAAGACCGTGCCCGTCAGCTGCTACGGCGTCAACCACGCCGACTTCTCGGCCGACGGCCGGTACTTCATCGTCTCCTGCGAGTTCAGCGGCGAAGTCCTCAAGGTCGACACCGCGAAGATGAAGGTCATCGGCCAGGAGCGGCTGCCCTTCAAGGGCGCGATGCCGCAGGACGTCAAGATCTCCCCGGACGGCAAGACGTTCTACATCGCCGACATGGTGGCCAACGGCATGTGGGTCCTGGACGGCAAGAACTTCACCACCCCCGAGCTCCTGCCCACCGGCAAGGGCGCCCACGGCCTCTACGTCAGCCGCGACTCCCGCGAGATGTACATCTCCAACCGCGGCGAGGGCACCATCTCCATCTTCGACTTCGCCAAGAACAAGCTGACGAAGAAGTGGAAGCTGCCCGACGGCGGCAGCCCCGACATGGGCGGTGTCTCCTCCGACGGCAAGATCCTGTGGCTGTCCGGCCGTTACAACTCCGAGGTGTACGCCATCGACACCCGTACGGGGAAGCAGATCGCCCGCATCCCCGTCGGCGACGGCCCGCACGGCCTGGCCGTGTACCCGCAGCCCGGCCGCTACTCCCTCGGCCACACCGGCATCTTCCGCTAGCGCCGGCAGGGTGCGACGAACAGCGCCTCCGCGCCGACGGGACGGTATCCGGCCGCCTGGAACGCCCGCACACTGCGGGCGTTCCCGGGTGACTGCTGGGACCACACCGGCCCGCCGTCCGGCACCAGATGCCGGGCGGCCACCGCGAGGAGCCGGCCGAGGCCCCGGTGCCGCGCCTCCTCGTCGACCTCGATCGCCGTCTCCCAGCGCCCCGCGACGCCGCGCCCC
This sequence comes from Streptomyces sp. NPDC107517, assembly GCF_055582645.1. Lineage (NCBI taxonomy): Bacteria > Bacillati > Actinomycetota > Actinomycetes > Kitasatosporales > Streptomycetaceae > Streptomyces > Streptomyces sp. NPDC107517. Next base: position 332,925 of record NZ_JBVJPM010000008.1, on the reverse strand, counting down.
AGGACGAGCACCCCGCCGTCCGCCGCCCACATCCGCACGTCGTCGCGGCGCACCCGCGCCCGCACCACCCGCGGATGGTCCGGGTCCGCGATCTCCTTCAGTGCCAGCGGCGGCTCGCCGGGCAGCGCCGGGGCCACGGTGAGCAGGTCCGTCGTGTCATGGCGGCGCCCCGTCCGCTCCATGAGCGCCCCGAGGAACCGCGGATTCATCGTCGCCGCCAGCGGGTCGCAGTCCAGGCCGCGCAGCGTCGCGTGCACCCACTGCGGATCCTCGTCCGTGAACACCACCGAGTGGGCGGTGAAGGCCAGCACCCCCGCGTCCCGGTGGTCCGCCTGCGGCACCACCGTCGTGCCCCCGTCCGGCGGAGGGAAGACCCCTCGCGCCGCGGCATCCAGAATGTCCCGCACAGTGCCCGGCACGACGTTTCCCCTCGGCTCTTGAGTCTCCACCCACTGGAAGGTCCAGACTCCTCGACATGAACGACGACGGCCCCCGGCTGCTCACCATCGGGCAGTTGTCCCGGCGCACCGGCCTGTCGGTGCGCACCATCCGCTACTGGTCCGACGCGGGCGCCCTGCCGCCCGTCGAACGCAGCCAGGGCGGCTACCGCCTGTACGACGCGCAGTCCCTCGCCCGGCTCGAACTCATCCGCACCCTACGTGAGTTGGGCCTCGGCCTGGACGACGTACGACGGGTGGTGGACGGGGAGACGGACATCGCGTCCGTGGCCGCCGCGCACGTGGCGGCGCTCGACGCGCGGATCCGCTCGCTGCGGCTGAACCGGGCCGTCCTGTCGACCGTCGCCAAGAGGAACTCAAGCACAGAAGAGATGGCCCTGATGAACAAGCTGGCACGGCTGAGCGCCGCCGAGCGCAAACACATCATCGACGACTTCATGGAGCAGACCTTCGGCGGCCTGGACGCCGCCGACCCGGACATCCGCACCCGCATGCGGGTCATGGTCCCCGACCTGCCGGACGACCCGACGACCGAGCAGGTCGACGCGTGGGTCGAGCTGGCCGAGCTGATGCAGGACCCGGACTTCCGGGCGCACATGCGCCGCATGATCGAGTTCAACGCGGCCGACCGAGGGCCCGAGGTGCCGCCGGGCAGCTCGCTGTGGTTCATGAGCCGCCTGGTGCAGCTCGCCCGGCAGGCGCGCGAGCGCGGCGTCGCGCCCGAGTCGCCCGAGGCGGAGGAGGTGCTGCGGGGCCTGCTCGGCAACGCCGACCCGGCCGCCGTACTGGAGCGCATGGAGGCCGCGGCCAACAACGACGTGGCACGGTTCCGTGACCTGGTGTCCCTGGTGCGGGGCATGGAGACGCCGCCCCGGCACAACGAGGAGTTCGCGTGGGTGGTCGCCGCACTGCGCGCTCGTACAGCCGGTTAATCTGACCCGCGTCAGTGTTACAGCAAGAAGGGGTGGACCCGGTGGCGGACATCGAGGAAGCACGCAAGGCGTTCCAGCGGTTCGACGCGGACGGCGACGGCTTCATCACAGCGGCCGAGTACAAGAGCGCGATGGCTCAGATGGGCGACTTCAACGTCACCGAGTCGGTCGCCGAGGCGCTCATCGCCCGGCAGGACGCCAACGGGGACAAGGTCCTCTCGTTCGACGAGTTCTGGGCGAACCTGAACAAGGCCTGAGCGCTGAGACCCCAGCCGCGTCCGCGAGTCCCGGAGCCCGAGGCGCCGGGACTCGCGGACGCTTCGCTGCTCACGCTCCTCGGACTCGGCCCCGAGGAGGACGCCGTCTACCGGCTCCTGGTGGACCGGCCCGACAGTGACCCGGCCGCCCTGGCCGGCTCCGGGGCCGGACCGGACGGCATCGACCGCGCCCTCGGCCTCCTCGTGGACCGCGGCCTCGCCAGCGCCGAACACCGCGACGGCACCGTCCGCTACCGCGCCGCCCCGCCCGTCCTCGCCCTCGGGCCGCTCCTCGAATCCCGCCGTGCCGCACTGCACCGGGTCGAGTCGCTCGTCGGCGACCTGGCGGAACGGCACCGCTCGGCACAGACGTACGCGCCCGTGGAAGTGCTCTCCGGCGCCGCGGTGATCCGGCGCAGGCTCCTCGCCATGCAGCACCAGGCGCAGCACGAGGTGTGCTCCTTCGTGCCCACGATGCGGGTGCCCCCGGTGATCACCTTCCAGGACAACCTCGAAGAGGCCGAGCGCGAGGCGATGGGCCGCGGTGTCATCCTGCGCGCCGTCGTGGAGCGCGGCTGTCTCGAACAGCCGGGCACCGCACAGCCGCTGGCCGACGTCATCGCGCACGGCCAGCAGATCGCCGTCGTCGAAGAGCTGCCGATCAAGATGGTCCTCGTGGACCGCAGGGTCGCCCTGCTGCCGCTCGACCCCGAGCGTGACGAGGCCGAACCCGTCGCCCTTGTCGTGCACCGCAGCGGCCTGCTCGCCGGTCTGCAGTCGCTCTTCGAGCAGCACTTCGCCAAGGGCAGGCGGCTGGGCGCGCAGAGCGCCGAGGGCTCCGGCTGCGGACACGAACTCGACGCCACCGACCGGCAGATCGTCGCTCTGCTGCACATCGGCCTCACCGACGCGGCCATCGCCCGGCAGCTCGGCATGGGCCACCGCACCGTGCAGCGGCGGCTGCGCGCCCTCATGGACGAGGCCGGCGCCGTGACCCGCTTCCAGCTCGGCGTGCACGCGGGCCGCGCGGGCTGGCTGGCTGAGAGAAACGCCAACTCCCCTTCACCACAGGGCTCCTGAGGCGTATTTACGCCACGGCATGTTCGCGCCAGCATCACCCTCTGGTCGCTTCACCCGCCATACCGAAGCATCGACCCCGTCAAGCGAGCGGGGCGCACGCGTTCCGCATGCAGGTGTGTGATGGGGAGGGCTCTGTGAGACGAACGAGGATCCGGCGGATGCTGGCGACCGGTGTGGTCGTCGCCGCCACGGGGTCGGCGCTGCTGGCCGCGCCGGCGTGGGCGGACGGCGACACCACCGCGCCCCCGGCCACCACGGTGGCGGAGCCGGTGCCGGTCGCGCCCGCGGTGACGCAGGGCCTGGACGACGCGGCGCGCGTGGGCACGCCCGCCGAGGCCGCTCGCGCCCATCTCAAGGCCCACAAGGACACGTACAAGGTCCCGGTCTCCGACCTGAAGACGCTCGGGACCACCACGTCCGGCAAGCAGTCCTCCGTCCGTTTCCGCCAGCAGCACAACGGCGTGCCGGTGTTCGGCGCCGAGTACGCGGTGCAGAGCGAGGCGGCCGACGGCGGCCGGCGCGTCACCTCCGCGACCGGCACCCTCTACACCCACCTCACGGTCTCCACCACCCCGACGGTGACGCAGGCGGCCGCGGAGCGGCGGATGTTCACGCTCGACCGCGACCTGTCCCGCGTCGAGGGCGCGAAGACCGCCGGGCACGGCCTGACGGTCCTGCCCGACGCCACCGGCGGCAAGCTGGCGTGGCACTTCACCGTGACGGGCGCCCGGTCCGACGGCAGCCCCGTGCGCCAGGAGGTGTACGTCGACGCGCGTGTGGGCGGCATCGCGCTCTCGTACAACAACGTCGACGCCGCCGACGCGTCGCCCGCGCAGGGGACGGGCGTACGCGTCGACGGCAGCGAGGCGAAGCTGAACGTCAACAAGGAGGCGGACGGCTCGTACACGCTCGTCGACTCGGAGCGCGCCATGTACGCGCGGACCGGCGGGCAGATCCGCACCTACGACGCGCAGCGCGAGAACTACACGGTCGTCGCGGGCGGCCCCGTGGCGGACGACATCCCGCTGGTGAAGTCCGCGACCGACCGCTTCGACGGGGCGAACACGTCGTCGGGCGCGGTCGAGGCCCACCTCAACGCCGCCAAGGTCTACGAGTACTACAAGGACGAGATCGGGCGCGACGGCATCGACGGCAAGGGCGGCAGCATCTACTCCGTCGTCAATGTCGCCGCCAACGGCAAGGACTACGCCAACGCGTTCTGGGACGGCGACAAGATGGTCTACGGCCACATGAACGGCGTGCCGCTGTCCGTGGGCCTCGACGTCGTGGGCCACGAGATGACGCACGGCGTCACGGAACACTCCGCCGGACTCGTCTACCTCAACCAGTCGGGCGCCCTCAACGAGGCGATATCCGACTACTTCGGCAACGCCATGGAGACCGCCGACAAGGGCATCCCCATGAGCGACCCCACCTCCGGCCTCATCGGCGAATACCTCTGCAACGGCACCAAGCCGCTCGACGAGTGCGCCCTGCGCGACCTCAACGACGGCCGCAACGCGCAGCGGGACTACCAGCCCATGACGCTCGACTTCGACAACGGCGGTGTGCACGCCAACTCCACCATCGTCGGTGGCGCGCTGTGGGACATGCGCAAGAGTCTCGGTGCCGGCCTCGCCGACCGGATCACCTACCGGGCGGCCCAGAACTACCTCACCCCGCTGTCGGGCTTCACCGACATGCGCAACGCGGTCACCCTCGCCGCCAAGTCCCTGAAGGTCTCCAAGACCGATCTGGCCGTCATCGCGAAGGCCTTCGACGACCACGGCATCGAGCAGGGCTGGGAGCAGAAGGCCGGCACCCACGACGGCACCACCATCGGCGCCGACGTCCTGCCCGCCTACGAGGTCTACTCCGGCCTCGACGAGCAGGCCGCGCAGATCAGCGGCGATGTCTACGCCATCGGCCATGGCGACGCCGTCGCCTGGGGCGAGGGCGGCGCCGCCTTCGGCATCACGGTCGGCCGCTTCGGCAAGCATCACCAGCACGAGCTGGCGCAGCGGGACGCCTACCTGATGGACCCGTCCCTCGACGACGAGCGCGTCGTCTTCACCCGGATCTCCGCCGACGGCATCGGCATCTACCAGGCCGGTGACAAGGGCCAGGGGGCGATCAGGAAGCTGGTCGACACCCCGGACGCCGACGAGACCGAGCCGGTCACCGAGAACGGCGCGCTCGCCTACATCCGCACCACCGCCGACGGCGAACAGGACGTCATCCTGCGCAAGGCCGACGGCACCACGGTCAACGTGACGCCCGAGGCAGGCACGAAGGCGGGCCGACTGGCGATGAAGCACGGGCAGATCGCCTGGGCCGGCGGCGCCGACCACACCTACGTACGCCTCTACGACATCGCCACCGGCACCACCCAGAGCAAGCGGATCGGCGGCTTCCTCTTCAACTCCGTCGGTGACATCCAGCTCGCCGCGGACCGCATCTTCTGGCGGGAGAACAGCAGCCTGTTCGGCAGCACCACCTTCCGGTCCGCGCCCGTCGACGACCTGACCGAGGCGGCGAAGGTGAGCCTCCCGACGAGCACCTACTTCGCCCAGTTCTCCGTCACCGACGACTACTTCGCGTACTCCACGTACGACGCCTGGAGCGGCCTCGGTTCCTGGAGCGGACCGGAGAAGGTCAAGGTCATGGCGGCCGGCACGGCCGACGTGGTCGCGGGGACCGGTGCCTTCAGCCGGGTCTCCTGCTCCTCCGGCGCCCAGCTGGCCCCGTCCCTCGGTGACGGTCGGCGCGCCGTCTGGCTGGACACGACCGCCGCGACGACCGACGTCGTGACCCGGAACACGTTCGCGGGCACCTGCGACTAGTCCGCCCGACCGTCCCCGAGGGGGCGCCCACCGGACTCCGGTGGGCGCCCCCTCGCTTCGCGCCGCGCTTCTATCGCGCCGCCACCGCCCGGTTCACGGCCGCCAGGACCGCCTGGACCGACGCCGCCAGCGGTGAAGGGGCACGGCCCGCGCCCCACGCCGTCACGCCGTCGACCCGGCACTGCGCGTACGCCGTGGCCTCCTCGCCGTGCGCGTCCTCGGTGAAGTCGACGATGTCGACGCCGACCCCGGCCGCCGCGAGCGCGTCCACGAACGCGGACAGGGTTCCGCCGCCCCGCCCCTCGAAGTCGCCCGTGCGATCGCCCACTTGGAGGGTGCACACGAACCGGTGCGCCTGCCCGTCTCTGTCCGTCGACCACGCCGTCAGGCACACGTGGCCGGCGCCGCGCCCCGGTTCCAGGTAGGTCGAGCCGAACAGCTCGTACAGATCCTTCGGGGTCGCCTCCTGCCCGCTGTCGTCCGTGGCCTCCTGGACCACCCGCGCGAACTCGGGCCGCATCCGCGCCGGCAGGTCGACGCCGTGGTACGTGGCGAGCAGATACGCCGTTCCGCCCTTGCCCGACTGCGAGTTGACGCGGATCACGGCCTCGTAACTGCGGCCCACGTCCGCCGGGTCGATCGGCAGGTACGGCACCTCCCAGCGGGCCTGCTGCGCCGGGATCCCGGCCGCCGCTGCCGCCGCTGCGTGATGCGCGAGGCCCTTGCTGATCGCGTCCTGGTGCGTCCCGGAGAAGGCCGTGTAGACGAGGTCGCCGCCGTAGGGGTGGCGCGGGTGCACGGGCAGCCGGTTGCACTGCTCGACCACCTCCCGTACGGCGTCGATGTCGGAGAAGTCGACCATCGGGTCGATGCCCTGCGCGTACAGGTTCATGGCCAGCGTGACCAGGTCGACGTTGCCGGTGCGCTCGCCGTTGCCGAAGAGGCAGCCCTCGACGCGCTGGGCGCCCGCGAGGACGGCGAGTTCGGCGCAGGCGACGCCCGTGCCGCGGTCGTTGTGCGGGTGCACGGACAGGATCACCGCGTCGCGGCGGGACAGGTTCTTGTGCATGTACTCGATCTGGTCGGCGTACACGTTCGGCGTCGCGATCTCCACCGTCGCCGGGAGGTTGTGTGTGACCGGCCGGTCGGGGCTCGCGTCCCACAGCTCGGTCAGGCCGTCGCAGATCTCCAGGACGAAGTCCGGCTCGGTGACGTTGAAGGTCTCCGGGGCGAACTGGAAGCGGATGTGCGCGCCGGGCCGGGCGTCCGAGAGCCGCGCCATGTGCGCGGCGGCGTCCCGCACGGACTCCCACACCTGCGCGCGGTCGCGGCCGAGCACGACGTCGCGCCAGACGCGGGAGGTCGGGATGTACAGATGGACGACCGCGCGCGGCAGGCCCTCGATCGAGGCGAAGGTGCGCTCGATCAGATCGCGCCGTGCGGGCGTGAAGACGACGGGCGTGACGTCGTCGGGGACGGCTCCCGACGTCACCAGGTGGCGTACGAAGTCGAAGTCGGTGCGGCTCGCCGACGGGTAGCCGACCTCGATCTCCTTGAACCCCGTGCGGACGAGCAGGTCGAAGAAGCGGCGCTTGCGGCCGGTGTCCATCGGTTCGGCGAGCGCCTGGTTGCCGTCGCGCAGGTCGACGGGGACCCACAGGGGCGACCGCTCGATCCGGGCGCCCGGCCAGCTCCGGTCCCGCACGGGGACGTCGACGCGGTCGTGGTGCGGGCGGTAGCGGTGGTACGGCATGGGGCCCGGCTGCTGCGGGTTCCAGTCGTGGGCGGTGGTCATGGGTGACGTGTCCTTCGGCTCGGTCGGACGAGGACCGGCAGCACGGCATCCCGCGGCGGGGTGCCGGTCGCGTCAGGCCCCGCCGCGGCAGCCGAGAAGAAGCAGACCGCGGAAGATCACGAGCAGTAGGCTAGTCACAGCTCAGGTCCTCAGACAAGTTGTCGGGGAAAAATAAGGGGTCCGGTCGGCAGGGGGATAAAGTCTCCGGGTTCACGCGGTGTTCAGGACGAGCAGCGGTGTTCCACAGCGGTGTTCAAGAAGAGCAGGTGATTCCCATGGCGCTCGGCGCGCTCCGTCCCAGCCCTCTGGTCGAACAGGCCGCCGAGCGGCTGCGCGAGCAGATCGCGTCGGGGCACTGGCCGGTCGGCACCAAGCTGCCCGGCGAGACGACCCTCGCCAGGGAACTCGGTGTCGGCCGCTCCACGGTCCGCGAGGCCCTGCGCGCGCTCGCCGGGGCCGGTCTGGTCCGCGCCCGGCAGGGGGCGGGCGTCTTCGTGACCGCCGACCGGCCCGTCGAGGACTGGCCCGCGCGGCTGCGCGCCGCCGCCGTCGCCGACGTCTACGAGGTCCGCGTCCTGTTGGAGGTCCAGGCCGCGCGTCTCGCCGCACGCCGCCGCACCCCCGAGGACGTCACCGTGATGCGTGCGGCCCTCGACGCGCGCAGAGCGACGGCGCAGGCGGGCGGCGCCGCGTTCGTCGACGCCGACATCGCGCTCCACGCGGCGGTCGTGGCCGCCGCCCACAACCCCGTACTCACCGATCTCTTCGCCGAGTTCGCGCCCGCCCTGCGCCAGGGCCTCATCGACCTGCTCGACCTCGTCGACGTACGCGCCGCCGAGGCCGGCCACGGCGACGCGGCGCACGCCGCGCTCGTGGACGCCGTCGCGTCGGGCGACGAGGACGCCGCGGAACGCGAGGCGAGGGAGGAGCTGGCCGTGATGCGGGGCGCACTGGCGCGCCGGGACTGAGGCAGGTGCGACCCCGTTCGTGTGGAACCCGCGCGAGACCGGCATGGCCCGCCCGGCCCGGAGGTACGTGACCACGCGCGTACCGCACACGCTCCTCCGGAAGGGCTCGACATGAAGATCGGCATCATCGGCGCCGGCAACATCGGCGGCAACCTCACCCGCCGGTTCACCGCGGCCGGCCACGACGTGTCCGTGGCCAACTCGCGCGGCCCCGAGACCCTGCGCGACCTCGCCGAGGAGACCGGTGCCACGCCGGTGACCGTCGCCGAGGCCGCCCGCGGCGCCGAGGTCGTCGTGGTGACCGTCCCCATGAAGGCCGTCCCCGGCCTGCCCGACGGCCTCCTCGACGACGCGCCGGAAGGCGTCACCGTCATCGACACCGGCAACTACTACCCGCAGCAGCGCGACGGCCGCATCGCCGCCATCGAGGAGGGCCTGCCCGAGAGCCGCTGGACCGAGCTCCAGATCGGCCACCCCGTCGTCAAGGTCTTCAACGGCACCTACGCCCACGAACTCCTCGACAAGCCGCGCCCCAAGGGCGACCCCGAGCGCATCGCCCTGCCCGTCGCCGGCGACGACGAGGCGGCCAAGGCGGTCGTACGCGAGCTGCTCGACGGGATCGGCTTCGACTCCGTGGACACGGGCAGCCTCGACGAGTCCTGGCGTCAGCAGCCCGGCACGCCCGTCTACGGCCTCGCGGCGGACACGGACACCGTCCGCAAGGCCCTGGCCGAGGCGTCCCCGGAGCGCACGGCGGAGTGGCGCGCCTGAGTCACCGGGTGCGGGGGCGTGTCACGGGGTGGCCCAGTCCCGCAGCGCGCCCTTGCTGGTGAACTGGGCGACGTCCTTGTCGAGCGGACTGTCCGTGTACTGATGGAACTTCCAGGACGCCTTGATACGGGGCTTGCCGGTCGTCGTGTAGTCGGCGATCCAGAGCCCGTCACCGGCGTACGACGTCGTATCCACATTCAGCCAGAAATTGCGGTTCGTGTAGAGCAGTACCCGGTGGTGGGGGCGCAGGCGCTTCACCTCGCGGATGAAGCGGTCCTTCTCCGCGTTGCTCGCGTGGGTGCCCTCCCCGGTCGTCTCCCAGTCGACGGCGAGCAAGTCCCCCGCCTTCTCCGGGGCCTTGCTCACGAAGTACTCGGCCTGCGCCGTGAGGTTGCCCGGCCACAGGAAGTGGTAGAAGCCGACGACGCAGCCGCCGTCACGCGCCAGCTTCGTCTGGGCGGTGAGCCGTGGATTGACGTACGAGCGCCCCTCCGTTGCTTTGATGAAGACGAACGACAGGCCTTCCGTGTCGAACGTGGACTGGTACGAACTGACGTCGATGCCGCGCAGCATGCCGGGCCTCCTGGTCGGTGGGGCGACGAGGTCGAACATCCATCGTCCCCGATCCGATCCCGTCGGGGCACCCCTTTCCCCACGTTGATCCGCCCGTGCGGTGAGGCGCTGCCAGGACGTTTCGGTGGCCGCAGTCTTGGAACACGCTTTACATGGGTCCCTGCAACTGCCGGAGCCCTGTCACTGTCTGACAGTGAGTTGGGCCCGTTGGGGGGCATGGGTGAATCGGAGAGTGGGGCAGGTCGTGGGACGGCGCAAGGGCGGAATAAGGATCGCGCTCGTGACGGTCGCGGCGCTGGTGGGCGCGAGCGCCTGCGGCGGCAGTGGCGGCGGTGGCGGCAAGGCGGCGGGCGGGAACGACGGGAAGGAGGCGCGTAAGCCGGGCGCGAGCGCCTCGCCCTCGCCGGCGAAGCCCAAGGGTCCGCCGATGCTCCTGGAGACGATCACTCCGCTGAGCGACGCCAAGGTCGGTGTGGCGATGCCGATTTCGGTGGTCTTCACCAACCCCGTGGCCGCCAAGGCGCGCGCATCCGTCGAGCAGCACATGAAGGTCAGCACGTCGCAGCCGGTGGCCGGCGCCTGGCACTGGTTCGGGGACAAGCGCGCGGACTGGCGCCCGAAGACGTACTGGCCCTCCGGTACGAAGGTGAAGATCGACGCCGACATGAAGGGCGTCAGCAACGGCAACGGCCGCTACGGCGTGCACGGTTACACGCACTCCTTCACGGTCGGCGACGACGTCCGGGCCGACGTCTCCGTCAGCGGTCACACCATGAAGGTCACCAAGAACGGCCAGGCCGTGCGCACGCTGTCGATCAACGCGGGCAGCGCCGAGTACCCGACCTGGAACGGCACGATGGCCGTCATCGACAAGCAGGAGAAGGTCCACATGACCTCCTGCAGCGTCGGCATCAGCTGCGACAAGGGCAGCGCCAACTACTACGACCTGACGCTGCCCTGGGACGTCCACCTCACGCAGTCGGGCACGTACGTCCACTACTCGACCGGTGACCCGAACCCGGGCAGCGGCTCGGCCCGTGGCTCGCACGGCTGCGTCCACCTGTCGCTGTCCGACGCCAAGTGGTTCTACCGCCAGGTCAAGCAGGGCGACCCCGTCACGATCACGGGCTCGCCGCGTGCCAAGGCTCCGGCCGACAACGGCTACGCGGCGTTCAACCTGAGCTGGGACCAGTGGCTCGCGGGAAGCGGGGCGGGGGAGGGCACGACGGCGACCCTGTGACTGCCGCCGCCCTCAGCCCCGCTGATCGTCAGCACTCGATGATGTTGACGGCGAGGCCGCCCCGCGCCGTCTCCTTGTACTTGACGGACATGTCGGCGCCGGTCTCCTTCATGGTCTTGATGACCTTGTCGAGGGAGACATGGTGGCGGCCGTCGCCGCGCAGGGCCATACGGGCCGCGGTGACGGCCTTCGCGGCGGCCATGCCGTTGCGCTCGATGCAGGGGATCTGGACGAGGCCGCCGACGGGGTCGCAGGTCAGGCCGAGGTTGTGCTCCATGCCGATCTCGGCGGCGTTCTCGACCTGCTCGGGGGTGCCGCCGAGGACCTCGGCGAGCGCGCCCGCGGCCATCGAGCAGGCGGAGCCGACCTCGCCCTGGCAGCCGACCTCCGCGCCGGAGATGGAGGCGTTCTCCTTGAAGAGCATGCCGATGGCGCCCGCGGAGAGCATGAAGCGGACGACGCCCTCTTCGTCGGCGCCGGGCACGAAGTTGACGTAGTAGTGCAGGACCGCGGGGATGATGCCCGCGGCGCCGTTGGTGGGCGCGGTCACGACACGGCCGCCCGCGGCGTTCTCCTCGTTGACGGCCATCGCGTAGAGGGTGATCCACTCCATGGCGCGGGCCATCGGGTCGCCCTCGGCGCGCAGCTGGCGCGCCGAGTTCGCGGCACGGCGGCGGACCTTGAGGCCGCCGGGCAGGATGCCCTCGCGGGACATGCCGCGCGAGACGCAGGCCTGCATGACGCGCCAGATGTCGAGGAGTCCGGAGCGGATCTCGTCCTCGGTGCGCCAGGCCTTCTCGTTCTCCAGCATCAGCGCGGAGATGGACAGGCCGGTCTCCTCGGTGAGGCGGAGCAGCTCGTCGCCGGTGCGGAAGGGGTACTTGAGGACCGTGTCGTCGGGCACGATCGGGTTCTCGCCGGCCACGGCGTCCTCGTCGACGACGAAGCCGCCGCCCACCGAGTAGTACGTCTTCTCCAGGACGAGGGCGCCCTCGTGGTCGTAGGCGAAGATCGTCATGCCGTTGGCGTGGTACGGGAGTGCCTTGCGGCGGTGCAGGACCAGATCGTCGTCGAAGCTGAACGGGATCTCGTGGACGCCGAGCAGGCTGAGCTTCCCGGAAGCCTTGATCGCCTCGACGCGGTCGTCGGCCTTCTCCACGTCGACGGTGCGGGGCGAGTCGCCCTCCAGGCCGAGCAGGACCGCCTTGGGGGTGCCGTGGCCGTGTCCGGTGGCGCCGAGGGACCCGTAGAGCTCGGCGCGTATCGCGGCGGTGTGGGCGAGCAGGCCCTCGTTCTTCAGGCGGCGCGCGAACATGCGGGCCGCCCGCATCGGGCCGACCGTGTGGGAGCTGGACGGGCCGATGCCGATCGAGAACAGGTCGAAGACCGAGATGGCCACGGGGAACTCCTAGGTGGGTTTCGGCGGACGCCGTTGTCTGCCGGGTCGTGCGCAGGGGCTGAACGGGGCGGGGCACCGCTCTCACTGTCCAGTGTGCGCGGTGCCCCGAAATTTCATACGTACAAATGCGTACGAAACTACTTCAGGCCGGGGTACAGGGGGTACTTGTCGGCGAGCGCCGTGACGCGGGCCTTGAGGGACGCCGCGTCGTATTCCGGCTTCAGCGCCTCGGCGATGATGTCGGCGACCTCGGTGAAGTCCTCGGCCTGGAAGCCACGGGTGGCCAGGGCCGGGGTGCCGATCCGCAGGCCCGAGGTGACCATCGGGGGACGCGGGTCGTTCGGGACGGCGTTGCGGTTGACCGTGATGCCGACCTCGTGGAGCCGGTCCTCGGCCTGCTGGCCGTCCAGATCGGACTCGCGCAGGTCGACCAGGACCAGGTGCACGTCGGTGCCGCCGGACAGCACGTTCACGCCGGTGGCGCGGGCGTCGTCCGAGGTCAGACGGGCGGCAAGGATCTGGGCGCCCTCGACGGTGCGCTGCTGGCGCTCCTTGAAGTCCTCGCTCGCGGCGACCTTGAAGGAGACGGCCTTGGCGGCGATCACGTGCTCCAGGGGGCCGCCCTGGAAGCCGGGGAAGACGGACGAGTTCAGCTTCTTCGCGAAGTCCTTCTTCGCGAGGATGATCCCGCCGCGCGGCCCGCCGAGCGTCTTGTGCGTGGTGGAGGTGACCACGTCCGCGTACTCGACCGGGTTGGGGTGCAGCCCGGCCGCGACGAGTCCGGCGAAGTGGGCCATGTCGACCCACAGGTAGGCGCCGGTCTCGTCCGCGATGCGACGGAAGGCGGCGAAGTCCAGCTGGCGCGGGTAGGCGGACCAGCCCGCGATGATCACCTTGGGGCGGTGCTCCTTGGCGAGGCGCTCGACCTCGGCCATGTCCACGAGACCGGCCTCGTCGACGTGGTACGCGACCACGTCGAACTGCTTGCCGGAGAAGTTCAGGCGCATGCCGTGGGTGAGGTGGCCGCCGTGGGCGAGGTCCAGGCCGAGGATCGTGTCGCCGGGCTTGGCGAGCGCGAAGAGGGCGGCCTGGTTGGCGGAGGCGCCGGAGTGGGGCTGGACGTTGGCGTACTCGGCGCCGAAGAGGTCCTTGACCCGGTCGATGGCGATCTGCTCGGTGACGTCGACGTGCTCGCAGCCGCCGTAGTAGCGCCGGCCGGGGTAGCCCTCGGCGTACTTGTTGGTCAGGACCGAGCCCTGGGCCTCCATGACGGCGACCGGAGCGAAGTTCTCCGACGCGATCATCTCGAGGGTGGACTGCTGGCGGAGCAGCTCGGCGTCGAGCGCGGCGGCGACGTCCGGGTCGAGCTCGTGCAGCGGGGTGTTCATGAGCGACATGGAAGTGGTGTCCCTAGTTGCCGGAGCCGGAGAACGCGTCGTACTCGTCCGCGGAGAGCAGGTCCTTCGGCTCATCCGAGATGCGGACCTTGAACAGCCAGCCGCCCTCGAACGGGGCGGAGTTCACCAGCGACGGGTCGTCCACGACGTCCTGGTTCGCCTCGACGACCTCGCCGGTTACCGGGGAGTACAGGTCGCTGACGGACTTGGTCGACTCGAGCTCGCCGCAGGTCTCGCCCGCGGTCACCGTGTCACCGACCTCGGGGAGCTGGGCGTAGACGACATCGCCGAGCGCGTTGGCCGCGAACTCGGTGATGCCGACCGTCGAGACGCCGTCCTCGGCGCCCGACAGCCACTCGTGCTCCTTGCTGTAGCGCAGCTGCTGGGGGTTGCTCATGATCTGAATTCTCCTGTACGCGGGTGGGTGCTGCGGAACGAGGGGGGTGTGCGCTGGGTTACTTCCGGCGGCCCCGTGAGGACCGGTCGGGTTACTTCTGGCGCTTGTAGAACGGCAGCGCCACGACCTCGTACGGCTCGTGGGCGCCGCGGATGTCGACGCCGACGCCCTCGGTGCCGGGGGCGGCGTGCGACGCGTCCACGTAGGCGATGGCGATCGGCTTGCCGAGCGTGGGGGAGGGGGCGCCGGAGGTGACCTCGCCGATCACCTGGCCGCCGGCGACCACGGACATCCCGGCGCGCGGTACGCGGCGGCCCTCGGCGATCAGGCCGACGAGCTTGCGCGGCGGGGCGGTCTCGGCGCGCTCGGCGGCGGCCTCGAGCGCCTCGCGGCCCACGAAGCGGCCCTCGTTGCCCGTCTTCTCGAACTTCACGACGCGGCCGAGACCGGCGTCGAAGGGGGTCAGCGCCGTCGTCAGCTCGTGCCCGTACAGCGGCATGCCGGCCTCCAGGCGCAGCGTGTCGCGGCAGGAGAGGCCGGCGGGGACGAGCCCGGCCGGCGCGCCCGCGTCGGTCAGTGCCTGCCACAGCTTCTCGGCGTGCTCCGGGGCGACGAACAGCTCGAAGCCGTCCTCGCCGGTGTAGCCGGTGCGGGCGATGAGGGCCGGGACGCCGGCGACGGTGCCGGGCAGGCCCGCGTAGTACTTGAGGCCGTCGAGGTCGGCGTCCGTGAGGGACTTCAGGATGCCGGGGGACTCGGGGCCCTGGACGGCGATCAGCGCGTAGGCGTCACGGTCGTCACGGACCTCGGCGTCGAAGCCGGCGGCGCGCTCGGTGATCGCGTCGAGGACGATCTGCGCGTTGCCCGCGTTGGCGACGACCATGTACCGGGGAAGGCCGCCCTCGTCGCCCAGGCGGTAGACGATCAGGTCGTCGACGATCCCGCCGTCCTCCTGGCAGATCATGGTGTAGCGGGCGCGGCCGGGGCCGATCGTGGACATGTTGCCGACGAGGGCGTAGTCGAGGAGATCGACGGCCTGCGGCCCGGTGACGGTGATCTCGCCCATGTGCGAGAGGTCGAAGAGGCCCGCCTTGGTGCGGACCGCGATGTGCTCGTCGCGCTCGCTGCCGTAGCGCAGCGGCATGTCCCAGCCCGCGAAGTCGGTCATCGTCGCGCCCAGCGAGCGGTGCAGGGCGTCGAGCGCGGTCTTACGGGAAATGTTGCTCATGAGTGGTGCTCCAGGATCCCAGGCATGACAGACGAGGGCGATGGTCTCCCTCCCCATCTGTCATCGGAACCTGAGAGGTTCGCCGGCGCCACACGTAGAGGTGGTCGCGGCTTGCACCTTGGGTGGAGCGGCCGAGGGCCGCCCGCTTTTCAGATATGCCTCGCCCGCGCGGTACGGGGCCTGAGAGATTCAAGGGAGGAACTTGCTCCTTCGGCGCCCCCGGGGACGCGTAGGCGTCCGGGGAGCTCTCCCGCGCGGATTCAAGCGGCCGGTATGCAGTTGGTTCGTGCTCTTGGCGCGCACATCATTGCATGCCGACCGCACGGGGAAACCACTTGTAGGGCATTACCGTCTCTTTACACTTGACGGGCAAGGGTGGCGTGACCGGAACGGGGAGGACGATCACGGTGCACAAGGCAGCGGCGGGCGCGTACGCGGCGGCAGGGGTCGGGCAGCGCGCTGTGCCCCGCCCCGGGGCGGTGACAGGGCGCGGTCCGGTCGTCAGGGATCTGCGTGGCAGAGGCGGCCGCACGCCGAGGCGCCTCGGCTTCGCGCGGGGTGACCTGATCGTGGTCTCGGGGCTCCCGGGCAGTGGCAAGTCCACGCTGATGCGCCGCGTGGTCGGTGCCGGGGGAGCCGTGCGCATCGACTCGCAGGACACGCGTGACCGCTGGGCGGCCCGGCTGCCGCGGCTGCTCCCGTACGCCGTGTACCGCCCGCTCGTGCGGCTCGCGCACTTCGCCGGGCTGCGGCGGGCCCTGCGCTCGGGAGGCAGCGTCGTCCTGCACGACTGCGGCACGCAGCGCTGGGTGCGGCGCTGGCTGGCCAAGGAGGCCGGGCGGCGCGGCGCGGACCTGCATCTGATGCTGCTCGACGTCGACGCGGACACGGCGCTCGCGGGCCAGCGGGACCGCGGCCGCGGGGTCTCGCGCTACGCGTTCGCCCGGCACCGCCGCGCGGTCGCGGGCCTGGTGGAGTCCGCCGAGCGCGGTGACCTGCCGTGGGGCTGCGCGTCCGCGGTGCTGCTGGACCGGGACGCGACGGATGTGCTGAACGGGATCGGGTTCGAGGGGAGTTGACCGGCGGCGACCCTCTGTATTCATGCGGACGCGGAGGGTGTTCTGTCAGTCGTACGCGCTAGGGTTCGGCCGCAGACAGAGCGGTTCCAGAGCGGGTGGTAGGCACATGGACATTCCGGCGCAGGCTCACGCACATCCGTACGGCGGGTGGCCGGCCAACGAGCTCGAGGAGGTGCTCGCCGCCTCCCTCGGGGTCGACTCGGCGGGCGGCCGGATCGTCGAGGTCCTCGGGCGCAGCCAGGTGTGGATACCGCTGCCCCAGGGCGGCGGACCCGGCAGCCCGAACCTCGACCTGCCGACGCTGGAGATCGAGGGCCAGGCCTATGTGCCCGTCTTCAGCTCCGAGGAGCAGTTCCTCGCGGTCGTCGGCGACCGGATGGGCTGCACGGTCGCGCCGGCCGTCGAGTTCGCGCGCGGGCTGCCCCCGCAGGTCGGCATCGCGGTGAATCCGGACGGCGCCGTCGGCGTCCCGCTGCCCCCGCCCGCCGTCGCCGAGCTGTGCAAGTCCGGCCGTACGCCGCTGGACGGGCCCGCCACGGGCGGCCGGGTCAGCCTCTACGAGCCCGACTGGCAGGACGACCCGGTCGACTTCCTGGCCGCCGTGCGCGAGGAGTTCGAGGCGTCCGGCGTCGTCCTGACCGCCCGCCGCTGCCTCGCCAGCGTCGAGGGCGGCGACCCCCTCCTCTTCGTCGGCGTCGAGCTGTCGCAGTGGGAGGGCCCTGCGCGCAACCTGCCCATGGACGCCCTGGGTCGCGCCCTCGGCCGGGCTCCCGCGCCCTGGCCGGTGAACCTCGTCCTGCTCGACATCACCCAGGACCCGGTCGGTGACTGGATGCGCGCCACGCTGCGGCCGTTCTACACGCACGGTCACTGAAAGCCCCGCGCCGATCCCCGTTCGGGGAAACTCGGGAAACTCGGGAAATTGGTCGACCGCGCGTACGTCAAGTCGCTGCCAGGATCGCCGCTTAAGCTGGTTTCATGACCTGTCTGGGCGATCCCGCCACGGGGGGCGGGTCGAAATCGTCGGGTACGTCGCGAAGGGGCGGTTACGGGTGAGTGCGTCGGGCACGGCCGCGGCCGGTCAGGTCGAGCACATGCTGCGCCAGGTGACGCCGGGGCGTTACGACGCCTACGAGGCGCTGCTCAACGCGCTCGCGGACCCGGGCGCCGGTCAGGTGTGGATGCTGCTCTGGCACGGCCAGGCCGGTTCCCCCGACGCGCAGTACGGGAACATGGAGGTCGACGGCTTCTCGTACGCCCCCTGCGTCACCTCCGCCCAGGAGCTGTCCGCCTCCGGCTGGAGTCGCGCGTACGAGGTCGTCGGCGGGGTCGACGCGGCCCGCACGCTCTACCCCGACCACTACGGCCTCTGGCTCAACCCGCATGCGCCCGGCGGCGGCGTCGGCATCCCGTGGCTCGACCTGCGCCGCATCGCGGGCGGCCTCGACCGCCAGCCCGCCGGGCCGCTGCGCCTGAGCGACCCCGCCATCGAGATCCCCCAGTTCTACGCCCTGCTCACGCAGAACGCGCACCGCACCACCGCGATCCGCTCGCTGCGCCGCGCCTGGGTCCAGCCGACGCTCGGCGCGCCCTATCTGGCGATCGGCCTCGATGTGTACGACACGTCGCCGGTGTCCGTGGACGCGGTGCGCGCGATGATGCAGCAGTCGGTCGTCGCCGTGCCCGACGGGCTGCCCGTCTCCACGGTCGCGATGTCCGACGAACACGACCCCGTCGCCATGTGGCTGCGCGCCAACGCCCGCCCGTTCTACGACCGCGAGGCCCACGCGGCCCCGCCCGCGGCCGCCCCCGTCGCGGGGTACGGGTACCCGCCGCCGCACGGGACGTACTGAAACCGTTCACCGCGGGCCTCGCTCCAACTGCCGCCGGAAATATCAGGGTTGACCCGGCCCCATTTCGCTCCGTTTCAGGGCGAGTTGGCGCGCCACCCGGGCATTCTCGCCACATCGGTCACCGTGTCGCATTCCGGACTCGACGAAGCCCTGTCGGGCCGGAGTGAATTGTCCGCTCAGCCGGTTCCCACGTCCGCATACTGCACGCCTGCCGCCTCATCACGGTTGCGCAACCTTTCACGGTGAGGGCTGGCGGCTGGTCACGGGCGCATTGAAGACTCCCTGCAGACACGGGGTTTCGACTCTGTGTACGAGCTGAACAGTCAACAACGAGGCCATGCCCCCGGACTGTCCAGCGTGTGAAACAGGATCAAGCCGCTACCGCGGCGGGCGTGGGCCGGCCACCGTCGGCCGAGAGGGGTCAACCACACCGTGACCGCACCGATCGAGACCACTGGGGCCCAGGCCGAGGTGCAGCCCGAGGCTGTACTCGCCGGCACCAAGGGGCAGCAGATCGAGGGGCGCTCCCTCGGGCGTATCGCCTGGAACCGCTTCAAGAAGGACAAGATCGCCGTCGCCGGCGGCGTCGTCGTCATCCTGCTGATCCTCATCGCCGCCTTGGCGCGGCCCCTCCAGCACCTCTTCGGCCTCGACCCGAACACGTTCCACCAGGACCTGATCGACCCCAGCAGCTCGCTCCCCAAGGGCGATTTCGGCGGCATGAGCGGCGACCATCCCCTCGGTGTGGAACCGAAGTTCGGCCGTGACATCTTCGCGCGCATCCTCGAAGGGTCCTGGGTCTCACTCGTCGTCGCCTTCGGCGCGACCGTCCTGTCGAACGTGATCGGGGCGATCCTCGGCGTCGTCGCCGGGTACTACGGAGGCCGGGTCGACTCGGTCATCAGCCGCATGATGGACACCTTCCTGGCGTTCCCGCTGCTGCTGTTCGCGATCTCGATCTCCGCGACCCTCCAGGGCGGAGCGTTCGGTCTGAACGGGCTGCCGCTGCACATCTGCGTGCTGATCTTCGTGATCGGCTTCTTCAACTGGCCCTACCTGGGCCGCATCGTGCGCGGCCAGACCCTGGCGCTGCGCGAGCGGGAGTTCGTGGACGCGGCCCGCGGGATGGGCGCGCGAGGCCCGTACATCCTGTTCCGGGAACTGATGCCCAACCTCGTCGCGCCGATCATCGTCTACTCGACCCTGCTGATCCCGACGAACATCATCTTCGAGGCGTCGCTCAGCTTCCTGGGCGTGGGCATCCAGCCGCCGCAGGCCTCCTGGGGCGGCATGCTCAACCAGGCCGTCGACTACTTCCAGGTCGATCCGCAGTACATGATCGTTCCGGGCCTCGCCATCTTCGTCACCGTGCTCGCGTTCAACCTGCTCGGTGACGGTCTCCGCGACGCTCTCGACCCGCGCAGTCGCTGACTCAGGCCGCACAGAGAGCTCCACAAGTTTCCGACAATGGAGGGGATTCCGACCATCATGCGAAGGTCATCACTTGCCGCTGTTGCGGCCATCGGCAGCGTGAGCATGTTGCTCGCCGGCTGCAGCAAGGCCGACGACGGCTCGGACGGCGGCAACAAGTCGGCCGGTGCGAACGCCGCCACGAAGGATGTCGTCAACGCCTCGACGAAGAAGGGCGGCACGGTCACCTACGCGATGTCGGACGTCCCCGACTCGTTCGACCCGGGTAACACGTACTACGCCTACATGTACAACTTCAGCCGGCTCTACGCGCGCCCGCTGATGACCTTCAAGCCGGACGCCGGCGAGAAGGGCAACACGCTCGTGCCCGACCTGGCCTCCGCGCCCGGCAAGCAGAGCGACGGCGGCAAGACCTGGACGTACACGATCCGCAAGGGTCTCAAGTACCAGGACGGATCGCCGATCACGTCCAAGGACGTCAAGTACGCCGTCGAGCGCTCGAACTTCGCGCGTGACGTGCTCTCCCTCGGCCCGAACTACTTCCAGCAGTTCCTCAAGGGCGGCGAGAAGTACAAGGGTCCGTACAAGGACAAGAGCGCCGAGGGCCTCAAGTCCATCGAGACGCCGGACGACACCACCATCGTCTTCCACCTGAACCAGGCCTTCCAGGAGTTCGACTACCTGGTCGCCACGCCGCAGACCGCGCCGGTGCCGCAGGCCAAGGACGACGGCATCGACTACGTCAAGCACATCGTCTCCTCGGGCTCGTACCAGTTCCAGAGCTACCAGGAGGGCAAGCAGGCCGTCCTGGTCCGCAACAAGAACTTCGACCCGAAGACGGACCCGCTGCGCAAGCAGTACCCGGACAAGATCGTCGTCAACCTGAAGGTCAACCAGCAGACGATCGACAAGGACCTGCAGTCCGGCGACACCCTGATCGACATGCAGGGCAAGGGCGTCGACACCCAGACGCAGGCGCAGCTGGTCAACGACAAGTCGAAGATGGGGAACACGGACAACGCCTACGGCGGCCGTCTCGTCTACGCGGCGATCAACACCAAGCTGAAGCCGTTCACGAACGTCGACTGCCGCAAGGCCGTCGAGTACGCGATCGACAAGGTCTCGGTGCAGACCGCTCAGGGCGGCCCCATCCGCGGCGACGTCGCCACGACGGTCCTGCCCCCGGACATCACGGGCTACGCCAAGGAAGACGTCTACGCCACCAGCGGCAACAAGGGTGACGTCGCCAAGGCCAAGGACGCCCTGAAGGCCTGTGGCGAGAAGACGATCAACACCACGATCACGGCGCGCAGCGACCGTGACGAGGAAGTCTCCGGCGCCCAGGCGCTCATCGAGTCGCTGAAGAAGGTCGGCATCAACGCCAGCCTGAAGCAGTACCCGTCGGGCAAGTACTTCACCGACTACGCCGGTGTCCCGAAGTTCAACCAGAAGAACAACGTCGGCATCATGATGATGCAGTGGGGCGCCGACTGGCCGTCCGGCTACGGCTTCCTGCAGCAGATCCTGAACAGCAAGGCGATCGGCGACTCCGGCAACACCGCCCTGTCGCAGCTCGAGGACAAGAAGGTCGACTCGATGCTCGCCGAGGCCATCGCGGCGCCCGACGAGGCCACGCGCAACAAGCTGTACGCGCAGATCGACAAGCAGGCCATGGATGACGCGGCGCTCGTCCCGCTGACGTACTTCAAGGTCCTGATGTACCGCTCGCCGTACGCCACCAACCTGGTGTCCACGGCCGCCTTCAGCGGGCAGTACGACTACCTCAACATCGGCACCACGAAGAAGTAGCAGCCCCGGAAGGCAGGTGAAGGCATTGGTGCCCGCGGGCCGCACGGTCCGCGGGCACCAGCGCCGGTCCCCGTGATCTCGTACATCATCCGCCGGCTGATCGCGGCAGTGATCCTGTTGCTGGTCGTCACCGCGGTCACGTTCTGTATCTTTTTCCTGCTGCCGAGAATCGCCGGCCAGTCCGCCGACCAGCTCGCGCAGCAGTACATCGGCAAGAGTCCCTCGGCCTCGGACATCGCGGCGGTCAAGCACAACCTCGGCCTGGACGAGCCCGTCTACATCCAGTACTGGCACTTCATCAAGGGGATCTTCGCGGGGTCCACCTACGACCTCGGCCCCACCACGGTCCACTGCAACGCGCCGTGCTTCGGCTACTCCTTCAAGAACCACGTCGCGGTGTGGCCCGAGCTGACCGACCGGCTGCCCATCACCCTGTCACTCGCCGCGGGCGCCGCCGTCATCTGGCTGGTGTCCGGCGTCACGGTGGGTGTGATCTCGGCACTCAAGCCCGGATCGTTCTTCGACCGTGCCTTCATGGGTGTCGCCCTCGCCGGTGTCTCGCTGCCCATCTTCTTCACGGGCCAGCTGGCGCTGCTCGTCTTCACCTATCAGATTCCGATCTTCGGGCGAACATACGTACCGTTCACGGAAAATCCGGCGCAGTGGGCCAACACCCTCTTCCCGGCCTGGTGTTCACTCGCTCTGCTGTACTCCGCCATCTACGCCAGACTGACCCGCTCGGGGATGCTGGAGACGATGAACGAGGACTTCATCCGCACCGCGCGCGCCAAGGGGCTGCGCGAGCGCACGGTGGTGGGCCGGCACGGCCTGCGCGCCGCACTCACCCCGATCGTCACCGTGTTCGGCATGGACGTCGGTCTGCTGCTCGGCGGCGCCGTGATCACCGAGAACGTGTTCTCGCTGCACGGCATCGGTGAGTACGCGGTACAGGGCATCACCGACAACGACCTGCCCAAGGTGCTCGGCGTGACCCTGCTCGCCGCGTTCTTCGTCGTCTTCTGCAATCTCCTGGTGGACCTTCTCTACGCCGCCGCCGACCCGCGGGTGAGGCTCTCGTGACCGAACTGTCCAAAACCGGTGCCGCCGTGGGCGAGCCGGTGGCCGCGGGCCCGGCCGAGCCCCCGACCGCCTTCCTCGAAGTGCGCGACCTCAAGGTGCACTTCCCGACCGACGACGGCCTGGTCAAGTCCGTCGACGGGCTCAGCTTCAAGCTGGAGAAGGGCCAGACCCTGTCCATCGTGGGCGAGTCCGGGTCCGGCAAGTCCGTGACCTCGCTGGCGATCATGGGCCTGCACCGGCTCGGCGCGCGCGGCAAGAACGTGCGGATGTCTGGCGAGGTCTGGCTCGACGGCAAGGAGCTGATCGAGGCCGCCCCGGACGACGTGCGCCGGCTGCGCGGCCGCGAGATGGCGATGATCTTCCAGGATCCGCTGTCCGCGATGCACCCGTACTACACGGTCGGCAACCAGATCGTGGAGGCGTACCGCGTCCACAACGACGTGAACAAGAAGGTCGCGCGCAAGCGGGCCGTCGAACTGCTCGACCGCGTGGGCATCCCCGAGCCGGCCAAGCGCGTCGACAGCTACCCGCACGAGTTCTCCGGCGGTATGCGCCAGCGCGCGATGATCGCGATGTCGCTGGCGAACAACCCGCAGCTGCTCATCGCGGACGAGCCGACCACCGCCCTCGACGTCACCGTCCAGGCGCAGATCCTCGACCTGATCCGGGACCTGCAGAAGGAGTTCGAGTCCGCGGTCGTCCTCATCACCCACGACCTGGGTGTCGTCGCCGAGATCGCCGACCAGGTCCTGGTCATGTACGGCGGTCGCTGCGTGGAGCGCGGTCCCGTCGACAAGATCTTCGCCGAGCCGCAGCACCCGTACACCTGGGGCCTGCTCGGATCGATGCCGCGCATCGACCGTGAGCAGACCGAGCGGCTCATCCCCGTCAAGGGCCAGCCGCCGTCCCTCATCAACGTCCCCTCGGGCTGCGCCTTCCACCCGCGCTGCCCGTACGCGGACCTGCCCAAGGGCGGCATCACCCGCACCCAGCGGCCCGAGCTGCACGAGGTCGGCAGCGACCACTTCTCCGCCTGCCACCTCAGCCCGGAGGACCGTACGCGGATCTGGACCGAAGAGATTGCGCCGAAGCTGTGAGTGAGCCCGTGAGCGAGACGAAGAAGGCGGACACCGGGGCGGCCACCAAGGCGGCCACGGTTCCCGCGCAGGCGGCGTCCCCCGAGGACCGCGAGGTGCTGCTCAAGGTCGAGGGCCTGGTCAAGCACTTCCCGATCAAGAAGGGGATCCTCCAGCGGCAGGTCGCGGCGGTGAAGGCCGTCGACGGGATCGACTTCGAGGTCCGCAAGGGCGAGACCCTGGGCGTCGTCGGCGAGTCCGGCTGCGGCAAGTCGACCATGGGCCGGGTCATCACGAAGCTGATCGAACCCACCGCCGGCAAGATCGAGTTCGAGGGCCGGGACATCACGCGCCTCGGCACGGGGGGCATGCGCCCGCTGCGCCGGGACATCCAGATGATCTTCCAGGACCCGTACGGCTCCCTGAACCCCCGGCACACCATCGGCTCGATCGTCTCGGCGCCTTTCCGGCTCCAGGGCGTGGAGCCCGAGGGCGGGGTGAAGAAGGAGGTCCAGCGCCTCCTGGAACTGGTGGGCCTCAGCCCGGAGCACTTCAACCGCTACCCGCACGAGTTCTCCGGCGGCCAGCGCCAGCGCATCGGCATCGCCCGCGCGCTCGCGCTCAAGCCGAAGCTGGTCGTGGCGGACGAGCCGGTCTCCGCGCTCGACGTGTCGATCCAGGCGCAGGTCGTCAACCTCATGGACGACCTGCAGTCCGAGCTGGGCCTGACGTACGTGATCATCGCGCATGACCTCTCCGTCGTCCGTCATGTCTCGGACCGCATCGCGGTGATGTACCTCGGCAAGGTCGTCGAACTCGCCGACCGCACCTCGCTGTACGAGTCGCCGATGCACCCGTACACCAAGGCCCTGATGTCGGCCGTGCCCGTCCCGGACCCCAAGCGCCGGGGCGCCAAGAGCGAGCGGATCCTGCTCAAGGGCGACGTGCCCTCGCCGATCTCGCCGCCGAGCGGCTGCCGCTTCCACACGCGGTGCTGGAAGGCGACGGAGATCTGCAAGACGGCCGAACCGCCGCTGATCCAGCTCGCCCCCGGGCGCCAAGTGGCCTGCCACCACCCGGAGAACGCCGAGGACCAGGCCCCGGACGACACCAAGCTGCTCGCGGTCGCCAAGGAGGCGATCGAGGTGGTGACGCTGGCGCGGACCGAGGCGGATGACGCCGACGACGTGTCCGAGGCGCCGGCCGAGGCGGCGGCTGAGAAGCCGGCTGCGGTGCCGGCCGAGAAGTCTGCCGCGGATTCGGTTGAGGAGCCGGCCGAGAAGGCGGCTGCCGGTTCGGTGGAAAAGGCGGCTGCCGGTCCGGGCGAGGAGCCGGCGGAGGAGTCCGCCGATGCTCCCGAGGCGGCTTCCGACGCCGGTGACGACCGTGACGTGCAGCCGTCGGACGACGCGGGTGACACGGACGGGACGGACGAGGCGCAGGGGTCGTCCGACACATAGCGGGGATTTGACCGAGCAGGTCATGTACACGCCCTGACGGGAGAGTGCAGAGTCTGCGTGTCCGTTACATCGGAACACGCGCGAAGGGACGACTCATGGCACTCTCCCGTTCGGCACGTCTGGCGGCGGTCGCGACAGCGGCCGCCTCTTTCTGTCTGATCGCTGCGGCCCCGGCCCCCACCCCCGGCTCGGACGGCATCGGCGACCCCTACTTCCCGCAGCTGGGCAACGGTGGCTTCGACGCCACCCACTACGACCTGAACGTGGCCTACGACCCCGCGACCGACCGCCTCGACGGCGTCACCACCGTCACCGCGCGCGCCACCCAGAACCTCTCCTCCTTCGACCTGGACCTCCAGAAGCTGACCGTCACCTCGGTCGAAGTGAACGGCAGACGCGCCGACTTCACGCGCTCCGGTGACGAGATACGCGTCACCCCGCGCGACGCGATCCGCGATCACCGCACCTTCTCCGTCACGGTCACCTACGGCGGCGTCCCGGAGGCGCTCAACGGCCCCATCGTCTTCGGCTCCGACTACGGCTGGATGAAGACCGACGACGGCGTCTTCGTCGCCTGCGAACCCAACGCCGCCTCCACCTGGTTCCCCTCCAGCGACCACCCCTCCGACAAGGCGACGTACGACATCCGCATCAAGGCGCCCAAGGGCCTGACGGGTGTCTCCAACGGCCGGCTCGTCGACACGTACGACGTCGGGGGCGGGCATACCGTGCACCACTGGCGCGAGTCCCGGCCGATGGCGACCTATCTCGCGACCGCCTCCATCGGGAAGTTCGACGTCAAGACCGGCCGGACTCCCTCGGGCATCCCGATCTACGTCGCCATCGACCCGGTCCTGAAGAACAGCAACAACGTCGACGTGTACGGCGTCACGGCCGAGGTCACCGACTACTGGTCGCAGGTCTTCGGCCCCTACCCGTTCGAGGAGACCGGCGCCGTCGTCGACGACATGCCGGAGGCGGGCTTCTCGCTGGAGACCCAGTCCAAGCCGAGCTACTCCGCCGTGCGCTCCGAGGGCACGATCGTGCATGAACTGGCCCACCAGTGGTTCGGCGACTCCGTCTCGGTGCGCCAGTGGAAGGACATCTGGCTCAACGAGGGCTTCGCGAGCTACGGCCCCTGGCTGTGGAACGAGCACAAGGGGCGTACCACCGCCCACGACTCCTTCCTTGCCGCATACAACTCCGTCCCCGCCACCTCGTCCTTCTGGCAGAGCGTCATCGCCGACCCGCAGCGCGACACCATGTTCAACAGCGCCGTCTACAACCGCGGCGCGATGACCCTCCAGGTCCTTCGCGAGCGCATCGGCGACAAGGACTTCTTCAAGCTCCTCCGCACCTGGACCTCCACACACCGCTACGGCAACGCGCAGACCGCCGACTTCATCCGCCTCGCCGAGAAGGTCTCCGGGCAGGACCTCGACGGCCTCTTCCGGACGTGGCTCTACACGAAGGGCAAGCCCGCCCTGTAGGCCCCGAGCCGCACCTGGCTCGGGGGGCACCCGGCGGTGCGTAAGAATGTCGGGTGCTTCTGGAACTCTTCACCCCCTCCGTCCAGCATTGGCTGGACCTCATCGGGATCTTCGTCTTTGCGATCTCCGGCGCTCTCCTCGCGGTCCGCAAGAACTTCGATGTCTTCGGCATCGCCGTTCTCGCCGAGGTCACCGCGCTGGGCGGAGGGCTGTTCCGCGACCTGATCATCGGTGCCGTCCCGCCGGCCGCGTTCACCGACCTCGGGTACTTCCTGACCCCGCTGTTCGCCGCCGGCCTCGTGTTCTTCCTGCACCCGGAGGTGGAGCGCACCCAGGTCGCGGTGAACATCTTCGACGCGGCGGGCCTCGGCCTGTTCTGCGTCACCGGCACGGTCAAGGCGTACGACTACGGGCTCGGGCTCACGGCCTCTGCGGCGCTCGGCCTCGCGACCGCCGTGGGCGGCGGTGTGCTGCGCGACATCATCGCCAACGAGGTCCCGTCCCTGGTCCGCTGGGACCGCGACCTGTACGCGGTACCGGCGATCGTCGGCTCGACGATCATCGTCCTGTGCATCCGCTTCGACGCGCTGTCCGCGTTCAGCAGCGGCGCCGCGGTCATCACGGCGTTCGTGCTGCGGCTGCTCGCGATGCGCTACCACTGGCGGGCGCCACGGGCCTGGCACCGCAGGTCGTCGGCTACGGAGGTGCCGGAAGAGACGCCCTGACCTGGGCTGGCATGCACTTCCATACAAAAGCTACCGCTTAGTAGTTTCCTGTTGTACCGTACCTGCATGGCACAGGTATCGTCCGCCGCGCAGGCGGTCATCGGCGACAGCGAGTTCGACCGCGACACCGCGGTCACCCGGCGCGAGCCCGGCGTGTACGACATCGACCTCTCGGCCGGCTGGACGATCATCAGCGCCGTCAACGGCGGCTACCTGCTCGCCGTGCTCGGCCGCGCCCTCGGCGACGCGCTGCCGCACGGCGACCCGTTCACCATCTCCGCGCACTATCTGACCGCGTCCCAGCCCGGCCCCGCCGTGATCAGGACCGACGTCGTGCGCGCCGGCCGCACCCTCTCCACCGGCCAGGCCTCCCTCTTCCAGTACGACGACGAGGGCGCCGAGGTCGAGCGGATCCGCGTCCTCGCCTCCTACGGTGACCTCGACGCGCTCCCGGACGACGTCCGTACCACCGCGAAGCCCCCGCACATCCCGCCGGTCGAGGAGTGCTTCGGCGCACAGGACGGCCCCACGCCGATCAAGGGCAGCTCCGCCATCACCGAGCGGCTCGCCCTCAAGCTCGACCCGGCCACGCTCGGCTGGGCGATCGGTTCGCCCTCCGGCAAGGGCGAGATGCGGGCCTGGTTCGGCCTCGCGGACGGGCGTGACGCGGACCCGTTCTCCCTGCTCCTCGCGGTGGACGCGCTGCCGCCGACCGCGTTCGAGATGGGCCTGACCGGTTGGGTCCCGACGGTCGAACTGACCGTTCACGTCCGCTGCCGCCCCGCCCCCGGCCCCCTGCGCGTCTCCATCACCACCCGCAATCTCGCGGGCGGTTTCCTGGAGGAGGACGCCGAGGTCTGGGACAGCGAGGACCGCCTGGTGGCCCAGTCCCGGCAGCTCGCGCGCGCGAAGCTGAGCTGAACGGGGCGGCGGGTCCGGTGGGCCGAACCCGGAGCCGCGGCCACGCGCGGCGGGTCGAGTTGGCCCGCCCGTGCGGAACTCGCCCGCTCCGGCGCCGCGATCATCGCCGCGTACGGTCCGCCCACAGGAACTCCGTCACAGCGCCGGTCAGTTGGGCCGGTGCGTCTTCCTGCACGAGATGCCCCGCGCCCTCGATCAGCCGTAGTTCGGCGCCGGGGATCAGCTTCGCCAGCTCGTGCCCGCGCGCGACCGGGATCCAGGTGTCCTGCGTGCCCCAGCAGATCAGCACGGGCAGATCCAGCTCCCCGTACCGGCCCTGGATCTCGTCGGTGAAGCGCTGGTCGTTCTGCTCGATCTGACGGTAGAACGCGGGCTGTCCCTCCGGCGTGCACCAGGGGGCGACCAGCCGGTCGAGGGTGGCCGGGTGCAGGCCCTGGTGGCTCGCCGACCTGATGTACTCGCGTACGAGCGCCTCGTGCAGGGCCGACGGGAGCTGGGCGAACACGTCGGCGTGCGCGCCGAGATGGCGGTACGTGGGGGAGCCCCAAGGGGCGAGCGCCACCGGGTCGACAAGCGCGAGCCGTTCGTAGCGCGCGCCGTGCAGCAGCCGGGCGCGCAGGGCGACACAGCCGCCGAAGTCATGGGCGACGACGGCGGGTTCGGCGCCGGGCCGGTCCAGGCCCCAGTCCCCGAGCAGCTCGGTCAGGACGCGGGCGTGGGCGGCGAGGGAGACGTCCTGCCCGGCGTGCTTCGCCGAGGCGCCGTACCCGGGCAGATCCCATACGTAGACGCGATGCCGGGCGGCGAGCGCGCGGGCCGGGCCGCGCCAGACGTACGAGGAGAAGGGCGTGCCGTGGACGAGGACGACCGGCGGCGCGTCCGCCGGGCCGAGCGCGGCCCAGGCGACGTCGCCGGACGAACTGGCATAGGAGCGGTCGAGATTCCCGTCGGCGGTCATGCTCTTCAGGCTAGGGCGTGTCCCGGCCCGGGGCGCGAGGCTTCGGGCGCCGGCGGGTGGTGGCCTGTGGCCGACGGCGTTCAGTCCAGCCAGTGCGCCCTGCCGAGGTTGACGAGGCGCAACTGCCGTGTGGCGACGTCGATCGCCGCGTCCATGCGCTCCGGCGGGGTCTCCAGGAAGACGGACGCGGTCATCACCATGTGCTCGACGTAGTGCCACGCCAGCATCCGCAGGTCGTCCTGGCTCCAGCCGGCGGACACCGGGTCCGCGGCCAGACCCTCGGCCACCTCTTCGGCGAACCGCGCGAGCTGCCCGCCGATGGCGTCCCGCACGCGCTGCACGCCGCCGTGCCGCTCACGCGCGATGAAGCGCACGTGAGAGGGGTGCGTGCGGACCAGACGGGCGATCAACTCGACTGTCCGGCCCAGGCGTTCCTCGTTGCTGCCCGTCGTGGTCAGCATCGTGGTGATCGTCTCGTGCAGGCTGCCGAGCGCCTCCTCGACGAGCGCGACGCCGAGCTCGGCCGTCGAGTCGAAGTGCCGGTAGAAGGCGGTCGGCGCGACCCCGACGGCCCGGGTGACCTCGCGCAGCCCCAGGCTCGACAGGCTCTGGTCCTCGAGCAGCTCCAACGCCGCGTCGAGCAGCGCCTGTCGGGTCTTCTGCTTCTGGGCCTGCCGGATGCCGAGGGTGTGACTCATGCCATGCAGTTAACACTTGTTCTCTGTAATTCGGAAGCCGTGCGCGCGCTAGACTCGGGAGTCAGTGAACGGTTGTAATCCCAACTGTCGCCGACCCGACCATGTGAGGCACTCATGCTGTTCCTCGTAGCCGCCCTGCTTCTGCTGGGCGTCGCGCTGGGCTCCGTGGCCCACGCGCCTCTTCCCGTCACCCTCGTCGCCGCCGCCGTCATCGGCATCTGGCTGGTCGTCTTCGCCGTGCGCGAGCGGACCGCCAGGCGACGCCACCAGCACTGATCCATCAGCCTGATCACGCCTGATCACGCCTGAACCAAGAGGGGGTACCACCATGAACATCACCGCTGACACCACTGCCGGCACCAGCGCCCACACCGACGCCGTGGCCGGGACGGCCCCTGCGGAGCAGCCCCGCACCGGTGCGCGCGACGCCGACGGAATGGCCGTCGCCTCGTTCGTCCTCGGGCTGCTCGGACTGCTCGTCCTCAACCTCTTCCTCGGCCCGATCGCCATCGTGCTCGCCGGTCTCGCTCTCATGCGCGGCACCGCCCGCCGTGGCCGTGCGCTGCTCGGACTCGGGCTCGGAATCGCCGACCTGGCGGTCCTCGCGGCGTTCGTCGCGACCGACCACACGCTGTCCTGGAGCCTCGCGGGCTGACCTCTTCGACGCTCTGCGTGGGACGGGACCCCACGCGGCGCGGAGCACCGGGACAAGGGCTCGTAGAATCGAGCCCACCATGGCTTACCTCGACCACGCCGCGACCACTCCGATGCTCCCGGGGGCCGTCGAGGTGATGACCGCCCAGCTCGCCCTCACCGGCAACGCGTCCTCGCTGCACGCAGCGGGCCGGCGCGCCCGACGCACCGTCGAGGAGTCCCGCGAGACCCTCGCCGAATCCCTCGGCGCCCGCCCCAGTGAGGTCGTCTTCACCTCGGGCGGCACCGAGGCCGACAACCTCGCGGTGAAGGGCCTGTACTGGTCCCGCCGCGATGCGGATCCCGCCCGCACCCGCGTCCTCGCCAGCCCTGTCGAACACCACGCCGTCCTCGACGCCGTGCACTGGCTCGGCGAACACGAGGGCGCCACCGTCGAATACCTGCCCGTCGACGCGTACGGGCGCGTGCACCCGGACGCCCTGCGCGAGGCGATCGCCCGCAACCCCGACGACGTGGCCCTCGCCACCGTCATGTGGGCGAACAACGAGATCGGCACGATCCAGCCCGTACGTGAACTCGCGGACGTGGCCGCCGAGTTCGGCGTCCCGCTGCATGCCGACGCCGTTCAGGCCTTCGGTCAGATCCCCGTCGACTTCGCCGCGTCCGGCCTCGCCGCGATGACCGTCTCCGGCCACAAGATCGGCGGCCCGTACGGCATCGGGGCGCTCCTCCTGGGCCGCGAGTACACCCCCGTACCCGTGCTCCACGGCGGCGGCCAGGAGCGGCATGTGCGCTCCGGGACGCTCGACGTGCCGGCCGTCGCCGCCTTCGCCTTCGCCGGACGGCTCGCCGCCGAGCAGCGTGAGTGGTTCGCCCGCGAGATCGGCGGACTGCGCGACGACCTGG
The DNA here is from genome assembly GCF_055582645.1 of Streptomyces sp. NPDC107517. Lineage (NCBI taxonomy): Bacteria > Bacillati > Actinomycetota > Actinomycetes > Kitasatosporales > Streptomycetaceae > Streptomyces > Streptomyces sp. NPDC107517. The sequence goes on along the minus strand of NZ_JBVJPM010000008.1, from coordinate 301,447 downwards.
TCGACGCCGTGCGCGCGGCCGTCCCCGAGGCGATCCTCGGCGGCGACCCGGCCCCCGGCGGCCGGCTGCCCGCCAACGCCCACTTCACCTTCCCCGGGTGCGAGGGCGACTCGCTGCTGCTGCTCCTGGACGCGCAGGGCATCGAGTGCTCCACCGGCTCGGCGTGCACGGCCGGTGTGGCGCAGCCCAGCCATGTACTGCTGGCCACCGGCACGGACCCGGACCTGGCCCGCGGCACCCTGCGCTTCTCCCTCGGCCACACGTCGACCGAGGCGGACGTGGCGGCGGTGGCGGACGCGATCGGACCGGCGGTGGAGCGGGCCAGGACGGCCGGGCTGAGCTGACGACCGGGCTGAGCTGACGGCCGGGCTGGGCGAGGACGCCTTACGCCTTGGCCGTGCGCCCCTCTTCGTGGGCGCGCTTCACCAGGCCCATGTACCGGTCCCAGTCCCAGTGCGGGCCCGGATCGGTGTGGTCCGTGCCCGGCACCTCGACGTGCCCGATGATGTGCTGCCGGTCGACGGGTATCCCGTAGCGTCTGCATATTCCGGCGGTGAGCCGCGCCGAGGACGCGTACATGGCGTCCGTGAAGTCGGCCGGGCGGTCCACGAACCCCTCGTGCTCGATCCCCACACTGCGCTCGTTGAATTCCTTGTTCCCCGCGTGGAACGCCACGTCCAGCTCGCGGATCATCTGCGCTATGTGGCCGTCCTTGCGCACCACGTAGTGCGCGGCCGCCCCGTGCCACGGGTCCTTGAAGACCTTCAGCGTCCCCTTGTAGCTGCCCTGTGTGACATGGATGATCACGCGGTCGATCGTGTAGTCGGCGGGGCGGTCCGCACGCCGCCAGTTCGCCGCCGCCGCGGCCACCCACTCCGCGCCCCTGAAGTCGACCTCGCCGGCCTTGCGCGGCTTGTCGATGCCGGGCATCTGCCACCACATGTGCGCCAGGTCGCTGCGGGCGAGCAGGCCCACACCGACGGCTGTCGCCGCGCCTCCGATCAGCAGCGTCCGCCGGCTGACCCCCCGGTCACCGTCACGTTTCGCGCGCCCCCCGGACTTCTGCCGAGACTTCCCCTGTGCTCCCACGACCCGCCCCCGTTCACGTCGTACGAGATCCACAACGCATACTCGCGGGATTCGGTTCCCGCGGCCCCGTACCCTGTTAGAGCTATGACTTCGCAGACCCCGCAGAGCACCCGCCCCCTTCGCGTCCTCGCCGCCATGTCGGGCGGCGTGGACTCCGCCGTCGCCGCCGCCCGCGCGGCGGAAGCGGGCCACGACGTGACGGGCGTCCACCTCGCCCTCTCCGCGAACCCGCAGTCGTTCCGCACCGGAGCCCGCGGCTGTTGCACCGTCGAGGACTCCCGTGACGCCCGCAGGGCCGCCGACGTCATCGGCATCCCCTTCTACGTCTGGGACCTCGCCGAGCGCTTCCGCGAGGACGTCGTCGACGACTTCGTCGCCGAGTACGAGGCCGGGCGCACCCCGAACCCGTGCCTGCGCTGCAACGAGAAGATCAAGTTCGCCGCGCTCCTCGACAAGGCGCTCGCCCTGGGCTTCGACGCGGTCGCCACGGGCCACTACGCGAAGGTGGTCGAGCACGCGGACGGCACCCGCGAGCTGCACCGCGCCTCCGACATGGCCAAGGACCAGTCGTACGTCCTCGGAGTGCTCGACGACCGCCAGCTCGCGCACGCCCTGTTCCCCCTCGGCGACACGGTCACGACGAAGGACGAGATCCGCGCGGAGGCCGAGCGGCGCGGCCTCGCGGTCGCCAAGAAGCCCGACTCGCACGACATCTGTTTCATCGCGGACGGCGACACCCAGGGCTTCCTCGCGTCACGCCTGGGCAAGGCGGAGGGCGACATCGTCGACGAGACGGGCAGTAAGGTCGGCACGCACGAGGGCGCGTACGGCTTCACGATCGGCCAGCGCAAGGGCCTGCGCATCGGCACCCCGGCCCCCGACGGCAAGCCGCGCTACGTCCTGGACATCTCGCCGGTGAACAACACGGTGACGGTCGGCCCCGTCGGCTCCCTCGACGTCACCGCCCTCACCGCCATCAAGCCCCGCTGGTGCGGCACGGCTCCCTCGGGACCGGGCACGTACACCGCGCAGCTGCGCGCCCACGGCGACGAGACGCCGGTGACGGCGGAGCTGATCGACGGCACCCTGACCGTCACCTTCGACGAACCCGTACGCGGCGTCGCCCCCGGCCAGGCCATCGTGCTCTACGACGGCACGCGCGTGGTCGGCTCGGCGACGATCGCGACGACCACGCGCGCGAAGACGGCTGCCTAGCCGCTTGCGGGGTGCGCGGGCCTACGCCGAGAAGAAGTCGGTGAGCAGCGGACCGAGTGCGTCCGGATCCACCGCGTGGGTCTGGCCGTCCAGCGTGCGGTACGTCCCGTTTGGGACCGCCCCGGCCACCGTCCGCGCCGCCTCGCGCATCCACGAGGGGCTCGCACCGCCCGCGACGGCGAGCACCGGCACGGTGATCGAGGCCAGCCGCTCCCGCGGCACCCGACCGTCACCCATCGCGGCATCGTCGTAGGCCAGGGTCGGCGCGACCGCCTCCATGGCGGGCCACCAGGGGGAGCGCCGGGCGCCCGCGATCATCTCGGCGGGCGCGCCGGTGAGCGACATGAACAGCTCCACCGCGTCCCCGTCGCGGCCCTCGGCGAGGAGCTCGGACAGCCGCCGCGTGTACTGCGCGCGCTCCTTGCCACCCCCTTCGTCGACCGCGAACGGGGGTTCGTACACGGCGACCCGGGTCACGGGCAGTCCGCTCGCCGCCGCCTCCAGGGCCAGCGCCGCGCCCGACGACATGCCGTAGAGCGCCGCGCTGCCGCCCACGGCGTCGATGAGCGCGGCGATGTCCTCCACCTCACGGGCGACGGCGTGCGGGGCCGTGTCACCGCTCGCGCCGCGGCCCCTGCGGTCGTACCGGACGGCGCAGAGTCCGCCGCTCATCCGGGCCGCCAGCGGCTCCATCGACGAGCCCGCCGCCAGGGCGCCGCTCACCAGGATGACCGCCGGGCCCGCGCCGGTGCGCTCGTACGCGATGGCCGTGCCGTCGGGAGAGTTCGTCTTCTTGTCCATGTCTGTGAGGACTCCCTCACCCGGCGGAACTCATCACGCGGTCAGACGGATTCCACCTCGTAGAAGCACAGGTGGTCCTTGATCTCGGCCACGTCCGGCTTCGGGTCCGGATATGCCCACACCAGGTCGGGGGCGTCCGGCAGGGACCAGTAGGACGCCGTTCCCTTGAAGGGGCAGTACGTCTGTGTGTCGGACGGGGTCAGCAGGTCCGTGCGGACGTCCGCCGGCGGGATGTAGTAACGCACGGGACAGCCCGTCTCGCGCAGCAGCAGCGGGCGGGCGCTCTGCGCGAGCACCACCCCGTCGTGGACTACGCGTACGGAACCGGTCCCCTGCTCGATCGTGATCGTGTGTCCATCAGCCATACCTGGGACAGCACCGGCGAGGCCGCCGTTCTTCCCCCCGTACGGTGGGACCCATGAACATCTGCGTCTTCCTCTCCGCCGCCGACCTCGCCGACCGTTACACCCGACCCGCCCGCGAGTTCGCCGAACTGCTCGGCAAGGGCGGCCACACGCTCGTGTGGGGCGGTTCGGAGAGCGGTCTCATGAAAGTCGTCGCGGACGGCGTGCAGGAGGCCGGAGGGCGCCTCATGGGCGTCTCCGTGGACTTCCTCGCCGACCGGGCGCGGGCGAACGCCGACGAGATGGTCATCGCCCGCGACCTCGCCGAACGCAAGGCGCTGCTCCTGAAGAAGGCCGACGCCGTCGTGATCATGGTGGGCGGCACGGGCACGCTCGACGAGGCCACCGAGATCATGGAGCTGAAGAAGCACGGCAAGCACAACAAGCCGGTCGTCCTGCTGAACTCGGCGGGCTTCTACGACGGCCTCAAGCAGCAGTTCCACCGCATGGACGACGAGGGGTTCCTGCCGCTGCCGCTCACCGAACTCGTCTTCTTCGCCGAGGAGCCCGTCGGCGCGCTGGCCTACCTGGAGGAATCAGTCGGCACGCTCTAGTGCGAGCATGGCCCGTATGGCAACACATGTGATCACCGGGGCCGGATCAGGTATCGGCGCGGCCGTGGCGCGCCGTCTGCACGCACGCGGGGACCAACTCGTCCTCCATGCGCGCGACGCGGCCCGCGCGAAGGAACTCGCGGCCCAGTTCCCCGGCGCGGCCACCCTCGTCGGCGACCTCGCCGACCCGGACAAGCTCTCCTGGGCGTTCTCGCACCAGTCGCTGCCGGACCGGGTCGACTCGCTGCTGCACATCGCGGGCGTCGTCGACCTCGGCCCGGTCGGCGAGCTCACCCCCAAGTCGTGGCGCCACCAGCTGAACGTGAACCTGGTCGCCCCCGCCGAGCTGACCCGCCACTTCCTGCCCCAGCTCCGCGTCACCCAAGGCCACCTGATCTTCGTCAACTCCGGTGCGGGCCTCAGCGCGCACGCCAACTGGTCCGCGTACGCCGCCTCCAAGCACGGCCTGAAGGCGCTCGCCGACTCCCTGCGCCAGGAGGAGCACGCCAACGGAGTGCGGGTCACGTCGGTCTACCCGGGCCGCACGGCCAGCGCCATGCAGGTCAAGGTGCACCAGCAGGAGGGCAAGCCGTACGACGCCGCCCGCTGGATCGACCCCGAGTCGGTCGCCACGACGATCGTCATGGCGCTCGACCTGCCGCGCGACGCCGAGGTCAACGACCTCACGGTGCGCCCGGGCCGCTAGCGCCTTTTGGGCCTCGGCCCACCTGCGCCTGAGCCGGCCCCGGTCCTGTTACGTACGCTTCGCGGGTGAGCGAAAACAGCAAGTTCAGGCCGGGGCCCGCCACCGGTGTCGGATCGATGCCCGGCGGCGACGCGCGCGAGGCGGCCAAGACGGTCACCGGCAGCGTCGAGGAGTTCCCGTATCTGGCGGAACTGCCCGCACGCGGACCCGGCGCCGACATGATCGGCCGGACCGCCGGACTGCTCGTCGAGCTGTACGCGCGCGTGGAGCCCAGCGGCTGGCGGCTCGGCGACCGGCCGGGCCGCGACACCCGGCGCGCCCGGTCCTGGATGGGCGAGGACCTGGACGCCCTCGAGGAGTTCACGCAGGGCTACCAGGGGCCGTTGAAGGTGCAGGCGGTCGGCCCCTGGACGCTCGCCGCCGCCCTGGAACTGCGCAACGGCGAGGTCGCCCTGTCCGACGAGGGCGCCTGCCGGGACCTCGCCGGCTCGCTCGCCGAGGGCCTGCGCCTCCACCTCGACGACGTGCGCCGGCGCGTCCCCGGAGCCGAGATCGTCCTCCAGCTCGACGAACCGTCCCTCATCGCCGTACTGCGCGGCCAGGTCAGGACCGCCAGCGGATACCGCACCCACCGCGCCGTCGACCGCCAGCTCGTGGAGAGCACGCTCCGCGAGGTCGTCTCGGTCCACGACGGGCCCGTCGTCGTGCACTCCTGTGCCCCCGACGTCCCGTTCGCCCTGCTGCGCCGCGCCGGCGCCGGCGCCATCTCCTTCGACTTCTCGCTGCTCACCGAACGTGACGACGACGCGATCGGTGAGGCCGTCGAGGTCGGCACGCGGCTCTTCGCAGGTGTCGTGCCGGGCACGGACGGCCCATTGTCAGACCCTGCCGGTAGCGTCATGGGAGTCAGGACGCTGTGGCGCAGGCTGGGGCTGAATCCCGGCTCCCTCGCGGAGTCGGTCACGCTCACTCCGTCGTGCGGTCTCGCGGGGGCCTCTCCCGCGTACGCGCGCGCCGCGCTCGCCCACTGCGTCCGGGCGGCGAGATCACTCGCGGACAACCCAGAGTGACGGGTCGTGGTCCGCACAGGGACAAACGGGAGGACGAGACGGTGGCCGGCGAACAGCAGCACGCACAGCCCGCAGAGGTGCCCACGACGGCACGGGAGCAGCACGCGCAGCTCGCCGAGCAGATCGAGGAGCACCGCTTCAGGTACTACGTGAAGGACCAGCCGGTCGTCAGCGACGGCGAGTTCGACCAGCTTCTGCGCTCCCTGGAGGCGCTGGAGGAGCAGTACCCCGAGCTGCGCACGCCCGACTCGCCGACACAGAAGGTCGCGGGTTCGTACGCGGCCGTGTCCACGACGTTCGCCGCCGTCGAGCACCGCGAACGCATGCTCTCCCTCGACAACGCCTTCGACGACGCCGAGTTGGCCGCCTGGGCGGAGCGCATCGCCCGGGACGTCGGCGCGTCCGACTACCACTTCCTGTGCGAACTCAAGATCGACGGCCTCGCGGTCAACCTCACGTACGAGGACGGCAGGCTCACCCGCGCAGCCACCCGCGGCGACGGCCGCACCGGCGAGGACATCACGCCCAACGTGCGCACGATCGCCGAGATCCCCGACCGTCTCAAGGGCGACCGCGTCCCGGCGCTCGTGGAGATCCGCGGCGAAGTCTTCTTCCCCATGGAGGCGTTCGAGGAGCTCAACGCGCGCCTGGTCGAGGCCGGGGACAAGCCCTTCGCCAACCCCCGCAACGCGGCGGCGGGTTCGCTCCGCCAGAAGGACCCCCGCGTCACCGCGACCCGCCCGCTCCACATGGTCGTGCACGGCATCGGCGCCCGCGAGGGCTTCGACATCGACCGCCTCTCCCAGGCCTACGAGCTGCTGCACGAATGGGGTCTGCCCACCGCCCGGCACAACAGGGTGGTCGACGGCATCGAGGACGTACGGGAGTTCATCGCCCACTACGGGGAGAACCGCCACTCCATCGTCGAGCACGAGATCGACGGCGCCGTCGTCAAGCTCGACGAGATCCCCCTCCAGGGCCGCCTCGGCTCCACCTCGCGCGCGCCGCGCTGGGCCATCGCCTGGAAGTACCCGCCGGAGGAGGTCAACACCAAGCTGGTCAACATCCGCGTGGGCGTCGGCCGCACCGGCCGCGTCACGCCGTACGCGCAGGTCGAACCGGTCACCGTGGCCGGCTCGGAGGTCGAGTTCGCGACCCTGCACAACCAGGACGTCGTCAAGAAGAAGGGCGTCCTCATCGGCGACACCGTCGTCCTGCGCAAGGCGGGCGACGTCATCCCCGAGATCCTCGGCCCCGTCGCCGACCTGCGCGACGGCAGCGAGCGGGAGTTCGTGATGCCCGCCGAGTGCCCCGAGTGCGGCACTCCACTGCGGGCCATGAAGGAGGGCGACATCGACCTCCGCTGCCCGAACGCCCGGTCCTGCCCGGCCCAGTTGCGCGAGCGGCTCTTCTACCTCGCGGGCCGCAAGTCCCTCGACATCGAGAACTTCGGCTACGTGGCGGCCGCCGCCCTCACCAAGCCCCTGGAGCCGTCCGAGCCGGTGCTCTCCGACGAGGGCGACCTGTTCGACCTCACCATCGAGCAGCTGCTGCCGATCAGGGCGTACGTCCTCGACCAGGACAGCGGACTGCCCAAGCGGGACCCGAAGACCGGCGAGGAGAAGATCGCCACGGTCTTCGCCAACCAGCAGGGCGAGCCCCGCAAGAACGCCCTGTCCATGCTGGAGAACATCGCGGCGGCCAAGGAGCGGCCCCTCGCCCGCATCATCACCGGCCTGTCCGTCCGCCATGTCGGTCCCGTCGCCGCCGAGGCGCTGGCCCGTGAGTTCCGCTCCATCGACCGCATCGAGCAGGCCAGCGAGGAGGAGCTCGCCGCCACCGACGGCGTCGGGCCGATCATCGCCGCCTCGCTCAAGCAGTGGTTCGCGGAGGACTGGCACCGCGAGATCCTGCGCAAGTGGCGGGCCGCCGGGGTCCGGATGGAGGAGGAGGGCGCCGGCGAGGACCAGGGCCCGCGCCCGCTCGAAGGTCTCACGGTTGTCGTCACCGGCACACTCGCGCACCACACCCGAGATGGCGCGAAAGAGGCCCTGCAGAGCAGAGGGGCCAAGGTGACGGGCTCCGTTTCCAAGAAGACCTCCTTCGTCGTAGTGGGGGACAACCCGGGCTCCAAGTACGACAAGGCGATGCAGTTGAAGGTTCCGGTTCTGAACGAGGACGGGTTCGCCGTCCTGCTCGAACAGGGGCCGGAGGCGGCGGCGGACGCTGCGCTTCCGACCGAGGAGTAGCGGTTGAAGGCCACCCGTTCAGCGCATACCAGATGCATACGGGTGGCCGGGGCGCATTCGGGCAACCGTGGTCGACCGCTGCCCCTGGATGCCTTCTGCGGCCTACTGTTGAGGGGTGCGCCTGCCGTGCCCGGCCGCGGATGGGGCATCCCGTGCCCACGACGGGCACGGGGCAGAGAACTAGGACGCGGTACCGCTGACGGAAGTCATCCGCATCGGATCGCGTGGCGTGGGCACCGCCGGCTGTGAGAGGGACGGGAATGGAACCGACCGAGAGCGCCGCTCCGGACTCACGGCTGCGCACGCGCTGGCGCGTGTGGCGGGGCACCGCGAGCCCGGCGCCGGGCGCGCGCAGCGTGCCGCGACCGGACGAGACGGACCCGTCCGGTGAGACGGACAACGACACGGGTGAGACGGACCGGAGCGACGGGCGCCCCAGGCGCGGTGCGTGGCGTGCGCGCCGCCGCGCGGGCTCCGGCGCCCGGGGCGAGAGCGGACGAAGCGGCTCCGCCGGCGCACCGGCCGGATCCGGGGCGCCCGCACGCGGCTGGCCCGCGTCCGGTTGGCCCGCCCCGGGTTCGAACGGCGGGGCGGGCATCGGTGCCATCGGCGGGACCGGCTCCGGAGCGGCGGTGAGCGGCGGGACCGGCTGGACCGGGGCCGCCGCTGACGGTGGTTCCGGGTGGACGGGCGCCGACGCGGCAGACGCGGGCGGCTGGCCGAACCACGGGTACGGGGCGTTCGGCGGAGCCTTCGGTGAGGAAGGGGACGGCCGGGAGCGCTCCTGGCTCGCCGCGCTGCCCATGCTGCCCCTCGCGATCGTCGCCCTCGCCTCCGCCGTGCTCGGCACCGGCTTCTACCGCGCCTTCACCGGCAGCCACGCACTCTTCCCGTACGGCGCCGCCGGCTGGTCCCTCGCCGTACTGACCGGCATCATCGTCGGCCACCTCGTCGCGCTCGGCCGCGACCGCTGGTGGGGCGGCACCGGCTCGGGCGCGGCCCTGACGCTCGCGGTCCTGCTGCTCTACGGCTGGGTGCCCGCCGGCATGGTCAGCCTCACCGTCGTCGTCCTCGTCGGCATCGCCCGCCGGCACCGCTGGCGCCAGGGCATCCTGCACGGCGCGGTCGACATCATCGGCATCGGCGCGGGCGCCCTCGTGCTCGCCGTGTTCGGCCAGGTCCCGTCCGTGGAGTCCCCCTGGAAGCCGGAGACCTGGACGGTTCTGAACGCCCCCGAGGTGGCGCTCGTCGCGGCCGCCTACCTCGCGGTCACCCGCAGCCTGCTCTGGTACGTCCACGCGCCGCGTGCCTCCGGGCTGCCCACCGTCGCGCGCACCGCCCTTCTCCGGCAGGGCCTCGTCGGCGTCGCGCTGCTCGGCATCGCCCCGCTGATCTGTGTGGTCGCCATCGCGCTGCCCATGCTGCTGCCGCTGTTCGCCGTCCCGCTCATCGCGCTCGACTCGACGCTGTGGATCGCCCGGGCCCGCGCCGAGGAGCAGCTGCGCGACCCGCTCACCGGGCTGCCCAACCGGCAGTGGCTCCTGGAGCGGACGTGGACCGCGCTCGACGACGCCGAGCGGATCGGCGCGCGCAGCGCCCTCATGCTGATCGACCTGGACCGCTTCCGGTCGGTCAACGACACCCTCGGCCACCTCGCGGGCGACCGGCTCCTGCTCCAGATAGCCGACCGGCTCCGGATGGCCCTGCCCCGCGGGGCGGAGGCCGCACGCCTCGGCGGCGACGAGTTCGCCGTACTCCTGCCCGTGGCCGACTCCACGACGTCCGCCACCCGAGTGGCGCGCACCCTGGTCGCCGCCCTCGGCTCGCCGCTCGACCTGGACGGGCTCACGCTGGTCCTGGAGGCCAGCGCCGGACTCGCCGTCTTCCCCGACCACGCGCTCGACGCCGAAGGGCTGCTGCGCCGCGCGGACGTCGCCATGTACCAGGCGAAGCGCGACCGTACGGGCGTCGAGGTCTACGAGTCGAAGCGGGATTCCAACACCCCCGACCGCCTCGGCCTGCTCGGCGATCTGCGCCGCGCGCTCGACGCGGGCGACGTGGAGGTGCACTACCAGCCGAAGGTCCGCTTCGACGGACAGGTCGCCGGCCTGGAGGCGCTGGTGCGCTGGGTGCACCCCGAGCGGGGCAAGGTCCCGCCGGACGAGTTCATCGCCATCGCCGAGTCGTCCGGACTCATGCCCCATCTGACCGAGTACGTCCTGGAGACGGCGCTCGCGCAGGTCGCCCGCTGGCGGGCGCAGGGCCTGCGCGTGCCGGTCGCGGTGAACGTGTCGCCGAGGGACGTGCACACCCCGGGATTCGCCGGTGCGGTCGCCGCGCGGCTCGCCCGGCACGGCGTCCCCCCGGGCGCCCTGCAGCTGGAGATAACCGAGCACGTCCTGCTGGAGGACCCCCAGCGTGCCGCCGACACCCTCGCCGGGCTCACCGGGCACGGCGTGAAGATGTCCCTCGACGACTTCGGCACCGGCTACTCCTCTCTCGTCCACCTGCGTCGCCTCCCGGTCAGCGAGCTGAAGATCGACCGCTCGTTCGTGGCCCGCCTCGCCGTGGACAACGAGGACGCGGAGATCGTCCGCTGCACCGTCGACCTGGCGCATTCGCTCGGACTGCTCGTCGTCGCCGAGGGCGTCGAGGACGACGAGACCTGGGAGCGCCTGCGCGACCTCGGGTGCGACGCCGTACAGGGCTGGCTCGTCGCCGCCGCGATGCCGCCGGACGAGACGACGGCGTGGCTGCGGGCACGCGGCTCCCGCGGATGGCAGCGGCCCTCCGTCCTCGCCGCCGAGGCCGAGGACCAGTCATCGGGACAGACGGTCAACTGAGCCGTACAGGGGTGGAACGGGAAACCGTTTAACAGGCACAGCACCGCGCCCCATAGGATTGGGGGCAGTCGTCCCATTCCCGTCTGTCGTGCGACGCCCGGCACGCACGCTCGCCGCGTTGCCGAATCGTCCACGTGGCCCCGCCACGAGGACGCTCCGGCGCCTTGCGATCGCACGCACCGGGTGACGCACGACCCGCCCTCCGGGCGGACGACGGGAAGGGGACGACCGGCCCCGGCCCAAACCACACTCACTCACCCCAGAGGATCGCTGCATGCCTGGCATCACGCGCGAGGAGGTCGCACACCTCGCACGGCTGGCGCGTCTGGAGCTGAAGGACGAAGAGCTCGACCACTTCGCCGGACAGCTCGACGACATCATCGGCGCGGTCGCCCGCGTCTCGGAGGTCGCCGACCAAGACGTACCGCCGACCTCCCACCCGCTCCCGCTGACGAACGTCATGCGGGCGGACGAGGTTCGTCCGTCGCTCACCCCCGAGCAGGCGCTCTCCGGCGCCCCGGCCCAGGAGCAGCAGCGTTTCAAGGTGCCGCAGATCCTGGGGGAGGACTAATCACCATGACGGACAGCAACATCATCAAGCTCACCGCCGCCGAGATCGCCTCGAAGATCGCCGCCGGCGAGCTCACGGCCGTCGAGGTCACCGAGGCCCACTTGGCGCGGATCGAGGCCGTCGACGAGAAGGTGCACGCCTTCCTGCACGTCGACCGTGAGGGCGCGCTCGCGCAGGCCCGCGCCGTCGACGCCAAGCGCGCCGCGGGCGAGAAGCTCGGCCCGCTGGCCGGCGTACCGCTCGCGCTGAAGGACATCTTCACCACCGAGGGCATCCCGACCACGGTCGGTTCGAAGATCCTCGAAGGCTGGATCCCGCCGTACGACGCCACCCTGACGCGCAAGCTCAAGGAAGCCGACGTCGTCATCCTCGGCAAGACCAACATGGACGAGTTCGCCATGGGGTCCTCCACCGAGAACAGCGCCTACGGCCCGACCGGCAACCCGTGGGACCTCACCCGCATCCCCGGCGGCTCCGGCGGCGGCTCCTCCGCGGCCCTCGCCGCCTACGAGGCCCCGCTCGCCATCGGCACGGACACCGGCGGTTCGATCCGCCAGCCCGCGGCCGTCACCGGCACCGTCGGCGTCAAGCCGACCTACGGCGGCGTCTCGCGCTTCGGCATGGTCGCGTTCTCCAGCTCCCTCGACCAGGGCGGCCCCTGTGCCCGTACGGTCCTGGACGCGGCGCTCCTGCACGAGGTCATCGCCGGCCACGACCCGCTCGACTCGACGTCCATCGACGCGCCGGTCCCGCCGGTCGTCGAGGCCGCCCGCAACGGCTCGGTCCGGGGCATGCGCGTCGGCGTCGTCAAGCAGTTCTCCGGCGAGGGCTACCAGGCCGGTGTCGTCCAGCGCTTCAACGAGTCGGTCGAGCTGCTCAAGTCGCTCGGCGCCGAGATCGTCGAGCTGGACTGCCCGACCTTCGACCTGGCCCTGTCGGCGTACTACCTGATCGCGCCGTCCGAGTGCTCGTCCAACCTGGCCCGCTTCGACGCCATGCGCTACGGCCTGCGGGTCGGCGACGACGGCACGAAGTCGGCCGAGGACGTCACCGCCCTCACCCGTGAGGCCGGCTTCGGCGACGAGGTCAAGCGCCGCGTCATCCTCGGCACGTACGCGCTCAGCTCCGGCTACTACGACGCGTACTACGGCAGCGCCCAGAAGGTCCGCACCCTGATCACCCAGGAGTTCGAGCGGGCCTTCGAGCAGGTCGACGTGATCGTCTCGCCGACGACGCCCACCACCGCCTTCCCGATCGGCGAGCGCGCCGACGACCCGATGGCGATGTACCTGGCCGACGTGTGCACGATCCCGACCAACATGGCGGGCAACGCCGCCATGTCCCTGCCGTGCGGCCTCGCGCCGGAGGACGGCCTCCCGGTCGGGCTGCAGATCATCGCCCCCGCCATGAAGGACGACCGCCTGTACAAGGTCGGCGCTGCAGTCGAGGCCGCCTTCGTGGAAAAGTGGGGCCACCCGCTGCTCGAGGAGGCTCCGTCGCTGTGAGTGCCATGGCAAAGAAGGCCAAGAACTTCAAGAAGTCCAAGACCGGCGCATACGTATCGATCGCGACCACCGCATTCGGCGCGATCAGCGTCGCCAAGCAGGCCAGGATGGCTCGTAACGACAACGACATGCTGCGGCTGATCGACGCCGCGGTGTCCGCCGCCGCCATCGTTACCGGCCTGGCGATCCTGTACCGGGAGCTGAAGCGCCTGGGCGACGACGACGTCCTGCTGGGCTGAGAGGGAAAGTCTCACCGTGACCGTCACTGAACTGATGTCGTACGACGCGGCACTCGCGACGTACGACCCCGTCATGGGCCTCGAGGTCCATGTCGAGCTGGGTACGAAGACGAAGATGTTCTGCGGGTGCTCCACCGAGCTGGGCGCCGAGCCCAACTCGCAGACCTGCCCCACCTGTCTCGGCCTGCCCGGCTCACTCCCGGTCGTCAACGCGATCGGCGTCGAGTCGGCCATCAAGATCGGCCTCGCGCTCAACTGCGAGATCGCCGACTGGTGCCGCTTCGCCCGGAAGAACTACTTCTATCCGGACATGCCGAAGAACTTCCAGACCTCCCAGTACGACGAGCCCATCGCCTTCAACGGCTACCTCGACGTACAGCTGGAGGACGGCGAGATCTTCCGCGTGGAGATCGAGCGCGCCCACATGGAGGAGGACACCGGCAAGTCGCTGCACGTCGGTGGCGCGACGGGCCGTATCCACGGCGCCTCGCACTCCCTGCTCGACTACAACCGCGCCGGCATCCCCCTCATCGAGATCGTCACCAAGCCGATCGAGGGCGCCGGGGAGCGTGCGCCGGAGGTCGCGAAGGCGTACGTCGCCGAGCTGCGCGAGGTCATCAAGGCGCTCGACGTCTCCGAGGCCCGCATGGACAAGGGCCAGATGCGCTGCGACGTGAACCTGTCGCTGCGCACCGGCCCCGAGGCGCCCTTCGGCACCCGCTCGGAGACGAAGAACGTCAACTCGCTGCGTTCCGTCGAGCGCGCCGCCCGTTACGAGATCCAGCGCCACGCCGCCGTCCTGTCGTCCGGCGGCACGATCGTGCAGGAGACCCGTCACTTCCACGAGGAGGACGGCTCCACCACGTCGGGCCGCATCAAGGACAACGCCGAGGACTACCGCTACTTCCCCGAGCCGGACCTGGTGCCGGTGGCGCCAGCCCGCGCCTGGGTGGAGGAGCTGCGTTCGGAGCTGCCCGAGATGCCTCGTGTGCGCCGCAACCGGCTGCGCGAGGAGTGGGGCGTCTCCGAGCACGACATGCAGTCGATCCTCAACGCGGGCGCGGTCGACCCGATCGTCGCCACGATCGAGGCCGGCGCCGACTCCGTCTCCGCCCGCAAGTGGTGGATGGGCGAACTCGCCCGTAACGCCAACGAGTCGGGCAGGGCGCTCGACGAGCTGCCCATCACCCCGGCCCAGGTGGCCCGGGTGGCGGCGCTCGTCTCCGCCGGCGACCTCAACGACAAGCTGGCGCGCCAGGTCATCGAGGCTGTCCTCGCGGGCGAGGGCGACCCGGACACGGTCGTCGAGAAGCGCGGCCTGAAGGTCGTCTCGGACGAGGGCGCGCTCGGCGCGGCCGTCGACGAGGCCATCGCGGGCAACGCCGGGATCGCCGACAAGATCCGTGGAGGCAAGGTCGCCGCCGTCGGCGCGCTCGTGGGTGCCGTCATGAAGGCGACCCGGGGTCAGGCCGACGCGGCGCGCGTCAAGGAACTGATCCTGGAGAAGCTGGGCGTCTCCGAGGGCTGAGGCGGTTCTTGCGGGGGTCCGCCCCCGCACCCCGCGGTCCCTGTGACCTCAAGCGCCGGCCGGGTAGAGATGCCCGACCGGCGTTTGCCTTGGGGGTACGAATTCTTGGAGCCGCACGTTGAGCACCATCCCCGCCGAACTCCTCTCCGTCACCCTCCTCCTGCTCATTCTCGGCTTCGCCGTGGTGCGTCCCCGGCAGTTGCCGGAAGCCGTCGTCGCCGTGCCCGCGGCGGCGATCGTCGTGGCGGTCGGCGCCGTGTCGCCCGCGCACGCGTGGGCCGAGACGCGGGAGCTGCTGCCGGTCGTCGGATTCCTCGCCGCCGTCCTGGTCCTGGCGCAGCTGTGCGCCGACGAGGGCCTGTTCAAGGCCGCGGGCGACGCGATCGCGCGGGCCTGCAAGGGCAGTCCACGCCGCATGCTCGGCGGGGTCTTCGCCGCGGCAGCCGTGATCACGGCCGTACTGAGCCTCGACGCCACCGTCGTGCTGCTCACGCCGGTCGTCCTCGCCACGGCCCGCCGGATCGGCGCGAGGCCGCGCCCGCACGTCTACGCGAGCGCCCACCTCGCCAACTCCGCCTCGCTGCTCCTGCCGGTCTCGAACCTCACCAACCTGCTCGCCTTCACCGCGAGCGGACTCACCTTCGCCCGGTTCGCGGGGCTCATGGCTCTGCCGTGGCTGGGCGCGATCGCCGTCGAGTACGTGGTGTTCCGGCGGTACTTCGCCGATGATCTGGCGGCGCCCGCGCACGAGCCGGACGCGGAGGAGCCGCCGGGCGTGCCGGTGTTCACCCTCACCGTCCTTGCCCTGACCCTCGTGGGCTTCGTCGTCACCTCGTTCGCCGGGATCGACCCGCTGTGGGCGGCGATCGTCGGCACGGCCGTCCTCGCGGCACGGGCGCTCGGGCAGCGGCGCACGACCCCGCTCGCCCTGGTGAAGTCGGCGCACCCGTACTTCTGCCTCTTCGTTCTCGCGCTCGGGATCGTGGTCAAGGCGGTCGTCGACAACGGGCTCGGGGACGGCATCGACCGGCTGCTGCCCGAGGGCTCGTCGCTGCCCGCGCTGCTCGCCGTCGCCGGCGTCGCGGCCCTGCTCGCCAACCTGATCAACAACCTTCCGGCCGTTCTCGCGCTGCTCCCCGTGGCGGGACCCGCGGGTCCCGGGCCGGTCCTCGCCGTCCTCATCGGCGTCAATCTCGGCCCCAACCTCACCTATGTGGGCTCACTGGCCACGCTCCTGTGGCGACGCATCGTCCACGCCCACGATGTGTATCCCGGGCTCGGTGACTTCACGCGACTCGGCGTGCTCACGGTCCCGGCGACGCTCGTCGTGTCAACGGTGACGCTCTGGGCGGGACTTCAATTCCTCGGCTGACGGGTCACAGAAGGCGAGCAGCGTCATCGGACCGGAAGGTGACCATGAATTCCCGCGCGATCTTGTGACTAAGGCCACGAAAGCGACAAAGGATCACTTCTTGCTGTAAGAGTGGCTTGCCATTGCTCATGTGTCTTTGCGGGCTGTTCCCGGTGAAGATCCACAAACCCTGGGAGCACGTCCGTGGCAGCTCTCGCACGATGGTGTGCACGGCACCGACTCGTAGTCGTCCTGCTCTGGCTCCTCGCCCTCGGTGCCACGAGCGCCGCGGCGGCCGTCGCGGGCTCCTCGTACTCGAACGACTACGAGGCACCGGGCACCGAGTCGGGGCGCGCCACCCAGCTCCTCAACGACGGTTTCCCCGGCCTCGGTGGCGACAGCGACACCGTCGTCTGGCACACGGACGGCAGCATGGTCCGCGCCGCCGACGTCAAAGAGCGCATGACCCGCACGCTCGACAGGATCGAGCACCTGCCCGGCATCGCCGCGGTCACCGGCCCGTACGAGCAGCAGGGCACGAGTCGGATAAGCGCCGACGGACGCACCGCCTACGCCACGGTCACCTTCGACCAGCAGTCCGGCGACATCGCGAAGGCGGACGCCCAGCGCCTCGTGGACACGGCCAAGGCCGCCGAGAAGAACGCCCCCGACGGACTGCGGGTCGAACTCGGCGGCAGCGCCGTCGCCCTGACCGAGTCCGCCCAGGGACATGCCGCCGAGATC
Source organism: Streptomyces sp. NPDC107517 (assembly GCF_055582645.1). Taxonomy (NCBI): domain Bacteria; kingdom Bacillati; phylum Actinomycetota; class Actinomycetes; order Kitasatosporales; family Streptomycetaceae; genus Streptomyces; species Streptomyces sp. NPDC107517. The sequence continues at coordinate 284,578 of NZ_JBVJPM010000008.1, read as the reverse complement.
GTCGGCGTCGTGGTCGCCGCCGTCGTCCTCCTGCTCGCCTTCGGCTCCCTCGCGGCCAGCGCCCTGCCCATCGCCACGGCCCTGGTCAGCGTGGGCACCGCAGCCTCCGGCATCGTGCTCCTCGGCCATGTGATGACCGTCGCCGACTTCGCCCCGATGCTCGGCATGCTCGTCGGCCTCGGCGTCGGCATCGACTACGCGCTGTTCATCGTGACCCGGCACCGGCGCGGCCTGAAACAGGGCCTGCCCGTGAACGAGGCCGCGGAGCGCGCCGTCGCCACCACCGGGCGCGCGGTCGTCTTCGCCGGCGCCACCGTCTGCATCGCGCTCCTCGGCATGCTGATCCTGCGCCTCAGCTTCCTCAACGGCGTCGCGATCGCCGCCTCCCTGACCGTGCTCCTCACCGTCGCCGCGTCCGTCACACTGCTGCCCGCGCTCCTGTCGTTCATCGGCATGCGCGCGCTCAGCAGGCGCCAGCGGCGCAGACTCGCCGAACACGGGCCCGAGCCGGAGCGGCCGACCGGGTTCGCCGCCCGCTGGGCCGTCTTCGTGGAGCGGCACCCCCGGCTCCTCGGCGCCCTCGCGCTCGGCGTGATCACGGTGCTCTCGGTGCCCACGCTCTTCCTGCACCTGGGCACGTCCGACCAGGGCAACAACGCGTCGTCGTCCACGACCAGGCAGGCCTACGACCTCCTGGCCGACGGATTCGGGCCCGGCGTGAACGGGCCGCTGACCCTTGTCACACCCATAGACGGCGCCGGCGACCAGGTCGCCGTGAGCCGCCTGGAGTCCCTGATCGGCTCCGCCGAGGGCGTCTCATCGGTGACCCCGGCGACGTACAACGGCAGCGGCACCGCCGCCTTCCTGACCGTCGTACCGAAGTCCGCGCCGCAGTCCCAGAGGACCAGCGAGCTCGTCGACCGACTGCGCAGTGACGTCATCCCCGCGGCCGAGAAGGGCACGTCCCTCGACGTGCAGCTCGGCGGAGTGACCGCCAGCTACGACGACTTCGCCGACGTCATCGTCGGCAAACTGCCGCTGTTCGTGGGCGTCGTCATCGGGCTCGGCTGCGTCCTGCTGCTCCTGGCCTTCCGCTCGATCGGCATCCCCCTCAAGGCCGCCGCGATGAACGTCGCGGCCGTCGCCAGCGCCTTCGGCGTCGTCGTCGCGATCTTCCAGTGGGGCTGGGGCAGCGAGATGCTCGGCCTCGGCAGAGCGGGCCCGATCGAGCCCTTCCTCCCCGTGATCATGGTGTCGGTCCTGTTCGGACTCTCCATGGACTACCAGGTGTTCCTGGTCAGCCGCATGTACGAGGAGTGGCTGGAGACCCGCGACAACCGGCGGGCCGTCCGCGTCGGGCTCGCCGAGACCAGCCGCGTCATCAACTCCGCGGCCGTGATCATGATTTCGGTCTTCCTGGCCTTCGTCCTCAGCGGCGACCGCGTCATCGCGATGTTCGGCATCGCCCTGGCCGCCGCCGTCGCCCTCGACGCGTTCGTCCTGCGCACGCTCCTCGTGCCCGCCCTGATGCACATGCTCGGCGGCGCCAACTGGTGGCTGCCGAAGTGGCTCGACCGCCGGCTGCCCCGCATCAGCATCGAGCCGCCCGAGTGCGGCGAGGCGCATGCGAGTATGCCTGCACAGCGCCCGACCGAGGACGGCGCGCTGCTGGACGTACTGGCGAAGGCCGAAGCCGAGGAGCGCGAACGCGATGTACACGATCTCCCTGGGTGACGACGGCGCGGAGCTGCGGCCGCTCGAGACGTGGCACGCCGAGCAGTTCCTCGCCCATCTGGACCGCGGGCGCGAGTTCATCGGGCAGCACATCGGGTTCGGCTCGAACGTCAAGGACGTCGACTCCGCCCGGGACCTGCTCAGGTCCTACGCCGACAAGCGCGCCGCCGACAGCGGGAGCCTGCACGGGCTCTGGCTGGACGGGACGCTCGTCGGCGGCCTGCTCTTCCGGATCTTCGACGCGCAGGGCGGCAACTGCGAGATCGGCTGCTGGCTCGAGCCCGCCGCCGCCGGACGCGGCCTCGTCACGCGCGGCGCGCGCGTCCTGATCGACTGGGCGGTCCTCGAACGCGGCATCCACCGCGTGGAGTGGGTCGCCTCCTCCGCGAACGAGCCCAGCCTGAACGTGGCGCGGCGGCTCGGCATGCGGCGCGACGGGGTGCTGCGCGAGGCGGGCTCGCGCCAGGGCGTCAAGCAGGATCTCGAGGTGTGGTCGGTGCTCGCGCCGGAGTGGCGCGCGCGTTAGGCCGTCTGTCCGGGCCGGGCCGCAGCCAGGGCCTCTCGTTCGGATCAGGCTGGGCTCGCGGGGTCTGGCACGCGTATCTGAGGCGTCCGAACCGAGGGCCTCAGCCCGCCGGTTGTGAGGCGGGTGACTCGGGGGCGGCGGACTCCGCGCTCGACGGCGGGGCCGACGGCTTTTCGGGGGCCTTGGACGACGGTGGCTGTGAAGACGCGGACGACGGGGACGGCTCGGTGGACCGAGAGGTCTCGGACGACGGGGTTGTCGAGGAGGCCGAGGCTTCCGGGGAGGAGACCCCGGGTGGGGTGCGCGCCGTCGTCTTCTGGTCGCTGCCGCCCGTGCTGCCCGCGGTTCGGGTGAACCAGCCCTTGGTCTGCGGGTCGTACATCACGAAACGGCTCACCGGCTGCGGCGCCGGCGAAACGACCACCACGTCCGACGACTTGTACCCGGACCAGGCCGTGCCCTGACGCTTCACCGAGCCCTGCAGAGGCACCGGCGCGAGCAGCGGATTCCCGCACGAGCACCGCACGCGGGGCTCGCCGCGGTCGTTCACGAGCACGGCCGTGCCCGACTGGAGCACGGACTGGAACTTCGTCGGGGCGCCGCCGCGGAAGCCGTGATTCGTGACCCGGGTGTCGAGGCGGAGCTGAACCGGCGTCAGCGAGCGCAGATAGGCGGGGACACCCGACGGATCGATGCCGAGTACCGAGGCGAACGCCTTGTTCTTGTCCGGCTCCGCACCCAGCGCGCGGACCTGCTTCTCCACGTCGCAGCTGGAGACGTTGCGGGTGCCGCCGTACAGACCGGGGGCGGAACCCTCGACGCCCCGGACCACGTTCGCGTTCTGTGAAGAGGTCTCCCCGGACGCGCTCGGCAGCGCGGTGGGCGTCGTCGCGGTGGCGCCCTTGCGGGTGCTCGACTCGGTGAACGGATCGGGGCCGGACGAGTCGGCGCTCTGGAGGAAGAGTTCGTCACCGGCCGCGGTTCCGCCGCCGCCACCGTCGCCGCCGGAGCTGCTGAGGACGATGGCGAGGGCGACAGCGGCGACGATCAAAGCGCCGATCCCGGCGAGCTTCTTGGGTGTGAACCGCCACCAGGGACGGTCGGGGTGCGGGCGGTGCGGGGGTGGGGTGTCGCCCGGGGGCGGTGGGCCGCCGGGGCCGCCGCCCGTGCCGCCGGAGCCAGAACCGGAGCCGGAACCAGAGCCGGAACCGAGGCCGGAGCCCGTGCCTTCGCCGGACGGCGGTTCCGAGGGGTGCTCGGGCGGCGGCGGGGGTACGGGCGCCGCAGGCTGGGTCGGGCCCGAGAGTGGGCCGGATGGGGGGCCGGTAGGGCGGCCGGGCTCCGTCGGTCGGTCACTCACGGGCGCTTCTTCTCACCGTAGGAGGCATGGGGCGGGCCGGGGGAGGGCCTGCCTCTCGATCCGGCGGTCCAGTCCCCTTTGTCCTGTCACCTCCACATTGTGTGCTCCGTACTTGCACGGCTCGCAAGCCGAACCCGTACGGTCCGCGAGGCGACGCGGTCGGCCCTCCCGAGGGGCGGACCGCCGGGCGCCTGCCTAGCGTGGCCCCGTGAGTGAACAGGCATCAGACAGGCGGTCCGGCACCAGGCGCAGCGCGAAACACGGCTGGGCCGCGGCCCTCGTGGCCGTGCTCGCCGGGCTCGTGGCCATGGTGGTCACGGCCGCCCTCGGTCTGTGGGCGGCGGGCGCGACCGACCTTCCCGGCAGCGCCTTCCCCCGAGTGGTCGCCGCCGTAGTGGTGATGGCGGCCGGCGGCTCCGTCGACCTGGCCGGAAACGCCGGAGAACTCGCCCAGACGCACGCCGACATCTCGGTCCTGCCCCTCTCCGTGACCCTCGCCGGAGCACTGGTGATCGCCGCGGGCTTCCTGCGGCCCCTGCGCCACCGGGCCATCGCGAGCAGCGGCGAACTCCTCGGCTGGGCCGGGCGGGTGGCCGTGCCGTGGGTGGTGGCGCTCATCGTCCTCTCGCTCCTGGCCAGGAAGGACTTCGCCATCCCCGTCACCGACCCGACCGGCGGCATCATCGAGGGCGTCCTGGACGGCGCACCCGAGGTCGGATTCCGGACGGACATGGCGCTCACCCTGCTCTTCGGCCTGCTGTGGCTCGCGGGCGTCATGATCCTCGCCGTCCTCGTGTCGCGCGGCGCCCCGCTCCCCGCCCGCCTCGTCCGCTTCCAGGAGTCGGTGCGCCCTGCCGCCTACGCGATGGTCGCGCTGCTGCTCGTGTACGTGGCCCTGGGCGTCGTCATCGGGCTGGTGGTCGCCGCGACCCGTGGCCACGCGGCCGAGACATTCGCCGTGCTCCTCCTCGGTCTGCCCAACCTCGTCTGGTTCGCCTACACCATCGGCCTCGGCGCGTCCTGGGACGGCAAGGTCGACGGCCCGTTCGGCCTACCCGTGCCGCACATCCTCGACGTCGTGCTCCGTACGCCCGACATCTCCACGGTCAACGTCTGCACGCTCGCCGAACAGGACGGCCGGATCTGGTGGTCGGTCGTGGTGGCCGCGATTCTGACGCTGGCGGCCGCGTTCTGCATGGCGCTGCGGTCACCCGCCCGGATGCGGGCCTGCCAGCACGCCCTCCACATGGCGGTGGCCCTTGTCCTGACCGTGCTCGTCATCTGCCTTCTCGCCCGTATCTCCGCGCACTACGGCCTGTCGCTCCTCGGCATCGGCGACATCGGCGGCGCGCTCGCCGGCGAGGTGACGCTGCGCCCGGAACTGTGGACGGCGCTCGGCCTCGCGGTCCTGTGGGGTCTGGTCACCGGGTTCCTCGGCGGCCTCCTCGCGTCCCGGCTCCACCGGCGCGGGGAGGTGGAGACGCCGAAGCCGGACCGGAGTTGAGCCGTGCGGCTAGTGCGCGAGGCCCGTGAAGACCGGCAGCGCCCATCGCGGCGGGGCGGGCGGGGGTTCGGCCGTCGGGGACCACGTGCTGACGCGGCCGTCCACCTGGGTCGGAGGGTGGCTGTCCCGGACGCCGCGGCGCGCCGCCGCGCGCAGGGCCGCCACGAACTGGAGGCACGAGTCGTAGCGGTCGTCCGGGCTCTTGGCCAGCGCCTTGGCCAGTACGTCGTTCATCGCCGCCGGGAGTTCGGGGCGCAGCCCGGTCGGCGGCGGGGGCGCGTCGAACTGGTGGGCCCACAGCAGCGCCATGTCATCGTCGCGCTGGAACGGCGGCAGACCGGTCAGGGTCTCCTGGACGACGCAGGCGAGGCTGTAGACGTCGCACCTGCCGTCGACCGGGCGGCCGGAGATCTGCTCGGGCGCCACATAGTCGAGCGTGCCGACGAACTGGCCCACGGACGTGAATCCGGTCAGCGAAAGCGACTTCTTCGTCAGGCCGAAGTCAGTGAGGTAGACGTGCTCGGGGTGGTCGCTGTCCGTTCCCGCCGCGACGAGGATGTTGCCGGGCTTCACGTCCCGGTGCACCAGGTCGTGGTCATGGGCGGCGTCGAGCGCGGACGCGACCTGCGAGGCGATCCGTACGGCCGTCCCCACGGGCAGCGGCCCCTCGCGGTCGATGAGCGCGCGCAGGTCCTGGCCCGCCACGAAGCGCATGGCGATGTAGAGGATGCCCTCGGTCTCGCCGGCCTCGAAGACCGGCACGATGTGGGGATGGTCGATCGCGGCGGCGACGCGCGACTCGTGCGTGAACCGTCGGCGGAAGGTGTCGTTACGGGCGAGTTCGGGGGCGAGCAGCTTGAGCGCGACCGTGCGGTCGAGGCGTAGATCCAAGGCCCGGTAGACGACCGCCATGCCGCCCCGGCCGATCTCGCTCTCCACGCGGTATCCGGCGATCTGCCGCCCGAGCAGATCGGAGGGCCGGCCGACGGGCAGCTGCGGATCGTCCGCCATCACGGCTCACCCGGCGTGCGGGCACTGCGCTCGCGTTCGGCGGGGTCGTGGCGGTTCATCTCTTTCGGGTCCTCGATCTCTTTCGGGTCCACGATCCGGGTCGGCTCGGCGGCGTGTGGGTGCGGGGCCGGGGCGCGGGCGGGGGTGGGGGTCGGGTTGGGGGCCGGGGGTGCTTCGGTGGCGTTCTCGCGCGGGCCGGAGTCGGTCGTGCCGCCGTCCGGGCCGGTGCTGGCGACGTTCCCGGCCGGCCCCGAGCCGGCGGCCTCCGCCGGGTCCACGACGCGCGTGGGTTCCGGATCCGCGGCCCGCGCCGGCGCCGACGTCGCCCCGCTCGGCCGCCCCGGTCCCGCCCCCGCCGCGTACGTACTCAGCTGCGTGCCGTCGCAGTACGCCCAACGCTCGTGCTCGGCGTCGTACAGCCACACCGCCTCGCCGTCGACGACCATCCCGACCCGCAGTCCCTGCGTGCGGTGCCGGAACGTCTCCCCGTCGATGCGCCCCTCGGCCAGTTCCTGCGCGGCGCGCCGGTACTGGCTCGCCGCCTCCGCGACGCGCACCATCAGCGGCTGCGGATCCGCCGTGCGGGCCATGGGTTTTCCGGCCTCCGGCGGGTCGCGCGGCACAGCGACGAGCAGGCGCCCGTCGACCCACGCCGACCAGCCGTTGGCGCACACGATCCGGCCCCAGTCCGCGCGCCGGTCGACCAGTTCGACCGGGAGCAGCGGGTCGAGCGGCTGCGTGGGCCGGGAGACGTCCGGCTCCTCCCAGGCGGGCATCCCGTCCGGGGGCACGACATGGGTGGGGCGGAACTCCGGTGTCGCCATGGGCGCCTCTCCGCTGTCTTTCCGCTACTTCCGCATGATCGCGGGCTCGTGCCGGCGCAGCAGCCGCGCGACGGCGATTCCGAAGACGACCGAGAGCACGACCAGCATCCCCATGTTGAGCAGCCACACCCCGGTGGAGTGTTCGAACAGGGGGTCGCTGGTCAGCTCGCCCCGCACGATCCGGGACAGGCCGACCGTGCCCGCCATCGCTCCCAGCGCCCAGCGCGAGGGGACCAGCCACGACAACTGCTCGATTCCGGGCACCCCGTGCAGCTTGAGCAGCGCACCGCAGAACACGACCTGGATGATCGCGATGAGCACCAGGAGCGGCATGGTGACCTCCTCCTTGCGCACCAGGGCGGACACGAGCAGTCCGAGCATCATCGCCGTGAACGACAGGAGGGCCACGGTCAGCGTGATCTCCACCAGCGGAGGCATCAGCACCCCCATGCCGCCCGGCGCGTTGAGATCGACACCGACGAGCCCGACCAGCGTCAGGACGACGGCCTGGAGCACCGTGATGGTGCCGAGGACGACGACCTTGGACATCAGATACGCGGATCTGGAGAGCCCGACGGCACGTTCCCGCTGGTAGATCACCCGCTCCTTCACCAGCTCGCGCACGGCGTTGGCGGCGCCCGTGAGTACACCGCCCACACACAGGAGGAGCAGCGCGTTCATCGCGGACTCCTGGGTGAGGCGGCTGCCGGCCAGCGCACGCACCATCGCACCCATCACGAACGGCAGCGCGATCATGATGGCGAGGAACGTCCGGTCGGCGCTGAGCGCGGCCGCGTACCGGCGTACGAGCGTCCGCAGCTGCGCGCCCCAGCTCCGCGTCCTCGGCGGCGGGGCCACCTCCGCCGACGGAGCGTTCGGCAGCCGGGGCTGCGCCGTCGAGTTCACGATGTACTGACGGTGGAACAGGGACGCGTTGTAGTCCTCCGCCCAGCTGCGGTCCCGGTCGTTCTCGAAGGCCTCGAACGCCTCCGGCCACTCCTCGAAACCGAAGAACCCGAGCGCGTCCCCCGGCGGCCCGTAGAACGCGATCTTCCCTCCGGGTGCGAGGACCAGCAGCCGGTCGCACACCTCCAGACTGAGGACGCTGTGGGTGACGACGATGACGGTCCGCCCGTCGTCGGCGAGGCCGCGCAGCATGTTCATCACCGAGCGGTCCATGCCCGGGTCCAGCCCGGACGTCGGCTCGTCGAGGAAGAGCAGTGACGGCTTCGTGAGCAGTTCGAGGGCTACGCTCACGCGCTTGCGCTGACCGCCGGAGAGGCTGTGGATGGGCTGGGCTGCCCGCTGTGCGAGGCCCAGCTCGCGGACGACCTCGTCGACGCGGTCGCGCCGCTCGGACCGTGCGGTGTCCTGCGGGAAGCGGAGTTCGGCCGCGTAACCGAGGGCCCGGCGCACGGTCAGCTGGGAGTGCAGGATGTCGTCCTGCGGCACGAGCCCGATGCGCTGGCGCAGCTCGGCGTAGTCGCGGTACAGGTCGCGGCCGTCGTAGAGGACCGTGCCCTCGTCGGCGGGGCGCAGCCCGGTCAGCGCGTTGAGCAGTGTGGACTTGCCCGCGCCGCTCGGGCCCACGACGCCGAGCAGACACTTCTCGCCGACCGGGAACGAGACGTGATCCAGCAGGGTCTTGCGGCCCCGGTCCACGGTGACCGCAAGGCCCTGGACGTCGAGCGAGACCTCGCCGGTGTCGACGAACTCCTGCAGCGTGTCGCCGACCAGGCAGAACGCGGAGTGGCCGATGCCCACGATGTCCCCGGGCGAGACCCGGGCGCGGGAGACCGGCGCGCCGTTGAGGTAGGTGCCGTTGTGCGAGCCGAGGTCCACGATCTCGTACGTGCCGTCGGGCTGGGCCCGCAGCTCCGCGTGGCGCCGGGAGACGATCAGGTCGTCCACGACGAGGTCGTTGTCGGCGTTGCGGCCGATGCGCACGGTGCGGGCGGGCAGCGGCCGCACCGTCGTCGGCTGCCGGAACGTGCCGGTCGCGCCCGGCATGGAGACGGACGAGGGCCGTTCGGCGGCGCGGGGCGCCGCTGCCACCGAATCCAGTACGTGGTCCGGGATACGGTCCGGTACGTGATCCGCCAGGTGTTCCGTCACGGGCTTGGCCGGCGGCGGTGGTTCGTGGCCGACCAGCACGACCCGCGGTCCGTCCGCGGGGTGACCGAACCGGATGACCGTGCCGGGCCCCACCCCCGACTCGTGGACGCGCCTGCCGTCGGTGTACGTCCCGTTCGTACTGTCCTTGTCCTCCACGGACCAGTGGCCGCCGACGGGCCGGAGGACCGCGTGGTGCCACGAGACGCGGACGTCGTCGAGGACGATGTCGCTCAGGGGGTCGCGGCCGACGTGGTAGTCCCGGCTCGGGCTCATCACCGTGGGTCCGGATTCGGTTTCGAGCACAAGCTCGGGAGCGGTCGGCGAGACTGGCCGCTCTGCCATGTCCGAATTCTATCGATGTGCACTGCTGTGCGCCTGATCGGGCGAGTGCCCCCGCCGCACACAGGCCCGGCACAGCCCGGTCTCAGCCCGGACTCAGCTCGTTAAGAGAGCTCTCAGACTCCGTCCGTACGGTGCGGAGCATGGTTACGAAGACTGATGACGAGACGGCCGAGACCGCTGAGGCCACCACCGCCGAGGCCGCTGAGGCTGCTTCCGAGACCCCTGAGGACATTGAGGTCACCAAGGAGGCTGAAGCCACCGCTGCCGTAGAGGCGGCCGAGGGCACTGACGGGGACACAGACGCTGATCTCGACGACGAGCTGTTCGCGACCGCCGCGCCCGTGGAGGACTCCTCCGGTGCGGGGCAGGGCGCCGGCGCCGTCGTCTCCGCCGCACTCGGCGTCGTCGCGCTCAGCGGCAGCTGGGTCGCGACCGTCGCCTCGGCCCGCGAGTCCCTGATCGGCCAGCTCCAGACCTCGCAGAGCGCGAGCGTCGCCAAGCAGGTCTCCGAGGTCTACGGCGACGCGTGGCACGCCACCGCCCTGGTCGGCGGAATCTTCGCGCTCCTCGCGCTGATCGTCGGCGCGGTCGTCCTGGCCAGGCCCGCGTTCGGCGCCCCGGGCAAGCCGCAGGCCGTGTGGATCAAGTCGGTCGCCTGGGCGGGCGTCTCCCTCGGCATCCTCGGTCTCCTTCTCGCCGTGGCGAAGTACACCGACATCCTGATGGCGCTCCCTTCGGCCTCTTCCTGACCCGTTCCTCGGGGGTACCTCAGAGCCGCCTCAGGCCGGTCCGAGGACCCCTGAGGACCTCTGAGGACCTCAGAGTCACGTCTAAGGCACCCCGCACCCGGAACATGCGGCACTCTCCCGATGTGGCGGACCCCCCTGGGAGACGAGTGTTGAGGCATCGCAGAAAGCGAAGCCGAAACCCACTCGCCACCGGGGAGCACCAGATGTACGAGTACGAGATCCACCAGATCCGCGCCGCCGAACTGGTCCGCCAGGCCGAGCACAACCGCCTGGTCCGCGAGGCCCGCGAAGCCCGGCGCAACCGGCGCGCGGAGCGCCGCGCCGCCTCTGCCGGCCAGGACACGGAGGGGCGGGTGAACAGTCCGCGCTCAGGCCGCTCCCGTTTCGCACGCGCGGCCTGACGATGAAGGCGGAGCCGGGGGAGGGCCACACGGGTGTGGTCCTCCCTTTCCACTTCAACGCGGCCGACAGGCATACCGACTTCAACGCGGCCGACAGGCATACCGACTTCAACGCGGCCGACAGGCATATCGACGCAACTGCCCCGCGCCCGACTCCGCCCGCGGAGATAACGGGTGCCGCGGTGTCGGACCCCTGTGCGATGCTCCCCCCTGTGGAGACCAGGTGCGTCAGCCCGGTGTTCGTCGGTCGCGCCGGCGAACTGGGCGTACTCAACAAGGCGCTCGCCCGTGCCACCACGGGGGAGCCGCAGGCCATGCTGCTCGGCGGGGAGGCGGGGGTCGGCAAGACCCGTCTCGTCGAGGAGTTCGCGCTCGCCGCACGCCGCGAGGGCGCCGTCGTCGCGCTCGGCGGCTGCGTCGAGATCGGTGCGGACGGGCTTCCGTTCGCCCCCTTCTCGACCGCTCTGCGGGCCCTGCGCCGACTGCTGCCCGAGGAGTTCGCCGCGGCGGCCTCCGGACAGGAGACCGAACTCGCGCGGCTCCTGCCCGAACTCTCCCCGGCGCCGACCGGACGCGACGGACGCCACGACGAGGAGAGCATGGCCCGGCTCTTCGAGCTGACGGCCCGTCTCCTGGAGCGGGTCGCCGCTGACCGCACCGTCCTCGTCATCCTGGAGGACCTCCACTGGGCCGACGCCTCCACCCGCCACCTCCTGTCCTATCTCTTCCGTACGCTGCGCAGCGGCCACCTCGTCATCGTGGCCACCTACCGCGCCGACGACGTCCACCGCCGCCACCCGCTGCGCCCGCTCCTCGCCGAACTCGACCGCCTGCGCACCGTCACCCGCCTCGAACTCGACCGCTTCAGCCGCGACGAGGTGTTCCGCCAGATCGCCGGGATCTTCGCGGCCGAGCCCGAACAGGCCCAGGTCGACGACATCTTCGAGCGCTCCGACGGCAACGCGTTCTTCGTCGAGGAACTGGCCGTCGCCACCAGCGACGGCAGCTGCACCGGCCTGTCCGAGACGCTGCGCGACGTGCTCCTCGTCCGCGTCGAGAGCCTTCCCGACGACGCTCAGCGCGTGGCCAGGATCGTCGCCGAGGGCGGCTCCACCGTCGAGTACGCGCTGCTCGCCGCCGTCGCCCGGCTCGGCGAGGACGAACTGATCGAGGCCCTGCGCGCCGCCGTCGGCGCCAACATCCTGCTCGCCACCCCTGACGGGGACGGCTACCGCTTCCGCCACTCCCTGGTCCGCGAGGCCGTCGGCGACGACCTGCTGCCCGGCGAACGCTCCCGCCTCAGCCGCCGCTACGCCGAGGCGCTCGAGGCCGACCCCTCGCTCGTCCGCGCCGACGAACGCGTCACGCGCCTCGCGAGCTACTGGTACCACGCCCACGACCCGGCCAAGGCACTGCCCGCCGTCCTCGACGCGTCGGTCGAGGCCCGCCGTCGGCACGCCTACTCCGAGCAACTGCGGCTCCTGGAGCGGGCGATGAACCTCTGGGACGAGGCCCCCGAGGACATCCGCGCCGCACTGCGCCCCGTCGACTACACCGAGGTCTATCCGCCCTGCGGCTGCGACCCCGCCACGACGCCCCTGCGCTATCTCGACCTGATGGCCGAGGCAGCCGTCGCGGGCCGCCTGTGCGGCGAACGTGAACGCGCCCTGAAAATCATCAAGCGCGCCCTGCGCCTCATCGACGACTCCGACGCCGAGCAGGACCCCCTGCGCGCCGCCTGGTTCTGGATCCAGCGCTCCCGTCTCGTCCCGTCCCTCGCCCGCGGCGACGGCTGGGCCGAGATCGCCACCGCCCAGGAACTCGTCCGCGGACTGCCGCCGTCCGAGGTGCACGCCGAGGTCCTCACCAACGTCGCCTCCTGGGGCATGCTCCACAACCCCGGCGAGGAGACCCTGGCCGCCGCCGAACGGGCCGTCGAATACGCCCGCATGGTCAAGGCCGAGGACATCGAGCTGAACGCCAGACTCACTCTCGGCGGCCTCCTCGTCGACGCGGGCGAGATCGACCGCGGCTTCGCCGAGATGTACGCCGTCCGCGACCGGGTCGTCGAGATCGGCCTCGTCCCGCAGGTCGGCCGCGTCCACATCAATCTCGCCTCCGTCCTGGAGGGCGCGGGCCGCTCCCTCGAGTCCGTGGCCGTTGCCGAGTCGGGCATGGACCTGTGCCGCCGGTACGGCCTCCTCGACACGGAGGGCTGGGTCCTGACCAACATGGCCGAGTCCCTCACCTCCCTGGGCCGCTGGACCGAGGCCGACGCCGCCGTCGACACGGCACTGCGGTCCTCCGCCCTGAGCGCCAAGCCGCGCGGCACGGCGGCCACCCGTCTCGCGACCGTCGCTCTCGGCCGTGGCGACCACGCCGAGGCGGCCGCCCAGCTCGCCGCAGCCCGTGGCCACTACGGCAGCCACGACACGATGCCCCAGTACGCCCTGCCCCTGTCCGCCCTCGCCGTGGGCATCGCGGCGGCGGCCGGCGGCACCCAGGGCCTTCTCGACGCCCGGGCCGAACTCGCCCGCGTCGTCGCCGAGGGCATCCCGCCGAGCCACCAGCGCTACGCCTGGCCCCTCCTCGTCTCGGCCGCCGTCGCCGAGGCCGACGCGCGGGGCCTGCCGGCCGCGGAGCCCGGCCGCGCCGCAGCCGTCGACCGCATCCGCACGGCCGCCAAGCGCGTGGCCACCCCCATGCCCGTGTGGCTCGCCCACGAACAGTGGCTCCGTGCCGAACTCCTGCGCGCCGAAGGCCGCGACACCCCTGACGACTGGTCCCATCCCCTCACCACCTTCGAGTCGCTCGACCGCCCCTACGACCTCGCCCGCGTCCGCTTCCGCGCCGCGGAATCCCTCCTCGCGGCCGCCGCCACGTTCGACGACGAGCGGGAACGGGCCACGGAACTGCTGCGGCTCGCCGCAGCCGTCGCCGACCACCTCGGAGCGCGCCCGCTCACCGAATCGGTCGCCCTGCTCGCGCAGCGTGCCCGCCTCACCCTGAACCCCGCCGCACCACGCCCCGAGACCCCTGCCGACCCCGCCGAGGAACTCGGCCTGACCAGCCGCGAACGTGATGTCCTGCGCCTCGTCGCCGCCGGACGCAGCAACCGCCAGATCGCCGAGGAGCTCTTCATCTCCCCGAAGACGGCGAGCGTCCATGTCTCCAACATCCTCGCCAAGCTCGGCGTCGCCGGCCGCGGCGAGGCAGCCGCTCTGGCTCACCGACTGAGGCTGTTCGCAGCGACGGGCTGATCACGAAGGGTGAAAATTCGCGCTGCCGTACGCTGGAACGAGGTTTCGGCCAACCGGAGGCGCCGTGTTCAACATGTTCGAGGAGCTGTTCTCGCCCGGCCGCAAGCACACCAACGAGGAGCGCAAGCGGCTGGAGCTGACCCGCGTCGACCTCAATGACGGCGACCCGGGCCGCGGCCCCATAGACCTCACCTCCGGCAAGGTGGTGGTCCGCATCCCCAACCAGACCCCACCGGACCCGACGGAGGGACCGGATACGGCGGCGACGGAACCGCCCGAGCCGGCCCCCGAGGCGAGCGCGACCCCGACGCCCGACCTCGGCCGCGCCCCGAGTCACGACTCCGCGCCCCACCCTGACCCCACCGCCCCCTCCGACGGCGAGACCTGAGGGCTACCGCTCCCGCGCCGCCAGGGACCGCGCCGCCAGGAACCGTGCTGACCAGGGACCCCGCTGCCAGGAACCGCGTTGACCAGGAACCGCGCCCCTCAGGACACCTCCAGCTCCAGAATCCGGTCGTCGCCCTTTCGTGGCGTGCCTCTCGAATCCGTGTTGCTCGTCGTCAGCCACAGCTTGTTCCCGCCCGCGGCGACCACCGTCCGCAGTCTCCCGTACGTGCCGTGTTCGGTCGCCTCGTCGATGAGGAAGGACTGTGGGTCGGCCGCCACCTGCGCCCCCTTCAGGGGGATCCGCCACAGCCGCTCGCCTCTCAGGCCCGCCATCCAGACCGAGCCCTCCGCGTAGGCGATGCCGCTCGGTGACGCCTCGGACGTGTGCCACACGGCCACCGGGTCGTGGAAGCCGGACTTGCCGCTCTTGCCCTCCACATCGGGCCAGCCGTAGTTGTCACCCGGCACGATCAGATTGAGCTCGTCCCACGTGTCCTGGCCGAACTCCGACGCCCACAGCCGCTTGTCCTTGTCCCAGGCGAGCCCCTGGACATTGCGGTGACCGTACGTATAGACCACGGAGTCACCGAAGGGGTTTCCTGGCGCCGGCTTGCCGTCCGGGGTCATCCGCAGGATCTTGCCGCCCGGGGATTTCTTGTCCTGGGCGTACTTCTTCACGTACGTCTCGCCCGTGCCCACATAGAGCAGTTTGTCCGGGCCGAACGCGATGCGCCCGCCGTTGTGGTTCGAGCCTTTCGGGATGCCCGTGAACACCGTCTCGGGCGCGCCCAGTTGATCACCGGCCGGCTTCTTCGCGTCGTACCTCATCCGTACGATGCGGTTGTCGGACTTCGCGGTGAAGTACGCGTAGAGCCAGTGGTCGGAGGCGAACGACGGGGAGAGGGCCAGGCCGAGCAGTCCGCCCTCTCCGCCGGGGACCACCCCGGGCACGGTGCCGACCTCGGTCTTCTTGCCGGTCTGCGTATCGACCCGCGTGATCGTCGCCTCGTCCCGCGAGGACACCAGCAGGCCACCGCCGCCCGGCAGCGGGGCCAGGCCCCACGGGGAATTCAGGCCCTCGGCGACCGTGCGCACCACCTTCACCGAGCCCTCCGCCGGAGCGTTGCCGCCCCCCGCGCCCCCGGAAGGGGAGGTGCCCGGTTCGGACGAGCCGGGGGAGGTGCTGTGCCGGCTGTCCGACGGGCCGTCGCCCCCCGATGAACACCCCGCCGTGAACAGGATCGAGGCGCAGGCCAACACGGCCAACACGGGCTGCACACCTGGACGTTGCACGATCGGATCCCCTCGACGCCACGGACTGGGCTGCGGTTCTGCGCTGCGGTTCTACTGTTCATACACCGCAGCCACCCCGCAGGTTCCCGATCGACCCCGACGCGTTCGGACCAACCCGCTCCCGCCCGCCGAGCTCACGGCCCCAGCCCCGGAACCCCCTCAGCTCCACCAACCCCGAGCCTCAGTCCCAAGACCCCCTGGCCCGCGGCA
This sequence comes from Streptomyces sp. NPDC107517, assembly GCF_055582645.1. Lineage (NCBI taxonomy): Bacteria > Bacillati > Actinomycetota > Actinomycetes > Kitasatosporales > Streptomycetaceae > Streptomyces > Streptomyces sp. NPDC107517. The sequence goes on along the minus strand of NZ_JBVJPM010000008.1, from coordinate 268,862 downwards.
GCTCCCCGATCTCCGCCACGTCACGCTCGGTGAGGCGCAGCTCCGCGGCCTGTGCGTTCTGCGCCGCCCAGCGCTCCCGCTTGGCACCCGGCACCGGCACCACGTGCCGTCCGCGCCCCAGCACCCACGCCAGCGCCACCTGCGCCGGAGTCACCGCTTCCCCGTGCCGCGCGGCGATCCGGCGCAGGCCCGCCACGATCGGCTGGTTGGCCGCCATCATCTCCGCGGTGAACCGGGGATGCCGGGCCCGCAGATCGTCCGGTTCGAAGCCCTGCCCGGGCGTCAGCGTGCCCGTGAGGAAGCCGTTGCCCAGAGGCATCGCGGCGAGGAACCCCACGCCCCGTGTCTCGCACCACGGCAGCAGTGTCTCCAGGGCCTCCGGCGACCACACCGAGAGCTCGGCCTCCACCGCGCTGACCGGGAACACCTGCTGCACCCGCTCAAGCTGCCGGATCGTTCCCGCATGCAGCCCGGCGCTGCCCCGCCGCGTCGCCCGCGCCCCCACCGCGCACAGCCCGAGCGCCCGCACCTTTCCCGCGCCGACGAGCTCCGCCATGGCACCCCACGTCTCCTCGACGGGCACCTCGGGGTCGGCGCGGTGCAGCTGGTAGAGGTCGATCGTGTCCGTCTGGAGCCGTCGCAGCGACGCGTCGCAGGCCCGCTTCACATACCCGGGCCGGCCGTTGGCGACGATGTGCTGCTCCCCGACGAGCAGCCCGCACTTGGTCGACACGAAGGCGTCGCCGCGGCGCTCCTTCAGGACCCGTCCGAGCAGCAGCTCGTTCGTGAACGGCCCGTACATGTCCGCCGTGTCCAGCAGGGTCGACCCCCGGTCCAGCGCGGCATGCACAGTGCGTACGGACTCCTCCCCCCGCTGCCGCGAGCCGGTGTACGCCCAGCTCATCGGCATGCACCCGAGCCCGATCGCGCCCACCTCGAGCGCTGCCGCCCCGATCGTCCTGCGCTCCACCTGGAAGTAGCCTCCCCCTGCGTGTCCGAGAGGCACCCAAACTAACCTCTGGGACCCGGCCCGCCGCGCACAGCCCACCTCCCATTAGCCTCCTGACCATGAGTGCTGAGGTATCCGCCGACGTATGGCTCCCGTTCCGTGAGGACGAGGTCCCCGGGCTTCCCGAGGGGCTCAACTACCGCTTCTGGGACGGCGGCCCCGACTTCCCCGCCGACCCGGCCGACTGCGCCTTCTACGTGGTCCCCTACATGAAGGGCCCGGACGTGGGCGTACGGCCCATGGCCGAGATGACGTCCGTACGGGCCGTGCAGACGCTCTCCGCCGGTATCGACCACGTACAGGGAGGCCTGAAGTCGCTCCCGTCGGGCGTGCGGTTGTGCAACGCGCGCGGTGTGCACGAGGCGAGCACCGCCGAGCTCACCCTCGCCCTGATCCTGGCGTCCCTGAGGGGCATCCCCGGCTTCGTGCGGGGACAGGAGAGCGAGGAGTGGCGGTCCGGTTTCTATCCGGCGCTCGCCGACAAGAACGTACTCATCGTCGGGTACGGGTCGATCGGCTCCGCCATCGAGGACCGGCTCGCTCCCTTCGAGTGCGCGCGGGTCGTGCGCGTCGCGCGCTCTGCCCGCCCGACCGCGCGCGGCCCCGTGCACCCGCTCGCCGAACTGCCCGCCCTGCTCCCGGACGCGGACGTGGTGATCCTTTCGACGCCGCTCAACGAGACGACGCGGGGTCTCGCAGACGCCGGCTTCCTGGCACGACTCAAGGACGGTGCCCTGCTCGTGAACGTCGCGCGCGGGGCCGTCGTCGACACCGAGGCGCTCCTGACCGAACTGGAGAGCGGCCGGATCGCAGCCGCCCTCGACGTCACCGATCCTGAACCCCTGCCCCAGGGGCACCCGTTGTGGCACGCTCCGGGGGTACTCGTCAGCCCGCACGTCGGCGGCTCCACATCCGCCTTCTGGCCGCGGGCCAAGCGTCTGCTCGCCGCACAGCTGACCCGGTTCGCGGCGGGAGAACCGCTCGAGAACGTCGTCCTGACGACGGACTGAGGGCGGGCTCCGAAGAGGCCCATCCGCCGCCTCCCGGCCCGACTTCGCACGCCCCCGCACACGCTCCGCGCCCGGCCGGATGCGCCCCGTGCGCGTATTACCGGTGATCGTCACGGAGAGTAGAGGGGCTATGTCCCTGAGTGACGAGTCTGGTGTATCGTCCCGACTGGGACAGCGCCGTGGATAGTTCGGCGCCGGGGGCGGACGACCGGGACTGCGAGGGGGGCGACGGGCGATGCATGGCCTATGGGCGAACGATCCGACGCGGCGGGGCCGCCGGCGACGACCCGTGCGCGCACCGGGCCGCACGAGCCGGCCCGGCTGCCACGGCAGCCGCAGGGGCGGACGCCACAGGAACGGCGGACGCCGGAGGCCTCAGCAAGCAGAGCGCGGACACCGGGACACGGGGGCGGCACGGACCGGAGTGTCCCCGTGAGCGCCCCCGGGGCCGTGGTCACCAGCCGCCGCCTGTTTCAGGGCGGAGGGGTCGGCCTCGGCTCACAGCTCGTGCTCGCGCTCCTGTGCGCCGGGTACGCCACGGGGTCCGTGCTCGGCTGGGGATCCGACGGGCTCGCCCTGTTCATGGGCGACTTCGGGCTCAGCGCCGCCGCCGCGGTCGCCGCCGTGTCGAACTTCGCGTACGCACGCAGCCGGCGCAGCCGCTTTCGACCGGCCTGGATCCTGTTCGCGGTCTCCTCCGCCATGGCGTCCCTGGGGAACGCGGTGTGGGGCTGGTACGAGGTCGTCCTCCAGCGCCCGGTGCCGACCCCGAGCCTCGCCGACCTCTTCTTCCTGTGCTTCGCGCCGCCCGCCATCGTCGGACTGCTCGTCCTCGCCAAGCGGCCCTTCACCAAGGCCGGTTGGGTCTGTCTCGCGCTCGACTCCTGGCTCATCGCCGGCTCGCTGATCACGCTGTCCTGGAGCCTCGCCCTCGCGCACACCGCGCGGTTCGAGGGACAGAGCGTCACGCGTACCGCGCTCTCCCTCGCGTACCCGCTCCTCGACATCGTGCTGGTCAGCATGGTGCTCGCGCTGCACTTCCGCCGTTCGCCCGGCAACCGCACGGCGGTGAACACCGCGATCGGCGCGCTCGCCCTGACCGTGATGTGCGATGCCTTGTTCACCTCGCCGCTGCTGCACGCGAGTTACCACTCGGGGGAGATCCTCGACGCCGGCTGGTTCGCCGGGTCGCTGCTGCTCGCGTACGCGCCCTGGGTGGGGCCGAGGCGCGGGGAGCACGACGGAGGGCCCGCGTTCGTGCGGTACCAGGTCACCCGCCCCATCTCCGGATCGCTCGCGGCGCTCACGCCCTATCTGGCCGCCGCCGTCTGCACGCTGGGGATTCTCTACAACGTCCTGAACGGCCACAGCATCGACCGCGTGGTCCTGTTCACGGCATGCACCGTCGTCCTGGCCCTCGTCGTGCGCCAGGGCATCATGCTCCTCGACAACATCACCCTCACCCAGGAGCTGGCGCAGAAGGAGAACCACTTCCGCTCCCTGGTGCAGGGCTCCAGCGACGTCATCATGATCGCCGCTCCGAACGGCATCCTCAGATATGTCAGCCCGGCCGCCGCCGGGGTCTACGGGCGCGACGCCGAGGAACTGGTCGGCTGCGAGCTCGCCTCGATCATCCATCCCGAGGACCTCGGGCGCGTCGTCCACGAACTGCGCCGCTTCCTCGCGGCGAGCCAGATCGAGGAGCCCACGACCCGTATCGAATGCCGCTTCCGCTCCGGCGCCGGAGCCTGGCTGAACGTGGAGTCGACGGTGAACCGCCATCACGGCGGCCTCATCCTCAACAGCCGTGACGTCACCGAACGGGTGCGCCTGCAGGCGCAGTTGCAGCACAACGCCGAGCACGACCCGCTCACCGACCTGCCCAACCGCGCCCTGTTCACCAAGCGGGTCGGCCGCGCGCTTGGAGGCCGCCGCGCCACCGACCGCGGCACGGCCGTTCTCTTCATCGACCTCGACGGCTTCAAACAGGTCAACGACACCATCGGCCACCAGGCGGGCGACGAACTCCTCGTCCAGGCCGCCCGGCGGCTGGCCGAATCCGTGCGCTCGGGAGACACCGCCGCCCGCCTGGGAGGCGACGAGTTCGCGGCGCTGATCGTCGGCGGCGGAAGCCGCGACGACACCGCACGTGAGCAGCACATCTACGAGCTCGCGGACCGTCTGAGGATCACCCTGTCCCAGCCGTACGCCATCGACGGCAACGATGTCCGGGTGGCCGCCTCCATCGGTGTCGCCTTCGCCGAACCCGACGTGTCCGCAGGCGAGTTGCTGCGCAACGCGGACCTGGCGATGTACCGGGCGAAGGCCGCCGGAAAGGGCCGGGTGGAGCTGTACGCGCCCCAGATGCAGGCCGACGTCGTGCGCAAGGCGGAGCTCGCCACGCGGCTGCGCACCGCCCTGCACGAGGGCGAGTTCGCCCTGCTGCACCAGCCGGTGGTCTCTCTCGGTACGGGCCGGATCGCGTCGGTGGCCGCGCAGGCCCGCTGGCGCTCGACCCAGGGCATCCTGTTCACGCCCGCCGAGTTCCTGCGCACCGCCGAGGAGGGCGAGCGCACCGCCGAGCTCGGCCGCTGGATGCTGGAGGAGGCCGTCGAGCAGGCCGCCGAGCGCGGGCGCCGGGGTCATGCCGTCCCCGTGGCCGTCCGGATCAGCGCCCGCAGACTGCTCGACCGGTCGCTGCCTCTCGGCTCCATCGAGGCGCTCCTGACCCGGCACGGGCTGCCCTCGGGCGCGCTGGTCATCGAGCTGGCCGACAGCGACCCCAGGGTGCCCCTGGACGAGCTGGAACGCCGTCTCACCGCGCTGCGCCGACTCGGTATCCGGATCGCCCTCGACGGCTTCGGCAGCGGATACGCGGCCATCACGGCGCTGCGCAGGCTCCCTGTCGATGTGCTGAAACTCGACCGCAGCCTCGTGGAAGGGGTGGTGGAGTCCGCCCGACTGCACAAGATCACCAGTGGTCTGCTGCGCATCGCGGGCGACCTCGGCCTGAGTTCCGTGGCCGACGGCGTCGACCTGCCCGAACAGGTCGTCGCTCTGCGCGCCATGGGGTGCACCCACGGACAGGGGATGGCCTTCTCCGGGCCGCTCGACGAGTACCGGCTCCGCCGCGCACTGGCCTCGGGGGGCTACCCGGTGCCGAGCGGTCCGGCCGAGCCGGTGTTCGCGGGCGCACCGTTGCCGTCCGGCCGGACGGCCCTGCTCCGCTCACATAATGAGACTCCCGTCCCACCTACTTGACACGCGCAGTGCGCCGGAGAGAGGGTCAATGCCATGCGCACCCGAATTCTCGTACTTGGAAAGCGCGTCGGCTGAAGCTGGGGCCCACCGGTCCGAACACCGGATCCCAGCTACCGCACCCGGCGCGCTCCCCTCGCTTGCCTCACGGCACGAGGGGTTTTTTGTTGCACAAGCGCCTGTAGTCCAGTAACCGAACACCGTACAAACCTCGCAAAAACCCTCAGCATCGAGAAGAGAATGCCGATGACCGAGCAGGCCACCGGGGCCCACCATCCGCAGCCGCGGCCCCGAGGACAGCAGTCCGCCCCCGTCGAGCACGTCACGGGTGCGAAGTCCCTCATCCGTTCGCTCGAGGAGGTCGGGGTCGACACCGTATTCGGCATTCCCGGCGGCACGATCCTTCCCGCGTACGACCCGATGATGGACTCCGAGAAGGTCCGTCACGTCCTCGTCCGGCATGAGCAGGGTGCGGGTCACGCGGCCACGGGTTACGCGCAGGCCACCGGCAAGGTCGGTGTGTGCATGGCGACATCGGGTCCGGGTGCCACGAACCTGGTGACGCCGATCGCCGACGCGTACATGGACTCGGTGCCGCTGGTCGCGATCACCGGTCAGGTCGTGTCCAACGCCATCGGCACGGACGCCTTCCAGGAGGCGGACATCGTCGGCATCACGATGCCGATCACCAAGCACAGCTTCCTCGTCACCAGGGCCGAGGACATCCCGAAGGCGATCGCGGAGGCGTTCCACATCGCCTCGACCGGTCGCCCCGGCCCGGTCCTCGTGGACATCCCGAAGGACATCCTGCAGGCGCAGACGACGTTCTCCTGGCCGCAGACCCAGGACCTGCCCGGCTACCGCCCGGTGACCAAGCCGCACGCCAAGCAGATCCGCGAGGCCGCGAAGCTGATCACCGCCGCGAAGCGGCCTGTCCTCTACGTCGGCGGCGGTGTGCTCAAGGCGCACGCCACGGCCGAGCTGAAGGTCCTCGCCGAGCTCACCGGAGCGCCCGTCACCACCACCCTGATGGCGCTCGGCGCATTCCCCGACAGCCACCCGCTGCACGTGGGAATGCCGGGCATGCACGGTGCGGTCACCGCCGTCACCGCGCTGCAGAAGGCCGACCTGATCGTCGCCCTCGGAGCCCGCTTCGACGACCGCGTCACCGGCAAGCTGGACAGCTTCGCCCCGTTCGCGAAGATCGTCCACGCCGACATCGACCCGGCCGAGATCGGCAAGAACCGGGTCGCCGACGTGCCGATCGTCGGTGACGCCCGCGAGGTCATCGCCGACCTGGTCCAGGCCGTGCAGAAGGAGCACAGCGAGGGCCACAAGGGCGACTACAGCGGCTGGTGGAACGACCTCAGCCGCTGGCGCGACACCTACCCGCTGGGCTACGACCAGCCCGAGGACGGCTCGCTCTCGCCGCAGAACGTCATCGAGCGGATCGGCCAGCTCGCGCCCGAGGGCACGATCTTCGCCGCGGGCGTCGGCCAGCACCAGATGTGGGCCGCGCACTTCATCCAGTACGAGAAGCCCGCCACCTGGCTCAACTCCGGCGGCGCCGGAACGATGGGCTATTCGGTGCCCGCAGCGATGGGCGCGAAGGCCGGCATGCCGGACCGGGCCGTCTGGGCGATCGACGGCGACGGCTGCTTCCAGATGACCAATCAGGAACTGACCACCTGCGCGCTCAACAACATCCCGATCAAGGTCGCCATCATCAACAACGGCGCCCTCGGCATGGTCCGCCAGTGGCAGACGCTGTTCTACAACCAGCGTTACTCCAACACCGTGCTCCACAGCGGCCCCGACGACATCCAGGCCAACAAGGGCACCCGCGTCCCCGACTTCGTCAAGCTGTCGGAGGCCATGGGCTGTTACGCCATCCGGTGTGAGCGCCCCGAGGACCTGGACAAGGTCATCGCGGAGGCCAACTCCATCAACGACCGCCCCGTCGTCGTCGACTTCATCGTCCACGAGGACGCCATGGTGTGGCCGATGGTCGCCGCAGGCACCTCCAACGACGAAGTCATGGCCGCCCGCGGGGTCCGCCCCGACTTCGGCGACAACGAAGACGACTGAGACCGAGAGCGAAAGAGAGACCAAGAGCCATGTCCAAGCACACGCTCTCCGTCCTGGTCGAGAACAAGCCAGGTGTCCTCGCCCGGATCACCGCACTGTTCTCCCGCCGCGGGTTCAACATCGACTCCCTGGCGGTCGGCGTCACCGAGCACCCCGACATCTCCCGCATCACCATCGTGGTGAATGTCGAGGACCTGCCGCTCGAACAGGTCACGAAGCAGCTCAACAAGCTGGTCAACGTCCTGAAGATCGTCGAACTGGAGCAGGGCCACGCCGTCCAGCGTGAGCTCGTCCTCGCCAAGGTCCGCGCCGACAACGAGACGCGCTCGCAGATCGTCGAGATCGTCCAGCTGTTCCGCGCCAAGACCGTGGACGTCTCCCCGGAGGCCGTCACCATCGAGGCCACCGGCTCCAGCGACAAGCTGGAAGCCATGCTCAAGATGCTGGAACCCTTCGGCATCAAGGAGCTCGTCCAGTCGGGCACCATCGCGGTCGGCCGCGGCTCGCGCTCCATCACCGACCGGAGCCTGCGGGCGCTCGACCGCACGGCCTGAGCCCTCAGGTGCTTTCGAGCACCCTCTCGTATACCGAGACCCGAAAACTTCCCTCCGCAATCCCGCCGTACGGTGGGACGCAACACCTGCACACCAAGGAGAAAATCCAGTGGCCGAGCTGTTCTACGACGACGATGCCGACCTGTCCATCATCCAGGGCCGCAAGGTCGCGGTGATCGGTTACGGCAGCCAGGGCCACGCCCACGCGCTGTCGCTCCGTGACTCCGGTGTCGACGTCCGCGTCGGTCTGCACGAGGGCTCCAAGTCCAAGGCCAAGGCCGAGGAGCAGGGCCTGCGCGTGGTGACGCCGTCCGAGGCCGCCGCCGAGGCCGACGTCATCATGATCCTGGTCCCGGACCCGATCCAGGCCCAGGTCTACGAGGAGTCCATCAAGGACAACCTGAAGGACGGCGACGCGCTGTTCTTCGGCCACGGCCTCAACATCCGCTACGGCTTCATCAAGCCCCCGGCCAACGTGGACGTGGCGATGGTCGCGCCCAAGGGCCCGGGTCACCTGGTGCGCCGTCAGTACGAAGAGGGCCGCGGCGTTCCGTGCATCGCGGCCGTCGAGCAGGACGCCACGGGCAACGGCTTCGCGCTGGCCCTCTCCTACGCGAAGGCCATCGGCGGCACCCGCGCCGGTGTCATCAAGACGACCTTCACCGAGGAGACCGAGACCGACCTGTTCGGTGAGCAGGCCGTTCTCTGCGGTGGCACCGCCGCACTGGTCAAGGCGGGCTTCGAGACGCTGACCGAGGCCGGCTACCAGCCGGAGATCGCGTACTTCGAGTGCCTCCACGAGCTGAAGCTCATCGTCGACCTCATGTACGAGGGCGGCCTGGAGAAGATGCGCTGGTCGATCTCCGAGACCGCCGAGTGGGGCGACTACGTCACCGGCCCGCGCATCATCACGGACGCCACCAAGGCCGAGATGAAGAAGGTCCTCGCCGAGATCCAGGACGGCACGTTCGCCAAGAACTGGATGGACGAGTACCACTCGGGCCTGAAGAAGTACAACGAGTACAAGACCCAGGACGAGAACCACCTCCTGGAGACCACCGGCAAGGAGCTCCGCAAGCTCATGAGCTGGGTGGACAACGACGAGGCGTAAGCCTTGCGACGAGGGGGCCGGGGCGAATGCCCCGGCCCCCTCGTCGAGGTGGACGGTCGGCGTCAACCTGGTTGTCCACCGTGTCCAGCCACGGACGGGTGATCCTTCCGTGGAGGCGCAAGACCACCACCGAAGCGCCACTAGACTGCAGAACACATTCGCGTCGGGCCCACAGCGTCGTGCGTCTACCACGCGGCACAGCGACACCGAAGAAGTGCATTCACGCCCCGGCGTCTGCGAACGACACGGGAACGCACCCGTACTTCCCCGGCGCCGCTGACACCCCTCCACCGCCTGCGGCCGTCGGGACGGCCGTCCGCAATGGGACTTGTGAGGACTCACGTGAGCACTGCTGCAACCGGCAAACCTGTCGTACTCATCGCGGAAGAGCTGTCTCCCGCGACCGTCGACGCTCTTGGCCCTGACTTCGAGATCCGCCAGTGCAACGGCGGAGACCGGGCCGAGCTGCTCCCGGCCATCGCCGATGTCGACGCGATCCTGATCCGCTCGGCCACCAAGGTCGACGCCGAGGCGATCGCCGCCGCGAAGAAGCTGAAGGTCGTCGCACGAGCCGGCGTCGGCCTCGACAACGTCGACGTCTCCGCCGCCACCAAGGCCGGCGTGATGGTCGTCAACGCTCCGACCTCCAACATCGTGACCGCCGCCGAGCTCGCCTGCGGCCTGCTCATCGCCACCGCGCGCAACATCCCGCAGGGCAGCCAGGCCCTCAAGGCCGGCGAGTGGAAGCGCTCCAAGTACACGGGCGTCGAGCTGGCCGAGAAGACCCTCGGCGTCGTCGGCCTCGGCCGCATCGGCGCGCTCGTCGCGCAGCGCATGTCGGCCTTCGGCATGAAGGTCGTCGCGTACGACCCGTACGTGCAGCCCGCGCGCGCCGCCCAGATGGGTGTCAAGGTCCTCACCCTCGACGAGCTGCTCGAGGTCTCCGACTTCATCACCGTGCACCTCCCCAAGACCCCCGAGACGGTCGGCCTCATCGGCGACGAGGCGCTGCGCAAGGTCAAGCCGACCGTCCGCATCGTCAACGCCGCGCGCGGCGGGATCGTCGACGAGGCGGCGCTGTACTCGGCGCTCAAGGAGGGCCGCGTCGCCGGCGCCGGCCTCGACGTGTACGCCAAGGAGCCCTGCACGGACTCCCCGCTGTTCGAGTTCGACCAGGTCGTGGCCACCCCGCACCTCGGTGCCTCCACCGACGAGGCGCAGGAGAAGGCCGGTATCGCCGTCGCCCGCTCCGTGCGGCTCGCGCTCGCCGGTGAGCTCGTCCCGGACGCGGTGAACGTCCAGGGCGGCGTCATCGCCGAGGACGTCAAGCCGGGTCTGCCGCTCGCCGAGAAGCTCGGCCGGATCTTCACCGCGCTCGCGGGCGAGGTCGCGGCCCGCCTCGACGTCGAGGTCTACGGCGAGATCACGCAGCACGACGTGAAGGTGCTCGAACTCTCCGCTCTGAAGGGCGTGTTCGAGGACGTCGTCGACGAGACGGTGTCGTACGTGAACGCTCCGCTGTTCGCGCAGGAGCGCGGTGTCGAGGTCCGCCTCACCACGAGCTCCGAGTCCCCGGACCACCGCAACGTCGTCACCGTGCGCGGCACGCTGACCGGCGGCGAGGAGATCTCGGTCTCCGGCACGCTGGCCGGCCCCAAGCACCTCCAGAAGATCGTCGCCGTCGGCGAGTACGACGTGGACCTCGCCCTGGCCGACCACATGGTCGTCCTGCGCTACGAGGACCGTCCCGGTGTCGTCGGCACCGTGGGCCGCGTGCTCGGCGAGGCGGGCATCAACATCGCCGGTATGCAGGTCGCCCGTGCGGACGTGGGCGGCGAGGCGCTGGCCGTCCTGACCGTCGACGACACGGTTCCCGCCGGGGTGCTCAGTGAGCTGGGTGACGAGATCGGCGCGGCGTCCGCGCGCTCCGTGAACCTGACTGACTAGTTCTTGGGACGTGGTGGGGCCCGAGTCACCCTTTTGGGGGGCTCGGGCCCTTCTTTTTTCTCCCCCCGGCCCGCCCTTTCCTGAACGTCCTGAACGCCGGACGGGCTGAAGTTCGGCCCGTCCGGCGTTTCTTCTGTCGAGGACATCGGGGTCAGGCCGTAGCCTCCTCCAGCTCCGGCTCCCGATGGTCCTCCTGCTGCGGCGCGGCCACCCCGCGCAGGCCGCGCAGGGCCAGTACCGCCGCCCCCAGCAGGACCACCCCGCCCGCCACCGCGGCCATGTGCATGCCGCTCGTGAACGCTTCCCGGGCCGATGCGAGGAGCGCGTCGCCCGCCCGGCCCGGCAGGTGCTGCGCCACCGCGAGCGCTCCGCCCAGCGTCTCCTTCGCCTCGGCCGGCGCGTCACCGATCTCGTGGCGGTAGACCGCCGTACCGATCGAGCCCAGGACGGCCATACCGAGGGCGCCGCCGAACTCCTGGCCCGTCTCGAGGAGGGACGACGCCGCGCCCGCCTTCTCCGCCGGGGCCGCGCCGAGCGCCAGGTCCGTGAGCTGGGAGCCCACGATCACCGCGCCGGAGGCGAGTACACCCGCGCCGGCCAGGGCGGTCCACAGGGAGTCCGTGCCGGTCAGCGTCAGGAGGCCGTAGCCGCAGGCGCTGGTCAGGAAGCCGACGGTGACGACGGACCCGCGGTGCACGCCCCGCTGCACGAGGACCGTCGCGAGGGGGGCGGCGAGGCCGATGAAGACGGTCGGCGCGAGCGCCCACAGCGCCGCTTCGAGCGCGCTCTTGCCGAGGACGGCCTGGAGGTACTGGGTGGTGAAGTACGCCGAACCCATCATCGCGAAGGCGGAGATGAGGTTGAGGGTGACGGCGGGACCGAAGCCGCGGCCCCGGAACAGGGCCGGCGAGATCATCGGTGACTCGACGGTGCGCTGGCGGCGTACGAACAGGGCGGCGAAGGCGAGGCCCACCACGATCGAGGCGACGTAGAGCGGCTCGAAGCCCTCGGAGGGGATCTCCTTGATGCCGTAGACGAGGGGGAGCACCGCCGCCATGGACAGCGGCACGCTCAGGAGGTCGAAGCGGCCCGGCTTCGGGTCCTTGAACTCGGGGAGCAGGACCGGGGCCAGCAGCAGGAGCAGGGCCATCGCGGGCAGGTTGACGAGGAAGACCGAGCCCCACCAGAAGTGCTCGACGAGGATGCCGCTCATCACCGAGCCGAGCGCGATGCCGCCGGTCATGACGCCGGACCAGATACCGATGGCCGTCGCGCGCTGCTTGTCGTCGCGGAACATGTTGCGCACCAGCGCCATCGTCGTGGGCATCAGGGTCGCGCCGCCGATGCCGAGCAGGGCGCGGGCCGCGATGAGCATCTCCGCGCTGGTGGCGTAGGCCGCGCAGACGGAGGCGGCGCCGAAGGCGGTGGCGCCGATCATCAGGAGCTTGCGGCGGCCGATGCGGTCGCCGAGGGAGCCCATCGTCATCAGCAGGCCGGCGAGCACGAACGCGTAGATGTCGAAGATCCACAGCTGCTGGGTGCCGGTCGGCTCGAGGTCCGCGCTGATCGAGGGGATCGCGAAGTAGAGGACGGAGACGTCCATCGAGACGAGGAGCAGCGGAAGCATCAGGACCGCGAGTGCCGTCCATTCGCGGCGCCCCGCACGGGAGTTGGTGCTCGGTGAGTTCGTCATGAGGAGGACTGTACGGGCGTCTTAAACGCTTGTCTAGTACGCGCGTATAGAACGACCGTATGGGACGGCTGTATGAATCAGGGGTACGGTGGCGCCATGGGACATCGCGAGGATCTGCTCGAAGGCGCCAAGCGCTGCCTTCTGGAGAAGGGGTTCGTGCGCACGACGGCGCGCGACATCGTCAAGGAGTCGGGCGCCAACCTGGCGTCCATCGGCTACCACTACGGGTCGAAGGACGCGCTGCTCGCGCAGGCGTACATCGCGCTGGTCGAGGGCTCGTCCGACCACTTCGACCGCGGCGGGGAGCTGACCTCCGCGCCGGGCTCGCTGGAGCGCTTCCACGAGGTGTGGGCCAACGTCATCGGGACCATGGGCAAGCCCGGCTCCATCTGGCATCTCGGCATGGAGCTCGTGGTGATGGGCGACAAGCTGCCGGCCGTACGGGACTTCGTGGCGAAGGCGCAGCGCGAAGGCGGGCGCGGCGTCATCCCGATGTTCATGGGGGGCGAGGAGCCGCCCGCCGACGACCCCAGCGTCGACACCCTCGGCAAGTTCTACATGGCCCTGATGTCCGGGATCATCGCCCAGTACATGCTCGATCCGGAGACCGCACCCACCGCGGACGAACTGACCGAGGGCGTACGGCAGTTGATGGCCGCCGCCCAGAAGTCACAGGCGTGACGCCTTCAGCCCCATGTGCAGGAGCAGCCGGTCCTCGCCGTCGTCCAGGTCGAGGCCGGTGAGCTGCTCCACGCGGGACAGGCGGTAGTAGAGGGTCTGGCGGTGGATGCCCAGCTCCGCCGCCGTGCGGCCCGCCTGGCCCGCACAGTCGAGGAACACCTCGGTGGTGCGGGCCAGTTGGCTGTTCGCGGGCAGCAGGAGCGGGGCCAGGACCGGGTCGTGCACCGTGTCCGGGGGCAGCGCGGTGAGCAGCCGGTACGGGCCGATCGCCGCCCAGTGCGCGTCCGGGCCGAGACGTGGCTCGGCGAGTGCCGCGCGCGCCGCGGCCGTCGCCTCCTGCCAGGCGGCGCCCAGGTCGCCCAGCTCACGCCGCGCGCCCGCGAACCCCGCCGCGACGACCGCCGTACCGGCGCGCTCCCGCAGCTTCGCCGCCGCCGCCAGGGCCGGCCCGAGCGCGTCCGCCGACCGCAGCCGCACCAGCAGGGCCAGGGCCTGCCCGGCCGCACCCCACGGCACCATGCACAGGGCGTCGGCCGCGGGGATCGTACGGAAAGAAGGCGCTTCGTCCGGGTCCGCCGACGGCCACGGCGCGACGCACACCACCGCGTGCAGCCCGTCCGCGCGCGCCCCGAGCGCCGTGCGCAGGGCCGCCACCGCCATGTCCCGCTGCCAGCCGCGCTCGGCTGTGAGGACCTCGCGGAACTCGCGGGTCAGGTCGGCGCCCGCCTGTGCCTCGTCCGCGAGCAGTGCGCCGATGCGGCCCGCCACCTCCATCGCGGCGGCCAGCTGCTGCTCGGTCGGCCCCGGATCGTCGTCGAGCAGCCACACATAGCCGAGGACGACACCCCGATGGCGTACGGGCAGGCAGATGCGGCCGCGGTAGACCCCGGCCTCCGGGGTCGGCGGGATGCGGACGGGGTCGGTGGCACGGGCGATGCCGAAGCCCTCGAACCAGGTGCGCACCGCCGCGGTGGAGCGGCGGGTCAGGATCGAGCGGGTGCGTACGGGGTCCAGCGTCGATGCGTCGAATGCGCTGTCGCTGTCGTGCGCGCCGAACGCGATCAGCCCGAAATCCCGGTTCTCCAGCGTCGCGGGGGCGCTGAGCAGCGCGGAGATCTCGTCGACCAGTTCCTGGTAGTCGCCCTTCACCCCGCCATTCTCGCGCACCCCAGCGCACTCTTCAGACAAATGTCTGAGGTGGTGGCCACAGATGCGTGACAGCTGTCGATGGCACACGCTCGGAGGGATCCTTAGATTTCACGGTGGTTCTCCGTGCCGTACCGGTCTGTTGCGATTCAATTCGTTTACACCGATACGGCCCCTCGTTCGTACTCTCCGTGGAGGTGCCCCGTGCTGGGTCCCGTGATTCTCGCCGCGTCGCGCAGCGACAGGATGCGCCGTTTCATCTCGGCAGCCCCCGGCACGAAGCAGGTCGTCGACCGGTTCATCGCCGGTGAGAGCGTCGACGACGTCGTGCCGATCGTCGTGGACGCCTGCGGCAAGGGCCTCGAGGTCACCCTCGACGTGGTCGGCGAGGACATCACGACCCCCGAGCAGGCCGCCGCCGCGCGCGACGCCTACCTCGAGCTGATCGGACGCCTCAAGGACCTGGGCCTCGGCACCAAGGCCGAGATGTCCGTCAAGCTGTCGATGTTCGGCCAGGCACTGGAGGGCGGCCACGAGCTGGCCCTCGCCAACGTCCGCCCGGTCGTCGAGGCCGCCGCCGCGATCGGCACCACGGTCACCCTGGACGCCGAGGACCACACCACCCTCGACTCGATGTTCGCCATCCACGAGGAGCTGCGGAAGGACTTCCCGCAGACCGGATGCGTCATCCAGGCCTACCTCTTCCGCACCGAGGACGACGCCACCCGCCTCGCCGCCGCCGGCAGCCGCGTACGCATCGTGAAGGGCGCCTACAAGGAGCCCGCCTCCGTCGCGTACCAGGACAAGGCCGAGATCGACAAGGCGTACGTCCGCATCCTGAAGATTCTGATGGAGGGCGACGGGTACCCGATGATCGGGTCCCACGACCCGCGCCTCATCTCCATCAGCCAGGAGCTCGCCCGCCGCGCCGGGCGCAAGCTGGACGAGTACGAGTTCCAGATGCTGTACGGGATCCGCAGCGACGAGCACATCCGTCTCGCCGCCGAGGGTCACCGGATGCGGGTCTACACCGCGTACGGCACCGACTGGTACGGCTACTTCATGCGCCGCCTCGCGGAGAAGCCCGCCAACCTGCTGTTCTTCGCCCGCTCCATCCTCACCAAGGGCTGAGCCCCACCTCTCTCAAAGGAGTTCCGAGACTCATGGACGCTGTAACCCAGGTCCCCGCTCCCGTCAACGAGCCGGTGCACGGCTACGCCCCCGGCTCCCCGGAGCGGGCGCGCCTCGAGGTCAAGCTCAAGGAGCTGGCCGAGAACCCGATCGAGCTGCCGATGACCATCGGCGGCGTCAAGCGCCTCGGTGGCGGTGACGAGTTCACCGTCGTCCAGCCGCACAACCACAAGGCCGTCATCGGCACCGGCCGCGGCGCCACGCAGGCGGACGCGCAGGACGCGATCGACGCCGCGCTCGCCGCCGCCCCGGCCTGGCGCGCGATGTCCTTCGATGACCGCGCCGCGATCATCCTGCGTGCCGCGGAGCTGCTCTCCACGACGTGGCGCGAGACCCTCGCCGCGTCCACGATGCTCGGCCAGTCGAAGACCGCGCAGCAGGCCGAGATCGACACTCCCTGTGAGCTCGTCGACTTCTGGCGCTTCAACGTGCACTACGCGCGCCAGATCCTCGCCGAGCAGCCCCCGGCGAACTCCACCGGCGTGTGGAACCGCATGGACCACCGCCCGCTCGAGGGCTTCGTCTACGCGATCACGCCCTTCAACTTCACCGCCATCGCGGGCAACCTCCCCACCGCCCCCGCCCTCATGGGCAACGTGGTGGTCTGGAAGCCGTCCCCGACGCAGACCCACGCCGCCGTGCTGCTCATGCAGCTCCTCGAAGAGGCGGGCCTGCCCAAGGGCGTCATCAACCTCGTCACCGGTGACGGCATCGCCGTCTCCGAGGTCGCCCTGAACCACCGCGACCTGGCCGGCATCCACTTCACCGGCTCGACCAAGACCTTCCAGCACCTGTGGAAGACGGTCGGCACGAACATCGACAAGTACCGCACCTACCCGCGGCTCGTCGGTGAGACCGGTGGCAAGGACTTCGTCGTCGCCCACCCGAGCGCCGACCGCGCCGTCCTCAAGACGGCCCTGACCCGCGGCTCCTTCGAGTTCCAGGGCCAGAAGTGCTCCGCGTCCTCGCGCGCCTACGTCCCGGCCTCCATCTGGAACGACGGCTTCAAGGAAGAGTTCGCGGCCGAGGTCGACGGCATCAAGATGGGTGACGTCACCGACCTGACGAACTTCATCGGTGCCCTCATCGACGACCGCTCCTTCGCGAAGAACAAGGCCGCGATCGACCGCGCCAAGGCGGACGACTCCTGCACGATCGTCGCCGGCGGCACCTACGACGACTCGGTCGGCTACTTCGTCCGCCCGACCGTCATCGAGTGCGACGACCCGGAGAACGAGGTCTTCACGACCGAGTACTTCGGCCCGATCCTCGCCGTGCACGTCTACGACGACGCCAAGTACGACGAGATGCTGGCCCAGATGGAGTCCGTCTCCGACTACGCGCTCACGGGCTCGGTCATCGCGAACGACCGCGCCGCCGCCGCGCACACGATGGACAAGCTCCGCTACGCCGCGGGCAACTTCTACATCAACGACAAGTCGACCGGCGCCGTCGTCGGCCAGCAGCCCTTCGGCGGCGGCCGTGCCTCCGGCACCAACGACAAGGCCGGCGCCCCGCAGAACCTGCAGCGCTGGACCCTGACCCGCGCCATCAAGGAGACGCTGGTCCCGCCGACCGAGTACGGCTACCCGCACATGGGCTGACGCCCGCCCCGGGCGGCCCGCACGGGCCGCCCCCACCCGCCCCCGCCTCCGACCAGGGCCCCACCCCGGTCGGAGGCGGTGTCGTGTCCGGGGTCAGAGCAGCGCGTCCACGGCGACGCGGGTGATGTCGGCGGCGATCCGGTCCTCGCCCGGGGTGTCCGGGTCGAGCCGGGTCGTGTACACGGAGACGACCAGGGGCGCCCCGCCGCCCGGCGGCCAGGCCACGGCCACGTCGTTGACCCCGCCGTAGGCCGGTGACCCGGTCTTGTCGCCCACCCGCCAGCCCGGCGGGAGTCCCGCGCGGATCCGCTTGTCGCCGGTGGTGTTCTCCACCAGCCACCGGGTCAGCTGGCCGCGGTCGAGCGGGTGGAGGGCGTCGCCGAGGACCAGCGCGCGCAGGTCCTCGGTCATGGCGGCGGGCGTCGTGGTGTCCCGCCGGTCGCCGGGGAGGTTGGTGTTGAGGTCGGTCTCCCACCGGTCGAGCCGGGTCACGGAGTCGCCGAGCGAGCGGGCGAACGCGGTGACGCCGCCGGGGCCGCCGATCCGGCGCATCAGCAGATTGGCCGCGGTGTTGTCGCTGTAGGTGATGGCGGCGTCGCACAACTCCCGTACCGTCATGCCGGTTTCGAGGTGCATCTCGGTGCGGGGCGAGGCGGCCACGAGGTCGTCGCGTCCGTAGCGGACCAGTACGTCGAGCAGTCCGGGCTCCTGCTCGCGTGACCTGCGCAGGATCGCCGCGCCGGCGAGCACCTTGAACGTCGAGGCGATCGCGAAGCGTTCCTGTGCGCGGTAGGCGAGGACGGCGCCGGTGCCGGTGTGCAGGGCGTGCACGCCGATGCGTCCGGGGTAGCCCGCCTCCAGCTCGCTCAGCCGCCGCCGGGCGTCACCGCCGGTATCGGAGGAGGGCGCCGCGCTCGCGGTGCCGGGCACGGACAGAAGGGCGGGCGCCAGGGCCGCGGCGCCGAGGAGGGTCCTGCGGGAGGGAGGTAAATTCATGATCTCGAAGGTACGTGAACGGGGTCGGGGACGCGGTGAGGATCGCCCGGTCCGATGGCCCGCGCCCCTGTGTGGCGGCCCGCGTCAGCTCCAGCCCGCCACGATGAGCGAGAGACCGGCCGCGAAGCCGCCGCACAGCAGGCCCAGGTAGAGCCCGTAGAGCCTGCGGAGCCGGTGCGCCAGGAAGCCGAAGGCGCCGAACGCAAGGCCCACCGTGAGGGTGCGGGCGCCACGCGCGCGTGCCGACTCGGTCAGCCAGTGAGTGACAGGGATGTCCGCGCGGCCCGCCTCCTTCACGTAGACCTTGAACGGGATGCCGTTCCAGGGCTGGTGGCGTACCGCCGACGCGCCCTCGACGGACAGTTCGTGACGGACCTGTGCCCGCATCCGGTCCGTCGTCAGGGGTGCCGGCAACGAGACGCCAGCGGACGCCAGTTGGAGCGCGAGCAGGCCGCCCGCGAGGCTGCCCGCCAGCGCCGTGACGGACAGCTTCAGAGCCCGGCGCGGCACCGCCACGCACGCCACCGCGAGGAACAGCTCCGGCATCAGCGGCCAGCTCAGCGCCTCCGCGCACGCCCACGCGAAGGCCAGGAGCAGCCCGAGCCGCGCGCTGATCACACGGGCCAGGACCTTGCGGACGCGGGAGTCCCGCAGCGGCTCCGCGACCGTACGGTCATGCAGCGCCGCGACCGCCTCACGGGCCTCCTCCGGAGTCGCCGTGTGCGGGAGCGGCTGGCCGATCCGCACCCGGACCAGGGACGGGCGCAGCCTGCCGTGCTTGGGCAGGAGCCGGTCCGTGCCCGCGATGCCGACCGGCACGACCGGCACGCGCGCGTGCCCCGCCAGGACCAGGGCGCCCCGGTGGAACGCGCCCAGCTCACCCGCACGCGCGCGCGTGCCCTCGGGGAAGAGGACGACGGCGCGGCCCGCGCGCAGCGTGTCCGCCATGCCGAGCAGGTCGTCCATGCCCCCGCCCGAGCGCCGCACCGGGAACCCGGCGGCGAGGCGGCTGCAGATCCGGCTGCGCCAGGGCGAGGCGAACCAGTAGTCGGCCGCCGCGCCGATCGCCGGCGCGTGCGACGCGTCGAGCGCGGCGAGCAGCGCCGCGGTGTCGGCGTGCGAACTGTGGTTGGCGACCACGACGCAGCCGCCGCGCGGGAGCCGGCCCCGGCGCTCCACGCCGCCGGTGAGGGTGAGGACGAGCCACCACAGGGCGTGGCGAAGCCGGGCGGCGACACGGGCCTGGCGCACCCGGGTCGCGGCGGTCACGGTCGTCGTCACAGGGGCACCACCATCACGAGGAGCAGGGCAACAAGGAGCGAGTCGATACGGTCGAGGAGCCCGCCGAAGCCCGGCAGCCAGCTGCCCGCGTCCTTCACGCCCGCCTCGCGCTTCACCATCGACTCGACGAGATCGCCGAGGACACAGCCGGTCAGCACTGCGGCCCACAGGACCGGCGTGAACGCGCCGACTGCCGCTAGTGCGGCGGCAGTTGCGGCAGCGGCGCCCATCACGCCCGCCCATGTCTTGTTCGGGGACAGCGGGGAGAGGCGGCGCGAGAGCGGCCGCCGCCGGCCGAGCGCGGTACCGCCGCACCACGCGCCCACGTCACCGAACGCCACCGCGACCCCGACCGCGAGCGCCGTGTCTCCGAGCAGCACCAGGCCGCTCAGCGACACCGGGATCCACAGGAGACCGAAGAGCGTGCGGGACGCGCGTGTGAAGCCCTGTTCGGCGTCGCCCGCGCAGACCGCCGCGAGCACGGCGAGTACGAGAAGTGCCCCGGTCGTACGGGGGTCGGGCCCGGCAAGTGCCGTGGCGGGTACGGCAATTGCCGCGGCTGCCAGTACGGCCCGCTCGGCGCGGGGCAGGCCCGCCATCCGCGCGTACTCGCCCACCGCGACCACACCGAGCCCGGCCGCGAGCACGAACGCGCCCGCGCGGCCCACGAAGAAGGCGCCGACGAACAGCGGCGCGGACAGCGCCCAGGTCCGCCAGCGCCTGCGCAGCTCGGCCCGGATCCGTACCCGGGACGGCAACGAGGCGACGGCGACACCACCGGCCCCGAGGACCCCGGCCACGACCGGCACGGCCCGCCCGGCCACCTCACCGGCGACGAACACGGCGCTCATCGGATGCCCCGAAGCTGCGTACCGCGGTCCGCGGGGGACTGCGGGCGGGTGTGGGTGATGCCGCCGGACACCTCGCCGGGGTCGAGGGGGAGGCCTCGATCGGGCTTCGGGGGAGGGGAGTTGAGGAGGGGGGCGGGAGAGGGGGAGGGGGAGAGGCGGCGACGGGTGGTGGCCGGGACCGAGGGCTCCGCCACGGGCCCTGGTACCGGCACCGGCTGCGCAGTCTTCTCGATCACCACAGCTGTATCGGGCTGCCCGAGCGCCCTCCACACCCACACTCCCCGCACCACCGCCGTCACCGCGGACCCCGCCGCGACGATCGCGAGCACCGGTACCGCCCAGCCCGAGGCCGCGGCCACGACCGCGAGGAGGCAGCGCTCCGTCTTGCCGACCGGGCCGCCGTTGCGCCGCGGCGCACCCGCCGCCGCGCCGGCCAGCGAGACCCACGAGGGGAGCGTCGTCGCGAAGACCGCCGCGGCCACCAGCCACAGCGGGGCCAGCGGCAGGAAGCCCGCGACGACGAGCAGGTCGGCCACGCGGTCACCCAGCTCGTTGAGGAGAGCGCCGCGACGCGTCGTACGGCCGGTGTCACGGGCGAGCGCGCCGTCCAGGTTCGCGAAGCCGAGCCGCGCCGCGAGCAGCGCGGCCACCGGCAGCGCGGCGAACGGCGCAGGCAGCCCGGCGAGGGCGGCTGCCGCGCCGGCGGCGCACACGACACCGGCCGCCGTCAGGGCGTCGGGCGAGACCCGCCGGGCGGCGAGCGCGCGGCGCACGCCGGAGAGGCGGCCCGCGTACCAGGGCTTGAGAGCGTAGAGGCCGTTCATGAGGACGACTGTGCCGCCGCGGACGCGGCGTGAAATCGGCGCGCGTACTCAAATGCCGCGTGAGTACGGTGTCCCGGTGACCATGGTGAGCACCGCACACACCGCCGACCTCACGCGCGCCGAACTGCGTTCCGTGCGCGCCCTGTTGGACGACGCCTTCGGCCGCGGTTTCAGCGACGACGACTGGGACCACACCGTCGGCGGCGTGCACGCCCTCGTGCGCGACAGCGCAGGTGACCTCGTCGCGCACGGCTCCGTGGTGCAGCGCAGGGTCGCGCACGCGGGCCGCCCGCTGCGCACCGGCTACGTCGAGGGCGTCGCCGTCCGTGCCGACGCGCGCAGGAGCGGTCTGGGCGGGCAGGTCATGGCGGCCCTGGAGCGGGTGATCGACGCCGCCTACGAACTGGGCGCGCTGTCGGCGTCGCCCGACGGGGCCGGGCTCTACCGGGCGCGCGGCTGGGAGCAGTGGCAGGGCGCCTTCGCCGCGTACGGTCCCGACGGACCGGTGCCGCTGCCGGACGACGAGAGCGCGCCGTACCTGCGCCGCGTCACCGCCGCACTCGACCCGGCCCACGCGCTGCTCTTCGACTGGCGGGGCGGCGACATTCTCTGAGCCCGGAGCGCCCGCCGACCCCGGCGCGACGTCCCCCGCCGTCGTGACTCCCGTCTCAGATAGTAGGAAGTCCGAGTAATTGTGGAGACAGAAGCAGGCTCCTCGCTTAGCTTTGTAGGAGCCGAACGTCTCGCTCGATCCAGCGAATGGCGGTCGTGAGCTGAGCAGAAGGCAGGCAATCCCTGCGGCTCCAGGCTCCCCGCCTCTTCCGGCGCCTCGAAATCCCCCGTGATCTCAAGGAGTCGATCTCTCATGGCCACAGCGACGCCCGTCCGCCGCCGAGTCCGTCACGCATCGCCGTCCGATTCAGACCGCAAGAACGCCGCCGCCGCCCTGCAGCGAGCCCTCGACCGCAGGGACAACGGCGGCGAGACGGGGCACGAGGCCTGTTAGGGCCCCCGCGCCCCTACGGCTGTGCGCCCCGCTTGATCTCGAAGTAGTCGATGCGCTCGCCGCTCTCGGCCAGCGCGGAGACCTTCAGCCTCGGGGTCACGCCCGCCCCGCCGGTCTCCGCCTCCACCGCGAGGAACGAGAAGCCGGTGTACCGCACCCGCGACCACTGAACGGTGTCCGGGTCCGGCAGGCGTGACTTCGTCCAGTGGAACGTCACGATCGACTCGCGGTCCTGGACATGGCCCTCGTAGCTGTCCTTGACCCCGAGACCGAACCCGTAGAGGTCCTTGCCGGCGCCGCCCGCGGTGACGTACACGATGCCGTCGCGCGTCGGATCGGTCGACGCGCCGACCGGCACCGGCTTGCCCACCTCTCCGTCCTTGATGGCGTCCGTGCGCTCGTACACGTGGTTGTGCCCGTTGATCACCAGGTCCACCTGGTGCTCGGCGAACAGCGGCAGCCACGCGGCGCGCACCCCGCCGTCGGAGGCATGCGTCGACGTCGAGTACGCGCAGTGGTGGAAGAAGACCACCACGAAGTCGATGTCCTTGCGTGCGCGCAGCTCACCGAGCCGCTCGGCCAGCCACGCGGTCTGCTTGCCGTCCGTGTAGCCCTTGTTCGCGGGGATCTCGTACGAGACGTCGTTCGCGTCGAGCGCGACGACGCCCACGTTCCCGTACACGAAGGAGTAGACACCCGGCGCGTTCCGCGGGTCCGGGCCGTTGTCCGGCAGGGTCCAGCGGGCCGACTGGCCGCCGTACCCGTTGGGGGAGTACCAGGCCTCCATGTCGTGGTTGCCGGTCGTCACCATCCACGGCACCGACTTCGCGACCGACTCCGTCTGCGCGAGGAACTGGTCCCACACGCGCGCGTCGTACGTGTCCGACTCCTTGCCGTGCCCGCTGCTGTCCGCGTAGCAGATGTCGCCCGCGTGCAGATGGAACGAGGGGTTCTGGCCCAGGATCAGCTGGTCGTTGGCGAGCGCGTCATAGCTGACGCCCTGGTCGCCGAAGGCCGTGAAGACGAACTTCTCCGCCTTCGCCGGAGCCGTGCGGAAGGAACCGATCGTGGCGATGCGCTCGGCGGACGCCGGGTCGAAACCGTCGTGGCCCACTCCGTAGTAGTACGTCGTCCCGGGGGTCAGGCCGTCCAGGGCCGCGTGCAGATAGTGCTGCTCGACCGCCGGGAGCTTCTTCGACAGGCTCGGGGTGTGCAGCGCGCGCACCTCCGCCTCGATCTTCCGGCTGAGGTCCCAGGGCTTCAGACCCACCCGTACGAACGGCTTGCGCACCGCGAACGGCACCTGCCAGGAGATCCGCATCTGCGTCTTCGGGTCGGCGCCGAAGGCGAGATGGCGGGCGAAGGGCGCGACGAGGGAACCGTCGACCTGCACGGCCGCCGAGCGGACCGGGGCGGCGGGCGAGACGGGAGCGGAAGGCGCCCCGTACGCCGAGGAGGCCGAGCCGCCGAGCAGGGTCAGACCGCCCACGCTCGCCGCGGTCCCGGTCAGCGCGCGCCGCCTGCTGAACCGGGCCCGCAGGTACTCGTGCTGCTCCGGCATGCTCAGGCGGCGTGCCAGCTGCTCGGGAATGCCGACGTTCGGTGTGGGGGGTCCGGGGGGTGTCCCCCTGGAAGGCACAGTCATGGAAAGAAAACTTCCCAGTAACAACCAACAAGGGCCATACCTGCGGGTGAACAGAAATCGACCGCGCGGCGGCCCCTACGGCGCGCGCACGACGGACCGCAAGGGTGGATGTCCGAATGGCGGACATCCAGTGTCATTCCATGGGACGCGGAAGTAGGGTGCCCGTATGTCGGTTAGCTCTCGCATCCTCAATCTCGCAGTGATCCCCGGTGACGGCATCGGCCAGGAGGTCGTGGCCCAGGGGCTCAAGGTCCTCGGCGCCGTCCTCCCGCAGGATGTGAAGCTGGAGACCAAGGAATACGACTTCGGCGCCAGGCGCTACCACGCCACCGGTGAGACCCTCACCGACGCCGATGTCGCGGCGCTCAAGCAGCACGACGCCATCCTGCTCGGCGCGATCGGTGACCCCTCGGTCCCGTCCGGCGTCCTCGAGCGCGGCTTCCTGCTCAAGCTCCGCTTCCTCTTCGACCACCACGTCAACCTCCGCCCGAGCAAGCTGCTCCCGGGTGTGGCGACGCCCCTCAAGGGCCAGCCGGAGATCGACTTCATCGTGGTCCGCGAGGGCACCGAGGGCCCGTACACGGGCAACGGCGGCTCGATCCGCACCGGAACCCCGCACGAGGTCGCCACCGAGGTCTCCGTCAACACGGCGTTCGGTGTCGAGCGCGTCGTCCGTGACGCCTTCGCCCGCGCCCAGGCCCGCCCCCGCAAGAAGCTCACGCTGGTCCACAAGAACAACGTGCTCTCCTTCGCGGGCCACCTGTGGACGAACATCTTCAACAAGGTGGCCGCGGAGTTCCCCGAGGTCACCACCGACTACCTGCACGTGGACGCGGCGACGATCTTCCTCGTCACCGACCCCGAGCGCTTCGACGTGATCGTCACCGACAACCTCTTCGGCGACATCATCACCGACCTCGCCGCTGCCGTCTCCGGCGGCATCGGCGTCGCGGCCTCCGGGAACATCAACCCGTCCCGCGAGTTCCCGTCGATGTTCGAGCCGGTCCACGGCTCGGCCCCCGACATCGCCGGTCAGGCCAAGGCCGACCCCACGGCCACGGTCCTGTCCGTGGCGCTCCTGCTGCGTCACCTCGGTTACGAGGCCGAGGCCGCCCGTATCGAGGACGCCGTCTCCGCCGACCTGGCCGAGCGCGGCACCACCGCGCGGTCGACCGACGAGATCGGCGACGCGCTCGCCGGACGAGTAGCCGGCTGACCCGCCGCTCTTAATGCACTTAAGAAGCCGCCGGGTCGCATCCGCACCCGGCGGCTTCACCTATGCGGTCCCCGGGTGCCACCATCAACCCCTGGGCCGCGCCTCACGCTGTACCCGTACCGGACGTTTTCGTCCATCGGACCCCACGAGCGATAATCGGACGTGGGGCCGCGGTGAACGCAAAAGCTCGGACGACCAAGTAGTTGGGAAGTTCGTGCTTCCAGCTGCGCGAGCGTGACAGCGGTCCGTCACACACAACCGGTGAAGGACACGCAACCATGACGACGCCCACGATCGAGCTCAAGCCCTCCTCGACCCCGCTGTCCGGCGCGGAGCGCGAGGCGATCCTGGCCAACCCCGGATTCGGCCGCCACTTCACCGATCACATGGTGACGATCCGGTGGACCGAGGGCCGCGGCTGGCACGACGGGCAGCTCGTGCCCTACGGACCGCTCTCCCTCGACCCCGCGACGAACGTCCTGCACTACGCGCAGGAGATCTTCGAGGGCCTCAAGGCCTACCGCCAGCCCGACGGCACCGTCGCCACCTTCCGTCCCGAGATGAACGCCAAGCGCTTCCAGGCCTCGGCGCGCCGCCTGGCCATGCCCGAGCTGCCGGTCGAGACGTTCATCGAGGCGTGCGACGCGCTGGTCACGCAGGACATCGCGTGGGTCCCGGCGCACGGCGGCGAGGAGTCCCTCTACCTGCGCCCCTTCATGATCGCGACCGAGGTCGGCCTGGGCGTGAAGCCCGCCAACGAGTACCTCTTCATCGTGATCGCCTCGCCCGCGGGCGCCTACTTCGCCGGTGGCGTCAAGCCCGTGTCGATCTGGCTGTCCGAGGACCGCGTGCGCGCCGTTCCCGGCGGCATGGGCGACGCCAAGACCGGCGGCAACTACGCGGCGTCGCTGCTCGCCCAGGCCGAGGCCGCGGCCCAGGGCTGCGACCAGGTCGCCTACCTCGACGCCGTCGAGCACAAGTGGGTCGAGGAACTCGGCGGCATGAACCTGTACTTCGTGTACGGAGACAAGATCGTCACCCCCGAGCTGACCGGCTCGCTCCTCGCGGGCGTCACCCGTGACTCGCTCCTGTCGGTCGCCCGCGACCTGGGTTACGAGTCCGTCGAGGGCCGTGTCTCCATCGACCAGTGGCAGGCCGACTCCGAGAACGGCACGCTCACCGAGGTCTTCGCCTGCGGCACCGCGGCGGTCATCACCCCCGTCGGCACCGTCAAGCGGGACGGCGCCGAGTGGTCCCAGTCGGGCGGCGAGCCCGGCGAGGTCACGCTGAAGCTGCGCGAGGCGCTGCTCGACATCCAGCGCGGCACGAGCGTGGACAAGCACGGCTGGATGCACCAGCTCGGCTAGGACCCCCGTCGGCCGGGTCGTCACTCACTGCTCGTGACCAGGGCCGCCTCGGACTTCTTGTCCGCGGCGGCCCTGACGCGTACCGAGCGCACCTCACGGGCCGTCAGCGCCAGGTAGGCCGCCCCGCCGACCAGGCCCGACAGCAGGAAGCTGCAGTCCACGCCGCCCGTCAGGGAGAGCAGCGGGCCCTCGTACGACGGCAGGGACACCGAGAGCAGGCCGACGAACGCGCCCAGGGCCCAGGAGACGGTGGCGCGCGGGTTCCAGCCGCCCCGGTACCAGTAGACGCCGCCGCGCGAGCGCCGGTTGAAGACCTGGAGCGCGTCCGCGTCGTAGACGCCGCGGCAGCGGACGAAGCCGATCAGGGTGATCACGGCCCAGGGGGTGCCGATCGCGGTGAGGAGCAGGACGAACGACGTCATGGCGTCCTGCGCCGCCCACGCGAAGTGGCCGACGAAGACGCAGACCGTGGCGACGGCCGCGACCGTGTAGGTCGCCGCCGTGCGGGAGGCGCGGGGCAGGATCGCGTCCAGGTCGAGGCCCATGGAGTAGAGCATCAGGCCCGCGTTGCCGACCGAGCCCGCGGAGGCGGCGAGCAGCAGCGGGATCAGGTACCAGGTGGGCGAGGCGGAGACGAGCGAGCCCGCGTAGTCGAGGGCGGCGCGGGCCGCGTACGCGGTGAACGTGCCGAACAGCTGGGGCGTGAGCAGGCCGACGATCAGGCCGAGCCAGGTGGCGCGCAGGACGCTGCGCCGGGAGTGGCGGGCCGGGGACACGTAGCGCGTGTAGTCGCCGAGGAGCGTGATGAAGGCGATGGGGCCCGACAGGCCGGCCGCGACGAGGGCGAGCAGCCAGGTCGGCCAGAACGAGCCGAGGAGGTAGCCGCCCGCGCCCGGCAGCGGCGCCGTGGTGAAGTGCGGGGCGTATGCGACGACGCCGAGCGCCAGGAGCGCGGTCATGCCCACGGCCAGGACGCGCGAGAGGCGCAGCAGGACGCGGTAGCCGTAGACCGCGCCGATCACGGTGGCGGCGGCCAGGAGCGCGTAGACGACGCCGTAGGTGAGGCCCGACTCGGGCACGCCGAACAGGCGGTGCAGGACGCCCGTCATCGCGTCGCCGCCGATCCACACGGTCAGCGCCGTGTAGCCGAGCGACAGGAGCAGGCCGACGATCGAGCCGACGAGCCGCCCGCGGACACCGAACTGGGCGCCCGACGACGTCGACAGGTTCGTGCCGGTGCGCAGGGAGACCAGGGCGAGCGGGGCGGTGAGTGCCGTGCCGAGGAGCGTGCCCGCGATCACTGAGGTGACCGAGGCCCACCAGCCGAGTCCGAACGACACGGGCAGCCAGCCGAAGACGATCACCCCGAGGCAGAGGTTCGAGCCTAGGAGGATCGAGACGATGTCCCGGGGACCGCTGGTGCGCTCCTCATCGGGGATGGTGTCGACACCGCGCTGTTCTATCGCCATGGGGGGACCCCTGATCTTTGCGTCGTTGCATCGGTCGCGTCGGGTACTTTAGAGCAGCGTTCAATGTGACCCATCACAAGCTGACACGTCAATGTTTCCGAGTTGTGAATCGTATGGTTAGAGTGAAGTTCTAAACCTGTACGGGAGGTGTGGTGGCGTGCGTCTGACCCCCACGGAACGTGATCGGCTGCTGCTGTTCGGGGCCGCCGAGCTGGCCAGGGCCCGGAAGAACCGGGGCCTGCGGCTCAATGTCCCCGAGGCGACGGCCCTGATCGCGGACACGGTGTGCGAGGCGGCCAGGGACGGCCGCCGGCTCGCCGAGGCCATCGAGGCGGCCCGCTCCGTCCTCGGCCCCGACGACGTGCTCCCCGGCGTCTCCGACGTCGTGACGGAGGTGCACGTCGAGGCCGTCTTCGACGACGGGTCCCGGCTCGCCGTGGTCAGTGACCCGATCGGCTCATCGCTGGGCGACGAGGCACCGGGCGCGCTGCTCCCGGGCCCCGAGCACAGCGACCCGCCGGCCACGGTGACGCTCACGGCGACCAACACGTCGAGCGTCCCCGTCTCCGTCACCTCCCACTTCCACTTCTTCGAGGCCAACCCGCGGCTCGACTTCGACCGCGCGGCCGCGTACGGCATGCGGCTCGCCGTCCCCGCCGGTTCCTCGGTGCGGTTCGGGCCGGGGGAGAGCGCCGAGGTGGGCCTCGTGCCCATCGGCGGCGCGCGCGTCGCGATCGGCTTCGCCGGGCTCGTCGACGGCCCGCTGGACGCGCCGGGCGCCAAGGAGGAGGCCCTGCGCAGGGCAGCCGCCTGCGGATATCTCGGAGTGAAGGGAACGGGCGCATGAGCAGGCCCACCAAGCACAGCGACCACTGCGCGCCGGGCAGCCGGCACATCGACCCCCACGCGTACGCCGCCACGCACGGCCCGCGCGCCGGTGACCGCGTCCGCCTCGGCGACTCGGGCCTGACCGTGCGCGTCGAGTCCGACGCGCAGGCGTACGGCGACGAGTTCCTCGCCGGGTTCGGCAAGACGGCCCGCGACGGACTGCACCTCAAGGCCGCCGCCGTCCGCGAGACCTGTGACGTCGTGATCAGCAACGTCCTCGTGATCGACGCCGTGCAGGGGATCAGGAAGGTCTCCATCGGCATCCGCGAGGGGCGGATCCACGCCATCGGGCGCGCCGGCAACCCGGACACCCTCGACGGGGTCGACGTCGTCGTCGGCACCGGCACGTCCATCGTGTCCGGCGAGGGCCTCATCGCCACCGCGGGCGCCGTCGACACCCACGTGCACCTGCTGTCGCCGCGCATCATGGAGGCCTCGCTCGCCTCCGGCGTGACCACGATCATCGGCCAGGAGTTCGGGCCCGTGTGGGGCGTGGGCGTCAACTCGCCCTGGGCGCTGCGCCACGCGTTCAACGCGTTCGACGCCTGGCCCGTCAACATCGGCTTCCTCGGCCGGGGTTCGTCCTCGCACGACGCCCCGCTGATCGAGGCGCTGGCCGAGGGCGGCGCGTCCGGCTTCAAGGTGCACGAGGACATGGGCGCCCACACCCGCGCCCTCGACACCGCGCTGCGCGTCGCCGAGGAGCACGACGTCCAGGTCGCCCTGCACAGCGACGGCCTGAACGAGTGCCTGTCCGTCGAGGACACCCTCAGGGTCCTCGAAGGCCGCACCATCCACGCCTTCCACATCGAGGGCTGCGGCGGCGGTCACGTACCGAACGTCCTGAAGATGGCGGGCGTACCGAACGTCATCGGGTCGTCCACCAACCCCACGCTGCCCTTCGGCCGCGACGCGGTCGCCGAGCACTACGGCATGATCGTCTCGGTCCACGACCTGAAGACCGACCTGCCGGGCGACGCCGCCATGGCCCGCGACCGGATCCGCGCCGGGACGATGGGCGCCGAGGACGTCCTGCACGACCTGGGCGCCATCGGCATCACGTCGTCGGACGCGCAGGGCATGGGCCGCGCCGGCGAGACCGTGCGCAGGACCTTCGCCATGGCCGGGAAGATGAAGGCCGAACTCGGCCCGATGGCCGGCGACGGCGAGTACGACGACAACGCCCGCGTCCTGCGCTACATGGCGAAGCTGACGATCAACCCCGCCATCGCGCACGGCCTCTCCCACGAGGTCGGCTCCATCGAGGCCGGCAAGCTCGCCGACATCGTGCTGTGGCGCCCCGAGTTCTTCGGTGCGAAGCCGCAGCTCGTCCTCAAGGCCGGATTCCCCGCTTACGGCGTCGTCGGCGACCCGAACGCGGCCACCGACACCTGTGAACCCCTCGTCCTGGGGCCGCAGTTCGGGGCGCACGGCGCGACCGCGGCGGACATCTCCGTCGCCTTCGTCGCCCAGGCCGCCCTCGACCAGGGCAACGACAAGATGCCCACCCGCCGCCGCCGCGTCGCCGTCCGCGGCACCCGCGGCATCGGCCCCGCCGACCTGCGCCTCAACTCACGCACCGGCTCCATCGACGTCGACCAGGCCACCGGACTCGTCACGCTCGACGGCGACCCGGTCCGCTCCGAACCGGCCGACTCCGTCTCCCTGAACCGTCTCTACTTCCTGTGAGGACCCGCTCATGAGCAGCTTCCACATGCCCCCCGAGTGGGCTCCGCACGAGCGCACCTGGATGGCCTGGCCGAGCCCCAACCCCACCTTCACCAACGACGAGGAGCTGGCCGAGGCGCGCGAGGCCTGGGCGTCCGTCGCCCGCGCCGTACGCCGCTTCGAGCCGGTGACCGTGATCGTCGCCCCGGGCCAGAGCGACTCGGCCCGCGCGCTCCTCGGCGACGACATCGAGCTCGTCGAGCGTGACCTCGACGACGCCTGGATGCGCGACATCGGCCCCACGTTCGTCGTCGGCGACGGCCGGCTCGCCGCCGTGGACTGGACGTTCAACGGCTGGGGCGCCCAGGACTGGGCCGTCTGGGAGCACGACGCGAAGATAGCCCGCCACATCGCGGACCTCGCCGGCGTCCCCGTCCACTCCTCCTCCCTCGTCAACGAGGGCGGCGGCATCCACGTCGACGGCGAGGGCACCGTGCTCCTCACCGAGACCGTGCAGCTCGACCCCGACCGCAACCCGGGCCGCACCAAGGCCGAGGTCGAACAGGAGATCCACGCCAGGATCGGCACCACCAAGGCGATCTGGCTGCCGCGCGGCCTCGCCGGCGACTACGGCGTCTACGGCACCCGCGGCCACGTCGACATCGTCGCCGCGTTCGCCGCGCCCGGCGTCGTCCTGGTCCACTCGCAGCAGGACCCCGCCCACCCCGACCACGAGCTGAGCAAGCAGCTCATCGCCCAGCTCCAGGGCGAGACGGACGCCAAGGGCCGGCCCCTCGAGGTCGTCGAGGTCCCCGCGCCGACCGTCCTCAAGGACGACGAGGGCTGGGTCGACTACTCGTACATCAACCACTACCTGTGCAACGACGGCGTCGTCCTGTGCTCCTTCGACGACCCGAACGACGAGGTCGCGGCCGGGATCTTCCGCCGTCTGTTCCCGGACAGGACCGTCCAGCTCGTGGACGCCCGTACGATCTTCGCCGGGGGCGGTGGCATCCACTGCATCACCCAGCAGCAACCCGAGATCACGCCCGCACACTGAAAGACCCGCAGGAGTCCCCGTGGCCCAGGCACGCCGGAAGAACGCCCCTCCGCGCGAAGAGGTCCTCGCCGCAGCCATGGAGATGATCGCCGAGCGCGGCCTGGAGAAGCTCACCATGGCCGCGCTCGGCCGCGAGGTCGGCATGAGCAGCGGCCACCTCCTCTACTACTTCGGTTCGAAGGACGAGCTGCTCCTGCGGACCCTGGAGTGGAGCGAGGGCCGCCTCGGCGCGGAGCGGGCGCGGCTCCTGTCCGGCGGCGGCACGGTCCGCGAGCGTCTCGACGCGTACGTCGACCTGTATGTCCCCGACGCGCAGGGCGACCCGCACTGGACGCTCTGGCTGGAGGTCTGGAACCGCTCGCAGAACGCCGAGGCCGACGGCGACGCGCGCGAGCGGCAGGCCGCGATCGAACTGGCCTGGCACCGCGACCTCGTCGCGCTGCTGGCCGAGGGCACCTCGCGCGGCGAGCTCCCTCCCCTCGACCCCGACCGTTTCGCGGCCCGGCTTCGGGCACTGCTCGACGGCTTCTCCATCCATGTCGCGATCGGCCTGCGCGGCACGGACCGGGCCCAGATCCTGTCCCATGTACGGGAGTTCCTGGACGAGGCGCTGCCCCCCAGGGACTCCTGACCGGGCGGCGCGGTCAGGCCGGGCTCTTGTGGTTCCTTGTCCGGTCCGATCCGGAAGAGGGCCCCTGCTGCAGTGTGAAGCGGACCGGTGTCCCCGGGGCGGCCTGGGCCGCCCCGGCCAGGGCGGCCTCCGCGACCACGGCGATCACCGGGTAGCCGCCGGTCGTCGGGTGGTCGTGCAGGAAGACCACCGGGCGGCCGTCGGGCGGCACCTGCACCGCGCCGAGCACCATGCCCTCGCTGGGCAGCTCACCCGGCAACTCCCTTTTCAGGCAAGGGCCTTCGGTGCGCAGGCCGATGCGGTTGCTGTGCGCGGACACGCGATATGTGGCGGTCGTGAACGTGCGCAGCGCCTCGGGGGTGAACCAGTCGGCGCGGGGGCCGAGCCGCACCGGAAGGGTCAGTTCGCGGGGCGGGGCCGGCCAGGGCGCGGCGGACGGCGTCGGTGGGCAGGGCGCCGCCTCACCGACGGGCAGCACCTCGCCGTCGCGCAGGGGAGCGGGGCCGAGGCCCGACAGAAGGTCCGTCGAGCGGCTGCCGAGCACGGGCTCGACACTGATCCCGCCGGCCACGGCCACGTAGGAGCGCACGCCGTGGGTCGCCGGCCCCGCGTCGAGGACCGCACCCGCGGGCACCCGCACCGGGGTACCCCACGCGACGGGTCTGGCGTCCAGGTTCACCGCGCAGGGGGCGCCGCCGACGACGACGGTGACCGGGCGGTCGGGCCGCAGCGTGCACCCGGTGAGCGTGGTCTCCAGGACGGCGGCGTCCCCGGCGTTGCCGAGCAGCCGGTTGGCGAGCCGCATCGCGGGCGCATCGAGGGCGCCGGAGCGCGGAACTCCCAGGTGGGCGTGGCCGGTTCGGTCCGCGTCCTGGATCGTCGTGAGGGCTCCGGCCCGTACCAGGGTGATCTTGGCGGTCATGCGCGGCCTCCTGCGGCGACGAAGCGCACCTGGGTGCCCGGCGTCAGGAGCGCCGCCGCCTCCCGGGACGGGTCCCACAACGGCGCCGGGTCCGGCATGGTGCCGATCAGCTGCCAGCCGCCGGGGGTCGCGCGCGGGTACACGGCGGTGTAGGGGCCCGCGAGGGCGAGCGCGCCGGCGGGGACGCGGGTGCGTGGGGTCGCGTGGCGCGGTACGTGCAGCTCGGCGGGCAGGCCCGTGAGGTAGCCGAAGCCGGGGGCGAAGCCGCAGAACGCGACGCGGTACGTGTGAGCGGAGTGGCGGGCGGCGACCTCGTCCTCGGGGACGCCCCAACGGGCCGCCACCCCGGCGAGGTCCGGGCCGTCGTAGATCACCGGGATCTCGACGACGGCCCCCTCCTCGGGAGCGTGCAACGGGATGTCCCAGGACATGAGCCCACGGGCCAGGAGCCCGGGGTCGCCCACCCCGTCGAGCAGGACCGTGCACGCGCCGGGCACGATCTCGGCGACGGGCGGCAGGGTCCCGGCGGCGCGGCGACGGAGCAGCTCGGCGTGGAGCGCACCGGTGCGACCGGCGTCCGGCAACTCCACGAGCAGCGCGTGCGGCCCGGCGGGCCGCACCACCATCGAGGGCGACGAGGCGGTCATGCGAACGCCCCGACCTTGACGCCGGCCTCCTCGAGCGCGTGGCGCACCCGGACCGCGAGCCGGGCCGCGCCCGGGGTGTCGCCGTGCAGGCACAGAGAGCGGGCGTCGACCGTGACGCGCGTACCGTCCACCGTGTCCACGGTGCGCTCGACGGCGAACGCCACGGAGCGGCGCACCACCGCGTCCTCGTCGCAGACCACGGCGTTCGGCTCGCTCCGGGGCACCAGCGTGCCTCGGGAGGTGTAGGCGCGGTCGGCGAAGGCCTCCGGCACCGGCGTGAGACCGGCGTCCGCCGCGGCGGCGAGCAGCCGGGAGCCGGGCAGTCCGAGCACAGGCAGCGAACCGCCCGCGAGCTGGACCCCCGCCACCACGGCGCCCGCCTGCTCCGCGTCATGGACGGTCCTGTTGTAGAGCGCGCCGTGCGGCTTCACATACGCCACCTCGGCCCCGGCCGAGGTGGCGAACACCCTCAGCGCCCCGATCTGGTAGGCCACCTCGGCCGCCAGCTCGTCCGCGGGCACATCCATCGCCCGCCGCCCGAAGCCGGCCAGGTCGCGGTACGACACCTGCGCCCCGATCCGTACGCCGCGCGCGGCCGCGAGGTCGCAGACGCGGCGCATCACCGAGGGATCGCCCGCGTGGAATCCGCAGGCGACATTGGCGCTGGTCACCACGGAGAGCAGGGCCTCGTCGTCGGTGAGGGTCCAGCGGCCGAAGCCTTCGCCGAGGTCGGCGTTGAGGTCGATGAGGTCCTGGATCACGTTCGTAACGTAGGGGATTGTTGAACGATTCGACAAGAGGTTGATTTGGTCACGGACGTCTCACACCCCTTGTTCGATCGTTGAACGATCCCTTACGGTCCGTGGATCCCCCATGGAACCGGACGCGCCTGATCCGGTTCGTGCTCCCTCATGCTCTGAAGAAGGCCGCCGCATGATCGTTCTTCTCGGCGTGCTCGTGGTGATCCTCGGATTCGTCACGCGCCGCAACCCCGTCCTGGTGGTCGGTGTCGCCGGAATCGTCACCGGACTGCTCGGCAAGCTCGACCCGCAGGAAGTCCTCGCGGCGTTCGGCAGGTCCTTCGCCGACAGCCGCTCGGTCACCGTCTTCGCCATCGTCCTGCCGGTGATCGGTCTGCTCGAGCGGTACGGCCTGCGCGAGCAGGCCCGCACCCTCATCGGCCGCCTCGGCAAGCTCAGCGCCGGCCGCTTTCTCGCCGTGTACCTGCTGATCCG
Organism: Streptomyces sp. NPDC107517; assembly: GCF_055582645.1. Lineage (NCBI taxonomy): Bacteria > Bacillati > Actinomycetota > Actinomycetes > Kitasatosporales > Streptomycetaceae > Streptomyces > Streptomyces sp. NPDC107517. Next base: position 233,864 of record NZ_JBVJPM010000008.1, on the reverse strand, counting down.
CCAGGTCACCGCGGCCTTCGGGCTCAACAGCATCGGCGGCCCCGCGCAGACGGTGCGCCCGCTCGTCGCGCCCATGGCCGAGGCCGCCGCCGAACGCACCACCGGCGGCCCGCTCCCCGACCGGCTGCGCGAGAAGGTCCGCTCGTACTCCGCCTCGTCCGACACCGTCGGTGTCTTCTTCGGCGAGGACTGCTTCATCGCGATCGGCTCGATCCTGCTGATCACCGGGTTCGTGAACTCGACGTACCACCAGCAGCTCGAACCCACCGAGCTGGCCCTGTGGGCGATCCCGCTCGCGGTCTGCGCCCTGATCATCCACGGCGCCCGGCTCCTGCTCCTGGACCGGAAACTGGAGCGCGAGATGGCCCTCCACGCCGCCGAGAACGAGCTGCCGCTGCCGCACCAGGCCACGGCGTCCCGCACGCGCAACGGGTCCGAGGAGGCCGACAAGTGATCAAGGTCGAGTGGCTCTACTGGCTCATCGGACTCATCTTCGTCGTCATGGCCGTGCAGATGGCGGCCGACCGCACCAACCCCAAGCGGTGGACGTCCGCCGCGTTCTGGGGACTGCTCGGGCTCACCTTCCCCTACGGCACCGGCGTCGTGAACGCCGAACTGAACGCGGCGACGCCGGGCTCGGCGAGCTGGACCCTGCCCGCCGAACCCCTCGGCGTCGCCGTCCTCGCCCTCATCGTGCTGGCCGGATTCAACTTCATCGGCAAGGGTGTCCCGGTCACCACCACCGACGAGCAGCGCCAGGCCTCCGCGGCCCGGCTCGGCAGCAAGCTCTTCGTCCCCGCCCTGACGATCCCGCTCGTCGCCATCGTCTGCGCGTCCTTCCTCGACGAGTCCGGCCTGTTCGAGACGGGGAAGGCCACGCTCATCGGCCTGGGTCTCGGCTGCCTCGTCGCGCTCGCGGTCGGCATGTTCGTCACGGGCGAGAAGAAGATCTCGGTTCCGATCCACTCGGGCCGCTCCATGCTGGAGGCCATGGGCTCGGCCCTGCTGCTTCCTCAGCTCCTGGCGGTGCTCGGCTCGATCTTCGCGGTCGCCGGCGTCGGCACCCAGGTCGGCACGCTGGTGAACGACGTCCTGCCCGACAACTCCAAGTACCTCGCCGTGATCGCGTACTGCGTCGGCATGTTCCTGTTCACCGTGATCATGGGCAATGCCTTCGCCGCGTTCCCCGTGATGACGGCCGCGATCGGCTGGCCCGTCCTCATCCAGCAGATGCACGGCAACGAGGCGGCCGTTCTGGCGATCGGCATGCTGGCGGGCTTCAGCGGCACGCTCTGTACGCCGATGGCCGCCAACTTCAACATCGTCCCGGCGTCGCTCCTCGAACTGAAGGACCAGTACGGCCCGATCAAGGCACAGCTGCCGACGGGGCTCGCGCTGCTCGTCTGCAACATCGTGATCATGGCCCTGTTCGCCTTCTAGGGCTGGCCCCGCCCAGGAAACCGGCTCCGTCCGGGAACGGTTCCCCCTCCGGGAACGTGCGCCGTCCCAGAAAGGTCGACACAGATGACCCGCGTCCTCATCACCGGCTTCGAGCCGTTCGGCGGCGAGAGCGTGAACCCCTCCTGGCAGGCGGCCTCCCTGGTCGCCGCCGAGCCGCCCGCAGGCCTCACCGTCACCGCGGTGCAACTCCCGTGCGTCTTCGGTGAGTCCGTGGCCGCCTTGCGCCGAGCCGTCCGCGAGAGCGGACCGGACCTGGTCGTCTGCGTCGGCCAGGCGGGCGGCCGTCCTGGTGTCACCGTCGAGCGGGTCGCGGTCAACGTCGACGACGCCCGCATCCCCGACAACGCGGGCGCGGCGCCGGTCGACGAGCCGGTCGTCCCGGGAGGTCCCGCCGCGTACTTCTCCACGCTGCCGATCAAGGCGTGCGTCGCCGCGATGCGGGAGGCCGGGGTGCCGGCCGCCGTCTCCAACACGGCGGGCACGTTCGTCTGCAACCACGTGGCGTACGGCCTCGCCCACCTCATCGCGACCGAACGTCCCGGTGTGCGGGGCGGGTTCGTCCATGTGCCGTGGGCGCCGGAGCAAGTCCGAGACGGCACCGCCGCCGCGCTGCCCCCCGTGACAGTGGCCCACGGCCTGCGGGCGCTGCTGCTCGCCGCGGCGGCCACGACGCAGGACCTGCGGGTGACCGAGGGGGCCACGCACTGAGCGTGCGGCCGCGAGCCGTCCGTGCCCGAGCGCGCAGTTCCCCACGCCCCGACGGGGCGCCCCGCAGTCGAACCCACCTACGAGGAGCTCTCCCCATGACCCAGGCCGCGGAATTCGCCCGCCTCGCCACGGGCAACGTCACCCGCGAATACCCCAACTTCCCCGCTCACCTGGTCACTTCGGCCGACGAGGAGACCCGACCGAGCACCCTGCACCCCGCCTTCTACGGCGCCTACGACTGGCATTCGTCCGTCCACATGCACTGGCTGCTCGTCCGGCTCCTGAGGCGGCGCCTGCCCGATCCCGCCCAGGTCGCCGAGGTCACCGCCGTACTCGACCGGCACCTCACCCCCGCCAACCTCGCCACGGAAGCCGCCTACCTGCGGAACCGGCCCACCTTCGAGCGCCCCTACGGCTGGGCCTGGCTGATCGCGCTCGCCGCCGAGTGCCGTGCCCTCGGCGGCCCGGACGGCGACCGCTGGGCGGACGCGCTCGCCCCCGCCGTCACCGCCGTCGACCTGCTGCTGAGCGAATGGCTGCCCAAGGCCACGTATCCCGTACGCCACGGCAACCACCCCAACAGCGCCTTCGCGCTGGCTCTCGTCCTCGACGCGGGCGAGCGCGCGGGGCTGCCCGCGGTCACCGTCGAGGCCGTACGGGACCGGCTGCGCTCCTGGTTCGCCGGCGATCACGACGCGCCCGCCCACTGGGAGCCGTCGGGGCAGGACTTCCTCTCCCCGGCGCTCACCGAGGCCGACGCGATGCGGCGGGTGCTGACGGGGCCGGAGTTCGATCCCTGGCTCGACCGGTTCCTGCCCGCGCTGCGCGCCGGCGCGCCCTGCCCCCTCCTGGAGGTCCCGGTCGTCTCCGACCACGCCGACCCGCAGATCGGTCACCTGCTTGGCCTCGCCCTCAGCAGGGCGGCCGCCCTGCGCGGCATCGCGGGGGCGCTCCCGGACGGGCCGGTCCGCACGCGCCTCACACAGGCGGCGGACGCCCATCTCAAGGCCGGGCTGCCCGCCGTGGAGCGCGGCGACTTCACCACCGACCACTGGCTGGCCACCTTTGCCACGCTCGCCCTTGAGGCGTGACCACAAAGAACACAAGTACGCGTGATCGTTGCGCGGTACACCCTTGTCACGGAGCGAAGCATTCCGGCACCGTGGCCGCCCATGGGACGAGAGCAATGGAAGAAGATCCTGGTCGGGTCGGCCGGGAACATGGTCGAGTGGTTCGACTGGTTCGTGTACGCGAGCTTCGCCACGTACTTCGCGGGAGCCTTCTTCCCCGACGGGAACCCCACGGCACAGCTGATGAACACGGCCGGCATCTTCGCCGTCGGCTTCTTCATGCGGCCCGTGGGCGGCTGGCTGCTGGGCAGGGTGGGTGACCGCAAGGGCCGCAAAGCGGCGCTCACCCTGACCGTCACGCTGATGTCGGCGTCCGCCGTCCTCATCGCGATCGCGCCCACCTACGCGGTCGCCGGGTACGGCGGCGCCGTCGTCCTGCTCGTCGCCCGCCTCCTGCAGGGCCTCTCGGTCGGCGGCGAGTACGCGGCCAGCGCCACCTACCTCACCGAGGCGTCCGACCCGAGCCGGCGCGGCTTCGCGTCCAGCTTCCAGTACGTCTCCATGACCGCGGGTCAGATCGTGGGCCTCGGCCTCCAGATCGTCCTCCAGCGCACCCTGTCCGACGACGCGCTGCACAGCTGGGGCTGGCGCATTCCGTTCGTCATCGGAGCGCTCGGCGCCGCGATCATCTTCTATCTGCGGCGCAACATGCTGGAGACGGACGTCTACGAGGAGTCCGCCGACGACGCGGGGGCCGACCGCAAGGGCACCCTCACGGCGCTGTGGGCGCACAGGCGCGAGGCGTTCCTCGTGATGGCCCTGACGATGGGCGGCACCGTCGCCTACTACACGTACACGACGTACCTCACCAAGTACCTCTCCAACTCGGCGGGCCTGAGCAAGGAGACCGCGACGCTCGTCTCGTTCTGCGCGCTGATCGTCTTCGCCTGCATCCAGCCGCTCGCGGGCAGGCTGTCCGACCGGATCGGCCGCCGCCCGCTCCTGATCACCTTCGCGGTCGGCTCCACCTTCCTGACCGTGCCGATCATGACGATGCTCAAGCACGCGGGCTCCTTCTGGCCGGCCCTCGGCCTCGCCCTGCTCGCCCTCGTCGTCGTCACCGGCTACACGTCGATCAACGCGTGCGTGAAGGCCGAGCTGTTCCCGACCGGCATCCGCGCCCTCGGCGTCGCCCTCCCGTACGCCATCGCCAACGCGCTCTTCGGCGGCACCGCGGAGTACGTGGCCCTGTGGTTCAAGGACGCGGGCCTGGAGTCGGGCTTCTACTGGTACGTCGCCGGGTGCGCCGCCGTGTCGCTGATCGTCTATCTGACGATGCGCGAGACGCGGGACATCGACCTGAACCGGGTCGAGGCCGCCGCGCCCGGGCAGCGCGCGGTCGAAACGGTCTGAGCTCACATCGTGAGACCACGGCCCGGGCCACGCCCGGGCTGTGGCAGACTGCCGACGTGCTCTCGTTCGCCATGATTATTGGCAGCAGGCGCGCCGGTCCGCAGTGACCGCCACGTACGACCACGTACGGGCGGACATCGTCGTCTCGACCCGCGCGCAGACCTCTCGCACCCGCGAGGGGTTTTTTCGTTTCCTGGCCCACCTCACACCAGGACCGGAGCGCGAGGGATCATAGGGGGACGGTGGAGCCGGTCATTCCGGTAGACCGAGATCCGACACAGGAGCCAGATCAGCATGACGGACGCAACCGACGACCATTACCCCGCTTCCCGCGTCGACGACGACTTCCACGTCTTCGACACCACGCTGCGCGACGGCGCGCAGCGTGAGGGCATCAATCTGACCGTCGCGGACAAGCTGACCATCGCCCGGCACCTGGACGACTTCGGCGTGGGCTTCATCGAGGGCGGCTGGCCGGGTGCCAACCCCCGCGACACCGAGTTCTTCGCGCGCGCCCGCCAGGAGATCGACTTCAAGCACGCGGAGCTCGTCGCGTTCGGCGCGACCCGCCGTGCCGGCTCCAAGGCTTCCGAGGACCCGCAGGTCAAGGCGCTCGTCGAGTCCGGCGCCCCGGTCGTGACGCTGGTCGCCAAGTCGCACGACCGTCATGTCGAACTGGCCCTGCGCACCACGCTCGAGGAGAACCTGGAGATGGTCCGCGACACCGTCTCCTACCTGCGCGGGCAGGGCCGCCGCGTCTTCGTCGACTGCGAGCACTTCTTCGACGGCTACCGCGCCAACCCCACGTACGCCAAGGCCGTCGTCACGGCCGCGCACGAGGCGGGCGCCGACGTCGTCGTCCTGTGCGACACGAACGGCGGCATGCTGCCCGCGCAGGTCCAGGCGATCACCGCCACGGTCCTCGCCGACACCGGGGCCCGCCTCGGCATCCACGCCCAGGACGACACCGGCTGCGCCGTCGCCAACACCCTCGCCGCCGTCGACGCGGGCGCGACCCATGTGCAGTGCACGGCCAACGGCTACGGCGAGCGCGTCGGCAACTCCAACCTCTTCCCGGTCGTCGCCGCCCTGGAGCTCAAGTACGGCAAGAAGGTCCTCCCCGAGGGCGCCCTGCGCGAGATGACCCGCATCTCCCACGCCATCGCCGAGGTCGTCAACCTCACGCCCTCCACGCATCAGCCGTACGTGGGAGTTTCGGCGTTCGCCCACAAGGCGGGCCTGCACGCCTCGGCGATCAAGGTCGACCCGGACCTCTACCAGCACATCGACCCGGACCTCGTCGGCAACCGCATCCGCATGCTGGTCTCCGACATGGCGGGCCGCGCGTCCATCGAGCTCAAGGGCAAGGAGCTCGGCGTCGACATCTCCGACGACCGCGACCTCGTCGGCCGCGTCGTCGAGCGCGTCAAGGAGCGCGAACTCGAGGGCTACACGTACGAGGCGGCCGACGCCTCCTTCGAACTCCTCCTGCGCGAGGAGGCCGAGGGCCGCGCCCGTCGCTACTTCCGCGTCGAGTCGTGGCGGGCCATCGTCGAGGACCGCCCCGACGGCAGCCACGCCAACGAGGCGACCGTGAAGCTGTGGGCCAAGGGCGAGCGCATCGTCGCCACGGCCGAGGGCAACGGCCCGGTCAACGCCCTCGACCGCGCCCTGCGCGTCGGCCTGGAGCGGATCTACCCGCAGCTCGCCAAGCTGGAGCTCGTCGACTACAAGGTCCGCATCCTGGAGGGCAAGCACGGCACGTCCTCCACGACCCGCGTGCTGATCTCCACCAGCGACGGCGCGGGCGAGTGGTCCACCGTCGGCGTCGCCGAGAACGTCATCGCCGCGTCGTGGGGCGCTCTTGAGGACGCCTACACGTACGGGCTCCTGCGGGCCGGGGTCGAGCCGGTCGAGTAGCAGCACATGCGCAGACGCCGGAGGGGCCGCGGACCGGCCCCTCCGGCTTTCTGTCGCTCTGCTGCCGGGTGGAACGTCCGGCTACCAGGTGAACGTCGCCGACGTCTTCGCGGGCAGCGAGTAAGTGGCGTGCTGCCCGCCCCAGTTGACGGTCACCGTCTTCGCGGACGTGCCGCCGTTGTACGCGATGAGCGCCTTCGAGCCGTCCGGGTTGCGCCAGGCGACGTTGGGCACGGCCGAGCTGCCGGTCGACGCGATGCGCCGGGCGCCGGGCCGGACGAACTTCGTCAGATGGCCCATCGTGTAGTACTCGACGGTGTAGTCGACCTGTCCGCTGCGCCCGTCACCGTCGTGCACGGTCACGAGCCCCGTGCAGGTGCCGCAGCCGCCGTTGTGCGGGCCCATGTTCTGGTCCACGGCGAGCGACCACTTGGTCACCGACTTCGCCCAGTTGCGGGTGTAGTCGACGATGTTGAGCATGTCCTCGCGCTGCTGGTCGGCGATCCAGGTGCCGCCCGAGTGCTCGGTCCCGAAGGCGTCGAGCTGCGGGTAGCGGTCGTGGATGCTGCTCTGCTCGGCGACGTCGCCGCCGTAGCCGTGCCACGCGATCCCGCCGAAGTTCGGGTGCGAGCGCACCGCCGCGTCGTCCACGGTCTGCGCCGCGTACCCGTCGTACGTGTCCCAGTTCCAGTCGTGCGCGAGGACCTTGGTGTTCAGACCGGCGGCGGCGAGCTTCGGCAGCAGCTCGCTCTTGGTGAAGTAGGCGAGCCCCGAGGCGTTCCAGCTCATCGAGGGGTAACCACCGCAGCACGTCGGCTCGTTCTGCGCGCTGACGTAGTCGACCGGGACGCCCCGGTCCCGGTACGCCTGGAGGTACTTCACGAAGTACGAGGCGTAGGTGCCGTAGTCCTCCGCTTTCAGCCAGCCGCCGTTGAGCTGTCCGCTGTCCTTCATCCAGGCCGGCGCGGTCCACGGGGAGGCCATCACGGTGACGTTCGGGTTGAGCTGACGAGCCTGCTTCGTGAGGGGCAGGACGTCCGCGAGGTCGTGGGCGACGGAGAACTCGGAGAGGTCGGGATCGGTCTGTCCGGCGGGCACGTCGTCGAACGTGTAGCCGTAACGGGCCAGGTCGGAGCCGCCCATCGGGTTGCGCAGGAACGACAGGCCGATGCCGTCGGTGGGGGAGAACAGCTTGCGCATCGTGGCGTCGCGCGTGGCCGGTGACAGGGCTCCGCTGCTGTTCATCAGCCAGGCCGCGGTGTCCGTGAACGAGGCGCCGCCGCCGGTGAAGGTCTGGTAGCGGGTGTTGTCGTCGACGGTGATGTTCTCGCCACCGCCGCCGGTGCCCGCCTGGAAGGAGAACGGGGCCTGCTGTTCGAGGCCGCGGACGACATGGCGTCCGCCGGCGTCGTCCGTGGTCGTGAGCCAGGCCGTGACCGGCTCGCCCGCGGCCTGCGCGGGGGAGGCCACGAGCCCGGTCAGGCCCGCGGTCGTGAGCAGCCCTGCGGCGAGCAGCCGGGCCGCCCGGCGCGGACCCGAACGGACTCTTCTGGGGGTTCTCATGGTGCGCCGCCCTTCGTGGGGGTGAGGAGATGGGGCGTGCGAGGCGTGAGTAAATGACGACTGCGAACGGGAGTCAAGGGGGCGCGTGTTCAGAAACTGAATGCTCAACTGCCCAGTGACCCGGGGGGAATTGGTTGTGCACCGGTTCTGACGTGAAGTCTTGACGGGTCCACGGGGCGCCAGTTAACTCACGGCGTGAGCTAAGTCATGAGCTTCACCAGGGACTCCCGTCACCCCCAGAGGTTGCGGCGCGTACCCGAACCGGCCGAAGGGAAGTCCATGCGAAGAACCGCCCTGCTCGTCTCCGCAGCCCTGCTCACGGGGCTGCTCCCGCTCGCCTCGGCGGGCGCGGCGACCGGCGCCGAGGAACCGCCGCCCGTGCCCGTCGACCGCTTCGAGGGCGAGGTCCCCTTCGCGTCCCAGCCCGCGGAGGGCATCTTCACCTGGGGCGGCGACAGCGACGACCCGCCCAAGCTGGAGCTCGCGGCACGGGGTGACGCCCCCGAAGGCGACAAGGTCCTCTCCGGGACGTACGACATCAGCGGTTACGGCGGCTTCACCCACGACTTCGCCGCGAACGAGCCGGGCCACGACTGGTCCGCGCACAAGGGCATCCGCTTCTGGTGGGACGGGAGGAACAGCGGCAAGCGGGTCAACTTCGAGATCAAGGACGGCGGTGCGAACGGCGAGGCGTCCGAGCTGTGGACGACCTCCTTCACCGACGAGTGGACCGGCTGGCACCAGGTCGAGATCCCCTTCACCGACTTCGCCTACCGCACCGACTACCAGCCCGTCGGCGGCATCGACCAGAACCTCGGCCTCACCGACATGTGGGGCTACGCGCTCACCCTGCCCACCGGCACGCCCGGCACCTTCGCCATGGACGGCGTCGAGCTGTACGGCAAGGCCGACCCCGCCCTGACCACGAAGGTCCTGACCGGATCCTCCGTCTACCCGGTGAAGGAGGGCGGCACGGCCGACGTGCGGATCTCCGTCGCCACCACCGGCTCCGCCCCGCTCGCCGAGCCGGTCACGGTCGCGTACGAGAGCGCGGGCGGCAGCGCCGGCGCGGGCACGGACTACACGCCGGTCAAGGGCGAGTTCACCTTCCCGGCCGGCACCGCTTCGGGCGCCACGCACACCGTGTCCGTAATGACTCTCAAGGACAAGGCGGCCGAGTCCGCCGAGACGATCCCCCTGAAGCTGACGGTCACCGGTGCGAAGGCGCCCGCCGAGACCCCGCAGGTGGTGATCGACGCCCACGGCCTGCCCTACCTCGACACCAAACTCCCCGTGCAGCGGCGCGTCGCCGACCTGCTCTCCCGGATGTCCCTGGAGGAGAAGGCCGGCCAGATGACGCAGGCCGAGCGCAACGCGGTCGGCACGGGCGGCGACATCGCCGCGTACGACCTCGGCTCGCTGCTCTCCGGCGGCGGCTCGACACCGACGCCGAACACGGCCGCGGCCTGGGCGAAGATGATCGACGGCTTCCAGCTCCGGGCGCAGGCGACGCGGTTCCAGATCCCGCTGATCTACGGCGTGGACGCGGTGCACGGCCACAACAACCTCGTCGGCGCCACGGTCCTGCCGCACAACATCGGCATCGGCGCGACCCGCGACCCGGGGACGGCCGAGAAGGCGGGCGCGGTCACGGCCGCCGAGGTCCGCGCCACCGGCATCCCCTGGGACTTCGCGCCCTGCCTGTGCGTCACGCGCGACGAGCGCTGGGGCAGGTCGTACGAGTCCTTCGGCGAGGACCCCGCTCTCGTGAAGCAGATGGAGACCGTCGTCCAGGGGCTCCAAGGGGCCCGCGACGGCAAGGATCTCGACCGGGACGACAAGGTCCTCGCCACCGCCAAGCACTTCGTGGGCGACGGCGGCACGGAGTACGGCTCGTCGACCACCGGCTCGTACACCATCGACCAGGGCGTCACCAAGGTCACGCGGCAGGAGCTGGAGGCGGTGCACCTCGCGCCGTTCCAGGAGGCCGTGGACCGCGGAGTCGGCACGGTCATGCCCTCGTACTCGTCGCTCGACATCATCGGTGACGACGAGGGCCCGGTGAAGATGCACGCCGACGCCGCCATGATCAACGGAGTCCTGAAGGACCGCATGGGCTTCGACGGCTTCGTCATCAGCGACTGGCAGGCCATCGACCAGCTCCCCGGCGACTACGCGTCCGACGTCCGCACGTCGGTCAACGCCGGCCTCGACATGATCATGGTCCCGTCCGCGTACAAGGACTTCCGGACGACCTTGATCGACGAGGTGAAGGCGGGCCGGATCAGCGAGTCGCGGATCGACGACGCCGTCTCGCGCATCCTGACCCAGAAGTTCAAACTGGGCCTCTTCGAGAAGCCGTACGCCGACACCAGCGGGGCCGCCGCCATCGGCTCGGCCGGACACCGCGCCGTCGCCCGCACCGCCGCCGCCGAGTCCCAGGTCCTCCTCAAGAACGCGGGCGGCGTGCTCCCTCTCAAGAAGAGCCAGAAGGTGTACGTCGCCGGGTCCAACGCCGACGACATCGGCAACCAGACCGGCGGCTGGACCGTCACCTGGCAGGGCTCGTCCGGAAAGATCACCGACGGGACGACCGTCCTGGAAGGCATGAAGAAGGCCGCACCGGGCGCCACCATCAGCTACTCCAAGGACGCCTCCGCGCCCACGGACGGCTATGACGTGGGCGTCGTCGTGGTCGGCGAGACCCCGTACGCGGAAGGCATTGGCGACGTCGGCAACGGCAACGACCTGAAGCTCACGGCCGCCGACCAGGCCGCTGTGGACAAGGTGTGCGGCGCCATGAAGTGCGCCGTGCTCATCGTCTCCGGGCGACCGCAGCTCATCGGCGACCGGCTCGGCGACATCGACGCGCTCGTCGCGTCCTGGCTGCCCGGCACGGAGGGCGACGGCGTCGCGGACGTCCTGTACGGGGCCAAGCCGTTCACCGGGCAGCTGCCCGTGACCTGGCCGAGGTCGGAGGCCCAGCTGCCGATCAACGTCGGGGACACGGCGTACGACCCGCAGTTCCCCTTCGGCTGGGGCCTGACGACGCTGCGCACCCCGCCGGGCGGCGGCACGCTCACCCTCAAGGCCCTCGCCCTCGCGGCCGCCGCGGCGCAGAAGGCCGGGTCGGCACAGGCCGGCCGCGCGGTGGTCGGCAAGGCGCGGCTGCTCGTCCAGCAGAAGGTGGGACAGGACATCACGCCGGCGGTGGCCAAGCCGTTCGCCGACGCCGACCACCTGCTCCTGTCCGGGCGCTACGCGGACGCTGTCGCGAAGCTGACCGAGGCGTACCGCGCCGCGTGAGACGGCGCGAGGACGGGCTCACCGCCGAGTGCGGTGGGCCCCTCCTCGCGGTACACGCGGCATCCGGGACCCTCCTGGGTTAGCGTCGAGGTATGAGGCCCATCCGTCGGGCATCGCGCCTGATATCCGTCCTGACCGGTTCACTGCTCGCCCTGGGTGCCATGACGGCGGTGACACCGGGGGCCCAGGCGGCTGCCTCCGACGTCTCGACCGTGGCCGACGCCCTCAAGAAGGGCCCTGTGTACGTCGATCCGGCCGCCTCCGCGCAGCTGTCCGCCGGGGACGCCGACGCCCTCACCAAGAAGATCAAGGACGCGGACAAGCCCGTCATGGTGGCCGTCCTGCCCGCCGACTTCCCCAAGCAGGACCTCTTCACCGACCTGCGCACCAAGACCGGCATCACCGGCGTCTACGCGATCCGTCTCGGCCAGCAGTTCGACGCCAGGGCCGACAGCCGGGTCATGTCCCAGGACGCGGTCAAGAATCTGACGACCAGCGTCCAGGGCGAGAACGTCACCAAGCAGCTCAACGACTTCGTCGACACGGCCGTCCGCAACGCGAGCGGCTCCGCGCCCGCCGCGTGGGATGCGGGCGGCGGCGGTGACAGCGGCGCACCGGTCGGCGCCCTGATCGGCATCGGCGCGGTCGTCGTCGTGGGCGGCGGCGCCGCGTACGCCGTGTCCCGCAGGCGGCGCCGGCAGCGCGAGGACGAGCAGCGGGCCGCCCTGGAGCAGCTCCGCGTGGTCGTCGACGAGGACATCACGGCGTTCGGCGAGGAGCTGGACCGGCTCGACTTCCACCCCGCCGAGCCCGGCGCGGACGACGCGATGCGCGCAGACTACGAGCGGGCGCTCGACTCGTACGAGAAGGCGAAACAGTTCATGGCCGCCGCCCGGCGCCCCGAGGAGGTGCGCGGGGTGACCGAGGCCCTGGACGACGGGCGGTTCTCGCTGGCCATGCTCGCCGCGCGCCGCGAGGGCCGGCCGCTGCCCGAGCGCCGGGTGCCCTGCTTCTTCGACCCGCGGCACGGGCCGTCCGTGACGGACGCGCTGTGGGCGCCCCCGTCCGGCGCCGAGCGCGAGGTCCCGGTCTGCGCGGCCGACGCGACCCGTCTCGAGGACGGCGTCGACCCCATGGTCCGCACGGTCGACACGGGATACGGCGAGCGCCGCCCCTACTACGACGCGGGTCCGGCCTACGGCCCGTGGGCGGGCGGCTACTTCGGCGGCGGCATCCTGCCCGGGCTCCTCCTCGGCACGGTGCTCGGCTCGATGATGGCGAGCCCCGCCTACGCGGCCGACTACGGCTCCGGATACGGCGACTTCGGCGCGGGAGCCGGATATGACGGCGGGGACTACTCGGGGGCGGACTTCGACTCCAACGACTTCGGGGACTTCGGAGGCGGCGGGGACTTCGGCGGCGGAGGCGACTTCGGGGGAGGCGGGGACTTCGGCGGCGGCTTCTGAGCGCTGTGCCGGTCCAGAAACCTCCGAGCGCTGTGCCGGTCCCGAAAATGGGGAGGCGCGAAGGCCGGTGCCCCGGCTAGCCTGACCGCACTCTTACGAACCGCTTCCCCAGAAGTACGCCGCAGACGGGAAGCAAGCCGGCACGTACACACCGTGCGCGGTCCCGGAGGGGCGGCAGCGAGATTCCGCATGCCCCCTTCCGAAGGAGCTCCACCCCATGCGTACCGAAGCCATCCCGCGCATCGGCCTCGGCCTGCCCGTCGACGACCCCGCCGGCCTGCTCGACTGGGCCCGCCGCGCCGACGCGACCCCCTTCGCCACGCTCGGCCTCCTCGACCGGCTCGTCTACGACAACCCCGAGCCCCTGGTCACCCTCGCCACTCTCGCCGGAGCCACCTCCCGCATCCGGCTCCAGACCGAGGTCCTGCTCGCCCCGCACCACGGCACCGCCCTGCTCGCCAAGCAGACCGCGACCCTCGACCGGATGTCCGGCGGCCGCTTCACGCTCGGCATCGGGATCGGCGGCCGTGAGGACGACTGCCGTGCCGCGGGCATCGACATCCGCCACCGCGGCCGCCGCCTCGACCGGCAGATGGAGACCCTGCGGCGGACCTGGGCGGGCCAGCCGTACGACGACGCCGAGGGCGTCGGCCCGATCGGCCCGGCCCCCGTCACCCCCGGCGGCCCCGAGGTCCTCTTCGGGGGCTTCGCGCCGGCGGCACTCGCCCGGGTGGCCCGCTTCGGCGACGGCTTCCTCGGCGCCGCGCTGCCCCCGCAGTGGATGGACCCGATGTTCCGTGATGTGGAGCGGCTCTGGGGCGGGCACGGCCGCTCCGGCCGCCCGCGCCTGGTCGCCCAGGTCAACGTGGCGCTCGGCCCGGACGACCTGACCGCCCGTGCCCGCGACGCCATCACCGCGTACTACGGCTTCGACCCGCGCGCCGCGGGATCGGCCGAGCGCATGCTCACCGCTCCCGCGCAGATCCGCGAGGCGGTCTCCGGCTTCGCGGACATCGGCGCGGACGAGGTGATGCTCTACTGCTGGGGCACCGACCCCGACCAGGTCGACCGCCTGGCCGACGCGGTGTTCTGACGCCACCCGCCTGCCTCACCGGTGCTCGCGCCGCGCCTCCTCGTACTCCCGCGCGGTCGGCTTCGGCACCTGCGCGCCCTCTCCGTTCAGGCCGCGCGAGAGGCGCACCCGGAGCCGCTCGGCCCGGGGTATGCGCCGCCGTACGCCGTTCACGTCGGTCTCCGGCCCGCTCTCCAGGGCCGGGGGCTGTTCGTGGGCGGTCAGGATGTGCAGCCGGGCCTGGGTGAGCGGCTCGTGGATCTCCACGTACTCGCCGTGCGGCAGGCGCTTGATGCGGCCCGACTCCCTTCCGTGCAGCACCAGTTCGCGGTCGCGGCGCTGCAGTCCCAGGCAGATCCGCCGCGTGATCGCGAAGGTGATCACCGGGCCCACGACGAGGGCGGCGCGCACGAACCAGGTGACCGCGTTCAGCGACACATGGAAGCGGGTGGCCCAGAGATCGTTGCCGCCGCCCACCAGGGCCACCAGGAAGAACGTCAGCCAGGCCACCCCGAGCCCCGTGCGGACCGGCCGGTTGCGCGGCCGGTCCAGGAGATGGTGCTCGCGCCGGTCGCCCGTGACCCAGGCCTCCACGAACGGATACACCCCGATCACGACGAGCACCGCGGGGAAGACGACCAGCGGGACGAGCACACCCAGGGCCAGCGTGTGCCCCCACAGCGTGATCTCCCACCCCGGCATCACCCGCAGCAGCCCCTCCGCGAATCCCAGATACCAGTCGGGCTGCGCCCCCGTGGACACCTGGTCGACCCGGTAAGGCCCGTAGTTCCAGACGGGGTTGATGGACGCGACGGCCGCGAGGAACGCGACGACGCCGAACACCAGGAAGAAGAAGCCGCCGGCCTTGGCGAGGTAGACGGGGAAGAACGGCGCCCCCACGACGTTCCGCTCGGTCTTTCCCGGGCCCGGGAACTGCGTGTGCTTGTGGTAAACGACCAGGATCAGATGGGTCACCACGAGCGCCGCCATGATGCCGGGGAACAGCAGCACGTGCACCGAGTAGAACCGCCCCACGATGTCGTGTCCCGGGAACTCGCCGCCGAACAGGAACATCGACAGATACGTCCCCACGACGGGCACCGACAGGATCGCCCCGTCGAGGAAGCGCATGCCCGTACCGGAGAGCAGGTCGTCCGGCAGCGAGTACCCCAACAGGCCCTCGAACAGGCCGAGCAGGAGCAGCGCCCACCCGAACACCCAGTTCAGCTCGCGCGGTTTGCGGAACGAGCCCGTGAAGAAGTGCCGCATCATGTGCAGGAGCATCGCGGCGACGAAGATCAGCGCCGCCCAGTGGTGGATCTGCCGGATCAGCAGTCCGCCCCGCACGTCGAAGCTGATGTCGAGCGTGGAGGCGTACGCCTCGGACATCTTGATCCCGTTGAGGGGGACGTAACTGCCGTGGTACTCCACCTCGTTCATCGACGGGTGGAAGAACAGGGTGAGATAGACCCCGGTCAGGACCAGGATCACGAACGTGTAGAGGCAGACCTCGCCGAGCAGGAACGACCAGTGGTCCGGGAAGACCTTGCGCAGGTACTTCCTGGACAGGGTGTGCAGGCCGAGGCGGCCGTCCGCCCAGTCCGCGAGCCGCTCACCGGCCGGTGCCGGCCCTCTCTCCCGCGTGGTCCCCGTGCTGCCTTCCGCGGCCCTCTCGGACATCAGGCTCGCTCCTCCCCTGGGCGCTCACCGCATGGGTGCTCGTCACCTGGACGGGAGGGGCGGGCCGGAATGTGACATGAGAGAGAGGTTTTGTGGCTCACGTCACATTCACATGGGTCCGGTGGGCTCAGGAGCTTCGGCGGTCTTCAACTTCCCTCGCGTCGGGCCGTGTTGAGCCGTGATCGGGCCATGTACGACGAGAGCCCGCCCTTCGTCCGCGGGGGACGGGAAGGGCGGGCGTGCTCGTGGTGCGGGAGCCGTGAGGGGTACGGCTCGCGGCGGCAGCGTCAGGCGGCGTTCTTGATCGCCGAGATGTCGAAGGTCAGCTTGATCTTGTCCGAGACGAGGACGCCGCCGGTCTCCAGGGCCGCGTTCCAGGTCAGGCCCCACGCGGAGCGCAGGATCTCGCCCTTGCCCTCGAAGCCGACGCGCTCGTTGCCGAACGGGTCCGTCGCCGAGCCGTTGAACTCGAGGTCGATCGTGATCGGCTTGGTGGTGCCGAGGATCGTCAGGTCGCCGGTCATCCGGTAGTCGTCGCCGCCCAGGGACTCGGCGGAGGTGGAGCGGAACGTCATCGTCGGGAACTCGTCCGTCTTGAAGAAGTCGGAGCTCTTCAGGTGGGTGTCACGGTCGGCGGAGCCGGTGTCGATGCTGCTCATCGTGACGTCGATCGACGCGGTCGACTTCGCGGGGTCCGAGCCGTCGAGGTGCAGGGTGCCCGAAGACTGGGTGAACGAGCCCTTGACGTTGGTGACCATGGCGTGGCGGGCCACGAAACCGATCGTGGTGTGCGCGGGGTCGATGGCGTAGTCGCCGGTCAGCGCGGCGAGGTCGGGGCCGGGGGTGGCGGCGGGGGTGGCGTCGTCGTTCTTGCGGCTGAAGAGGCCCATGACTGCTCCTTGGGGACGGGCGTGGTGGGGGAGTCCGTTGAATGTTTAACGTTCAACGAGAACGACTGTAGCGGCGTTCTGTTCAACTTTCAACATCCAACAGCTCGTATCTTCTCGATTACACCGTGTCGCCATCTGACGCGCTCTGGCGGACGCGCGTAGAACTCGGGCACTATCTCCTTGCTCCACCTGCACAGCCGTCTCACCGTCAGCACGGTCACCAGCAGGAAGGACCTCCTCCCCATGAGAATCCGCTCGGTCGTGAGCGCCCTCGCGCTCGTACTCGGCGCCCTCTTCGCCCCCGGCTTCGGGGTGTTCAGCTCGGCCACCGACGCCCAGGCCGCCACCAAGATCAGCCACGCCACCGCGACCTCGATGTTCAGCCAGGTCGGCATCACCTGGTCGTCCTCCGGCGGCTGCTCCGACCGCAACAACTCCACCTGTACGTCCTTCGACCAGCTCAACCTCGCCACCGCCCAGGGCGCCCAGACCCTCAAGCGCGCCACCGGCTGCGCCCTGAACATCACCGGCGGCACCGAGACCGGCCACGCGAGCGGCACCTACTCGCACTGGAACGGCTACAAGCTCGACTACGGCAAGAACACCTGCGTCACGAACTACATCAAGAACACGTTCGCGTACATCGGCCTGCGCGGCGACGGAGCCCCGCAGTACCAGTCGGGCTCCGGCAACATCTACGCCGACGAGGGCAACCACTGGGACGTCCTCTACTACAACTGCGGCGGCTGCTGATCCAACCGGCGCCCGCAGAGGCTGACTTGGACTTCCGGGCGGTGGTTGTTGGACTGCCGCCGCCCGGAAGCGCCGAGTCCGTTGACCGGCCGCGCCCGCGCCGGATACCCAGTCCCCTATGTCACGAAGATCTCGCGCCGCCTGCGCAGTCGCAGTCGCCGCCGCATCGTCCGCCGTGTTCGCCCTCACGGGCCCCGTACTGCCGGCCGCCGCCGACCCCGCGCCCGCCGTGGCGCAGGCCGTCATCGGATCCGCGCAGCTGTCCGTCGCCGTCGCCGACGACTTCCCGCGCGTCCTGACGTACACCGACCGCGCCTCCGGGGCCGAGCTCCTGGGGAGTACGAGCCCGGTGGACAAGGTCACGCTGAACGGCAAGGCGTACGCGGTCGCCGTGAAGGGCGCCCCGGTTCTCACCGGGTCCACGGCCTCGTACACGCTGACCTTCCCGGATCTCGCGGGCGTCGAGATCGACGCCTCGCTCGGCGTCAGCGGGCGCGCGACGACCTTCAGGGTGACCGCCGTGCGGGACACCGCGGCCTTCCGGGTCGGCACGATCGACATACCCGGGCACGACCTCGTCTCCGTGGGCAGCTCGGACGGCGGCGCCGAGACCGCGTTCACGACGCTGGACAACGACTCGACGCGCACCGCCGACGTCTTCGGCAAGGTCACGGCGGACACCACGGCCGACGCCTCGCCCGTCGGCGCCTCGTACGCCCTCGTCAACACCGGGCGGCTCGCCGCCGCCGTCGAGTCCAACTCGACGTACGACAAGCCGAGCGGGAAGACGGGCGGCGACGACGCCCGCTTCTGGCATCAGGCGCGCAAGTCGGCCGACGGCTCCACCCGCGTCGGCGTCTGGTCGGGCCAGTGGACCTATCGCGGTGACGGTGCCCCCGAACCCGCGACCGGCGACGACCTGCCGTGGGCCAAGGTCGTCGTCACCCCGGACGCCAACGGCGACGGCAAGGTCGACTGGCAGGACGGTGCGGTCGCCTTCCACTCGATCGGCGTGAAGGCCAAGGGCAGCGACGGCACTCCCGACCGGGTCATCACGCACATCCCGTTCAACTTCGCCAGCCAGGCCACGCATCCCTTCCTGCGCACGCTCGACGACGTCAAGCGGATCTCGCTCGCGACCGACAACCTCGGCCAGTTCGCCCTGCTCAAGGGCTACGCCTCCGAGGGCCACGACTCCGCGCACCCCGACTACGGCGGCAACATCAACAAGCGCGCAGGCGGTCTGAAGGACCTCAACAAGCTGCTCAAGGGCGGCAAGAAGTTCGGCGCCAGCTTCGGCGTGCACGTGAACGCCACCGAGGCGTACCCCGTCGCCAAGCACTTCACCGGCGACCTCGTCGACCCCAAGGCCCCTGGCTGGAACTGGCTCGACCAGAGCTACTACATCGACCAGCGCCGCGACATCAACAGCGGAGACCTCGCCGCCCGGTTCAAGCAACTGCGCGAGGAGACCGACCCGAACCTCACGACGGTCTACCTCGACGTGTACTACACGCACGGCTGGATCGCGGAGAAGACCGCCGAGGCCGTGCGCGCCCAGGGCTGGAGCCTGGCCTCCGAGTGGGCCGACAAGTTCGAGCGCCAGTCCCTGTGGTCGCACTGGGCCAACGACCTCGACTACGGGCCCAAGACCGACAAGGGCCTCAACTCGAAGATCATCCGCTTCATCCGCAACGGCGAGAAGGACGTCTGGAACAGCGACCCGGTCCTCGGCCAGAGCGCCATCGACGAGTTCGAGGGCTGGACCGGCGAGAACGACTGGAACTCCTTCTACGACAACGTCTGGCAGCGCGACCTGCCCGCCAAGTTCCTCCAGCACCAGCAGATCACCCGCTGGAACGGCAACGACATCACCTTCACCGGCGGGCTCCGCGGCACCGTCGAGGACGGCCGGCGCACCTTCTACGACCACGGCAGGAAGGTCCTCGACGGGACGGCCTACCTGCTCCCGTGGGACGGCGGCAAGAAGCTGTACCACTACAACAAGGACGGCGGCACGACGAGCTGGGCCGTGCCCGGATCCACGTACACCGTCTACAAGCTCACCGACAACGGCCGCGTGAAGGCCGGTACCGTGCGGGCCCTTGGCGGCAAGGTCACGCTGAAGGCGGACGCCGGGCAGCCGTACGTGCTCTACCCGGCGGACAAGACGCCGCACGCGGTCGACCCGGCCTGGGGCGAGGGCACGCACATCAAGGACCCCGGCTTCAACGACGCCCGCCTCGCCTCCTGGGACAAGGACGGCACGGTCGGGCGCGACACCGACGACCACGGCCGCAACAGCGCCGCCCTGAGCGGGACCGGCACCGCCGCGGTCGAGCAGCGCGTGAGCGGACTCGACGCGGGCAAGCGCTACACCGCCTCCGCCTCGGTCGAGGTCGAACCCGGCACGTCCCGCCGTACGACGCTCAGCGCGGGCGGCAAGTCCGTCGCGGTCGAGCGCTCCACCCTGGAGAACAGCGTCGCCTCGAGCGACTGGGGCGGCACCTCCATGCAGCGCGTGAAGGTCAACTTCACGGCGCCCGCGAACGGCCGCACCACCCTGCGGATCGAGGCCGCCGAGGGCTCGCCCGCGAAGGTCCGTGTCGACGACGTACGCCTGGTGGCCAACGCCCCGGCGACGAAGCCCGGCACCGTCGTGCACGAGGACTTCGAGGACGTCGACCAGGGCTGGGGCCCCTTCGACAAGGGTGACGCGGGCGGGGTCACGGACCCGCGCACGCACATCGCGCAGAAGAACGCCCCGTACACCCAGGCCGGCTGGAACGGCAAGCTCATCGACGACGTCATCGGCGGCGGTGAGTCCCTGAAGTCCCACGAGGAGAACACCGGCGTCGTCTACCGCACCTCCCCGGCCGACGTGCCGATGTCGGACGGGCACGCCTACAAGGTCGCGTTCGACTACCAGTCCAGCCACGCGGGCGCCTACCAGTGGGTGAGCGGCTACGACCGGATCGCCGCCGACGGCACCCCCGACCAGGTCGAGACCGCGAGCACCCCGATCGGACAGCAGCGCACCACGGGCCACTACGAGGGCACCGTCACGGCGGGCTGCGGCGACACCTGGACCGGTCTGCGCAAGCTCGAAGGGGCCCCGGACGGCGCCGACTTCGTCCTCGACGACTTCACCGTCACCGACCTCGGCCCGGCCGAGGCGAAGGCGGCCTGCGGCACCCTCGCCCTGAAGTCGGACGAGACGCTGGAGCCCGGCCGGAAGAACAAGGTCGAGGCCACCTTCACCAACTACGAGGCGAGCGAGGTCAAGGGCGCGTCCCTCTCGCTCGACCTGCCCGAGGGCTGGCAGGCCGAGCCCGCGGGCCCGGTCGCGCTCGACCCGGTCGCACCCGGCGCCAAGGCGACGGCCACCTGGCAGGTCACCCCGCCGGTCGACGCCAAGTACCAGCCGTACCAGCTGAGTTCGAAGGCGACGTACAGCGTCGGGGACAGCGCGCGGACGCTGACCGCGGGCACCGCCGTGCGCACGCTCCCGCCGCCGCCCACCACGGACACGTACGCCAGTGACCTGGACTGGACGGCCATGGAGAACGGCTGGGGCCCCGCGGAGAAGGACCTGGAGAACGGCGAGACCGGCGCCGGCGACGGCAAGCCGCTGACCGTCAACGGCACCGTCTACGCCAAGGGCCTCGGCACCGCGTCCCCGGGGAAGATCCGCTACTACCTGGGGGGCCGCTGCACCTCGTTCACCGCCGAGGTGGGCCAGGACGACTCGCAGGGGACGCGCGGCAGCGTGCAGTTCGCCGTCGAGGCCGACGGCACCCGGAAGGTGCAGTCGCCGGTCCTCAAGGCCGCCGACGACGCCTGGTCCCTGACCGCCGACGTGACCGGCGCCAAGTACGTCGACCTGATCACGGGCGACGGCGGCGACGGTCCGGGCAACGACCACGCCGACTGGGGCGACGCCCGCTTCCACTGCGGTAGTTGATCCCACCGCGCCCGGGGCCCCGCTGCCAGCGGCGGGGCCCCTTCCGCGCACCCCGTAGACAGCGCTTTCTACGACTGATTAGGTGCAACCCCATGACACCCACGCGCCGCACGTTCCTCATCGCGTCAACTCTCCTGGCGGGGGCGGCACTGGCCACGCCCGCCCATGCCGCCGACGCTTCCGGCGACGAGTTCGACACCCTGCGCACGCGATGGCTGGAGATCTCCCTCGGTACCGGCTACGACGCCACCGCCGAGCCCTACGCCTCGCGTCTGAAGGAACTCGGAGAACTCGCCCGCGGCTTCAGGGCGACGATGGCCCCGACCGCCACGTCCCTCTGGCCGGGCTATCCCTTCGACCCGCCGGCCGGCATCACCCAGGGCTACAACCGCCTGTGGACGATGACCCAGGCGTACGCCCAGGAAGGCACGGGGTCGACCGGCGACGCGGGCCTGCTCGCCGACATCATCAAGGGCCTCGACCACCTCGCCGCGACCGTCTACAACGCGAGCACCACGCGATACGGGAACTGGTGGGAGTGGCAGATCGGCAGCCCCCGCCTCCTGATGGACATCGTCGCCGTCCTCCACGACCACCTCACGCAGGACCGGCGTGACGCCGCCTTCGCCGCCGTCGACCACTTCATCCCCGACGCGGTCCTGCGCGACTACTCGGGCACCTCCACCGGCGCCAACCGCGTCGACCTCTGCCGCTCGGTCGCCCTGCGCGGCATCCTCGGCAGGAACGCCGACAAGACGGCCCTGGCCCGCGACGCCCTCTCGCCCGTCTTCCCCTACGTCACCCAGGGGGACGGCCTCTACGCCGACGGCTCGTTCATCCAGCACACGTACATCGCCTACTCGGGCACCTACGGACAGGTCATGCTCGACGGGCTCGGCCGCCTCTTCGCGCTGCTCGCCGGGTCCACGTGGGCCGTCACGGACCCCAACCGGCAGATCATCCTCGACAGCGTCGAGCACGCCTACGCCCCGCTCCTGTTCGACGGCCTGGTGATGGACAGCGTCAACGGCCGTGCCATCAGCCGCGGTTACCTCAACAGCGACGACCTCAAGGTCATGCGCAGCGACCACTTCCACGGCCAGGGCCTGATCGCCGCCATGGCGCAGCTCGCGGCGGGTGCGAGCGCGGCCGAGCGCGAGCGCTGGCACGGGCGGATCAAGGGCTGGATCGAGCGGGACACGGTCACGCCCCTGCTGACCGCAAGGCAGTTCGGGGTCGCCGACCTGTCCCGGCTGCACGCGATCGCGGACTCCGCCGTCGCGGCCGCGCCCGAGCCCGTCGGCCACCAGTTGTTCGCCGCCATGGACCGCGCGGTGCACAAGCGCCCCGGCTTCGCCGCGAACATCTCCATGTCCTCGGACCGGATCGCGTACTACGAGTGCGGCAACGGCGAGAACCCGCGCGGCTGGCACACCGGCGCCGGCATGCTCTCCTGGTGGGCGGCCGGGAAGCGCGGCGGCCGGGCCGATCAGTACACCGACTGGTTCTGGCCGACCGTCGACTTCTACCGGCTGCCCGGCACGACCGTCTCCACCAAGCGCCTGGCCGACAAGGCCGGCGGCGAGTGGGGCGCGTCCCGGCCCGACGCGCAGTGGGTCGGCGGCGCGACGGACGGGGAGTTCGCGGCGGTCGGACAGCACGTCAAGGGCCTCGGCTCGACGCTCCAGGCCCGCAAGTCCTGGTTCTGCCTCGCCGACACCGTCGTGTGCCTGGGCGCCGGGATCACGGCGGCCGACGGCGTCCCTGTCGAGACCGTCGTCGACAACCGCAACCTCGGCGAGGGCGGCACCCAGGCCTTCACCGTCGACGGCGCCGCCCGCGCCCGCTGGGCCCACCTGGAGGGCCACGGCGGCTGGGTCTTCCCCGGCGGCGCCCCGCTGCGCCACCTGCGCGAGGACCGCACCGGCGCCTGGTCCGACATCAACACCACCAGCTCCACCGAGCGCCGCACCCGCCGCTGGCAGACGCTCTGGCTCGACCACGGCACGGACCCCACCGACGCCGCGTACGCCTATCTGCTGATGCCGGGTGCCTCGAAGGACGACCTCGCGCGGCGCGCGGGCGACCGCCACTGGCTGTCGGTCCTCGCCAACACAGCCGCCGCCCAGGCCGTCACCGTGCCCTCCCTCGGCGTGAGCGCGGCCAATTTCTGGCAGGCCGGGAGCGCGGGGGAGCTCACGGTGTCGGCTCCCGCAAGCGTCCTCTTGCGGAGGAAGGGCCGCACCGCGACGCTGACCGTCAGCGAACCGCCCCGCACGGGGCAGCCTGTGGACATCACCTGGGACCGGCCCGTGCGCCGCGTCGTCAGCCACGACCCCTCGGTCGAAGTGGTCGCCACGGGCCGTAGGCTGCGGCTGCGTGTCACTCCGGGGGCGGCATGTGTGAGCCATCGGTGTGAGGTGACTCTCAGCTGAGCCATTTGTGTGACCCCTACAAGACAGCAGGGCCCTGAGCAGTCGGTTCGCCTGCATGGCGATGGCGTTCTGTTCGGGGGCACCAGGAAAACGGGCCGGAGACTGTACGGAGTCGACGGCCCGTTTTGCTTGGTCGCCTTCGTAAGGTCGCTACATGACCGTTTTGGACGACACCGCCTCAGCCGGTTCCCCCGGGGATGAGCCCACCGACGCGCGTGGACGCGTGGCCGAGTTGCACGCGATCCGTGAGCAGGCGCTGCGCGGGCCGAGTGACAAGGCGACCGAGGCCCAGCGGGCGAAGGGCAAGCTGACGGCGCGTGAGCGGATCGAGCTGCTGCTGGACGCGGGATCGTTCAACGAGGTCGAGCAGCTGCGCCGGCACCGGGCCACGGGCTTCGGCCTGGAGGCCAAGAAGCCGTACACCGACGGTGTGATCACCGGCTGGGGCACGGTCGAGGGCCGCACGGTCTTCGTCTACGCGCACGACTTCCGGATCTTCGGCGGTGCTCTGGGCGAGGCCCACGCCACGAAGATCCACAAGATCATGGACATGGCCATCGCGGCCGGTGCGCCGCTGGTCTCCCTCAACGACGGTGCGGGCGCCCGTATCCAGGAGGGCGTCTCCGCGCTCGCCGGGTACGGCGGCATCTTCCAGCGCAACACCAAGGCGTCAGGCGTCATCCCGCAGATCAGCGTGATGCTCGGCCCGTGCGCGGGCGGCGCGGCCTACAGCCCGGCGCTGACCGACTTCGTGTTCATGGTCCGCGAGACCTCGCAGATGTTCATCACCGGCCCCGACGTCGTCAAGGCGGTCACCGGCGAGGAGATCACCCAGAACGGTCTGGGCGGCGCGGACGTGCACGCCGAGACCTCGGGCGTGTGCCACTTCGCGTACGACGACGAGGAGACCTGCATCGCCGAGGTCCGCTACCTCATCTCGATGCTGCCCTCCAACAACCGCGAGAACCCGCCGGCCGTGGCCTCGGAGGACCCCGCCGAGCGCCGCTCGGAGGTCCTGCTGGACCTGGTCCCGGCCGACGGCAACCGCCCGTACGACATGGCCAAGGTCATCGAGGAGCTCGTCGACGACGGCGACTACCTCGAGGTCCACGAGCGCTGGGCCCGCAACATCATCTGCGCGCTGGCCCGTCTGGACGGCCAGGTCGTCGGCATCGTCGCCAACCAGCCCTCGTCCCTCGCGGGCGTCCTGGACATCGAGGCCAGTGAAAAAGCTGCCCGCTTTGTTCAGATGTGCGACGCTTTCAATATTCCGATCGTGACTCTCCTCGACGTCCCGGGGTTCCTGCCCGGTGTCGACCAGGAGCACGGCGGGATCATCCGGCACGGCGCCAAGCTGCTGTACGCGTACTGCAACGCCACCGTGCCGCGGATCTCCCTCATCCTGCGCAAGGCGTACGGAGGTGCCTACATCGTCATGGACTCGCAGTCGATCGGCGCCGACCTCACCTACGCCTGGCCCACCAACGAGATCGCCGTGATGGGCGCCGAGGGCGCCGCCAACGTCATCTTCCGCCGTCAGATCGCCGAGGCCGAGGACCCCGAGGCCATGCGCATCCGCATGGTCAAGGAGTACAAGGCCGAGCTGATGCACCCGTACTACGCGGCCGAGCGGGGCCTGGTCGACGACGTCATCGACCCCGCCGAGACCCGCGAGGTGCTCATCCGCTCCCTCGCGATGCTGCGCACGAAGCACGCCGACCTGCCTTCGCGCAAGCACGGCAACCCCCCGCAGTAACCCCACAAGGAGATCACTGCACATGTCTGCACACGACATCCGCGTTGAGAAGGGCCACGCCGAGCCCGAGGAGGTCGCGGCCCTGACCGCGATCCTGCTGGCGCGCGCCGCCGCCGTATCGACCGACAGCCCCGCCCTGCGTGGCCGCGACAAGGCCGGCTGGCGCCGGCTGGAGCGCCAGCACGGCTTCCGCGCCCCGCACAGCTGGCAGGGCTAGGCCGAGCGCGCCATGGGCCCGTCCTGCCTCTCAGGACGGGCCCATGGCGCGAGAAAGCCCCCGGTGACCCAAAGGGTCCCGGGGGCTTTTCCCTGCCTGGAGGCGCCGGAGGCTACCGCAGGCGCGCCATCAGCGCGTGCTCCACGAGCGTGATGAGCGCCGACTTCGCATCCGCGCGGTGCCGGGCGTCGGTCGTGATGATCGGGGTGTCCGGGCCGATCTGCAGCGCCTCGCGGACCTCGTCCGGCTGGTAGGGCTGGCTGCCGTCGAAGCCGTTGAGGGCGACGACGAAGGGCAGCCCGGAGTTCTCGAAGTAGTCGACGGCCGGGAAGCAGTCGGCGAGACGGCGGGTGTCGACGAGCACGATCGCGCCGATCGCGCCGCGGACCAGGTCGTCCCACATGAACCAGAAGCGGTCCTGACCGGGCGTACCGAAGAGGTACAGGATCAGGTCCTGGTCGAGCGTGATGCGGCCGAAGTCCATCGCGACGGTGGTCGTCGTCTTGTCCCCGGTGTGGGTGAGGTCGTCGATGCCCGCGGACGCGGACGTCATGACGGCCTCGGTGCGCAGAGGGTTGATCTCCGAGACGGCGCCCACGAAGGTCGTCTTGCCGACGCCGAAGCCGCCCGCCACCACGATCTTCGCGGACGTGGTGGAGCGGGAAGGCCCTCCGCTAGAGCTTGCGAAGTCCACTGAGCACCCTTTCGAGCAAAGTCACGTCTGGCTGGCCGCCGGCGTTCTCTTCGCCGCCGGGCTGATGAATGGCGACCAGGCCCGCCTCCGCCAAGTCGGCGACGAGAATCCTGGCCACACCGAGAGGGATGCTGAGCAGGGCCGAGACTTCGGCCACTGACTTGATCTCTCGGCAGAGGGTGCAGATCCGCTGGTGCTCGGGCAACTGGCCCTGCAACTGGTGCGGCTGCGCCGTGGTGTGCACCAGCGCCTCGATGGCGAGCTGGTAGCGCGGCCTGGTGCGGCCACCCGTCATGGCATAGGGACGCACCAGGGGATTGTTGGCGGCCGGTGCGGGGCTGTCGGGGCGCCGCTGCGGCTGCACGGGCTGGATGCGCGGTGCCGACGGCTGGTCGTACGGCCCCGGCTGCCGCGGCTGCGGCGGGTGCGGGGGCGCGTACGGCTGTCGCCGGTGGCTCGGCGCAGAGGGGAAGTTGTACCGGTTCGGCGCGTCACCCTGCCCCTGACCCTGGCCAGGCCCGTAGGACCAGTTCGCCGATGAACCGCTCGGGGGTGTTGCAGAACCAGCCACGCTTTCCTCCTCCAACTGTGCCGGGCACCATCACCGTGGAGCCGCGTCCCGAAACCTTACGGCCACGGAACGCGAAATCGCACCGTCTGTCTGTCAGTTGAGAAGGCTCCCCTGAAGCTCGGCCCGCAGGTCGGGAGTGAGAACCGTCCCCGCGCGGTCGACAAGAAGTGCCATCTCGTACCCGACGAGGCCAATGTCCGCCTCCGGGTGTGCGAGGACGGCGAGAGAAGAACCGTCGGAGATGGACATAAGGAAGAGGAATCCTCGCTCCATCTCCACAACTGTCTGGTTCACGCTGCCGCCCTCGAAGATGCGGGACGCACCCGCGGTCAGCGAGGTAAGTCCCGACGCGACGGCCGCCAGCTGGTCGGCACGGTCACGCGGGAACCCTTCGGACATCGCCAGAAGGAGTCCGTCGGCGGAGACCACCACCGTGTGGGACACCCCAGGGGTGTTGTCCACGAAGTTGGTGATCAACCAGTTCAGGTTCTGTGCCGCCTGGCTCATCGGGCTCACACTAACGCTCCTGGTTGTAGGTGCTGTCAGGACCACTGTGCTGATTCGTGGCCTGGCCGTTCGTGTCACTTCCTGCTTCGCGTCCCCGCTGCACGCCCCGGCGCAGGTTGCTCAGCCTGCCCCTGACGTCCTCAGGCGCGCGGGAGACCTGGGGGCCGCCCTGCGGGGTCGACTCCGCCGTGCCCTCGACCAGGTTGGCCTTGGGCACCCGGCGCGGCAGACCGGAGGAGGTGACTCCGCCCGCCTTGGGCTTGCGGAGCTGCTCCGCGCGGACCCAGCGCTCGTCGTTGGACGAACGCCAGTCGTCGGTGCCGCTGCCGTTGCCGCTGCCGTTGTCCTGGGTGGTGTTGCCGCCACGGTCGGGCGCCGGCGTCGCCGCCGGGGCCTGGCGCTGCTGCCCGCCCGAACCGCGCATCGGAAGACCGGCGTCGGTGAGCGAACGCGCGGCGGACGGGGTGGGCCCGGCCGTCGCCGCGGGACCGTGCGGGTCGAAGCCTACGCGCTCCTGCTGACCGGCGTCAGCGTGCTGCGCGGATTCCGCTTGAACGTTGCGCTCGGACCGGTAGGACTCCTGATAGCCGTCCTGCGCCTGCCAGCCGCTCTGCTGCGAGCCGCGCAGCGGCGAATCACCGAAGGCCGAGTACGTCTCCCGGACGGGTTCCGTATAGGCGTCCTGGGACGTGTAGCCGTCCTGCGGCGCGAAGAACGAGTCGTTGTAGGAGCCGTTCTGCGGCTGCTCGTCGTACGTCTGCTGGTCCTGCGCATAGACGGACGAGGGCTCCTCGTACGCCTGCTGCTGACGGTTGTCGTACGCGGGCTGCGCCGGAGCGAAACCGGCCTGCTGCTGCTCGAACGGGTCCTGCCCCGGCGCCGCCGCGATCTCGTCGCGGAACAGGGGACGGTCGTCGCCCGGCTCACCGGTGTGCGCCTGGGCCTCCAGGGCCGCGCGGCGCTCCTCGCGCATCAGCGAACGGCCGACCGGGTCCAGGTCGCGCAGGTCGTCGGGGGCCTCGCCGTAGCGGCTGTCGTCGAAGCCGAGCTCCGCGGCGGTGCGCAGCGGAGCCGGCTCGTACGCCGACTGCGACGGGATCATCGACGAGACGGTGAACTCGGACTCGGGCAGGTGCTCGCCGCTGCCACCGTGGGTGATGACGTCGGGCAGCATGACGAGCGACGTCGTGCCGGCCTGCTCGCCCGAGGGGCGCAGCTGGACGCGGATGCCGTGCCGGTCGGACAGGCGGCCGACCACGAACAGGCCCATGCGCTGCGAGATCGCGGCGTCCACCGTCGGCGGGTTGGCCAGCTTGTGGTTGATGTCCGCGAAGTCCTCGGCGGTGAGGCCGATGCCCTTGTCGTGGATCTCGACCATGACGCGGCCGTCGGGGAGACGGGTCGCGGTGACGCGGACCTTGGTCTGCGGAGAGGAGAACGTGGTGGCGTTCTCCAGGAGCTCGGCGAGCAGGTGCACGAGGTCGGTCACCGCGCGGCCGTGGATCTCGGCCTCCGGCACACCCGACAGCTCGATGCGCTCGTACTGCTCCACCTCGGAGGAGGCGGCGCGCAGGACGTCGACCAGCGGGACCGGCTGGTCCCAGCGGCGGCCCGGCTCCTCGCCCGCGAGGACGAGGAGGTTCTCGCCGTTGCGGCGCATACGGGTCGCGAGGTGGTCCAGGCGGAAGAGGTTCTCCAGCTGGTCCGGCTCGGCCTCGTTGTTCTCCAGGTCCGTGATGAGGGTCAGCTGGCCCTCGATCAGGGACTGGTTGCGGCGCGACAGGTTGGTGAAGATCGCGTTGATGTTGCCGCGGAGCAGGGCCTGCTCGGCGGCGAGCCGGACGGCCTCGCGGTGCACCTGGTCGAAGGCGCGGGCGACCTCGCCGATCTCGTCCGTGGAGTTGATCGGGATGGGCTGCACACGGGTGTCGACGCGGCCCGGGTCGGTGCGCGAGAGCTGGTCGACGAGCATCGGCAGGCGCTGCTCGGCGACGTCGAAGGCGGCGGTGCGCAGCCGGCGCATCGAGCGGCTCATCTGGCGCGCCATCATCCCGGCCAGCGCGAACGCGGCGAGCAGGGCGACCAGGACGATCGCACCGGTGACGAACGTGGACTGCTTGGCGTCGTCGGCGATGCCGGCGGCCTCGTTCACCGCCTTGTCGGCGAGGTCGGACTCGATGGTGCGGTACGCGTCGAACTTGGCGGTGTTGACCGCCCACCAGTTCTCCCAGGTGACGCCGTCCCGCTTGATGGCGAGGAGGGCGCTCGGCTGCGTGGTGGGCAGCTGGGTGATCGCGGACACCATGGCCGTGGGCGGGTCGGTCGGCGGCGGGACGTAGGTCTTGCCCTGCGCCTTCGCGGCCGCGACAGCCTGCTTTGCCTGCTTCGCGCCGTCGATCGTCAGCTGCTTCTGGGCCGCGGCGAGCTTGTCGACGTCCGCCTGCGTGCCGCCGCCCTTGTACTCCTCGACGGCGATGCCCTCGAGGTAGGCGTAGGAGGAGAGCGCGATCTTCTGCTTGCCGAAGCTCTCGGCCGTCGGGCCCGGCTTGACCAGCAGATGCGTACCGATGGACCGCTCAAGCGAGAGCGCGGCCTTGGACAGCGAGATCGCGTAGACCGTGCGGCCGTAGCTCGTGATGTTTCCGGTGCCGAGGCCGAGCTCGTTGGCGAACTCCATCAGGGGGTGCTGGATGCCGACGTACTTTTCTTCGGTCTCCACACCGGGGAGCTTGCTCGTGTACGCGGCGGCCCGCAGCTTCTCCAGGCCGGGCTCGACCTGACGGAACTGCCTGAGGCGGCGCTCCAGGCCTTCCTTGGCCGGCATGTTCTTCGCGGCGGCGTCGAAGGCGTCGGCGGCCTCGTTCGTCGTCTCGCGAGCCTTGACGACCTTCGGGTCGTTCCTGTGGCCGAGCAGGAGAGGAGCCGCGGTGATGTCGCGCTCGTCGATCAGGCTGTTGGCGTACGTCAGGGACGCCCGCACCAGACGCGCGGTGTTCTCCGCGTCCTCGGCCTCGTTCCAGGTGTCGATCGAGCCCTTCACCTGGAAGCCACCCATGATCAGACCCACGAGCACGGGTATGAGCAGGATCGCGTTCAGCTTCGTGGGCACACGCCAGTTGCGCGGCGACATCCGGCCACCGGACGGCGCCGGGGGCTGCTCGGCCCGTGGCACATGCGCGGCCGACGCCGCTGCACGCGGCGGCGGGGTGAAGTTGCCCCGTGCCGACGACGGCTCGGGACTGTTCTTGCTTCGCCTCACTCGACCAACAACCTCTCGGCGTCGGCACCTACGTTGTGCCGCTGTCTCCAGGCCCTTACCTACTGGGCAGTTCAGCGCATTCCAGCACGTCAGGCGGTTCTCTTCCAAACACCGGGAACCGGAACCTCCGAGTGACGGATGCCCCAGATAAAACGGTCATAAAGAGCGAGCCCCGCCAAAAGGCGGGGCTGTTGTGCGCACAGTGGAACCGGGTGTGCGCGACCTGTGTCTGAGGCCCTGGAATTCTCTGTCGAAACGTTATGAACACGGAGGCCGACCGTGTCAAAGGACACAGCGGCCTCCGGGCGCACTACGACAACTGCCGTATACATCTGGCCACTTGGTGACCGGATTTCCGGCGGCAGAACTACTTCAGGCGGGCCATCAGGGCGTGCTCGACCAGCGTGATCAGGCCGCTCTTTGCATCCGCACGGTGCCGGGCGTCCGTCGTGATGATCGGGGTGTCCGGGCCGATCTGCAGCGCCTCACGCACCTCGTCGGGCGTGTAGGGCTGGTGCCCCTCGAAGCCGTTGAGGGCGACGACGAAGGGCAGCCCGGAGTTCTCGAAGTAGTCGACGGCCGGGAAGCAGTCGGCGAGACGGCGGGTGTCGACGAGCACGATCGCGCCGATCGCGCCGCGGACCAGGTCGTCCCACATGAACCAGAAGCGGTCCTGACCGGGCGTACCGAAGAGGTACAGGATCAGGTCCTGGTCCAGGGTGATGCGGCCGAAGTCCATCGCCACCGTGGTGGTGGTCTTGTCCCCGGTGTGGGTGAGGTCGTCGATGCCCGCGGACGCGGACGTCATGACGGCCTCGGTGCGCAGAGGGTTGATCTCCGAGACGGCGCCCACGAACGTGGTCTTGCCGACGCCGAAGCCGCCCGCCACCACGATCTTCGCGGACGTGGTGGAGCGGACGCCCCCGCCGTTAGAGCTTGCGAAGTCCACTGAGCACCCTTTCGAGCAGTGTCACGTCGGGCTGGCCGCCTGCGTTCTCGTCGCCACCGGGCTGGTGGATGGCCACCATGCCCGCTTCCGCCAGGTCCGCGACGAGGATCCGGGCCACACCGAGAGGCATCGACAGCAGGGCCGACACCTCCGCAACCGACTTGACCTCCCGGCACAGGTGGCAGATGCGCTGGTGCTCGGGGAGCAGCCCTATCAGCTGGGCCGGGTCGGCGGTCGTGCTGACGAGCGCCTCGATGGCGAGCTGGTAGCGCGGCCGTGTCCGGCCACCGGTCATCGCATAAGGACGCACCAGCGGCTGGTCGCCCTCAGGACCGTACGAGGCGTGCGGAGATACGCCGTACGGGTCGTGAGAGGCGGTGGGCGGGGTCATGGATCCTCCGGGCGGGACAGCAGGTGGTCTGCGTGCCGTCTGACGGGGCCGGTGGGGGACGGTGACGGCCTGACGGTGCGGTCGTACGTGCGTGTGGGGGAGGTCGTGACTAGTGCAGCAGGCTGCCCTGCAGTTCGGCGCGGAGATCGGGGGTGAGCACGGAACCCGCACGGTCCACGAGCAGCGCCATCTCGTAGCCGACGAGGCCGATGTCGCACTCGGGGTGCGCGAGCACCGCGAGGGACGAGCCGTCCGAGACCGACATGAGGAAGAGGAAGCCACGCTCCATCTCCACCACGGTCTGGGCCACCGCGCCGCCCTCGAAGATCCGGGACGCGCCCGCGGTCAGCGAGGTGAGGCCCGAAGCGACGGCGGCCAGCTGGTCGGCGCGGTCCCGGGGGAACCCCTCCGACATGGCGAGCAGCAGGCCGTCCGCGGACACGACGACGGTGTGGGAGACCCCCGGCGTGTTGTCCACGAAGTTGGTGATCAACCAGTTCAGGTTCTGTGCCGCCTGGCTCATCTGGGTCAACTAACGCTCCTGCTGGTGAGTGGGGCTGGGGAAGCTGCCGGTCTGGCCCGAACCGGCCTGGCGACCCTGTTGGATGCCCCGACGGAGATTGGTCAGCCGGCCGCGAACGTCATCAGGCGAACGCGAGACCTGCGGACCGGTTTGGTGCTGTTGCTGCTGGGCCGTACCCGCGACGAGGTTCGCACGCGGGACGCGACGCGGGAGCCCGGAGACGGTGACTCCGCCGGCCGAGGGCTGGCGGACCCGCTCGGCCTGGCGGCCGAGCTCGTCGTTGGGCGACTGGCGCCAGTTGGCGGGCGCCTGAGCCTGCTGGGGCGCCGCGGGTGCGGCGGCCGCCGGGCGGGCGGGCGCGGGGGAGGCGTTGGGCGACTGGGGCTGCTGCGGCGAGCGCTGCGGCAGGCCGCCCGGCCGGCCGTTGTTCTGCTGGGGTGCGGGCGCCTGCGGCCGGTCCTGCTGCTGCGGGGCCTGCTGGCCGTGGAACCAGTTGGTCTCGAGGGTGTCGAAGAGCGGCGTGCGGCCGTCGCCGGGTCCGGCGGGCGGCAGTTCGTCCTGCCGGCCGGGGGCCTGCGGCCGCGCCGGGAAGCCCTGGTCCTGGCCGCCCTGGACGGGCGGTCGCGGCATCGAGAAGTCCGCCGCGTCCCGGGAGCCGAGCTGCGGCAGGTCGCGGGCGGGACCGCCGGGGAGGCCCTGCGGCCGGCCCTGGCCCTGTCCCTGCTGCGACTGCCCGAAGCCGTCGCCGCCGGGGAACTGGCCGTCCTGGCGCGGACGCCCCGGGGTGTTCTGGCCGGGGGCCGCGAACTGCCCGGTGGCGGAAGGGTCCTGAGCGCCGGGGCGCAGACCGTCACCGAAGCCGGGCGCCGCGAACTGGCCGCTCTGGTGGTTCGGGTTCTGCGGCTGGTTCTGGGGCTGCAGGTGGTTCGGGTTCTGCGACTGGCCCTGGTGGCCGCCGAAGACGTCGTTACGGACGAACGCCCCCGTGTCCTGGCCCTGACCCTGGTCGTGCGGGACGGGCGCGCCGGGACGGGGCCCGTCGAAGTCGGGCCGGGCGAACTCGGCCGTCGAGCCGGGGCCCTGGCGGTCGTCCACCCGCGGGAACTGCGACGTGGAGTCCGGCTCCTCGTGCCCGCGAGGCGCGTCGAGCGAGGCGCGCGGCACCGGCGGCTGCGCGTCGTCGTTGCCCCAACTCGGCACGCGCGGCTGGGGGTTGCTCCCGGGCAGCTCGGCGCGGGGACCGCCACGCGGCGGCAGGACCGGCCGGCGGCCCTGCTCGGGCGCCTGGTTCGTACGCGGCTGGGGCGGCACGGGACCGTTCTGGCCCGGGCCCTGGCCGAGGCCCTGACCCTGCGGCTGACCCTGGCCGGGACCGCCCTGCAGACCCTGTGCGCCGACCGGAGCCGGACGGCCCTGCTGGGGCGACTGCTGCGGCTGCTGGGACTGAGGTGCCTGCGGACCACCGGCCTGCGGGCCGTTGCCGTCACGGCCGGGCAGCGCAGCGCGCGGACCCGAGCCGGCGACCTGCGGACGCGCCGCGCCGGGACCGGCGCCGAGCCGGCCCGCGCCGGCGGGTCCACCCGGACCGCCCTGCGCACCCGAGCCGACCCCACGCCGTGCGGCGGCCACACCGGAGGCGGCCTGCGCGGCGGCGGGACCACCGGAGACGGCGCCGGGACCGGGCTTGCCGGGAGCCTTCTTGCCGCCCTGGGCGACGTCGACGGGCAGCATGACGAGCGCCGTCGTACCACCGGAGTCGGACGGGCGGAGCTGGATACGGATGCCGTGACGCTGGGACAGACGGCCGACCACGAACAGACCCATGCGGCGCGAGACCGACACGTCCACGGTGGGCGGCGACGCGAGCCGCTCGTTGATCGCGGCGAGGTCCTCGGGGGAGAGGCCGATGCCGGTGTCGTGGATCTCGATGAGCACACGGCCGTCGGGCAGCGCGTGACCGGTGACCTTGACCTTGGTCTGCGGCGAGGAGAAGGAGGTCGCGTTCTCGAGCAGCTCGGCGAGCAGGTGCACGAGGTCGTTGACGACGCGTCCGGCGACCTCGGTCGAGGGGACCGAGGCCAGCTCGATGCGCTCGTACTGCTCCACCTCGGAGGCGGCGGCGCGCAGGACGTCGACCAGCGGGACCGGGCGGGTCCAGCGGCGGCCGGGCTCTTCACCGGCGAGAACGAGGAGGTTCTCACCGTTACGGCGCATGCGGGTCGCGAGGTGGTCGAGCTTGAACAGCGAGGACAGCTGGTCGGGGTCGGCCTCGCGCGACTCCAGCTCGGAGATGAGCGAGAGCTGGCGCTGGATAAGACCCTGCGAACGGCGCGAGAGGTTGGTGAACATCGCGTTGACGTTGCCTCGCAGCAGGGCCTGCTCGGCGGCCAGACGGACCGCCTCGCGGTGCACGTCGTCGAAGGCCGAGGCCACCTGGCCGATCTCGTCGCGCGAGTGCACACCGACGGACTCGACGGAGGTGTCGACGTCCTGCGGGTCCGACTCGGACAGCTGCTTGACCAGCTCGGGCAGACGGTCCTGGGCGACCTTGGTCGCGGTGTCCTGGAGCCGGCGCAGCGAGCGGATCATGGACCGGGCCACGACGAACGCGCCGACGAGCGAGACACCGAGGACGAGCAGGATCAGCGCACCGTTGATGATGGCCGTGCGCTCGGACTCGTTGCGCAGCTCGCGGGCCTGCTGCTCCATCTGGTTGAGCAGCGTCAGCTCGATCTTCGACATTTCCTGCAGACGCTGGCTGTCCGCGTCGACCCAGTCCTTGTAGGACCGCTTGTCCTGGATCCTGATGCCGCCCTCCTGGCTGAGGGCACGGCGGGCGTACTGGTCGGCGGCCTTGATCGTCGCGTTGCCCGAGTCGATGGGCTTCATCAGCTCGGTGGCGGCGACGTTTCCGTAGACGGAGCTGAAGCCCTTGAGGTCGGACTCCTGGTTCTCCAGCGCGGACTCGCCGTAACGGCGGTCGGTCTCGGAGAGCTTGCCGAAGTCACGGTCGTTCGGGGGCAGGGCGGCCGCGATGACGGCGCGCTGCACGGACGCGTACTCCTTGGCGGAGGAGAACGATGCCAGGGCGCGCGTGCGCTTGATCATCTCGGGGTTGCTGGTCGCCTGCGCCATGTCGGTGGACAGCGACAGGAGCTGCTCGACGAGGCGGCTGTAGGCGTCGATCGTCTGGGACGAGGTGCTGCGGTCCTTGAACGCGTCCTGCCGGATGCCCTTGAGGTTGTTGAGCTGGCCGGCGATCTGCGTGACGTGGTCCTGCACACCGTCGAGACCGCTGTTGCTGGTCCCGTCGGTGATCTCGTAGGTGCCTTCCATGAAGGCCTTGCGCGCGCGGTCGGTCTTCTGGCGCGCTCCCTTGACGGTGTAGTCGCCGGTCGCCGTGCCGCCGTTGGCCAGCGGACCCGCCGACTGGTCGCGCTCCTCCTGGAGCGCGGACGCGAGCTCGGTGGCCTGCTTGGTCATGTCGGTCAGCAGCTTCATGTTGTCGAGCTGCTGGATGTCACTCATCGACTCGCCGATACGCAGCGCGCCGAGGGAGGTCGCGGCGACCACGGGGAGGGCGAGCAGCGACACCAGGCGGGTGGAGATACGCCAGTTGCGCAGAGCTATTCGCGAGCCGGGGCCGCTCGGGCTCTTCGGCTTCGCGGCGGTCTTGGGCGCGGCCGAGGGCGCGGTACTGCCCTCGACGGAGGCGGTCCGGCCCGGGTTCTGGGCGTGCTGGGGCGAGGAACTGCCTGTCATCGGGCCAGTCCCGCCGCGCGGCTCCGGCTCCGCCGCAGCGCTGCCATCCCTGTTCTTACGTCCCTGCACTAGCGTCGCAACCTCTGGACCAGGCGTCCCCCGCGTGCGCGGACGGGACGGTGTCGGCGTAGTTCGGGGGCGAGCGGACACGCCCCCTTCGGTCGTCGGTGACCGGCGCTGCTCCCCCTTCCCGCCGCGACTCGGCGCTGCGTTGCGCCCCGTGCGCGCCGGCTCGATCTCGCGGCGGTCCCGCGAATTCCAGCACAGTGCAGGATCTCCAACAAGGGCCGAGCGTCAGCGCGAGACCAGTGTGACGCCGTGTGAGGGATGTGTCACGAGACGTAGAAAGTGATCTCACCGATAACGGACTTTTCCTTACGTTCCACCTACGCCCCAGGGGTGTCCCAGTCGCCATGATCGGGAGCGGAATGTTGGCTTCAGTGGAGAAATGCCCGTTTCGGCGCGGCGCGTTTCGGGTCCGAATTGAAACTTTTGCCCGCCCTCTGGTGAGCAAACTCACATGAAGAACTTCGTCCCTTCCTCGCTTTCGACGGGAATCAGATGTTTAGCCTGACGCTTTACAGGGATGGCGAATCCGACAACCGGCGCCCTGCGGGCGCCCGCACCGACAAGGCCACGAGCGACACATGAAGACTGTGAAGTCCGCGATGTTCCGCAACATCGCCAACCCGCGGCGTACGACGCTGATGCACCTCAAGGACGCCGACGAGCTGCAGGCGGCACCGGAGCAGCCGGAGTACTCCGTCGAACTCCCCGCGCAGACGGCCAACCCGCGCCGCGCCATCCTGATGGAGGCCCCGGAGCAGACGCCCGTCGCCTTCTGACGCGCGGCAATTCGCGAGGCCGGGTGCCCGAGCCGCGTTAGCCTGGGGCGTCAGACTCCAGCCAGCGGAAGTAGAGGGGCGCAAGGCACCCGTGCGCATCGCCAGATTCTCCATCGACGGCAATGTCGCCTTCGGCGCGGTCGAGGGTGACAAGCCTGACGAGCTTGTCCTCGACATCATCAAGGGCATCCCGTTCGCGGACTTCGAACTCTCCGGCACGAAGGTCCCGCTGAGCAAGGTCAGGCTTCTGCCGCCGGTGCTCCCGAACAAGGTCGTCGCCTTCGGCCGCAACTACGCGGAACACGCGAAGGAACTGGGCAACGAGGTCCCGGACGCCCCCTTCGCGTTCTTCAAGCCGTCCACCTCGGTGATCGGCCCCGGCGACCAGATCGCGTACCCCTCCTTCTCGCAGGAACTGCACCACGAGGCCGAGCTCGCCGTCGTCATCGGCCGCATGTGCCGCGAGGTCCCGCGCGAGCGCGTCAAGGACGTCATCCTCGGTTACACCTGCGCGAACGACGTCACCGCGCGTGACGTCCAGAAGCGCGAGAAGCAGTGGGCCAGGGCCAAGGGCTTCGACACCTCCTGCCCGCTCGGCCCCTGGGTGGAGACGGACCTCGACCCCAGCGACCTGACGATCCAGTGCACGGTCAACGGACAGCAGCGCCAGCTCGGCCGCACGTCCCAGATGATCCACTCGATCGAGGACCTGATCGTCAACATCTCCGAGGCCATGACGCTGCTCCCCGGCGACGTGATCCTCACGGGCACCCCGGAAGGGGTCGGCCCGCTCAACGTCGGCGACGAGGTCGCCGTCACCATCGAAGGCATCGGCACTCTCACCAACAAGGTGATCAAGCGTGGCTAACGCGAACTCCCCCAAGCTCTCGAATCCGCTCGACCAGGGGACACCCCCACGCGTACGGTTCTGCCCGTCCCCGACCGGCAACCCCCACGTGGGCCTGGTCCGCACGGCGCTGTTCAACTGGGCCTACGCCCGGCACAACCAGGGCTCCCTGGTCTTCCGCATCGAGGACACCGACGCGGCCCGCGACTCCGAGGAGTCGTACGAGCAGCTCCTCGACTCGATGCGCTGGCTGGGCTTCGACTGGGACGAGGGCCCCGAGGTCGGCGGCCCCCACGCGCCGTACCGCCAGTCGCAGCGCATGGACATCTACCGGGACGTCGCCGAGAAGCTCCAGGCCGCCGGCCACGCGTACCGCTGCTACTGCTCCACCGAGGAGCTCGACGCCCGCCGTGACGCCGCCCGCGCCGCCGGCAAGCCCTCCGGTTACGACGGCCACTGCCGCGACCTGAGCGCCGAGCAGATCGCCGCGTACGAGGCCGAGGGCCGGCAGCCCATCGTCCGTTTCCGCATGCCCGACGAGGCGATCACGTTCGAGGACCTGGTCCGCGGCGAGATCACCTACCAGCCGGAGAACGTCCCGGACTTCGGCATCGTCCGCGCGAACGGCGCCCCGCTGTACACGCTGGTCAACCCGGTCGACGACGCCCTGATGGAGATCACCCACGTCCTCCGTGGCGAGGACCTGCTCTCCTCCACGCCCCGCCAGATCGCCCTCTACAAGGCGCTCATCGAGCTCGGCATCGCGAAGCTCGTCCCCGCCTTCGGCCACCTCCCGTACGTCATGGGCGAGGGCAACAAGAAGCTCTCGAAGCGCGACCCGCAGGCCTCGCTCAACCTCTACCGCGAGCGCGGCTTCCTGCCCGAGGGACTGCTCAACTACCTGTCCCTGCTCGGCTGGTCCTTCTCGGCCGACCAGGACGTCTTCTCCATCGAGGACATGGTCGCGAAGTTCGACCTCGCGGACGTCAACTCGAACCCGGCGCGCTTCGACCTCAAGAAGGCCGAGTCGATCAACGGCGACCACATCCGCATGCTGGACGTGAAGGCGTTCGCGGCGGCCTGTGAGCCGTGGCTGCGCGCCCCGTTCGCCAACTGGGCGCCCGAGGACTTCGACCAGGCTGCCTGGGAGGCCATCGCCCCCCACGCGCAGACCCGTGTGACGGTCCTGTCCGACATCACGGCCAACGTCGACTTCCTGTTCCTCAAGGAGCCGGTGGAGGACGAGGCGTCCTGGACCAAGGCCATGAAGGGCGACCCGGCCGGTCTCCTGACCACGGCCCGCGCGAAGCTCGAGGCCGCCGACTGGACGTCCGCCGACGCCCTCAAGGAGGCCGTCCTGGCCGCCGGCGAGGAGCACGGCCTCAAGCTCGGCAAGGCGCAGGCCCCGGTCCGCGTCGCCGTCACCGGCCGCACGGTCGGCCTGCCCCTCTTCGAGTCCCTGGAGATCCTGGGCAAGGACAAGACCCTGACCCGCATCGACGCAGCCCTGGCCAAGCTCACGGCCTAAGCTCGGTCACATGCCGATCCGCGCGGTCCTGTGGGACGTAGACGACACGATCTTCGACTACGCGAACGCGGACCGCGCGGGCATGCGGGAACACCTTCGGGCCGAGGGCCTGGCCGACGGATTCACCTCCGTCGGCCAGGCCCTCGCCCGTTGGCGCACCCTCACCCGGGAGCACTGGGCGCGCTTCGAGTCGGGCGAGACCGACTGGGAGGGTCAGCGCCGCGATCGCGTACGGGCCTTCGTGGGGCGCGGCGCCGCCAGCGCCGACAGCATGGGCGACGCCGAGGCCGACGCCTGGTTCGGGCGCTACATCGTCCACTACGAGGCCGCCTGGGCGCTGTTCCCCGACACCGTCCCCGTGCTCGACCTCCTCGCGGACCGCTACCGGCACGCGGTCCTGTCCAACTCCTCGCTGCACAACCAGGACCGCAAGCTGCGCGTCCTCGGCGTCAGGGACCGCTTCGAGGCCGTCGTCTGCGCCGCCGAACTCGGCGTGGCCAAACCCCAGGCCGCGGCCTTCCACGCTGCCTGTGAGGCCCTGGAACTGCCCCCGCACGAGGTCGCGTACGTCGGCGACCAGCCCGACACCGACGCCCGCGGCGCCGAGGAGGCGGGGCTCACCGGCATCTGGCTGGACCGCGCGCGGAGCGGCGGCCGTCCCGAACTCAAGCGCATCACGGCGCTCGACCAGCTCCCCGCCCTGCTGGCCCCGGATACCCGTTTTGGAGCGCCGTCCACCTTCAGGTAATGTTCTTCCTGCGCCGAGGGAAACGGGCCGACAGGCCAGAACCGGAAGCGTAAATCAAACAGAACCCTCGCAAGGGGTTGCTTTTTGATGGCCTATGGTGTAATTGGCAGCACGACGGTTTCTGGTTCCGTTAGTCTAGGTTCGAGTCCTGGTAGGCCAGCTCGCAGAGCTTATCTGCATCGCGGATTCCAGATCCGCAAAGCCCCCGTTGTGTAGCGGCCTAGCACGCTGCCCTCTCACGGCAGTAGCGCCGGTTCGAATCCGGTCGGGGGTACAGATCCTTCCCAGGGGGACAGTCCGGGTCGCACCCGCTGTTTCTCATGCAGGATCGCTAGGGCCCCCGTTGTGTAGCGGCCTAGCACGCCGCCCTCTCAAGGCGGTAGCGCCGGTTCGAATCCGGTCGGGGGTACTGATCGGGCCATCCAGGCCTGGATCGCATTGGGCTATGGTGTAATTGGCAACACGACGGTTTCTGGTTCCGTTGTTCTAGGTTCGAGTCCTGGTAGCCCAGCTGGATCGCGTGACATCACAAGATCCTTGCCCCCGTTGTGTAGCGGCCTAGCACGCCGCCCTCTCAAGGCGGTAGCGCCGGTTCGAATCCGGTCGGGGGTACAAGACAGCAAGAGGCCCTCCCCAGCAGGGGAGGGCCTCTTCGCGTTGCCCGGAGCGCGTGCCCGCGAGGTGCCACCAAGTCTCAACTCGGGCCGGTCGCTGCGGCGTTGAAGCGGCCGGCCCGAGGGGGAGCGGTGTGGTGAGGGGAGGGTCAGCCGGTGCGCCGCAGGGCCTCGGAGAGCCGGCCCGCCGCGTCGATGACGGCCTGCGCGTGCATCCGGCCCGGGTGGCGCGTGAGGCGCTCGATCGGTCCGGAGACCGAGACCGCCGCGACGACGCGGTTCGAGGGGCCGCGCACCGGCGCGGAGACGGACGCGACGCCCGGCTCCCGCTCGCCGATCGACTGGGCCCAGCCGCGGCGCCGTACGCCCGACAGGGCGGTCGCCGTGAAGCGGGCGCCCTGGAGGCCGCGGTGGAGGCGCTCGGGCTCCTCCCAGGCCATCAGGATCTGCGCCGACGAACCCGCCTTCATCGTGAGCGTGGAGCCCACGGGGACGGTGTCCCTGAGGCCCGACAGACGCTCGGCGGCCGCGACGCAGATACGCATGTCGCCCTGCCGGCGATAGAGCTGCGCGCTCTCGCCCGTCACGTCACGTAGGTGGGTGAGTACCGGGCCCGCCGTCGCGAGCAGGCGGTCCTCGCCCGCCGCCGCGGCCAGCTCGGCCATGCGCGGGCCGAGGATGAACCGGCCCTGCATGTCACGCGCCACCATGCGGTGGTGTTCCAGTGCCACGGCGAGACGGTGTGCCGTGGGTCTTGCCAGTCCGGTCGCCGCGACCAGCCCCGCGAGGGTGGCCGGACCGGACTCCAGGGCGCTGAGAACAAGGGCCGCCTTGTCCAGAACGCCGACGCCGCTAGAGTTGTCCATGCGTCGATACTCGCGTCTCACTCTGTGAAACGCAAGTTCAATTTCCCGTGAAACTTGACACCCTGTAGTTACAGCGGCCCGCAGATCAACGGGCCGGGACGTTCACGTCCGGTACGAGGGGTACGGACGTCGGCGACCACGATCTCTAGTTGGGCCGGCTCACGACGCCGGCCGGAGGGAAAGCGATGGGTAGGACACTCGCGGAGAAGGTCTGGGACGACCACGTCGTCCGGCGCGCCGAGGGCGAGCCCGACCTCCTCTTCATCGATCTGCACCTGCTGCACGAGGTGACCAGCCCGCAGGCCTTCGACGGCCTGCGCCAGGCCGGTCGCCAGGTGCGGCGCCTCGACCTCACCATCGCTACCGAGGATCACAACACCCCGACCCTCGATATCGACAAGCCGATCGCGGACCCGGTCTCGCGCGCCCAGCTGGAGACGCTGCGCAAGAACTGTGCCGACTTCGGTGTGCGCCTGCACTCGCTGGGTGACGTCGAGCAGGGTGTCGTGCACGTCGTCGGCCCGCAGCTGGGCCTGACCCAGCCGGGCACCACGGTCGTCTGCGGCGACTCCCACACGTCCACGCACGGCGCGTTCGGCGCGCTGGCCTTCGGTATCGGCACCTCCCAGGTCGAGCACGTCCTGGCGACCCAGACGCTGCCGCTGGCCCGGCCCCGCACGATGGCCATCACCGTCGACGGCGATCTGCCCGACGGCGTCACCGCCAAGGACCTGATCCTCGCCATCATCGCGAAGATCGGTACGGGCGGCGGCCAGGGCTACATCCTGGAGTACCGCGGCTCCGCCATCGAGAAGCTCTCGATGGAAGCCCGCATGACCATCTGCAACATGTCGATCGAGGCCGGTGCCCGCGCGGGCATGATCGCCCCCGACGAGACCACCTTCGCCTACCTCGAGGGCCGTGCGCACGCCCCCAAGGGCGAGGACTGGGACGCGGCGGTCGCGTACTGGAAGACGCTGAAGTCGGACGACGACGCGGAATTCGACGCCGAGGTCGTCATCGACGCCGCCGCGCTGTCGCCGTTCGTCACCTGGGGCACCAACCCCGGCCAGGGTTCGCCCCTGTCGGCGCACGTCCCCGACCCTGCTTCGTACGAGGACGCTTCGGAGCGCCACGCCGCCGAAAAGGCCCTGGAATACATGGGGTTGACCGCCGGGCAGCCGCTGCGCGACATCAAGGTCGACACCGTCTTCGTAGGTTCGTGCACCAACGGCCGTATCGAGGACCTGCGCGCCGTCGCCGATATCGTCGGGGGCCGCAAAGTCGCCGAAGGTGTACGGATGCTGGTCGTTCCCGGCTCCGCGCGGGTGGGTCTGCAGGCCGTCTCCGAGGGCCTGGACAAGGTCTTCAAGGAGGCCGGCGCCGAATGGCGGCACGCGGGCTGCTCGATGTGCCTGGGCATGAACCCCGACCAACTCGCCCCCGGCGAGCGCTCCGCGTCCACCTCGAACCGCAACTTCGAGGGCCGGCAGGGCAAGGGCGGGCGTACCCACCTGGTCTCGCCCCAGGTCGCCGCAGCCACCGCCGTACTCGGTCACCTGGCCTCCCCGGCCGACCTGTCCGACACTGACGCCCGTACGCCCGCTGGAGTCTGATCAGCCATGGAAGCATTCACCACGCACACCGGCCGGGCCGTCCCGCTGCGCCGCAGCAACGTCGACACCGACCAGATCATCCCCGCCCACTGGCTCAAGAAGGTCACCAGGGACGGATTCGAGGACGGGCTCTTCGAGGCCTGGCGCAAGGACCCCGAGTTCGTGCTGAACAAGGCCGAACGCGAGGGCGCCACGGTCCTGGTGGCAGGTCCCGACTTCGGCACCGGATCCTCCCGCGAGCACGCGGTGTGGGCGCTGCAGAACTACGGCTTCAAGGCCGTCATCTCCTCGCGGTTCGCCGACATCTTCCGCGGCAACTCGCTCAAGAACGGCCTGCTCACGGTGGTGCTCGACCAGAAGGTCGTGGACGCGCTGCAGGTTCTCGTGGAGAACGACCCCCAGGCCGAGATCACGGTCGACCTTCAGGCGCGTGAAGTACGGGCCGAGGGCGTCACCGCCGCCTTCGAACTCGA
Organism: Streptomyces sp. NPDC107517; assembly: GCF_055582645.1. Classification (NCBI taxonomy): domain Bacteria; kingdom Bacillati; phylum Actinomycetota; class Actinomycetes; order Kitasatosporales; family Streptomycetaceae; genus Streptomyces; species Streptomyces sp. NPDC107517. Next base: position 189,997 of record NZ_JBVJPM010000008.1, on the reverse strand, counting down.
CAAGAACGCGCGCTGGCGGCTGCTGAACGGCCTGGACGACATCAGCATCACGCTCCAGAGCGAGGGCGACATCGCGGACTACGAGTCCAAGCGTCCGTCGTTCAAGCCGCAGACCGTGCAGATCTGAACTCTGCAAGGCTGATTCCGGCCATCGCGACAAGCATCTGTACCCCCAATCGTGGACGGTTGGGGGTACAGCTGTGTCCGGCCTCCGACCGCTCGCCAAGTGCCGTTACGGAGGTCTCAACTCGCCTTGTTCTCAAGGGTGTTCACGGCGCGGGCGCGCCCAGTGACGCTCGTGCGCGCAAGCCCCGCGCAGGGTCCCAGGAGCCCCGCCAGGGACGGCAGTTACCCCCTGCGGAGGCGACAACTCGCCCCAGATGGCACAATCTGTGCATGGAACACGACGGCCAACTCCAGCTGTATGCGGCGGTCGCGGACCAACTCAAGGAAGCGCACTCCAGGGTGCGCGCACTGCAAGTCCCGGAGGGCGTACGGATGGCGCTGACCCGGAAGCTGCTGGTCATTACGGCCGCGGCCAAGCACGATCTCGCCGGTGCGGCAAGGCGACTGGACCGATTCATGGTGGACCTCGACGAGGGTCGATTCCCGCAAGAGGACCACTGAAGAACTTCGAGACAGCCCGAGTTCGTTGCGGCACAAGGGTGATTAGCCCGTTTCGTGTTTGATTTGCGGTATATATCTGCCTAACGTGCGAAAAAGCCGGACCGGATACGTTCCGGCAATGTCTCCGAAGGGGAAGACGTGAACAAGGCGCAGCTCGTAGAAGCGATTGCCGACAAGGTCGGCGGCCGTCAGCAGGCCGCGGACGCCGTCGACGCGGTCCTGGACGCCATCGTCCGTGCCGTCGTCAGCGGGGACCGGGTCTCGGTCACCGGCTTCGGCTCGTTCGAGAAGGTCGACCGCCCCGCCCGCTACGCCCGTAACCCGCAGACGGGCGAGCGCGTACGGGTCAAGAAGACCTCCGTTCCGCGTTTCCGTGCCGGTCAGGGCTTCAAGGACCTCGTCGCGGGTTCGAAGAAGCTCCCGCGTGGTGGAGAGGTCGCGGTCAAGAAGGCGCCCAAGGGCAGCCTGACCGGCGGCGCCGCGGCGACGGTCAAGAAGGCCGCGGCCAAGAAGGCCACGACCGCCAAGAAGGCGGCGGCGAAGAAGACCACCGCCAAGAAGGTCACCGCCAAGAAGACGACGGCGAAGAAGACCACGGCCACGGCGAAGAAGACCACCGCCAAGAAGGCCACGGCCACGGCGAAGAAGACCACCGCCAAGAAGGCCGCCCCGGCGAAGACCGCCGCGAAGAAGGCCACCGCGAAGAAGACGGCGCCCGCCAAGAAGGCCACGGCCAAGAAGGCGCCCGCCAAGAAGTCCACCGCGCGCAAGACGACCGCCAAGAAGGCCACCGCCCGCAAGAAGTAAGGGCGACGGCCTCAGGGCCCCTCACGCGTCGGGCCGGGCTCCCCTCGGGGAGCCCGGCCCGCGGAGTTTCGCGCACGCCCAGTTCGTGCGAGAGCCCGGTTCGGAAGGGGCTCAGAGCGTCTGCAGCGTCACCAGGGTGATGCGCCGCGCCTCGCCCTCACCCTCGACCTCGATACGGACCCGCTGCCCGGGGCGCAGCAGCCGGAGGCCGCCCGCGTCGAACGCCGGGGCGTCGAAGGGCACCGGGGTGCCGTCGTCGAGCAGCACGCTGCCGGAGCGGGAGTCGGAGTCGTATGTGTACGCGGTCGCCTGCATGCAGGCAGCGTACTCAGTCCGGGATCAGCAGCCCGGCGGCCGCCCCCGCGGTGCGCGGGCCGACGCCGAGCGACAGCGCCGCCCGCAGGTCCTCGCCGGTGTCCACGTCCTGGCGTACGGAATCGACATCCGTCAGCGGGAGTTCCACCGCGCCGGAAGCGGCATGACGGGCTCGGGACGCGGTGCCGAATGCCGGGCACAATTCAATGCCGGGACCCGCACTGAGAAGAGTCGTCCCGATTCCCGCCGTATCGGGGAGAAATGCGCGGGGAAATAGCGCGGCCTTCGCGAGAATCCAGGACAATTCCGTCGGCCGCAGAGCCGGCAGGTCGGCGTTGAGCGCCGCGACGGCCGCATCCGGGCGCCGGGCCCGTGCCGTCGCCGCACCGTGCGCCAGGGCGGCGTTCAGGCCCGCTCCCGGGGCATCGGGGACGATCAGGGCACCCAGGGCGGCCAGCTCCCTCCCGGCGAGCTCGTCGTCCGTGACTACCACCACATCCCGCACCCCGGCGGACGCGGTCGCGGCGGCCACGGTGTCCTGCGCGAACGCGAGCGCGAGTCCGGGACGCACTCCGTCCCCCGCCGTGGGCGCCAGCCTGCTCTTGGCCCGCACCAGGGGTTTCAGCGGGATCACCAGGGTCCACTGCACGTGAGGTCCGTCCCTTCGGGTCGCGCTCATTGTGGCCCGGCGCGTGAGGTGGGCATAAACGTGCGGGCGTACGGTGTTCTCGACAGACCGGCGGCCCGGGGCGACACTTGTGCGGCTGACCAGGTCCGAGAGGGCCTTCAAGGGTCCATAGAGGAAGGTGTCCGAGTGTCCCGCCGCAGAATCGGCTTCTGGTACCGCCTGGCGGCGGTCATCGCTAAACCGCCGCTCGTGGTTCTGATCAAGCGGGACTGGCGCGGAATGGAGCACATTCCGGCCGACGGCGGCTTTATCACCGCGGTGAACCACAATTCCCATCTGGACCCGTTCGCGTACGCGCACTTCCAGTACAACACCGGACGCGTTCCGCGATTCCTCGCCAAGCACGGGCTCTTCAAGAAGGGGTTCATCGGCGCCATCATGCGTGGCACCGGACAGATCCCCGTCTACCGCGAGACCACGAATGCGCTCAGCGCGTTCCGTGCCGCCATCGACGCCGTCGAGCGCGGGGAGTGCGTCGCCTTCTATCCCGAGGGCACCCTCACTCGCGATCCGGACCTGTGGCCCATGACCGGCAAGACGGGCGTCGCGCGCGTGGCACTGCAGACCAAGTGCCCCGTGATCCCCGTCGCCCAGTGGGGCGCCAACCTCGTACTCGCGCCGTACGCGAAGAAGCCCGAACTGCTGCCGCGCAAGACGCACCACGTCCTCGCCGGACCGCCGGTCGACCTGGAGCGCTTCTACGACAAGGAGATGACCCCGGAACTCCTCAAGGAGGCCACCGAGGTCATCATGACGGCGATCACCGGACTGCTCGGTGAACTGCGCGGCGAGCAGCCCCCGCAGCGGCGTTACGACCCCCGTGAGGTGCGCATCGCGCAGCGCCGCAAGGCCGCCGAGGCCAACCCCCTTACGGAGCAGGCCGGTTCGGCCGCCATCGAGCACGGAAGTCCTGAGGAGAGCAAGTGACCCCACCCGTCAAGGCAGCCGTCTTCGGAACCGGCTCCTGGGGCACGGCCTTCGCCATGGTGCTCGCCGACGCGGGGTGCGACGTCACCCTGTGGGCGCGCAGGCCCGAACTGGCCGAAGCGGTCAACTCCACGCGTACGAACCCGGATTACCTCCCCGGCATCGAACTCCCCGGCAACATCAGGGCCACCACCGACGCCGCGGAAGCCGCGGACGGCGCCGAGTTCACGGTGCTCGCCGTGCCCTCGCAGACGCTGCGCGCCAACCTCGCCGAGTGGACGCCGCTGCTCGCGCCCGGCACGGTCCTCGTCTCCCTCATGAAGGGCGTCGAACTCGGCTCCGCCATGCGGATGAGCGAGGTCATCGAGGACGTGACCAAGGTCGGCGAGGACCGCATCGCGATCGTCACCGGGCCCAACCTCGCCCGCGAGATCGCCGCCCGGATGCCCGCCGCCGCCGTCGTCGCCTGCAGCGACGAATCGGTTGCGCAGCGCCTCCAGACCGCCTGCCACACGCCGTACTTCCGGCCGTACACGAACACCGACGTGATCGGCTGCGAGCTCGGCGGAGCCGTGAAGAACGTCATCGGGCTCGCGGTCGGCATCGCCGACGGCATGGGCCTCGGCGACAACGCGAAGGGCTCGCTCATCACGCGCGGCCTCGCCGAGACCACCCGGCTCGGCCTCGCCATGGGCGCCGACCCGCTCACCTTCTCCGGGCTCGCGGGCCTCGGCGACCTCGTCGCCACCTGCTCCTCGCCCCTGTCGCGCAACCACACCTTCGGCACCAACCTGGGCAAGGGCATGACCCTCCAGGAGACCATCGCCGTCACCAGGCAGACCGCCGAGGGCGTCAAGTCCTGCCAGTCGGTGCTCGACCTGGCGCGCCGGCACGGCGTCGACATGCCGATCACCGAAACCGTCGTCGGCATCGTGCACGAGGGGAAGCCCCCGGTCGTCGCCCTGAAGGAGCTGATGTCACGCAGCGCCAAGGCCGAACGGCGCTGAAGCAGGCCTCGCCGGACGCTGACTCCGCTGCTACCAGCAGGTACGCTCAACCCGATATGAGCAGCGAGAACCTTCCCCAGAGCAGCCGCCCGTCGGGCCAGAAGCCCCGTGTGGCCGTCGTCTTCGGCGGTCGCAGCTCCGAGCACGGCGTTTCCGTCGTCACCGCAGGCGCCGTACTGCGGGCCATCGACCGCACCAAGTACGACGTGCTGCCGATCGGCATCACGCGGGAGGGACGTTGGGCGCTGACCGCCGACGATCCCGAGCGGATGGCCATCGCCGACCGCAAGGTGCCGGACGTGGCCGAGCTCGCCGAGTCCGCCGAGGGCGGGGTCGTGCTGCCGGTCGACCCGTCGAGCCGCGAGGTCGTCTACACGGAGCCCGGCTCCGTGCCCAAGGTCCTCGGCGACGTCGACGTCGTGTTCCCCGTCCTGCACGGCCCCTACGGCGAGGACGGCACCATCCAGGGCCTGCTCGACCTGTCCGGGACGCCGTACGTCGGCTGTGGCGTCCTGTCCTCGGCCGTCGGCCAGGACAAGGACTACATGAAGCGCGTGTTCACCTCGTTCGGGCTGAAGGTCGGCCCCTACCTGGTGATCCGGCCGCGCGAGTGGGAGCAGGACCGGGAAGGCGCGCGGCGCCGCGTCGCCGACTTCGTCGGCGAGCAGGGCTGGCCGCTGTTCATCAAGCCCGCGCGCGCGGGCTCGTCGATCGGTATCACCAAGGTCGACTCCTTCGAGGGCCTCGACGAGGCGATCGAGGAGGCCCGCAGCCACGACCCGAAGATCATCGTGGAGGCGGCGCTCGTCGGCCGCGAGATCGAGTGCGGAGTCCTGGAGTTCGAGGACGGGCCGCGCGCGAGCGTGCCGGCCGAGATCCCGCCGGTCCAGGCCCACGACTTCTACGACTTCGAGGCCAAGTACATCGACTCGGCGTCCGGCATCGTGCCCGCGCCGCTCACCGACGAGCAGACGGCCGAGGTGCAGCGGCTCGCGGTCGAGGCGTTCGACGCGGCGTCCTGCGAGGGACTCGTGCGCGCCGACTTCTTCCTCACCGAGGACGGCGAGTTCGTGATCAACGAGATCAACACGCTGCCCGGCTTCACCCCGATCTCCATGTACCCGCGCATGTGGCAGGAGAGCGGCGTGAGCTACCAGGAGCTGGTGGACCGCCTCATCCAGGCGGCGCTGAACCGCTCCACGGGACTGCGCTAGCCCCGTAGCCAAGCACGCACGTCAGTCGGCGATCCCTTCGGGGATCGCCTTCTTGACGGGACCGGCGAAGTCGACCAGGGCCGAGGCCCCCTCGGCGGCCAGCTCCTTGGGCAGGGTGACCTCCACGTAGGCGACCCGCAGTGTCGTCGTGAGCACCTGCGTGCCGTCGTCGCGCTTCTCGTACGCCCAGCCCACGCCGTTCACCTTCACCGGCAGGGCCTGGGGGTCGTCCATCAGCGCGGGCCGTTCGACACCGCAGCGCAGTATGATCGCCGGATCTCCCCACCCCGCGGTCAGCTCGGACCGCGGAACGGGGTCGTTCCTTCCGTGCCCGTCCACCGTGTCCGGAAGCCTTTTGTGCAGGGCGCGGCACAGGCCGGTGACCTTGGCGTCAGGGGTGGGAACCGCTGCGTGCGCCGTGTCGTCTGCTGAGGAGCAGCCCGAGACGGCGAGCAGCAGGGCCAGGGCGGGGAGCCCGGTGGCAAGACGGGGCCGGTGACGGAAGAAGTTCACCGACCAAGGTTAGACGGGGGCTACAAGTGCACGACCGGGCAGGTCAGGGTGCGGGTGATGCCGTCCACTTGCTGGACCTTGGCGACCACCATGCGGCCCAGCTCATCGACTGTGTCGGCCTGCGCGCGCACGATGACGTCATAGGGACCTGTCACGTCCTCGGCCTGGATCACCCCCGGGATCTTGCCGATCAGCTCGGCTACGGTCGACGCCTTGCCGACTTCGGTCTGAATCAGGATGTACGCCTGTACCACGGAACCTCCAGGGCGGCCACGAGGATCATGTGGGGAGAAGAGACGCCACGGTATCGCGTCGCCGCTCGCCGCGGGGAGACCTGCGGTGGCTGTGGCGTACACACTGCGACTTACGGACGGGCACCGGTCAACGGGACGGTCCCGCCCACGACAATGACCGTACCGATGACAGAGACGGCTCGCGACCGCAAGCGGACCGGGGCAGAAGGGGCAGTACGCGCATGAAGGGCACCGTCGGCGAGCTGGGCGAGTTCGGGCTCATCCGAGAGCTCACCTCCCGGCTCACCACCACCCCGGCCGTACGACTCGGCCCGGGCGACGACGCGGCCGTGGTGGCCGCGCCGGACCGCAGGGTCGTCGTGAGCACGGACATCCTCCTCGAAGGGCGGCACTTCCGCCGCGACTGGTCCACGGCCTACGACGTCGGGCGCAAGGCGGCCGCGCAGAACCTCGCGGACATCGCCGCCATGGGCGCCGTCCCGACCGCGCTCCTGCTCGGCCTCGTGGTCCCCGCCGAACTCCCCGCCAGCTGGCCGAACGAGCTGATGGACGGCCTGCGCGACGAGTGCCAGGTCGCGGGCGCCGCCGTCGTCGGAGGCGACGTCGTCCGCGGTGACACCATCACCGTCGCGATCACCGCGCTCGGCGACATGCGCAACCACGAGCCGGTCACGCGCGCCGGCGCACAGCCCGGCGACGTCGTCGCGGTGACCGGCTGGCTCGGCTGGTCCGCGGCCGGCCACGCGGTCCTCTCGCGCGGCTTCCGCTCGCCCCGCGCCTTCGTCGAGGCCCACCGCAGGCCCGAACCGCCGTACCACGCGGGCCCCGCGGCCGCCGGGCTCGGCGCCACCGCCATGTGCGACGTCAGCGACGGCCTCATCGCCGACCTCGGGCACATCGCGGAGGCGAGCAAGGTCCGTATCGACATCAAGTCCGGCAAGGTCGACGTGCCTTCGCAGATGAACGACATCGGGCAGGCCGTCGGTGTCGACCCCCTCCAGTGGGTGCTCACGGGCGGGGAGGACCACGCGATCGTGGCCACCTTCCCGCCGGACGTGAAGCTGCCCGCCCGCTGGAAGGTCATCGGCGAGGTCCTCAACCCGTCGGCGCTGCCCCAGGTGACGGTCGACGGCGCGCCCTGGACGAACAAGGGCGGCTGGGACCACTTCGGGGACATCGAGGCCTGAGGGCTCACCGGCCGCGCACGACGGCGGCCGGTGCGTTCAGCAGGGCCGGGACGCGGCGAGGGCGGCGCGGCCCAGACCGATGAGGGTCCGCACCGTCTCGCCAACGCTGAACCAGTTCGCGGCGCACAGTTCGAGAGCCGCCTCGTAGTGCACGCGCGCGTGCTCCGTGTCCCCGCCGAGCCGCGCCACATCACCGAGCCCGCGCCGCGCGCTCGCCACCTTGTCGGGGACGCCAGCCGTGCGCGCCATCGCGGCGGACCGGGTGAAGTGGTCGGCGGCGTCGCGGAGTTGGCCCTGATGGAGCAGGACGCAGGCGCGCCGGTGCAGCAGATCGGCGGTCTCCTCAGGGGCTTCGAGCGCGGCCACGTGCGCGAGGCCCTCGTCAAGGAGCGCCAGGGCCCGCTCCCGGTCGCCGCGCCAGTGCGCGAACATGCCCAGCGGATCGAGGCAGTTGGCCATGCCCCACCGGTCCCCGGTCGCCCGGAAGCCGTCGAGCGCCCGCTCGAAGTGCTCCTCCGACGTGACGGGGCGCCCCGCGAACCACTCCTGGAAGCCCAGGCCGACATCGAGCAGCGAGCCCCCAGGGAGCCTCGCCGACCTGTCGGCGCACCCGTTCCTGCACGGCGTGCTGCGGCCCGTACGCCACCGACCACGGGACGACCACGAACGGCCGCCGCAGCGCGTGGTCCCGGGATGCGAGAACGGCCTCCGCGCGCGCCAGGCGCTCCGTTTCACGCGGGTCGTTGCCCTCGGCCGTGACCGTGTTGATCACGCACAGGACGTACTCCTCGGCAAGGTCCTCCGGCGGCTCGTGTCCGAGCACCGCGAGCAGCTCGCGCGCCGGCGGCACCTGCGCGCCGTGCAGCCCGCGCAGCCGCCAGAACCAGGACAGGTCCGCCATCAGCCGCAGCGCCGCACGCGGGTCCGCGCGCACGAGATGGCGCAGCGCCGCCGACAGGTTGTCCTGCTCGGCCCCGAGCGCGGCCAGCCGCGGCAGCTGCCCGCCGCCGCGCAGATACGGCTCCGCCTGTGCCGCCAGTTGCTGGAAGTACGCGGCGTGCGCCTCCCGCAGCCGCGACAGCTCCCCTTCGTCGGCCAGGTGCTCCGCGCAGAACGCGCGGATGGTCTGGAGCATCCGGTAGCGCCCGCCGGCCGCCTCCAGGAAGGACTTCTCCGTGAGCGAGGCCAGCAGGTCCTCCGGGTACGGCACCCCGCACACGGCCTCGACCGCGGCGAGCGCGGGTCCGCGCCAGAGCGCGAGCGCCTCCCCGAGGAGTGCGGACGCCAGGGAAGGGTCCCCGGACGAGAGCGACCGCTCGCCCTCGGCGGCCAGCCGCTCGAAGCGGTGCACGTCCACGTCGTCCGGGACGACGGCCAGCCGGTAGCCAGCCCCGGTCGCCTCGATGTCGAGGGAGAGCCGCTTGCGCAGCCGTGAGACCTGGGACTGGAGCGCGTTCGCGGCGCCGGCCGGGGGCTCGTCCCCGTACAGGCCGTCGATCAGGCGCGTGGCGGGAACGGTCCGGCCCGCCTCCAGGAGCAGCAGCGTCAGCAGCGCCCGCGGACGCGGACCGCCGGGATCCAGCGGGGTGCCGTCGGGGGCACGGACGTCGAGGGGGCCGAGGATGCCGAAGCGCATTGGGCAGATTGTGACAGCCGGGGACTCTTCACGGCATAAAAAAGGACCGGTCCCCGAGGGGACCGGTCCTTCAAGCAACCAGCTAGGTGGCCGCGCTACGCGTTACGTCAGCGCGAGACCTTGCCGGCCTTGATGCACGAGGTGCAGACGTTGAGCCGCTTCGGCGTCCGCCCGACCACTGCACGCACACGCTGGATGTTCGGGTTCCAGCGACGGGACGTACGGCGGTGCGAGTGCGAAATGTTGTTGCCGAAGCTCGGCCCCTTGCCGCAGACGTCGCAGTTGGCAGCCACGGGTCACTCCAAGACTTCAGATGCACTTACGGTTGATCCCGGCATGCCGGGATCGGATCGGAGGATCTGAGTGGCGGTGCCAGGGGAAGGCCCGATGGATATCGGGCAACCGGAGCAGCATACAACGGCTGCTTCGGTAGAACGAAACTACCATGGTTGACCCGGTTGCCGTCCCGGGCCCTCTTCCGGAGGGACCCCCTCCGGGGTCTACGCTGCGATGCCAGTTCGGCTGCTCTAGGAGGCGCAGGTGCCGCAGGTGCTCGACGTCCACGCGGTGCGCGCCTGGTGCGCACTGGCCCTGGAGGCGCTCGGGCGGGACCGCGAGGAGATCGACGCGATCAACGTCTATCCCGTCGCGGACGGGGACACGGGCACCAATCTGTACCTGACCGTCGAGTCCGCCGTACAGGCCGTGGAAGCCGTCTTCACGGGTCTCGAACCCGCACCGCCCGCGCTGCCCGACGTCGTCCACGCGATGGCCCATGGAGCCCTGATAGGGGCCCGCGGAAACTCCGGAACGATCCTCGCCCAGCTCCTCCGTGGCATGGCCCAGGTGCTCGCGGGCGACGTCGACGGTGGGGCGGATCACAGTGAGAGGGCCGACGGGGACGGCCTGCGTCGCGCACTGCGCCGGGCCGCCGAGTCCGCCCGGGAGGCGGTCGCGCACCCCGTGGAGGGCACGGTCCTGACGGTGGCCGCTGCCGCGGCGGACGCCGCCGACGTCTCCGGCGGGCCGGGCGGCGACTGCGGTGACGTGGCCCGTGCCGCGTACGACGGCGCCCGCGCGGCGCTCGACGCGACGCCGGGGCAGCTCACGGTCCTGGGGCGCGCGGGTGTCGTGGACGCGGGCGGGCGCGGGCTCGTGGCCGTGCTCGGCGCGCTGACCGAGGCGCTGTCGGGCGATCCGGTGGCGCCTGTGGGTGTCCGGGGCGTGCACCACGCGCGCGTGGCCGCCGACCAGCCCCAGGACTGCGCGGACGGCGAAGGGCCCGCCTTCGAGGTCATCTACCTCCTGGAGGCCGACGACCAGGCCGTGGCGCGGCTGCGGACCCGGCTCGACGGCCTCGGCGACTCCCTCGTCGTCGTCGGCGGCGACGGACTGTGGAACGTCCATGTGCACGTCGACGACGCGGGCGCCGCCGTCGAGGCGGGCGTCGAGGCCGGCCGCCCGTACCGCATCCGCATCACGCACTTCGCCGTCGGCGACGCCCATATGACGCACCCCACCACCGGCTCCGCGCCCACCGGGGAACCCGCCCAGCGCGCGATCGTCGCCGTGGTCCCGGGAGAAGGGCTCGCCGGGCTATACAGCGAGGCGGGCGCCACGGTCGTACCCGAGCGGCCCGGCGAGGCGCCAGGCAGCGGGGAACTGGTCGAGGCGATCCGGCGGGCGCACGCGCGCGAGGTGGTGCTCCTGCCGAACGACGCCGAGCTGCGCCACACCGCCGCCGCCGCGGCCGAGCAGGCCCGTACCGAAGGCGTGCGGGTCGCCCTGATCCCCACCCGGTCCGCGATCCAGGGCATCGCCGCGCTCGCCGTCCACGAGAAGGAGCGGCGCTTCGACGAGGACGTCGTCGCGATGACGTCGGCGGCCGGCGCGACCCGCTACGCCGAACTGGCCGTCGCCGAGCGGCAGTCGTGGACGATGGCCGGCATCTGCCAGGCCGGGGACTTCCTCGGCCTCATCGACGGGGACGTCGCCGTGATCGGCGAAGACGTCACGCGGACGGCCCGTACGACCCTCGACCGGATGCTGGCCGCGGGCGGCGAGATGGTCACCCTCGTCCTCGGCGACGACGTGCCCGACGAGGTCGCCGAACGGCTCGAACAGCACGTACGCGAGACGTACCTGGCCGTCGACACCGTGGTCTACCGGGGCGGGCGGAACTCGGCGCTCATGCTCATCGGCGTGGAGTGAGAGCGTCCACACCTGTCGACCAGCCTGAGAATCAAGAATCAGTGGCGTGGTGTGCAGTGACTCCGCCGTTGCGTGGACGCGATGGCTTCTCACTTGTCCGCTGATGCGGATGCATGACGGACAAGCCCTGCCCGGTGCCCGAAAGGCGCGCTGCGACTCCAGTACCTCGCCGACGCTCGTACCCCCGGATTGCGGGTTCGAGAGCCGCCGATGTCAGAGCCATGGTGTGAAATGAATTCCGTGCCCGCGCTCGAAGAACCGCTGAAGAAAGCGCTCGGTCCCGCCACCGCGAAGGTGATGGCCGAGCACCTAGGCCTGCACACGGTCGGTGACCTGCTCCACCACTATCCGCGCAGATACGCGGAGCGCGGTGAGCTCACCCGCCTCGCCGACCTGCCCCTCGACGAGCACGTCACCGTGGTCGCCCAGGTGGCCAGCGCCCACATCCTGAAGTTCAACGGCGGCGCGGGCCAGCGCCTCGAGGTGACCATCACGGACGGCAGCGGCCAGCTCCAGCTGGTCTTCTTCGGGCGCGGCATCCACAAACCGCACAAGGACCTCCTGCCGGGCACGCGAGCGATGTTCGCGGGCAAGGCCTCCGTCTTCAACCGCAAGATGCAGCTCGCGCACCCGGCGTACGAGCTGCTGCGGGCCGACGCCCTGGACGCGGGCGAGGCCGACGAGGCGATCGGCTCCTGGGCCGGTGCCCTCCTCCCGATCTACCCGGCCACCGCCAAGCTGGAGTCCTGGAAGATCGCCAAGGCCGTCGACATGGTGCTGCCCAGCGCCCAGGAGGCCCTCGACCCCCTGCCGGACTCCCTGCGCGAGGGCCGCGGTCTCGTCCCGCTGCCCGAGGCTCTCCTGAAGGTCCACCGGCCCCACACGAAGGCGGACATCGCCGACGCCCGCGCCCGCCTCAAGTGGGACGAGGCGTTCGTCCTCCAAGTCGCCCTCGCCAGGCGGCGGTTCGCCGACGCGCAGCTGCCCGCCGTGGCCCGCGTCCCCCGCCCGGACGGCCTGCTCACGGCGTTCGACGCGAAACTCCCCTTCACCCTCACCGACGGCCAGCAGAAGGTCTCCGGGGAAATCTTCGACGGCCTCGCCACCGAACACCCGATGCACCGCCTGCTCCAGGGAGAGGTCGGTTCCGGGAAGACCATGGTCGCCCTGCGCGCCATGCTCGCCGTCGTCGACGCGGGCGGGCAGGCCGCGATGCTCGCGCCGACCGAGGTCCTCGCCCAGCAGCACCACCGCTCCATCACCGAGATGATGGGCGAGCTCGCCGAGGGCGGGATGCTCGGGGGCACCGAGCACTCCACCAAGGTGGTCCTGCTCACCGGTTCCATGGGCGTCGCGGCCCGCCGGCAGGCCCTTCTCGACCTCGTCACGGGCGACGCGGGCATCGTCATCGGGACACACGCCCTGATCGAGGACAAGGTCCAGTTCCACGACCTGGGTCTGGTCGTCGTCGACGAGCAGCACCGCTTCGGCGTCGAGCAGCGCGACGCCCTGCGCGGCAAGGGCAAGCAGCCCCCGCACCTGCTGGTCATGACGGCCACCCCCATTCCCCGTACGGTCGCGATGACGGTCTTCGGCGACCTGGAGACGTCCGTCCTCGACCAGCTGCCGGCGGGTCGCTCGCCGATCGCCACCCATGTCGTGCCCTCCGCCGACAAGCCGCACTTCCTCGCGCGCGCCTGGGAGCGCGTACGCGAAGAGGTGGGGAACGGACATCAGGCGTACGTCGTCTGCCCTCGCATCGGCGACGAGGAGGAGCAGAGCGGGAAGAAGGGCAAGGGGGCCAAGAAGGAGTCCGCCGAGGACGCGGCCGAGAAGCGGCCTCCGCTCGCCGTTCTGGACGTGGCCGAGGAGCTGGCCGACGGCGCCCTGCGCGGGCTGAAGGTGGAGGTTCTGCACGGCAGGATGCAGCCCGACGACAAGGACGCGGTGATGCGCCGCTTCGCCGCGGGCGAGACGGACGTCCTGGTCGCGACGACGGTCATCGAGGTCGGGGTGAACGTGCCGAACGCCACAGCCATGGTGATCATGGACGCCGACCGCTTCGGCGTCTCCCAGCTCCATCAGCTGCGCGGCCGCGTCGGCCGTGGCTCGGCGGCGGGCCTGTGCCTCCTCGTCAGCGAGATGCCGGAGGCCAGCCCGGCCCGCGCCCGCCTCGGCGCCGTAGCCGCCACGCTCGACGGCTTCGAGCTCTCCCGTATCGACCTGGAGCAGCGCCGCGAGGGCGACGTCCTCGGCCAGGCCCAGTCCGGGGTGCGCTCGTCCCTGCGCATGCTCGCGGTCATCGAGGACGAGGAGATCATCGCCGAGGCCCGCCAGGAGGCCACGGCCGTCGTCGCCGCCGACCCGGATCTGGAGCACCTGCCGGGCCTGCGCACGTCCCTGGACGCGCTCCTGGACGAGGAGCGCGAGCAGTACCTCGACAAGGGCTGACAAACTGGAGGTCCCCGCACGTCCCCTCGACCCCTTCTCCACTAGGACTCAGATGACCCGCGTGATCGCCGGCCGGGCCGGCGGACGTCGCCTGTCCGTCCCGCCGGGCAACGGCACCCGCCCCACGTCCGACCGGGCGCGCGAAGCCCTCTTCTCCACCTGGCAGTCGCTGCTCGGCGGAGACCCCCTGGACGGCGAGCGCGTGCTCGACCTGTACGGCGGCTCGGGCGCCGTGGGCCTGGAGGCGCTGTCGCGCGGCGCGGGACACGCGCTCCTGGTGGAGGCCGACGCCCGCGCGGTCCGCACGATCCGCGAGAACGTGAAGTCCCTCGGCCTCCCCGGCGCCGAGGTCAGAGCGGGCAAAGCGGAACAGATCGTTCACGGTCCGGCCCCCGCCACCCCGTACGACCTGGTCTTTCTCGACCCTCCCTATGCCGTCCCGGACGACGATCTTCGGGAGATTCTGCTCACACTCGCCTCGGGGGGCTGGCTCGCGGACGAAGCGCTCGTCACCGTGGAGCGAAGCACCAGGGGCGGTGTTTTCCCATGGCCGGACGGATTTGAGGCACTGAGGTCCCGTCGCTACGGCGAGGGAACGTTTTGGTACGGTCGCGCCGCCCTGAAGAGCACCGTCACGTGCGAGGACGCACCGTGACCGGACCGGAGAGCGAGGGACTCACGTTGCGCCGCGCCGTCTGTCCGGGGTCGTTCGACCCCATCACCAATGGCCACCTCGACATCATCGGCCGAGCTTCCAAGCTGTACGACGTCGTGCACGTCGCGGTGATGATCAACCAGTCGAAGAAGGGCCTCTTCGAGATCGAGGAGCGGATCGAGCTGATCCGCGAGGTCACCGCCGAGTTCGGCAACGTCGAGGTCGAGTCCTTCCACGGACTGCTCGTCGACTTCTGCAAGCAGCGCGACATCCCGGCCATCGTGAAGGGCCTGCGCGCCGTCAGCGACTTCGACTACGAGTTGCAGATGGCCCAGATGAACAACGGCCTCACGGGCGTGGAGACCCTCTTCGTCCCCACCAACCCGACGTACAGCTTCCTGTCCTCGTCCCTGGTCAAGGAGGTCGCGGCCTGGGGCGGCGACGTCTCCCACCTGGTGCCGCCGGCGGTCTTCGAGGCGCTCACCGAGCGCCTCCCCAAGAAGTGACATCCGGGCACCAGTTGGCCGTACAGTCGCCTTGTCCGTCTCCAACACCCCTGTAGAGAGTGGCGAGCACACGGTGGACGTGCAGAAGAAGCTCGACGAGATCGTCGCCGCGGTCGGCAATGCCCGGTCCATGCCCATGTCGGCCTCGTGCGTGGTCAACCGCGCCGACCTGCTCGCGATGCTCGAAGAGGTGCGCCAGGCACTGCCCGGCTCCCTCGCGCAGGCCGAGGAGTTGATCGGCGGGCGCGAGCAGATGGTCGAGCAGGCCCGTCAGGAGGCCGACCGGATCATCGAGACGGCGCACGCCGAGCGCGGTTCGCTGATCTCCGACACCGAGGTCGCCCGCCGCTCCCAGGACGAAGGGGAGCGGATCCTCACCGAGGCCCGCAAGGAGGCCGAGGAGATCCGCGCGGAGGCCGACGACTACGTCGACTCCAAGCTGGCGAACTTCGAGGTCGTCCTCACCAAGACCCTCGGCTCCGTGGGCCGCGGCCGCGAGAAGCTCCTCGGCACCGGCCCCGGCCTCGACGCCCAGGGCTACGAGGACGAGGACGCCCCCGAGCGCAGCCACGACCCCGAGACCCTGCGCCGCGACGCCGACTCGTACGTGGACATGAAGCTCGGCGCCTTCGAGGCGGTCCTGGCCAAGACCCTCGAGGCGGTCGGCCGTGGCCGGCACACGCTCCAGGGCCGGATCGCCAGTGACGAGCTCGGCACCCTCGGCGCGGACGGCACGGGCGGCCAGCACACGAGCGACGCCGACTACCTCGCCGGACTCGCGGAGATCGGCAACGCCCCCGCGGAGCCGGACCGGGAGATCCCCCAGGCCCCCCAGATCCAGACCCCGCAGATCCCGGCCCAGCAGCCGGTGTACGCAACGCAGCAGCAGGAACCGCAGCAGGACGTGTACGGCTATCAGCAGCAGCCGTACGGCCAGCAGGATCCGTACGCGATGTACCAGCAGCAGGACCCGTACGCGTACCAGCAGCAGGACCCGTACGCCTATCAGCAGCACCAGCAGCAGGGCTATGACCAGGGGCAGGCCGGCTACGCGCAGCAGCAGGTGGCGCACGAGCCGGCGGCGCTCGACGAGACCAGCCTCTTCGACACGAGCATGATCAGCACGGAGCAGCTGAGGCAGTACGAACAGGGGCGCTGACTCCGGATTGGGCCGAGAGCGAAAGGTCCAGTATCCTGGTTCTTCGGTCGCGCGTACGTCCGCGATCACAGCTGCCCGGGTTCATTCGGGGCAGCGATCCCCTTGAACAACTTGAGCATCGAAGACCGAAGGCAGGACCAGCCCTGAGCACGCACCTCGACCACCGCAACCCTCTCGTGTTCGATACGCACGAGCTGGGACGGCGTCCTGGTGCCCAGCAGCGGCTGACCCGCACGGTCGACGCCCCCAAGGACTTCGGTATCGAAGGGGTCGTCGGAGTGCCGGAAGGCGCGCCGATCGAGCTCGAGGTCCGTCTCGAGTCGGTCATGGAAGGGGTGCTTGTCACAGGCACCGCCCGTGCATCGGCTCAGGGGGAGTGCGTAAGGTGTCTGGAGCCGCTCGGCCTTGAGGTCGACGCGGATTTCCAGGAGATGTTCTCGTACCCTGACGCCGACGACCGGGGCCGCACCGCGGAACCGGCCGACGACGCCGAGGAAGACGAGGACATGCTCTTTCTCGAGGACGGCATGTTCGACCTCGAGCCTGTGCTGCGTGATGCGGTGGTGCTCGCACTGCCGATGCAGCCGGTGTGCCAGGACGACTGCCCGGGTCTGTGCTCCCAGTGCGGAGCTCGGCTCGCGGACGATCCGGACCACCACCACGACGCCGTCGACATCCGTTGGGCGGCACTGCAGGGACTCGCCGGGACCATCCAGGACGGCGAGAAGGACGAGATGAGCGGCGCCGAACCTGGCGTCGACGAGAAGCAGGAGAAGTAGCCGTGGCTGTTCCGAAGCGGAAGATGTCGCGCAGCAACACGCGCCACCGCCGGTCGCAGTGGAAGGCTGCGGTCCCCACCCTGGTTTCGTGTGAGCGTTGCCAGGAGCCCAAGCTGCAGCACATCGCGTGCCCCGCTTGCGGCACTTACAACAAGCGCCAGGTCCTCGAGGTCTGAGCGGCTGGTGAGAGGCGCAATGTCTGAGTCGAACAAGACGGACAATGCCTCGTCCCACACGCTTCTGGAAGGGCGGCTCGGGTACAAGCTCGAGTCCGCCCTTCTGGTGCGTGCACTGACCCACCGCTCGTACGCGTACGAGAACGGCGGTCTGCCGACGAACGAGCGTCTCGAGTTCCTGGGGGACTCCGTGCTCGGCCTCGTCGTCACGGACACGCTGTACACCACCCACCCCGACCTGCCCGAAGGCCAGCTGGCCAAGTTGCGGGCCGCGGTGGTCAATTCGCGTGCACTTGCGGAGGTCAGCCGTGGGCTCGACCTGGGTTCCTTCATCCGGCTCGGCCGGGGTGAAGAGGGCACGGGCGGCCGGGACAAGGCGTCCATCCTCGCCGACACGCTCGAAGCGGTGATCGGCGCCGTCTATCTCGACCAGGGACTGGACGCGGCGGGCGAACTCGTCCACCGTCTCTTCGATCCCCTGATCGAAAAGTCCTCGAATCTGGGTGCGGGCCTGGACTGGAAGACCAGTCTCCAGGAGCTCACCGCGACCGAGGGGCTCGGCGTTCCCGAGTACCTGGTCTCGGAGACCGGCCCCGACCACGAGAAGACCTTTACTGCTGCCGCCCGCGTCGGAGGCGTCTCGTACGGCACCGGCACCGGCCGCAGCAAGAAGGAAGCGGAGCAGCAGGCCGCTGAATCGGCATGGCGCGCGATCCGCGCGGCTGCCGACGAGCGCGCCGAGGCGGCGAAGACGGCTGACGCCGTCGAGGCCACCGTGGCAGCCGAGGGGAACGCCGACTCCTCCTCGGCGTCGGCCTGACGCCCGCATCCGAACTGTCCGGTGCCGACCGTCCTGAGGGGCGGTCGGCACCGTTCGTTCCGCATCTGAGCTTCCAGAGCCCTCACAAGGAGACACCGTGCCCGAGCTGCCCGAGGTCGAGGTCGTACGGCGCGGACTCGAGCGCTGGGTCGCCCACCGCACCGTCGCCGACGTCGAGGTCCTGCACCCGCGCGCCGTGCGCCGCCACATAGGGGGCGGCGAGGACTTCGCGAACCGGCTGAAGGACCAGCGCATCGGCGTACCCGAGCGGCGCGGGAAGTATCTGTGGCTGCCGCTGGAGCCGACGGGTGGCGCCGTCCTCGCGCACCTCGGGATGAGCGGACAGCTCCTGGTGCAGCCGGCCGAGGCTCCGGACGAGAAGCATCTGCGCATCCGCGTCCGCTTCGCCGACGAACTGGGTACGGAGCTGCGCTTCATCGACCAGCGCACCTTCGGCGGACTGTCGCTGCACGAGACCGGCCCCGACGGGCTGCCGGACGTCATCGCGCACATCGCGCGCGACCCACTGGACCCGAAGTTCGACGACGCCGCGTTCCACGAGGCGCTGCGCAGGCGCCGTACGACCATCAAGCGGGCCCTGCTCGACCAGTCGCTGATCAGCGGCGTCGGCAACATCTACGCGGACGAGGCGCTGTGGCGCGCAAAGCTCCACTACGAGCGGCCGACCACCGGATTCACGCGCCCGCGCACCGCCGAACTCCTCGGCCACGTACGGGACGTGATGAACGCGGCCCTCGCCGTCGGCGGCACCAGCTTCGACAGCCTCTACGTGAATGTGAACGGCGAGTCCGGCTACTTCGACCGCTCGCTCGACGCCTACGGGCGCGAGGGCGAGCCGTGCCGGCGCTGCGGCACGATCATTCGCAGGCGCCCCTGGATGAACCGCTCCAGCTACTTCTGCCCGCGCTGTCAGCGGCCGCCGCGCGCCCCGTCCGCGTCGTAACGGGCGCGCGACGCGAGCACGTCGTCCATCCGGCCCTCGACGGACCGGATGAGGGCCAGGAGCCGTTCGGAGACCTCGCGCCCGAGCGGTGTCAGCTCGTAGTCCACGCGCGGCGGGTTCGTCGGCTGTGCCTCGCGGTGCACCAGGCCGTCGCGCTCCAGCGCGTGCAGGGTCTGCGACAGCATCTTCTCGCTCACGCCGTCCACACGGCGCCGCAACTCGTTGAAGCGGAAGCTGCCCTCGTACAGCGCCCCGAGGGTGAGCGCTCCCCAGCGGCCCGTCACGTGCTCGAGGGTGCCGCGGGACGGGCACTGCCGGGAGAACACGTCGTACGCGAGGTCGCTGCCGCTCGGTTCCATGCGGTCAGCGTACTCCGGCACAGCGCGAACCTCTGGGGTGCGCTAACCGTGGGTTAGTAAGGGGAACGAGTGCCGGCCGGTGGGCTCAGAAGCCGAAGTCCTGCGTCCACCACGGGCCGCCCGACCCGAAGTGCACGCCGACACCCAGCGTCTTGTAGTCGCAGTTGAGGATGTTCGCGCGGTGGCCGGGGCTGTTCATCCAGGAGTCCATGACGGACTGGGCGTTGGCCTGGCCCCGGGCTATGTTCTCGCCGCCCAGGTCCGTTATGCCGGCCTTCTTCGCGCGGTCCCAGGGCGTCGCGCCGTCCGGATCTGTGTGGTCGAAGAAGCCCCGGGCCGCCATGTCATCGCTGAAGTTCCCGGCGAGGGCGGCGAGACCGCCGTCCGCGGTCACCGGCCTGCAGCCGGCCTTGGCCCGCTCCGTGTTGACCAGGGCGAGCACCTGAGCCTCGGCCGATGCCTCGCCGGACGGGGCCTTCAGGCTGGGCACGGCCGCCGGGGGCTTCGGGTCAGATGTGGCGGTTTTTGAAGGGGTCGCGGTCCCGGGTGCGGAACCGGAATGCGAAGCGGAACTGGAGGACTTGCTCGGCGACGCCGTCTTTGACGGGCTCTCCGACGGCTTCGCCGGAGACTGTGAAGGCGAAGCGGACGGAGAGTCCGAGCGCTCGGCGCCGCGGCTCGCGGAGGACGGGGCACGGTCGGCGCTGCCGTCCGTGCCGCCCTGCGTCCGGAGCCCCGAGGGGGAGTCGGCGGCGCGCACCTTGTCGGCGCCGTTGCCGCCGCCCAGCGAGTAGTTGTCCATACCGGGGATCACCCCGGAGGCCACCGCGACGGCGCCCACCGCAACGGCGGCCGAGACTCCGAGGAGCCCCGCCCGCACCGGCCGGGCGATGCGCTTCCTGCGCCGGTGCGAGCTGCTGCCCGGGCTCCCGGCGGGTGCGTACGCGGCCTGGGGCCCGCCCGGCCAGGTGTCGTCGAAGGCCCGGCCCAGGTCGCCGTTCGCCGTGTCGTGCGGGCCGGCGAATCCGCCGGCGGCGTACCACTCCTCGTGCCCACCGTCGTACGCGCCGGTCTGCCCGGACTCATACATACCGTCGTGCCCGGAATACGAACCGGCCGTGCTGTCCGTGGCGCGACCCGTGGCGGCGCGGCCGGCGTCGGTGCGTCGGTGGCGTCCCATCTTGTGGCCTTCCTCGTCCTCGCTGTGGTCAAAGCGACTCACCCGTACGGGTGATGCACATTGGTCCGGGACGGTACCCCAAGACGCAAGGGGGCGAAGTGCTCAGAGTGCAATTGGCCAGTTAGCGTGCCCCTATGAACGAAGACGTACGCATCACCGTCTGGGTGCGCGGACGCGTCCAACGTGTGGGTTTTCGCTGGTTCACGCGGGCGAAGGCTCTTGAGATCGGCGGCCTGAGTGGCTTTGCTCTCAATTTGGACGACGGCCGGGTCCAGGTCGTCGCGGAGGGCTCACGCGCGAGCTGTCAGGGCCTCCTCGACTGGCTCCGCGACGGCGACACACCCGGGAGGGTCGACGGAGTCACCGAGATCTGGGACGCCCCGCGCGGCGGATACGCCGACTTCGCCATTCGCTGAGAAGGACGCGCAGGCCAGGCGCTCAAGAGGTGTTCATGGCATGCCCAGGGCAACTGCGCGGGGCATGAATTACCTGGTGGTTGCCAATACGCGCTTGTCGTGGCAGGCTCGCGAAGTAAGGATGATCTCCACGCCCCCAGGGGCCCGAAGTGAGGCCGCGCCGGAGTTTTCACGGCGCCGAGCCCCCGGGCTCACCCGTCGATACGGGGTGTGATCGTGTTGACCGTCAAACTTTTTGGTGAGACTCTGGAAGCCCCGCGCACCTTAGCTGTTTGGCATGTATGAACGGCAGCAAGACAACGAGTGCCAGGCACCGCGGGTGCGATTCCCTCACGACCCACACCGCTTCGGTCGGTCACTCATTGTGGAGGACCATCCATCATGGCAAAGGCGCTTCTCGGTTACGTCGGCGGTTCCGACCCGCGACTCCTCGCCGAGATGCGACGGCTCCAGCAGCGCGTCCAGGACCTTGAGTCCGAACTCGTTCGGATCCAGTCCGAGAACGACGCGCTCGCGGCTGCCGCTTCTCACGAATCGCTCCTCGAGAGCATCGACGTACCCCAGGCGGAGCCTGCGCTCACCTGACCACATCCCGCACACGACACCGGTGGTCAGGCAGCCCTTTCATCAAGCCGCTTGATCAGATTGCTCAGATCTGCAAGGGACGCTTTTCGCGTCCCTTCTTTCTGACTTTCCGCTCCCCGTGAGCCGCCCCGTACCGCGCCCCCTCGAATGCCCCGCCGGTTTCTCCGCGCGTCGACGTCTTTCTTTAACGTCTGATGTGCCCTGCACTTTCCTGGGCGAAACCGCGGGTTCATGGAGTGAGACACGCGCGGCGGGTAGAGTCCGGCGGCGTGCACCTCAAGGCCCTGACCCTGCGCGGGTTCAAATCGTTCGCCTCGGCCACCACATTGCGGTTCGAGCCGGGCATCACCTGCGTCGTCGGCCCCAATGGCTCGGGCAAGTCCAATGTCGTGGACGCCCTCAGCTGGGTCATGGGCGAGCAGGGCGCGAAGTCGCTGCGCGGCGGCAAGATGGAGGACGTCATCTTCGCCGGTACGACCGGGCGCCCGCCGCTCGGCCGCGCCGAGGTGTCGCTGACCATCGACAACTCCGACGGCGCGCTGCCCATCGAGTACGCCGAGGTCACCATCACGCGGATCATGTTCCGCAACGGCGGCAGCGAATACCAGATCAACGGCGACACATGCAGGCTGCTCGACATCCAGGAGTTGCTGTCCGACTCCGGTATCGGGCGCGAGATGCATGTCATCGTCGGGCAGGGCCAGCTCGACTCGGTGCTCCACGCCGACCCGATGGGGCGCAGGGCCTTCATCGAGGAGGCCGCCGGTGTCCTCAAGCACCGCAAGCGCAAGGAGAAGGCGCTGCGGAAACTGGACGCGATGCGGGCCAACCTCGCGCGCGTGCAGGACCTCAACGACGAGTTGCGGCGGCAGTTGAAGCCGCTCGGGCGTCAGGCCGCCGTCGCGCGCCGCGCCGCCGTCATCCAGGCCGACCTCCGCGACGCGCGGCTGCGCCTCCTCGCCGACGACCTCGTACGGATGCGGGGTGCGCTGCACGCCGAGATCGAGGACGAGGCGGCGCTCAAGGAACGCAAGGACGCCGCCGAGGCCGAGCTGAAGAAGGCACTCCAGCGTGAGGCGCTCCTGGAGGCCGAGGTCAGGCAGCTCACGCCGCGGCTCCAGCGCGCCCAGCAGACCTGGTACGAGCTGTCGCAACTGGCCGAGCGGGTGCGCGGCACCGTCTCGCTGGCCGACGCGCGGGTCAAGAGCGCGACGTCCGCCCCCGCGGAGGAGCGGCGCGGGCGTGACCCCGAGGACATGGAGCGCGAGGCCGCCCGGATCCGCGAGCAGGAGGCCGAACTGGAGGCCGCGCTCGAAGCGGCCGAGCGCGCTCTCGACGACACGGTGGCCCACCGGGCCGACCTGGAACGGGAGTTGGCGGCCGAGGAACGCCGGCTCAAGGACGCCGCCCGGGCCATCGCCGACCGGCGCGAGGGGCTCGCGCGGCTGAACGGACAGGTCAACGCCGCCCGTTCGCGGGCCGCCGCGGCGCAGGCCGAGATCGACCGGCTGGCCGCCGCGCGGGACGAGGCGCGGGAGCGGGCCGTCGCGGCGCAGGAGGAGTACGAGCAGCTCAAAGCCGAGGTGGACGGCCTCGACGCCGGGGACGCGGAGCTCGGGGACCGGCACGACGCGGCCAGGGCCGCCCTCACCGACGCGGAGTCCGCGCTGACGGCGGCCAGGGAAGCCCTGACGTCCGCGGAACGCAAGCGGGCCGCAGTCTCCGCCAGGCATGACGCCCTCGCGCTCGGGCTGCGCCGCAAGGACGGCACCGGCGCCCTGCTTGGCGCCCGCGAGCGACTGACCGGCGTCCTCGGCCCCGCGGCCGAACTGCTCTCCGTCACCCCGGGTTTCGAGGTCCCGGTCGCCGCGGCGTTCGGCGCCGCGGCCGACGCCATCGCCGTGACCACCCCTGCCTCCGCCGCGGAAGCGATCCGCCTCCTGCGCAAACAGGACGCGGGGCGCGCGGCGCTGCTGCTGGCGGGGGACGCTTCGGCATGGGCCGGGGACGGGGGTGCGTCGTCGGCCGGCGGTGGGTCTGCGGATGGTGGGCCTGTGGCCGGTGGTGAGGGTGGCGCTTCCGCGGCGTCGGCCGGTGGCATGTCTGCCTCGGCCGGGGGTTCCCCCGGTGGCGGGGCCGCGGGTGGCGGTGACGGCACTGGTGACGTGGACCGTGGTGGTGCCCATCCGGAGAGTGCCGCGTCGGCGACCGGGGCGGGCGATGCCGGTGAGGGGCTCGGTGGCTTTGGGCGTGCGTACCCGGGACGGGCCGCGCGGGGTGGGGACGGGCCGCCGCTCGTGGCCGATTTCGTGCGCGGGCCCTCCGAGTTGATGCCTGCCGTGCGGCGGCTGCTGCGGGGGATCGTGGTCGTCGGGACGCTCGAGGATGCCGAGGATCTTGTCTACGCGCGTCCTGAGCTGACCGCCGTCACCGCTGAAGGGGACCTGCTCGGGGCGCACTTCGCGCAGGGCGGTTCCGCCGGTGCGCCCAGTCTTCTCGAGGTGCAGGCCTCCGTCGACGAGGCCGCGGGCGAGCTGGCCGAGCTCGGGGTGCGGTGCGAGGAGCTGGCCGAGGCGCAGCGCTCCGCGGTCGCCCGGCGCGCGGACGCCGCCGCTCTCGTGGAGGAGCTGGGGGAGCGGCGCCGGGCCGCCGACCGGGAGAAGTCGTCCGTGGCGCAGCAGCTCGGCCGTCTGTCCGGGCAGGCGCGAGGCGCGGCCGGGGAGGCCGAACGCAGCGCCGCCGCGGCCGCCAAGGCGCAGGACGCGCTGGAGAAGGCCGTCATGGACGTCGAGGAGCTGGCCGAACGGCTCGCCGTCGCCGAGGAGATGCCGGCCGACGAGGAGCCGGACACCGCGGTACGCGACCGGCTTGCCGCAGACGGGGCCAACGCCCGCCAGACCGAGATGGAGGCCAGGCTCCAGGCGCGTACGCACGAGGAGCGAGTGAAGGGCCTTGCCGGACGCGCCGATTCGCTGGACCGGGCGGCCCGCGCGGAGCGCGAGGCACGCGCGCGTGCGGAGCGGCAGCGCTCCAGGCTGCGCCACGAGGCGGCCGTGGCCGAGGCGGTGGCCTCCGGCGCCCGGCAGTTGCTCGCCCACGCCGAGGTGTCCGTAGGACGGGCCGAGCAGGAGCGGGTGTCCGCCGAGAGCGCCAAGGGCGAGCGGGAGCGGGAGCTCGTCGCCGAGCGGGCACGCGGCCGGGACCTGAAGGCGGAACTCGACAAGCTGACGGACTCGGTGCACCGGGGCGAGGTGCTCGGCGCCGAGAAGCGGCTGCGGATCGAGCAGCTGGAGGCCAAGGCGCTGGAGGAACTCGGCGTCGAACCGGCGGGACTCGTATCGGAGTACGGGCCGCAGCAGCCCGTACCGCCCTCGCTTCCGGCCGAGGGCGAGGAGCTGCCCGACGACCCCGAGCACCCGCGCAATCAGCCGCGGCCCTTCGTGCGCGCGGAGCAGGAGAAGCGGCTCAAATCAGCCGAACGGGCGTATCAGCAGCTGGGAAAAGTGAATCCGCTGGCTCTGGAAGAGTTTGCCGCGCTGGAGGAGCGCCACAAGTTCCTCAGCGAGCAGCTCGAGGACCTGAAGAAGACGAGGAGCGATCTCCTTCAGGTGGTGAAGGAAGTCGACGAGCGCGTCGAGCAGGTCTTCACCGAGGCGTACCGGGACACGGCCCGGGAGTTCGAGGGTGTCTTCAGCCGGCTCTTCCCCGGCGGCGACGGCCGGCTGATCCTGACCGATCCCGACAACATGCTCACCACGGGCGTCGACGTGGAGGCCCGCCCTCCGGGCAAGAAGGTCAAGCGGCTCTCGCTGCTCTCCGGCGGCGAGCGCTCCCTGACCGCCGTGGCGCTGCTCGTCTCGATCTTCAAGGCGCGGCCCAGTCCCTTCTACGTGATGGACGAGGTCGAGGCCGCCCTCGACGACACCAACCTCCAGCGCCTCATCCGCATCATGCAGGAGCTCCAGGAGGCCTCCCAGCTCATCGTGATCACGCACCAGAAGCGCACGATGGAGGTCGCCGACGCGCTCTACGGGGTGTCGATGCAGGGCGACGGGGTGTCGAAGGTGATCAGTCAGCGGCTGCGCTGACCGTGCGCCGGGCCGCCCGGACATCGGTCACCGGCCCGCCCGTGGATCGTTCACCGGTGCGGCACCAGCTGTGGCACCGCTGCGGCGTCGGTCGCGAGATCAGCGACAAGATCACTCCCAGGCAATCGTTCAAGAGTTGAATGATGCCTGTGACCAGGGCGGCTGAAAATCACAGTTACCTGCCCCTTGACTTCGAAACTTGAAGGCATAGTCTCTGCAACGTTGCTTTTACCTTCAGGTGGTGGGCGGCGTGAAGTTGTGCGCCACTGGAAGGGCTCTCACCCCCACCCCCGGCACCGCTGCCGGGGCCGAGGAGTACACGTGACCAGCACTGCGAAGCCGCCAAGCGCCCGAGAGGCTCAGCCCGACCATCTCGGCCACGTCATCTTCATCACGGCGGCGGCCGCGATGGGCGGCTTTCTCTTCGGCTACGACAGTTCCGTGATCAACGGAGCCGTCGAGGCCATCCGCGACCGGTACGACATCGGCTCCGGAACGCTCGCCCAGGTCATCGCCATCGCCCTGATCGGCTGTGCGATCGGCGCGGCCACCGCCGGCCGGATCGCGGACCGCATCGGCCGCATCCGCTGCATGCAGATCGCGGCCGTCCTCTTCACGATCAGCGCCATCGGCTCCGCACTGCCCTTCGCCCTCTGGGACCTGGCCTTCTGGCGGATCGTCGGCGGCTTCGGCATCGGCATGGCCTCCGTCATCGGCCCGGCTTACATCGCCGAGGTCTCGCCGCCCGCGTACCGCGGCCGCCTCGGCTCCTTCCAGCAGGCCGCGATCGTCGTCGGCATCGCCATCTCGCAGCTCGTCAACTACGGCATCCTGCAGGCCGCCGGCGGCGACCAGCGCGGCGACGTCCTGGGCCTCGAGGCCTGGCAGGTCATGCTCGGCGTGATGGTCATCCCGGCCGTTCTCTACGGCATGCTGTCCTTCGCGATCCCCGAGTCGCCGCGCTTCCTCATCTCGGTCGGCCGCGAGGCCAAGGCCAAGGAGATCCTCGCCGAGGTCGAGGGCACGAAGGTCGACCTGGACGCCCGCGTCGCCGAGATCGAGCACGCGATGAAGAGCGAGCACAAGTCCACGTTCAAGGACCTGCTCTCCGGCAAGGGCAACGGCGGTCTCTACTTCAAGCCGATCGTCTGGATCGGTATCGGCCTCTCGGTCTTCCAGCAGTTCGTCGGCATCAACGTCGCGTTCTACTACTCCTCGACGCTGTGGCAGTCGGTCGGCGTGAACCCGACGGACTCGTTCTTCTACTCGTTCACCACGTCGATCATCAACATCATCGGCACCGTGATCGCGATGCTCCTGGTGGACCGCGTCGGCCGTAAGCCGCTGGCCCTGGTCGGTTCCGTCGGCATGGTCATCGGTCTCGCGCTGGAGGCCTGGGCGTTCTCGTACGACCTGGTGGACGGCAAGCTGCCGGCCACACAGGGCTGGGTCGCCCTGATCGCCGCCCACTTCTTCGTCCTGTTCTTCGCCCTGTCGTGGGGTGTCGTCGTCTGGGTCTTCCTCGGCGAGATGTTCCCGAACAAGATCCGTGCCGCGGCGCTCGGCGTGGCCGCGTCCGCGCAGTGGATCGCCAACTGGGCCATCACCGCGAGCTTCCCGTCGCTGGCCGACTGGAACCTCTCCGGGACGTACGTCATCTACACAATCTTCGCCGCGCTCTCGATCCCCTTCGTGCTCAAGTTCGTGAAGGAGACCAAGGGCAAGGCGTTGGAGGAGATGGGTTAAGTCCCCGCTGCCATCTCCTCAACCTCGTCACTGCCCCGGCTCAGACCGCAAGGTCTTCGAGCCGGGGCAGTACGTTTTCGCAGAACAGATGCAGGCTGCGCCATCCCTCGTCGACCGGCATACCGCCCGACAGCGGGTGCAGCACATAGCTGTCGAGGGCCTGCTCCACGCACTCGTCCGGCGTGAGGATCCGGTAGACGCCCTCGGCGCGCAGCTCGTCGACCGTCGTGGCACCGGATTTCACCGCCGACCTGATGTCGCCGGACTGCCAGGACGCGTACGTCCGCGCCTCGTGCAGGAAGTGCTCGCCGTGCTCGGCCCAGACGCGGTCGGGGTCCTCGGCGACGTGCAGCAGCGGGGTGACCGCCGCGGGCATCATGGTCCAGCCCTCGGTGCCGTGCTCGACGAGCTGCTCCTTGTAGTACGCCTCGAGTTCGGGCAGATGCGCGCTCGGGAAGAACGGCAGGCCGAGGCGGGCCGCGCGCCGCGCCGCCGCCCGCGAGGAGCCGCCGACCAGGAGCAGCGGGTGGGGCTGGGTGAACGGGCGCGGCGTGACGCGGACCGTGCGGCCGCGGAAGTCGAACTCCTCACCCGTCCAGGCCTTGAGCAGGGTGTCGAGGAGCTCGTCCTGGAGCATGCCCCGCCGCTTCCACTCGACGTCGAACTGCCCGTATTCCTCGGGCCGGTAGCCGATCCCGGCGACGGTGACGAGCCGGCCGCCGCTGAGCAGATCGAGTACGGCGATGTCCTCCGCGAGGCGCAGCGGATCGTGCAGCGGGCCGATGATCGCGGAGACCGTGACGGCGATGCGCCGGGTCGCGCCGAAGACGGCGCCCGCGAAGGTGAACGGTGACGGCAGCCAGTTGTTGGCGACGCCGTGGTGTTCCTCGGTCTGGACGGTGGAGATCCCGCGGTCGTCGGCGTACGCCGCCATCTCGACGGCAGCCCTGTAGCGGGCGCTCAGCGATTCGGGCGTCGCCGCGGGGTCCACGAGGTTGAAGCGCACGACCGTGACGGGCATGAGAAGTCCCCCTTCACAGGGCGGAGTTGGGCCGCTGGTGAAGGGGGACGGTAGCTGACGGAGCGTCAGACAGCCAGGGTCTCGCGCTCCTCTTCGGCGGAGTCCTCGGACGGGACGGCGACGGCGGGCTTCGGCAGGACGACGTACAGCAGGCCGGAGATCACGATCGTGGCGACCCAGCCGAGGCCGTACTCGCCGATCGGGTTGTTCGCGGCGAGCGGGCCGGTGAACCAGTCGGACGTGGTGAACATCAGGCCGCCGGCCAGGCCGATGGCCCAGGAGGCGACGGCCGCCGGGCTGAAGCCGCCCTTGTACCAGTAGGCGCTGGTGCGCGTGGTGTCGACGAGGGCCTCGGCGTCGTACTCCTTGCGCCGCAGCATGTCGGCGCCGAAGACGCCGACCCAGGCGGAGAACGCCACCGCGAGCAGCGAGAGGAAGGCGATGAAC
Source organism: Streptomyces sp. NPDC107517 (assembly GCF_055582645.1). Lineage (NCBI taxonomy): Bacteria > Bacillati > Actinomycetota > Actinomycetes > Kitasatosporales > Streptomycetaceae > Streptomyces > Streptomyces sp. NPDC107517. The sequence goes on along the minus strand of NZ_JBVJPM010000008.1, from coordinate 161,259 downwards.
GAGCCCATGAAGCTGGTCGCGACGAGCATCAGGATGCCGCCGAAGATCAGCGAGATGAGCGCGTTGATCGAGACCGCCCAGTGGCGCGGGACCTTGAACCCGAGGGTCTGGGCGGTGAAGCCCGCCGAGTACATCGACATCGAGTTGATCAGCAGCATGCCGACCAGGGCGATCAGGAGGTACGGGACCGCGATCCACAGCGGCAGGATCTCGCCGAGGAAGGAGACCGGGTCGGCGGCCGAGGCCAGGTCGGGCGTGGAGACCGCCATGACGGCGCCCATCAGGATCATCGGCAGGACGACGATGCCGGCGCCGCCGACCGAGTTGCGCACGATCGCGACCGACGAGGCCGTGCGCGGCAGGTAGCGCGTGAAGTCCGGCGACGAGGGGATCCAGCTGACGCCGCCCGCGGCGATCAGGCCGATGCCGGCGACCATCAGCGACATCTTGCCGGCGGGCTGGTCGAAGACGCGGCTCCAGTCGGTGTTGGCGATCAGGTAGACCAGCACGAGGACCGAGAAGAGACCGAAGAGGTACGTCGCGTACTTGTTGCACTTCTGCACGGCGTTGATCCCGAGGCCGGAGATCACGAACGTCGTGACGACGAAGAGCAGCAGCGTGACGATCACCAGGACGTTGTTGCTCTTCACCCCGAGGAGGATGTCCAGGACGGTGAGCACGGCGTAGGCGCCGGTCACCGCGTTGATGGTCTCCCAGCCCCAGCGGGCGACCCAGATGAGCGAGCCCGGCAGCAGGTTGCCGCGCTGGCCGAAGACCGCGCGCGACAGGGCCATGCCCGGGGCGCCGCCGCGCTTGCCCGCGATGCCGATCAGGCCGACGAGGCCGTACGAGACAATCGGGGCGGCGATCGCGACGACGAGTGCCTGCCAGAAGTTGAGCTTGTACGAGACGACCAGGCTCGCGCCCATCGTGAGCAGCAGCACACTGATGTTGGCGGCGACCCAGGTGGGGAACAGCTCACGGGTCCTGGCGGTGCGCTCGGACTCGGGGACGGGCTCGATGCCGCGGGTCTCGAGTGCGCCTTCGGATTCGGCGGTCTTGCTCATGCGGTGGGGTTCCGTGCCTCTCGCTCGGCTCCGTGGGTGTTGACGGGGGAGCCGGTGGGGGGTGTGGGGAGGGGACGCTCTGGACTCTACGCGCGTTGCATCATCCTCTTCCATCGTACTTTAGTCCGAGTAATCCACTCAAGTGGCTTATGTTCTTTGGAGGAAGCCACAAAGGAGGGCGCGTCACCCACCGTGCCGATACCGGACGGGTTGTGACTCCACGCTGGAGGGCCTCTCGTCGGCGCATGGCCGGACGACGGACCGGCCCGCGGGGCACGCAGCCCCGCGCGGACAACGAGGGGGTCTGGCGTCTGGTCGCGCCATACTGGTGTGGTTATGGAAATCGTCATCCTTGCTGTAGTCATCGCCGTGGTCGTGCTCGGCGCACTCGGCGGGCTCGTGGTCGGCAGCCGCAGAAGGAAGCAGCTGCCCCCGCCGCCCCCCTCCGTGCCCGACATCACCGCACCTCCGGCCGAGCCGCACGTCGGCGAAGAGGCCGAGACGCCGCGCGACGAACCCCGCCGCACGATCGAGGAGGTCGACCTCCCGCTCGTCGAGCCGGAGCCGTCCGCGCCCATCGCGGTGGAGGAGCCCCCGGCTCCGGCCGCGCCCGAGATCGAGGTCCCCGAGCCGACCGCGGGGCGCCTCGTGCGCCTGCGCGCCCGGCTCTCCCGCTCGCAGAACGCGCTCGGCAAGGGGCTGCTCACGCTCCTCTCGCGCGAGCACCTGGACGAGGACACCTGGGAGGAGATCGAGGACACCCTGCTCACCGCCGACGTCGGCGTGCAGCCCACGCAGGAGCTCGTCGACCGGCTGCGCGAGCGCGTCAAGGTGCTCGGCACCCGCACGCCCGACGAGCTGCGCACACTGCTGCGCGAGGAGCTGCTCCAGCTCCTCGTCCCGGAGTTCGACCGCTCGGTCAAGACCGACTCGAACCTCGACACCCCGGGCATCGTGATGGTCGTCGGGGTCAACGGCACCGGCAAGACCACCACCACCGGCAAGCTCGCCCGCGTCCTGGTGGCCGACGGCAGGAACGTGGTGCTCGGCGCTGCCGACACCTTCCGCGCCGCCGCCGCCGACCAGCTCCAGACCTGGGGCGAGCGCGTCGGTGCCCGCACCGTGCGCGGCCCCGAGGGCGGTGACCCCGCGTCCATCGCCTTCGACGCCGTCAAGGAGGGCATCGTGGAGGGCGCCGACGTCGTCCTCATCGACACCGCGGGCCGCCTGCACACCAAGACCGGCCTCATGGACGAGCTCGGCAAGGTCAAGCGTGTCGTCGAGAAGCACGCCCCGCTCGACGAGATCCTGCTCGTCCTCGACGCGACCACCGGGCAGAACGGCCTGGTCCAGGCCCGCGTCTTCGCCGAGGTGGTGGACATCACCGGCATCGTGCTCACCAAGCTCGACGGCACGGCCAAGGGCGGCATCGTCATCGCCGTGCAGCGCGAGCTGGGCGTGCCGGTGAAGCTGATCGGCCTGGGCGAGGGCCCCGACGACCTGGCTCCCTTCGAGCCGGAGGCGTTCGTGGACGCGCTGATCGGCGAGTAGTCGTACGGACGTCTCTGCGCACATGGAAGCGGGGGTTTCCCCTGGGGAAGGGGCTTTCCTGTGCGTGGGGCGTTGCTGGGACGCCAGGGAAAGACGGGGGACGTCCACCCGGGTGGCGAGGAAAAAG
>NZ_JBVJPM010000008.1:0-158504 GCF_055582645.1 Streptomyces sp. NPDC107517 | reverse complement strand
CTGGGGTCTTTTGTGGATGTGCGGGTGGGCGGGGAGTCGGACGGACTTCTTTGCGCACGGGAAACCCCCCCCTCCGAGGGGACCGGCCGCTTCCATGTGCGTGGGCCGTCGCTAGACCGCCGGGGAACGATGGGCCACGTACGCCAGGGTGCCGAGGACGAGGCGGGCCTGCGGGGGTTCGGTCGCCGAGTCGAGTCCGGGGGCGCGCAGCCACCGGACCGGGCCGAGGCCGCCGCGGTCGGAGGGCGGGGCGGTGATGTGGGTGCCGGGGCCGAGGGCGTGCAGGTCGAGGGTCGCGTCGTCCCAGCCCATCCGGTAGAGCAGCGAGCCGAGTTCGGCGGCGGAGCCCGGTGCGACGAAGAAGTGGGCGCGTCCCTCGGGCGTCGCCGTCACCGGGCCGAGCGGCAGGCCCATCCGCTCCAGGCGGACGAGCGCGTGACGGCCGGCCGCCTCGGGTACGTCGATGATGTCGAACGCGCTGCCGACCGGCAGCATCACCGCGGCGCCGGGGAACTGCTCCCAGGTCTCGGTCACCTCGTCGAGCGTGGCCCCCGCCGGGACGGTCGGCGCGTGGTCGATGGGGTGGGCGCCGGGCTGGATGCAGCCCGCCCTGCCGCACGAGCAGGCGCCGCCCGAGGCGCGTGCCCCCGGCACCACCTCCCAGCCCCAGAGCCCGGTGAACTCGGCCACCGAGGTGCAGTCCGACGCACGGCCTGAAGTGCGGCCGCGGCGCCGCGCACCGGACCGGATGTCGAGAATCCCGCGGCTGCCGCCGATCGTGAAGCCCATGCCCCCTCCAACGGGTCCTGCGCACCGGTGGTTACGAGACGGAATCGGATCGTGACCCTCTGTTTCCGCGGGGCCGTGAAACGCCGGCTCGGGGCGGCCCTCGGTAGCTTCGGGGGTGGTGCGCCCGGTGTCGCACGCCCCGGCGTACACCGCTCCGCCCACTTTCGGCCGTCCTATGTCAAGTGAATCGTGTGTGGCGCTCCCCTAGTTCATTCGAAGGGGTGGCGAATGGTGGCGTTTCCGGGTTCGCCATGGCCGGAGGGGTGATCGTAGGGTTACTTTCGGTACACAAGCCCTGGGACGAGAGCACTCTTGGGTATGCCGGAGGCAAGTCGGTTTCCTGTTCGAGGAGTGACAACCACCGGACGGGCGGCCTCAGTTGACGGCATGCTGGTAGGGCTTGACGCACATCGCACCCCGCAGCGGCGGGGTGGCGAAGAGGTGGCTTCAGGGATGGGGGCGTTCCAGTGGGCGGCAGCGACGGAAGCGTGACGAACGCTGAGAAGCGCCCCAACGAGCTGCTGAGCTCGTGGTTCCTGCGCAGCGGCTGGTCGAAGGGCGAGCTGGCGCGCCAAGTGAACCGCCGGGCACGGCAGTTGGGCGCCAATCACATCTCCACGGACACCTCGCGCGTGCGCCGCTGGCTCGACGGCGAGAACCCGCGCGAGCCGATCCCGCGGATCCTGTCCGAGCTGTTCTCCGAGCGCTTCGGCTGCGTCGTCGCGGTCGAGGACCTCGGCCTGCGCGCCGCGCACCAGGCACCCTCCGTGTCCGGCGTCGACCTGCCGTGGACGGGTCCGCAGACGGTGGCGCTGATCGGTGAGTTCTCCCGCAGCGACCTGATGCTGGCGCGCCGCGGATTCCTCGGCAGCGCCCTCGCGCTCTCGGCGGGCCCCGCGCTCATCGAGCCCATGCAGCGCTGGCTCGTGCCCACACCCGGGACGTCGGCGGTGGAGCCCGACCCGGCGGCCCTGCGCCGGGGGAACCGGCTCTCGAAGCCGGAGCTCGACCTCCTGGAGTCGACGACGGTCATGTTCCGGCAGTGGGACGCGCAGTGCGGCGGCGGGCTGCGCCGCAAGGCCGTCGTCGGCCAGCTGCACGAGGTGACCGACCTGCTCCAGGAGCCCCAGCCGGCGGACACGACGAAACGGCTCTTCAAAGTCGCGGCCGAGCTGGCCGAGCTGGCGGGCTGGATGAGCTACGACGTGGGCCTCCAGCCCACCGCCCAGAAGTACTTCGTCCTCGCCCTGCACGCGGCCAAGGAAGCCGGCGACAAGCCGCTCGGCTCGTACATCCTGTCCAGCATGAGCCGGCAGATGATCCACCTCGGCCGGCCCGACGACGCGCTGGAACTCGTCCATCTCGCGCAGTACGGCAGCCGCGACTGCGCCAGCCCGCGCACGCAGGCCATGCTGTATGCGATGGAGGCCCGCGCGTACGCGAACATCGGGCAGCCCGGCAAGTGCAAGCGGGCCGTCCGGATGGCCGAGGAGACCTTCCACGACGCCGACGACTGGGACGACCCGGACCCCGACTGGATCCGCTTCTTCTCCGAGGCCGAGCTGCACGGGGAGAACTCCCACTCGTACCGCGACCTCGCCTATGTGGCGGGCCGCAGCCCCACGTACGCCTCGATGGCCGAGCCCGTCATGCGGCGCGCCGTCGAGCTCTTCGAGAAGGACGCCGAGCACCAGCGGTCGTACGCGCTGAACCTGATCGGGATGGCCACGGTGCATCTGCTCCAGCGCGAGCCCGAGCAGTCCACGGTGCTTGCCGAGCAGGCCATGATCATCGCCAAGAAGGTGCGCTCCGAGCGGGTTAACACCCGTATCCGCAAGACCGTGGACACCGCGGTCCGCGAGTTCGGGGACGTCGCCGAGGTCACGCACCTCACCGACCAGCTCGCGATCCATCTGCCGGAGACCGCCGAAGCGGTCTGATCCTTGTCCCCGGCCGCGGTCGGCCCTCCCGGACTGCCCGACTCGGCTCCCCCATTGCCAGGTCAACCGGATGGCCGCCGCGGCCGGTCTTTGTTGGTTGCGTCACGATAACGATCGCCTCACCCCGAATCAGGCAGTTCATTGACGCGTAACACGCACGACCTCTTCGTCACTGCGGCGAAACATCGAGGGGCGTCCACGGAAACGGCGCTGCACCATTCTCTTGGCGCATAACCGGCCCACCCCTCTTGACCGCACAGGCTTCGCCCGCACGGGGCCGTACCAACGACGAGGAGACGCCGATGCCCCCAGGCATCATGCTTGCCGCAGACACGCACACGCTGTCTGCCGCCAATACAGGGTTCATGCTGATCTGTTCCGCCCTGGTGATGATCATGACGCCGGGACTGGCCTTCTTCTACGGAGGCATGGTCCGCGTCAAGTCCACCCTGAACATGCTGATGATGAGCTTCATCAGCCTCGGGATCGTCACGATCCTGTGGGTCCTCTACGGCTTCTCCGCCGCCTTCGGCACCGACCACGGCAGCCTGATCGGCTGGTCCTCGGACTACGTCGGGCTCAGCGGCATCGGCCTGACGCAGCTGTGGGACGGCTACACCATCCCGATCTACGTCTTCGCCGTGTTCCAGCTGATGTTCGCGATCATCACGCCCGCCCTGATAAGCGGCGCGCTGGCCGACCGCGTGAAGTTCAGCGCCTGGGCGCTGTTCATCACCCTGTGGGCCACGCTCGTGTACTTCCCCGTCGCGCACTGGGTATGGGGCACCGGTGGCTGGGCGTTCGACCTCGGAGTCATCGACTTCGCCGGCGGCACCGCGGTCCACATCAACGCGGGTGCGGCCGCCCTCGGTGTGATCCTCGTGATCGGCAAGCGCGTCGGCTTCAAGAAGGACCCGATGCGGCCCCACTCGCTGCCGCTGGTGATGCTCGGCGCCGGTCTGCTGTGGTTCGGCTGGTTCGGGTTCAACGCGGGTTCGTGGCTCGGCAACGACGACGGTGTCGGCGCGCTGATGTTCGTCAACACGCAGGTCGCCACCGCCGCCGCGATGCTTGCCTGGCTGATCTACGAGAAGATCCGGCACGGCGCGTTCACCACTCTCGGTGCCGCCTCCGGCGCGGTCGCCGGCCTCGTCGCGATCACCCCGTCCGGTGGCTCCTGCTCGCCGCTCGGCGCGATCGCCATCGGTGCCGTCGCGGGTGTCCTGTGCGCCATGGCCGTCGGCCTCAAGTACCGGTTCGGCTACGACGACTCGCTCGACGTCGTCGGCGTCCACCTCGTCGGCGGAGTCATCGGTTCGCTCCTCATCGGCTTCTTCGCCACCGGCGGCGGCCAGTCCGACGCGCAGGGCCTCTTCTACGGCGGCGGCCTGACCCAGCTGTGGAAGCAGCTCGCGGGCGTCGGCGCGGTTCTCGCGTACTCGCTCGTCGCCTCCGCGATCCTCGCCTTCCTGATCGACAAGGCGATCGGCATGCGCGTCAGCGAGGACGACGAGGTCTCCGGCATCGACCAGGTCGAGCACGCCGAGACCGCGTACGACTTCAGCGGCGCGGGCGGCGGCACGGTCCTCCGCTCGGCCGCGCCGGGCCCGGGCGCCGTCCACGAGCCGGCAGACCAGATCAAGAAGGTGGACGCATGAAGCTCATCACGGCGGTCGTCAAGCCGCACCGGCTCGACGAGATCAAGGAAGCCCTCCAGGCCTTCGGCATCCAGGGCCTGACCGTCACCGAGGCCAGCGGATACGGCCGCCAGCGCGGCCACACCGAGGTCTACCGCGGCGCCGAGTACACCGTCGACCTCGTACCGAAGATCCGCATTGAGGTCCTCGTGGAGGACGACGACGCCGAACAGCTCATCGATGTCGTGGTCAAGGCCGCGAGGACCGGCAAGATCGGGGACGGCAAGGTCTGGGCCGTCCCGGTGGAGACCGCCGTCAGGGTCCGCACCGGTGAGCGTGGGCCGGACGCGCTGTAAACGGAACAGAGGAGTCGCTGGGTGACGAGTGTGGATGTGCAGACCGGAAAAGCGGACGACGACGATTCAGCACCCAGCGGCTATGCGGCGGCCCGGCTGCGCCTCCTCCAGGACGAGGCGCAGTCCGGGCCGCCGCGCCGTTCGGCCCTCGCCGGGCTGACCGACGACTGGCTCGCCGAACTGTTCACCGCCGGGGCGCGCGAGCTGACAGGGGTGTCACTCGTCGCCGTCGGCGGCTACGGGCGCGGGGAGCTCTCCCCGCGCAGCGACCTCGACCTGCTGCTCCTGCACGACGGCAGCGCAGGGCCCGGCGCCATCGCCTCCCTCGCGGACCGCGTCTGGTACCCCGTCTGGGACCTGGGGCTCGCCCTCGACCACTCCGTCCGCACTCCGGCGGAGGCGCGTAAGACGGCGGGCGAGGACCTCAAGGTGCAGCTCGGCCTCCTCGACGCCCGGCACATCGCCGGCGACCTCGGCCTGACGGCGGGCCTGCGCACCGCCGTCCTCGCCGACTGGCGCAACCAGGCGCCCAAACGCCTGCCCGAACTGCGCGACCTGTGCGACGAACGGGCCGAACGTCAGGGCGAGTTGCAGTACCTGCTCGAACCCGACCTCAAGGAGGCCAGGGGCGGCCTCCGGGACGCCACCGCGCTGCGCGCCGTCGCCGCGTCGTGGCTCGCCGACGCCCCCAGGGAGGGCCTCGCCGACGCGCGGCGCAGGCTCCTCGACGTGCGGGACGCCCTGCACCTGGCCACCGGCCGTGCCACCGACCGCCTCGCCCTCCAGGAACAGGACCAGGTCGCCGCCGGACTCGGCCTCCTCGACGCGGACACCCTGCTCCGCCAGGTCTACGAGGCCGCGCGCACCGTGTCGTACGCCAGTGACGTCACCTGGCGCGAGGTGGGGCGCGTGCTCAAGTCGCGGGCCGTGCGTCCGCGGCTGCGCGCCATGCTGGGCGGCGGGAGCAAGCCCGTCGCCGAGCGGTCGCCGCTCGCCGAGGGCGTCGTCGAGCAGGAGGGCGAGGCGGTCCTCGCCCGCGCGGCCAGGCCCGAGCGCGACCCCGTGCTGCCGCTGCGCGCCGCGGCGGCCGCCGCCCAGGCCGGTCTGCCCCTGTCCCTGCACGCCGTCCGCAGGCTGGCCGCCGCCGCGCGCCCGCTGCCCACGCCGTGGCCCGCCGAGGCCCGCGAGCAGCTCGTGACGCTGCTCGGCGCGGGCCGGCCGACCGTCGAGGTCTGGGAGGCGCTGGAGGCCGAGGGCCTGATCACGCGGCTGCTGCCCGACTGGGAGCGGGTGCGGTGCAGGCCCCAGCGCAACGCCGTGCACACCTGGACGGTCGACCGGCACCTCGTCGAGACCGCCGTGCGCGCCGCCGACCTCACGCGCCGCGTCGGCCGCCCCGACCTGTTGCTCGTCGCCGCGCTCCTGCACGACATCGGCAAGGGCTGGCCCGGCGACCACTCCGTGGCCGGCGAGATCATCGCGAAGGACGTGGCCGCGCGCATCGGCTTCGACCGTGCGGACGTCGCCGTCGTCGCCACCCTCGTACGCCACCATCTGCTCCTCATCGAGTCGGCGACGCGGCGCGATCTGGACGACCCGGCTACGGTGCGGGCCGTCGCGGACGCGGTCGGGTCCGTGGGGACGCTCGAACTGCTGCATGCCCTGACGGAGGCGGACGCGCTCGCCACCGGGCCCGCGGCCTGGTCCTCGTGGCGCGGCTCGCTCGTCACCGACCTGGTCAAGCGGGTCGCCGCCGTCCTCGCGGGGGAGGCCCCCGCCGACGGCGACGGCCCCGCCGCCGAGCCGACAGCCGAGCAGGAGCGGCTGGCCGTCGAGGCCTTCCGCACGGGCGGCCCGGTGCTGTCCCTGCGCGCGCAGACCGAGGCTCCCGTCGACCGGGACGCGGAGGGCGCCGAGGCCGCGCCCGCCGATCCGGAGCCCCTCGGCGTCGAACTGCTGATCGCCGTCCCCGACCAGCCCGGCGTGCTGCCCGCCGTCGCCGGGGTGCTCGCCATGCACCGGCTCACGGTCCGCACGGCGGAGCTGCGCGCCCTCGACCTGCCCGCCCAGATGCCGGGCTCGGTCCTGCTCCTCGACTGGAGGGTCGCCGCCGAGTACGGGTCCCTGCCCCAGGCCGCACGGCTGCGCGCGGATCTCGTACGGGCCCTCGACGGCTCCCTGGACATCGCCGCCCGGCTCGCCGAGCGGGACGCCGCCTATCCGCGGCGGCGCGGCGGCACCGTCGCGCCGCCGCCCCGGGTGACGGTCGCCCCCGCCGCCTCGCGGCACGCGACGGTGATCGAGGTGCGGGCACAGGACGCACCGGGCCTGCTGCACCGCATCGGCCGGGCGCTCGAGACGGCGGGCGTACGGGTGCGGTCCGCGCATGTGTCGACCCTCGGGGCGAACGCGGTCGACGCGTTCTATGTCACGGGCGCCGAGGGAAAGCCGCTCCCCACGCCGGACGCCGCCGCTGTGGCGGGCGCGCTGGAGGGGGCGTTGCGGGGGTAGCGGGGCCTACGGGGAGACCGGCTTTGTGTGGCGCTGGTCTCCCCGGGGCGCTTCGTACGGCCTCGGGAGCGCTTCGTACGAATGGGGTGGAGACCCCACTGGACACCTCCGGATACCCTGGAGGACGACCTGTCCGCCCGCCCTTCAACCCGAGGATTCGCGACCGCCGTGTTCGACACTCTTTCCGACCGCCTCGCAGCGACATTCAAGAACCTCCGCGGCAAGGGGCGCCTCAGCGAGGCGGACATCGACGCCACGGCGCGCGAGATCCGTATCGCCCTGCTCGAAGCGGACGTGGCCCTGCCCGTCGTCCGCGCCTTCATCAAGCAGGTCAAGGAGCGTGCGGCCGGCGCGGAGGTCTCCCATGCGCTGAACCCGGCCCAGCAGGTCATCAAGATCGTCAACGAGGAGCTCATCGGCATCCTCGGCGGCGAGACCCGGCGCCTGCGGTTCGCCAAGAACCCGCCCACCGTGATCATGCTCGCGGGTCTCCAGGGTGCCGGTAAGACGACGCTCGCCGGAAAGCTCGGCCACTGGCTGAAGGGGCAGGGCCACGCGCCGCTGCTCGTCGCCTGTGACCTCCAGCGCCCGAACGCCGTGAACCAGCTGTCCGTCGTCGCCGAGCGCGCCGGCGTCGGCATCTACGCCCCGGAGCCGGGCAACGGCGTGGGCGACCCGGTTCAGGTCGCCAAGGACTCCATCGAGTTCGCCCGGCAGAAGCAGTACGACGTCGTCATCGTCGACACCGCCGGCCGCCTGGGTATCGACCAGGAGCTGATGCAGCAGGCCGCGGACATCCGCGACGCCGTCTCGCCCGACGAGGTCCTCTTCGTCGTCGACGCCATGATCGGTCAGGACGCGGTCAACACCGCCGAGGCCTTCCGTGACGGCGTCGGCTTCGACGGCGTGGTGCTCTCCAAGCTCGACGGTGACGCCCGTGGTGGTGCCGCCCTGTCGATCGCGCACGTCACCGGCCGCCAGGTCATGTTCGCCTCGAACGGCGAGAAGCTGGACGACTTCGACGCGTTCCACCCGGACCGCATGGCGTCCCGCATCCTTGGCATGGGCGACATGCTCACGCTGATCGAGAAGGCCGAGCAGACCTTCTCGCAGCAGGAGGCCGAGAAGATGGCCTCCAAGCTGGCCTCCAAGAAGGGCCAGGACTTCACGCTCGACGACTTCCTGGCCCAGATGGAACAGGTCAGGAAGATGGGCTCCATCTCCAAGCTGCTCGGGATGCTGCCCGGCATGGCGCAGATGAAGGACCAGATCAACAACCTCGACGAGCGCGACGTCGACCGCACGGCCGCCATCATCAAGTCGATGACCCCGGCCGAGCGCGCGGACGCCACGATCATCAACGGCTCGCGCCGTGCCCGTATCGCCCGCGGTTCGGGCGTCGAGGTCAGCGCGGTGAAGAACCTCGTCGAGCGGTTCTTCGAGGCCCGCAAGATGATGTCCCGCATGGCGCAGGGCGGCGGCATGCCGGGGATGCCCGGGATGCCGGGCATGGGCGGCGGCCCCGGCCGGCAGAAGAAGAAGCAGAAGCAGGCCAAGGGCAAGCAGCGCTCCGGCAACCCGATGAAGCGCAAGCAGCAGGAAGAGGAAGAGGCGGCGCGCCGGGAGGCCGCCGGTCAGAGCGGCAACGCGTTCGGTCTGCCCGCCGCCGACCAGGACAAGAACTTCGAACTGCCCGACGAGTTCAAGAAGTTCATGGGCTGACCGGCCACTTCGTAGACATGCGTAAGGGGCGCCCGCCGTTGCGGGCGCCCCTTACGCATGAGCGGGTCAGGCTGCCCGCGCCGCCGCCCGACTGATCTCCGTGCCGTTCGCGAGCCCCGCCGGATCGAGGCCGAGCGCCGCCGCGGCCGTCGCGCCCACGTCCGCCAGGCTGCCCGCGTCCGGCAGCAGCTCGACACCGGCCGCGCCGGGGCGGTGGACGAGCACCGGCACGAACTCCCGGGTGTGGAAGGCGTGGCCGATCGTCGGGTCGTTCCCGTGGTCGCCGGTCACGATCAGTCGGTCGCCGTCCGCGTCGAGCAGGGAGACGAGCGCCGCGAGCCCCGCGTCGACCTGCTCCAGGACGTGCCCGTAACGTTCCACGTCCTGTTGGTGCCCGGCCAGATCGCTCTCCTGCACATTGGCCACGACCAGTGCGTCGCCCTCCGCGCGAACGGCTTCGAGCGTGTGCGCGAGCACGTCCGCGGTCGGCACGGCCGGGCGCCGCACCGCGTCGTCGCAGGCCAGGATGTCCGCGGCCTTCCCGACGAGCGTGACGGGAATCCCGGCCCGCGCCGCCAGGTCCGGCAGCTGCCGCGTGTGGTCGAGGCCCGCGCCGAGGTGCCGCACCTCGAGGCCGCCGTTGCGGTAGAAGCCGCTAGCCGGGGTGTCGAGGCCGACCGTGCCGCCGTCCCCTTCGCGCACGAAGTCGCACAGCGGGCCGCTCGCGCGGCCGCCCACCGCGATGACCCGCGCGACGGGAGCCACCGCGCGCACGGTACGCGCGACGGAGACGATCCCGTCGAAGTCCAGGTCGTCGAGGCGGCCCGAGGCGTTCCAGTTGATGCCCGGGTCGGCCTCCAGGTTGTCGTGCACGAGGACAACCCCGTCGACCGCCAGCAAGGGTCTGTCGTCGAGGAGTTCGACCCGGTGGCCCGCGGCCTCCAGGGCCGCGGTGACCTCGTCGAGGTGGTCGCCGAGCCGCGCCACCGTCACCCGGCTGAAGTCGGCGCCCATCATCGTCTGGTGGCCGGCGTACGTGTCCGCGCCGGGGTAGCCGAGCCCGGCCCGGCCCGCCGCGACCGGCAGAGGGGTGCGCCGCGCGAGGTCCGGGTGCGGGTGCACCAGGCCCAGCCCGAGCGCACCGAGCGCGGGCAGCCGCAGCGGCCGCCCGAACGCCTCGCGGCACCGGTCGAGCACGTGCCCGCAGGTGTCCGCCGCCAGGTCGCCGGGGCGCAGGGCGCCCGCGTCCGGCATGGCGCCGACACCGAATCCGTCGACGACGACGATGACGGTCTTGCTCATCACAGGGCCCTTCCTTGCGCGTCGTACAGGCCGGTCAGGCGCGGCGAGCCGGACGACAGGCCCGCCACCACCGCGACCGTCGACCGGGTCACGAAGATCTGCGTACGGAACGCGAGCAGCGCCGTGTCGCCCGCCGCGGGCGCGTGGCCGGGGCCGGGCGCGTCGAGCAGCCGGTAGTAGTCGATGTTCTCCGCGGGCGCGTCCTGTACCGCGAGGCGCCGGCCCGTGCGGGGCAGCAGCGCGGACCCGATGTGTGCGCGGGGGTAGAAACCGCCGCCGAACACGGCGGGCCGGCCGTCGGCGAGGGTGTGGGCGACCTCGGTGACGTAGACGTAGGCGGGCTTCTCGGGCTGGCCGGCGTCGCGGGCGTGCAGGGGGGTGGTGCCGGTGAGCGAGTGGCCCGGCTCGCCGTGGGTCGCGCCGTGCTCGGCGAGGAGAGGGAGGCTGGCCATGGAGGTGGCGCTCGGGGCGCTCAGCTTCAGGCCTTCGTGCCCGCGTGAGGTGAGCAAATCCCTTGCCTTGACGGCCAGTTCGAAGTTCTCGGTGGGGCGTGGTGTGCCCGTCGCCGGGTCGCACAGCACGCACGGGAACGCGGTGACGCCCGCGATCCGCACCCCGGGCAACTCCTCTGAGGCCGCCGCGAAGTCGTCGAGCGCACCGAGTGGAACGCCGCCCTCCTGCCCGGGATAGACGGCGCCCTCCGCCCCTTCGAGGCGTACGAGGACGTCCTGGACGAAGCCCTGCGCGCGGGCCGCATCCGAGACCGCGCGGGCGTTGTCGACGTCGAAGACGGTCACGGTCTCCGGGCGCCAGGCCAGCATCCCGGGCAGCGAGCGGCGCGGGATCTGTGCGAGGTGGCCGAGGTTTCCGGCCTGCGCGCCCGCCGCGTGCAGGGTGCGGGCCTCCTGCGCGTCGATGGCCGCGTACTTCGGGATGTGGCGGGCGATGGCCCTGATCAGCTCGGGGTTGCGGCCGAGCTGCTTCACGACGAACCAGAGGGTGAGCCCGAGCCGGTCCGCCCCGGCGGCGAGCAGTGCGGCGTTCGACTCGATCGCGTCGAGATCCATGACGTACGTGTCGGGCGGGATCGCGCCCCGCCGGTGGAGGTCGGCCGCGGCGTCGACGAGCTCGGGGTTGCGGGTGAGCAGACTGTCGAGGAACACGGTCAGTCGTCCTTTGCGTGGTGCTTCAGCACGTCGAGGGAGCGGCGCAGGATGTCGATCACGAGGTCGGCGCCCGCCCGCATCGGATTGATCCGCACCGTCCACTCCGCGAGCCCGGGGGAGTCGTCGAGGGACGAGCTGGACATGCGGTAGAACAGCGGCGCGATCTCGTAACGGGAGTTGGAGCCGACGGGATAGGGCGCGGCGCCGAACCGGGCGGCGACAGCGGGGAGTTCACGCGCCACTGGCCGGTCGAGGCGCACGAGCAGGCACCGGTCCTGCGCGTTCGCGAGCCGCACCTCGGCGACGCCGTCCACCTCGCCGGCGGCGAGCCGCTCGGCGACCTGGGCGCCCACCCGCGACTGCACCGCCCACATCACCGGCACGTGCGTCAGGGCGCGCAGCACGTCAAGCGCCTGATGCCCCTGGACCTGGCCGCCGCCCGAGTAGTTGTCCGCGCGGACCCGCTCGACGAGGTCACGCGCCCCGACGACGATGCCCACGCCCTCGGGACCGTGCAGCTTGAACAGCGAGAAACAGGAGGCGTCCGCGCCGAGTTCGACGCCCGACGCGGGCACACGCAGCACGGCGTAGTTGTCGTCGACGACCGTGCGCACTCCGGCGGCCCGGCAGGCGGCGAGCACCTCGCCCGGGTCGTACGAGTCGCCGAGCCGCTGCCGGGTGTGCTGGACGTACGCCCACCGGAAGCGCCCCGACGCGAGGGCCTCGCGCAGCGCGCCCAGGTCGTTGAAGTCGACCTCTTCGGTACGGACGCCGAGGCCGCGCAGCGTGACCTCGGTGGTCCGGTACACCGGCGCGCGGTGGATCAGCAGCGGGTCACCCGCGCGCACCGCGGCGTTCAGCGCGGCACGGATCGCTCCGGTGCCCGCGCCCTGGACGAAGGCGGCGTCCTCGGCCCCGAAGAAGCCGGCGAGCACCGCCTCGGCCTTGGCGGTCGTGCGGGGCCGGCCGAGCCCCGGCACGACACCCACGTCGGCGCCGAACAGCTCCTCGCCGGTGAAGTGCGCGGCGGTGCACTCGATCAGGCGGAACTGCCGGGCCATCGCCTCGTCGACCGGGATCGTGGCGAGCGGAAAGGTCTCGGGGAGCGCGGGTGCGGCCGAGTGGGCGGGTGTCATCGTCAGATCTCCTCCACGCTCGCGCCGGTCAGGAAGCGCAGCGGATTGCGGCGCGTCATCAGGTCCACCAGGCCGTCGTCCACGCCCGCGGCACGGACCCGGGGCAGGAACGACCGGAACAGATGCCCGTAACCCTGACCGCCCTCACGCTCCAGATAGCCGTGGCGCGAGATGTCGCAGCTGAGCAGGACACGGTCGGCGTAGCCGGCCTCGACGAGGGCGAGCAGCAGCCGGAGCCGGACGCCGTCGCGCTGGTAGCTCTCCTTGCCGACGGTGTCGAACGCGACGTACGCGCCGCTCGCGGCCAGCTCCTTGTGCACGGCCGGATCGTCGAGGAGGTCCTGGTGGCCGACCGAGATCCGGTGCGGGGCGAGGCCCTCGCCGGTGAGCAGCTCCAGCTGGGCTAGCCCGCCGCGGCCGAGCTGCGCGTGCGTGGCGACCGACAGACCGGTGGCGACGGCGGCCCGCGCCGCCGCCCGCAGCGCACGCGACTCCGGCTCGCTGGGCACGTCACCGTGGCTGCCGACCTCGCCGAGCACACCCGGCCGGATGCCGCTTGTGCCGAGACCGCCGTCGATCTCGCGGACCAGGGTGTCGGCCAGCTGCCCGACCTCCGCGCCGGCCAGCTCGGGTGTGTGGAACGGCTCGTAGTACCAGCCGGTGGCCGCGACGACGGCGACCTGCGCGTCCCGGGAGATCCGGGCCAGGGCGCGCGGGTCGCGCCCCATGCCGCGGCAGGTCAGCTCGATCACCAGGGAGAGGCCGAACTCCTCGCGCAGGGCGGCCAGTTCGGCCGTGACGGCCGGTCCGTGCGCCTCGGCGTCGAGGACCGCTCCGCCGTTGCCGTGCCGGTCGAGGTCGAGCACCAGATGCTCGTGGGCCAGGGCCGGGCCACGTACGGCGGTTGCCGGGAGCGGGCCGGTGACGGTGTGGATGAGGGGCGGGGAGTGCATGGTGCGGTGGGTTTCCTTCCCGGCGTACGTACCCGGCCTCAGCTCTTGATCGGGGTGAACAGGTCGAGCCAGTACAGGAGGTTGAGCAGGATGCCGCCGACGATCACCGCGGCGGGTGCGGCCGCCATCCGTACGACCGGCCGGCCCATCGCCTCGTTCAGCAGATAGAGCCCGCCGACGACGAGGATGCCGAGACCGGCGCCCATGGCGTTGGCCGCCATCAGCGAACCGAAGAGGATCGCCAGCTGGAGCGTGTCGGTGATGGCACTGCGCAGCTGCTCCGACGAGTCGCGCACGCTCGGCAGCTTGCCGAGGAACGTGCCGATGTAGGAGAGGGCGAGCACCTCGACGGCGAACACGGCCGCGCCGACGATCGCCGCGAGGAACGGGTTCGGCAGCAGATAGCCGATGGGGTAGACGAGCGTGAAGCCCGCGATGCCGTACGCCCCCGAGGCGAGCGCCGTCGTCGCGATCAGCGGGATGAAGCCGAACACCCGGTAGAAGTCCACCTGGGCGGCCTCGCTGTAGTGTCCTTTCGCGATCAGGAAGCTGGTGGCCTCACCACCGCCGAATATGTGCATCTGCGCGAGCACACAGACACCCGCGCCGAGCACCATGAACAGCGGCAGGAACTTACGCAGGCGGTCCGCGCTGGCGCTGAAAAGCGATGCCATCGGGTCGTCCGCGAGGACCACTTCCTCGACGCCGCCGCCCTCGGCCCGCGCGGCCCTGCGCTCCCGGACGTCCTTGGCGACGGCGAGGCCGATGAGCATCAGGACACCGACCGCCATGGCGAGCGCGCCCGCGAAGATCTTCGGCCAGATCTTCATGGTCATCACGACCAGGGCCAGTTCGAGGACGCCCGCGGCGCCGCCCCACTTGCGCCCGAACTGCTTGGTGATCGCCAGCACCGGGAACAGCGTGAACAGGAACAGGATCGGCGTCGACATCTGCTGCATCGCGGTGAGGAAGTCGACCGGCAGGTCGTGGGCCGCGTTGTTCGCGCCCTTCAGGCCGAACACGACGACGGCGCCCCAGGCACCGCCCAGGACCGGCGCGATCCACTTCTTCGGGGCGAGCAGCCCGAGGATGTCCGTGGGCAGGAACAGCAGCCACGGGTTGAGTACGCCGCTGGAGAGCGCCATCGGCGCGCCGAGACCGAAGATGAACCCGGCGGAGAGCCCGAAGGAGACCGCGGTGGTGGCGCTGCGGGTGGACCGGCCCTGGATGAAGTCCAGCATGAACGGGCGTACACCGTCGTTGAAGACGGCCAGTGCCATGTGCGAGATGAACGCGGTCAGCGCGCACAGGGCGATCACGGTCAACTGCTGCGCCAGAGAGAAGTCGAGGTTCGCACCTGCGGCGAGAGTGGTGTTCACGGGGCTCACGGGATCTCCTTCGTGCCCGGGGCGGAGGTGCCTGGTGTGATCAGGCGCGCGCGGCGATGGCGCGGGCGATCAGCGGAGCGATGACGTCGATCTGGTCCATGGAGAACCCGAAGACCTTCTTGCCCTGGTCGAGCAGGGAGTTGACCTGGTCCTCGGTCGGCACGGAACGCCCGAAGGTGTGGCACGCGGTCCGGCCCATGAGTCCGACGAGGACGCCGAGCGAGGCGCCGGCGCCGGTGTGACAGGTGCCGAGGTAGAAGTCGGCCTGGCCCACACGGAGCTTCATCGCGGCGTCCATGTCGCTGGAGACGACGATGTCCACGCCGTCGAGGGCGAGCGCCTTGACGGTCCCGGCGACCTCGACCTTGCCTACGCCGCCGGTGAGGATCTTTGTCATGGAGTGGTCCTTGGGGGTCGGGAGTCGGGTGACGGACGTCCCGCCAGCACCGCAAGATGCATGGCGAGGAAGTTGACTTCGGAGTCGGGCAGGGCGGCGCCGAGCTGTTCGCGGGCGCGGGCGGCGACCTCGCGGGCGCCGGCCACGGCTCGGGGGTGGCCGGCCAGCTCCGCGGCCACCTGTTCGTCGGTGAGGAACTGCTCGATCGATTCCCCGTCGACGAGCCGGGTCAGCGCCATCATCAGATGGCTGGTGAGCATGCCGGCGGTCTGCTCGGTGACCTCGTTTCCGCGTTCCGCGAGGGCGGTTAGCTCGGCGGTCACGAAGTCGGCGACCTCGGGCCTGACCTGACCGCCTTCGCGGAACAGCCGGATACGGAGGGCGAGTTGGTCGTCCATGGGATCTCCTTCCGGGTTCCACTCACACTTCGACAATGATCGGGATTCTGGATATTCGGAGGGAGGAGCGGGCGAGTCCTTCCGGCCGCGCCCCCGCCGGCTCAGTACGACGGCACGCGCTCGCCCCGCAACACCTCGGCCTGCAGCGACGTCACGGTCGACAGGTCGACCGCGTCCCGTACGGCGGAGAGTGCCTTGGCTCCCTCGGTCCTGCCGATGATCGCCGCGCTGGAGTTGCGCAGGGACAGATCGCGGGTGACCTCGTCGCCCAGCGGCAGCACCTCCCCGCCCATCCCTGTCCGGCCCTGCACCTCGTCGAGATTCCAGACGGTGGCGTCGGCCAGGTTCTGCGCGAACAGATCCCGCAGCTGCATGTACGAGCACTCGACCCACTCGATGTCGCTGCGCCCGGCGAACGCGCGCTCGGCGAGCATCCGCTGGTCCTCGGAGGTGTGGTCCACGGCGACCCGCAGGCCGGGCGCGTCGAGCGAGGCGCCCTCGCGCAGCAGCAGCCCGTGCGCTCCGACGTACGTGGCCGGGCCCAGGTCGGCGACCAGCTCCACCGGATGCTCCTCGATCAGCCGGTCGGCGGCGAACCGTGAGAGAACGACGAGGTCGACCTTGCCTTCGAGCAGGGCGGTGGTCCGGGCGCCCGCGCCACGCATGAACGTGATCGCGAAGGGGGTGCCCGCCTCCTCGAAGGCCGTACGCAGTCCGGTGGCCAGGCCCTCGTAGCGGCGGGAGTAGGGGAGGGGCATCGCGGCGAGCAGGGTGCCGAGGCCGGAGAGGCGCCACAGGATGGAGCGCTCGGAGCGGACCAGGAAGGTGCCGAGGTGGCCGCGCGCGGCGGTCTCGATGGCGCCGGACTCCTCCAGGAGCCGCAGGGCGGCCTGAACCGTGCCGTTTCCGCACCCCAGTTCCTCGGCGAAGTCGCGGACCCGGGGCAGCCGTGTGTCGGGCTCGTGGTTGAGCAGCAGGACCGCGAGCTGGCGGGCCGCGAGGCCGTTGCGCGTAAGGAAACGCTCGTCGAAACCGTTCACGGCCCGGACAGTAACCAGGATTCTGGATACTGGCAAGGGTCCCGGATCTGTGCGGTCATGGGCGGGAGGCGTGACGGCAGGAGGAGAGCAGGCGTGGCCAACCCCGTACCCCCGCGCGACCGCACCGACCAGCCGTGGCGCTCCGAGGGAGCTCCGCCTCCACAGCCCACGAAGTCGCCCAGGAAGAAGATGCCGGGCGGCTGGGGCGGGCTCATCCTCACCGCCCTGATCGTCTACGTCATCGCCAACCTCGTGCTGTCGTTCTTCAACCAGGGCAACGAGCCGACGATCTCGTACACCGAGTTCAGCAAGCAGGTCGCCGACAACAACGTCACCAAGATCTACTCCAAGGGCGACGCGATCCAGGGCCAGCTGAAGAAGGAGCAGCCCACGCCCGACGACAGTGACAGTTCGAGCAAGAACTACACCAAGTTCAAGACCCAGCGGCCGTCCTTCGCGGACGACGACCTCTGGGCGAACCTGGAGAAGCACAACGTCACCGTGACGGCCTCACCGGTCGTCCAGGAGCGCAGCTTCCTCGCCAACCTCCTCATCTCGCTCGCCCCGATGTTCCTGCTCGTCGTGCTGTGGATCTTCATCGCGCGGCGGATGCGGCAGGGCATGGGCGGTGGCATGGGGGGAGGCATGCTCGGGCGCAAGCAGCCGCCCAAGCCGGTCGAGCTGGAACCCGGCATGCAGCGCACCACGTTCGCGGACGTCGCCGGCATCGACGAGGTGCAGGGCGAGCTCAGTGACGTCGTCGACTTCCTCAAGAACCCCGACGCCTATCGCGAGATGGGCGCGAAGATGCCCCGCGGCGTCCTCCTGTCGGGCCCGCCGGGAACCGGCAAGACGCTCCTGGCCCGGGCCGTCGCGGGCGAGGCCGGCGTCCCGTTCTTCTCCGCGTCCGCCTCCGAGTTCATCGAGATGATCGTCGGAGTCGGTGCCTCGCGCGTACGCGAACTCTTCGCCGAGGCCCGCAAGGTGGCGCCCTCGATCATCTTCATCGACGAGATCGACACCATCGGCCGGGCCCGCGGCGGCGGCTCCGCCATGGGCGGCCACGACGAACGCGAGCAGACCCTCAACCAGATCCTCACCGAGATGGACGGCTTCTCGGGATCCGAGGGCGTCATCGTCATCGCGGCCACCAACCGCGCGGACGTCCTCGACCCGGCCCTCACCCGTCCCGGCCGCTTCGACCGCGTCGTGACGGTCAGCCCGCCCGATCGCGGCGGCCGCGAGGCGATCCTCAGGATCCACACCCGGCAGATCCCCCTCGCCTCTGACGTGGACCTGTTGCAGGTCGCCCGCACGACCCCGGGCATGACCGGCGCCGACCTCGCCAACCTCACCAACGAGGCCGCCCTCCTCGCCGTCAAACGCCAGCAGAAGGCCGTCACGCAGGCCGACCTCTCCCAGGCGCTGGAAAAGGTCCAGCTCGGCGCCGAACGGCCCCTCGTCATGCCGGACGAGGAGCGCCGCCGCACCGCCTACCACGAGAGCGGCCACGCCCTGCTCGGCATGCTCCAGCCCGGCGCCGACCCCGTCCGCAAGATCACCATCGTGCCGCGCGGCCGCGCGCTCGGCGTCACCCTCTCCACGCCCGACGCCGACAGATACGCCTATACGGAGGAGTACCTGCGGGGCCGCATCATCGGCGCGCTCGGCGGCATGGCGGCCGAACACGTCGTATACGGGGTCGTCACCACCGGCGCCGAGAACGACCTCGAACAGGTCACGAACATCGCGCGCGGCATGGTCGCCCGCTGGGGCATGAGCGACCGCATCGGCCGCCTCTCCGCGCTGCCGAGCGACGCCCAGCAGGCGTACGGGCTCTCCGCCGCGCCGCACACTCTCGACACCATCGACCACGAGATGCGCCGCATCGTCGACGAGTGCTACGAGGAGGCCTGCACCAAACTCCGCGACCACCGCGGCCAGTTGGACGCCCTGGCCGCGGCGCTCCTCGCGAACGAGACCCTCGACGAGGCGGAGGCCTACCGCGTCGCCGGCGTCATCCGCCTCACCAAGGACGAGGAGGCGCAGGGGACTCAGGACACGGACGGCCGGGAGACGGAGACGGACCGGTGATGCCCGTCACGGGGTGCGCGCGATCACATAGCGGAACACGTTCGGCATCCACACCGTCCCGTCCCTCCGCTGATGCGGATGCAGTGCCTCCGTCATCTCCTTCTCGACCTGGGACCGGTCCGTCGCGCCGATCGCCGCGTCGAACAGCCCCGTCGACAGCAGCCCGCGCACGGCGCTGTCCACGTCCGCGTAGCCGAACGGACAGGCGACCCGGCCGGAGCCGTCCGGCCTGAGCCCCGCCCGGTGGGTGACCTCCTCCAGGTCGTCGCGGAGCGCGGGCCGCCAACTGCCCGTGCTGCGCAGCGGATCGGCGAGCTTCGTCGCGACCCGCAGGACCGACGACGTCGCGCACCGCTCCGGCGGACCCCAGCCGGCCAGCACCACGGGAGTACCCCGCTCGGCGAACGGCGACGCCGACTCCAGGAGCGCGCCGAGCCCTTCGGAGTCGCCTGCCGTGCACCCGATCGGCTGGAACGCGGTGATCAGGTTGTACGGCGGATCGTCCGGCCGTGCCGCGTCCTCGGGGCCTCCTTCGGTCAGTCGCGTGTCGCCACGCGCGCGTGTGCCCCGCGTCTCGCCCTGGAGACGCTCTCTGGCCAGTGCGAGACGCTCCGGCTCGGCCGCCTCGACGCCCGTGACCGCGGCGCCCCGCGAGGCCGCCATCAAAAGGGCGAGCCCCGAGCCGCAGCCGAGGCCGAGAAGCCGGGTGCCGGCGGCCCCCTCGCCGACCTCCAGTCGTTCGTAGACCGCTTCGTAGAGCGGGACCAGCATCCGTTCCTGTATCTCCGCCCAGTCACGCGCGCGTGCGCACAGGTCCACTCGGGGCACGCGCCCCGCCTGGGGGAGGTGCCGCTGCACGAGCGTAGGTGTCATCGAAAGCGCCCCAATCCGCCGAGAGTTACTGCTGTGGCGTGTTCCTGCGGTTCATCCCGCCCCGTACATGTGCGCTCGCAGTTCCCCCGTATGCCAGAGAACTCCGCATCCGTCGTCACGTCTAGGGGGTGTTCCCAAGGGCCTTGGATCGCCGCGCGCGCCCCCGCGACGCGCGGCCGTACGGGCGTAATTGCATTGCCTCGAGGGCGTCATCGCGCCGTAGCATGCGCGCCATGGCCAAGACACCCGTTCTCACGCCTCAGGCCGAGGACTTCCCGCGCTGGTATCAGGACATCGTCAACAAGGCCGAACTGGCCGACAACGGTCCAGTGCGCGGCACGATGGTCATCCGACCGTACGGCTACGGCCTGTGGGAGCGGATGCAGCAGGACATGGACGCCCGCATCAAGGAGACGGGCACCCAGAACGCGTACTTCCCGCTCCTGATCCCGCAGTCGTACCTCCACAAGGAGGCCGAGCACGTCGAGGGGTTCGCGCCCGAACTCGCCGTGGTCACGCACGGCGGCGGCAAGGAGCTGGAAGAGCCCGCCGTCGTCCGCCCCACCTCCGAGATGATCATCAACGAGTACTTCGCGAAGTGGGTGCAGAGCTACCGCGACCTGCCGCTCCTCATCAACCAGTGGGCGAACGTCGTCCGCTGGGAACTGCGGCCCCGCCTCTTCCTGCGGACCACGGAGTTCCTCTGGCAGGAGGGCCACACCGCGCACGCCACGTACGAGGAGGCCCGCGACTTCGCGGCCCGCATCCACCGGCACGTGTACGCGGACTTCATGCGGGACGTCCTCGCGATGGACGTCGTCCTCGGCCGCAAGACCGCCCAGGAGCGCTTCGCCGGCGCCATCAACACCCTCACGCTCGAAGGCATGATGGGCGACGGCAAGGCCCTCCAGCTGGGTACCAGCCACGAACTCGGCCAGAACTTCGCCAGGGCCTTCCACACCCAGTACCTGTCGAAGGAGGGCAAGCAGGAGCTGGTCTGGCAGACCTCCTGGGGCTCGACCACCCGCATGATCGGCGCCCTCGTGATGATGCACGGCGACGACAACGGTCTGCGGATCCCGCCCCGGCTCGCCCCCACCCAGGTCGTGGTGCTCGCCATCAAGGGGGACGACGCCGTTCTGGCCAAGGTCCACGAGATCGGCGCCGCCCTCGAGGCGGCGGGCATCCGTGTCCATGTCGACGACCGCACGGACACCCCGTTCGGCCGCCGGGCCGTCGACTGGGAACTCAAGGGAGTGCCCGTACGCGTCGAGATCGGCCCGCGCGACCTGGAGAACGGCACGGCGATGCTGGCCAGGCGTATCCCGGGCGGCAAGGAGCCGGTGGTCATCGAGGCGCTCGCCGCGCTGCTGCCCACTGTCCTCGAGGAGGACCAGGCGCTGCTCCTCAAGCAGGCCCGCGAGCGCCGCGAGTCCCGTACGAGCGAGGTGACGACGGTCGACGAGGCCGTCGAGGCCGCCACTTCGGGCGGCTGGGCCCGCATCCCGTGGGCCACGCTCGGCGCGGCGGGCGAGGCCGCGCTGGCCGAGCACTCCGTCTCCGTACGGTGTCTGGTCACCGAGGACGGGGCGGTGCCGGACGCGGATGACGCGGCCGGTAACGTCGCCGTCGTGGCACGCGCGTACTGAGCCACCGCGCCAGCGAAGCGAGCGGCGCGAGAAGGCCGAAAGGCCTCTTGCGCATCAGACGGACACAGTCGCCCCGGCGTGCGGACATCGTCTACGCGCCGGGGCGTACGTATACCTACGCACCACCTTGGTGTGAGCTGTGAGGCTTCTCCGCAGATCAGCGCACCCGCCCTCGTCCGGACGCATGAGCGGCAACTGACTGGTACGTGCAAATTATTTGGGATGCCCCGGAATAGGAACACAGAGGCATCCCGGCTCGTTGTCACGACGTGAGCACGACACCACCTGTTCTCGCCGCAGAGCTGGCACAGGCGTGGGCCGACATTCAGCGGCACCACCCTGAGCTGCCAGATCTAGCCGCGCCCGAATCCCTGATCGGGGAGTCGTCGTCCGCCTGCGGACACGAGCTCTCCTTCGAGCGACTCCTCCATGAGGCAGTCCATGGCATCGCCGCCGCCCGAGGAGTCCGCGACACCTCCCGCGCCGGCCGGTACCACAACCGCAGATTCCTCGCCATCGCCGAAGAGCTGGGCCTCGATCACCCCGAGGAGCCGCACCCCAGCAGCGGCTTCTCGCTGGTGACGCTCAACCCCGAGGCGAAGCAGCGTTACCGGCCGACGATCGAGCGGCTCAAGAGCGCCCTCAAGGCGCACACCGTGGCCACGGCCGCGGACACCAAGCGCAGCTTCCGCGGCCCGGCCGCGCGGC
Organism: Streptomyces sp. NPDC107517; assembly: GCF_055582645.1. Taxonomy (NCBI): domain Bacteria; kingdom Bacillati; phylum Actinomycetota; class Actinomycetes; order Kitasatosporales; family Streptomycetaceae; genus Streptomyces; species Streptomyces sp. NPDC107517. Next base: position 136,445 of record NZ_JBVJPM010000008.1, on the reverse strand, counting down.
ACGGCTCCTCCGGGGGCGGCGTCCGCGTCAAGGCGGTCTGCGACTGCGGGCGCAATGTGCGCGTGGTGCCCTCGGTCCTCGCCCAGGCCCCGATCGTCTGCGGCGGCTGCGGCAAGCCGTTCCGCATCCCGGAGGCCGTCGGCGCGGGCGTCGGGTGATCTCCGGCCGATCTTCGGTGAGGGCGCGCGACCTGCTGCGGGGCGTTCGATGGGGGCACCTCCCTGCTCGTTCGGAGCTCGGGGGAGGGTTCGGCCGCCCCGTCCGCGTATGGCACAATGGCTAGCTGTACTCGACAGCCGCATAGGAACCCTCTCGCCTCCGGCTGACGCGTCCATCGGGCACTCCGAGTACCGCAACCCCACGTGGCATCCCGTTGTGCCCAACCACGTCAAGACCAGGAGACACCACTCCAGTGGCAGTCAAGATCAAGCTGAAGCGTCTGGGCAAGATCCGTTCGCCTCACTACCGCATCGTCGTCGCCGACTCCCGTACCCGCCGTGACGGCCGGGCCATCGAGGAGATCGGCCTGTACCACCCGGTGCAGAACCCCTCGCGCATCGAGGTCAACTCGGAGCGTGCCCAGTACTGGCTGTCCGTCGGCGCCCAGCCGACCGAGCCGGTCATGGCCATCCTGAAGCTCACCGGTGACTGGCAGAAGCACAAGGGCCTCCCGGCCCCCGCGCCGCTGCTCGTCGCGGAGCCCAAGGACAAGCGCGCCGCGTTCGAGGCCTTCACCAAGGGTCTCGAGGGCGACGACGCCAAGGGTGAGGCCATCACCCCGAAGGCCAAGAAGGCTGACAAGAAGGCGGACGAGGCCCCGGCCGAGTCCACCGAGTCCACCGAGGCCTGAGCATGCTCGAGGAGGCTCTTGAGCACCTCGTGAAGGGCATCGTCGACAACCCCGACGATGTGCAGGTCGCCTCGCGCAACCTGCGCCGTGGGCGCGTACTCGAGGTCCGGGTTCACCCCGATGACCTCGGCAAGGTGATCGGCCGCAACGGCCGCACCGCGCGTGCCCTGCGTACCGTCGTGGGCGCCATCGGCGGCCGCGGTGTCCGCGTCGACCTCGTCGACGTGGACCAGGTTCGCTGAGCCGGACCAACGGTTCGGCGACAAATGAAGCACCGGCTCGGGCCGGGGAGGGCCTCAGGGCCGTCCCCGGCCCGAGGCCGTATGACAGGAGAGTTGTTCACGTGCAGCTGGTAGTCGCGCGCATCGGCCGCGCCCACGGCATCAAGGGCGAGGTCACCGTCGAGGTACGCACCGACGAGCCCGAGCTGCGGCTCGGCCCCGGTGCCGTGCTCGCCACCGACCCCGCCTCCACGGGGCCGCTGACGATCGAGACCGGCCGCGTGCACAGCGGCCGCCTCCTGCTGCGCTTCGAGGGCGTACGCGACCGTACGGGCGCCGAGGCCCTGCGCAACACGCTCCTGATCGCCGAGGTCGACCCGGAGGAGCTGCCGGAGGACGAGGACGAGTTCTACGACCACCAGCTGATGGACCTGGACGTGGTCACCACGGACGGCGTCGAGGTCGGCCGGATCACCGAGATCTCGCACCTGCCCTCGCAGGACCTGTTCATCGTGGAGCGCCCCGACGGCAGCGAGGTGATGATCCCCTTCGTCGAGGAGATCGTCACCGAGATCGACCTCGAGGAGCAGCGGGCGATCATCGACCCGCCGCCCGGTCTCATCGACGACCGTGCCGAGATCGTCTCCAGCCGCGACGCCGACGAGGGCTCCGACGAGGGCTCTGACGAGGACTCCGGCAAGGGCTCCGAGGCGGGCGGCGCCTGATGCGGCTCGACGTCGTCACGATCTTCCCCGAGTACCTCGACCCGCTGAACGTCTCCCTCGTCGGCAAGGCCCGCGCGCGCGGGCAGCTCGACGTACGGGTGCACGACCTCAGGGAGTGGACGTACGACCGGCACAACACGGTCGACGACACCCCGTATGGCGGCGGCCCCGGCATGGTCATGAAGACCGGCCCCTGGGGCGACGCCCTCGACGACGTGCTCGCCGAAGGCTACGAGACCGGGTCCCACGGCCCCGCCCTCGTCGTCCCCACGCCCAGCGGCCGCCCCTTCACCCAGGAGCTCGCCGTCGAGCTCTCCGAGCGCCCCTGGCTGGTCTTCACGCCCGCGCGCTACGAGGGCATCGACCGCCGCGTCATCGACGAGTACGCGACCCGGATGCCGGTCTACGAGGTCTCCATCGGCGACTACGTGCTGGCCGGCGGAGAGGCGGCCGTACTCGTCGTCACGGAGGCCGTCGCGCGGCTGCTGCCCGGAGTCCTCGGCAACGCCGAGTCCCACCGGGACGACTCCTTCGCGCCCGGCGCCATGGCCAACCTCCTCGAAGGGCCCGTCTACACCAAGCCCCCCGAGTGGCGCGGACAGGGCATCCCCGACGTGCTGCTCAGCGGTCACCACGGCAAGATCGCGCGCTGGCGCCGGGACGAGGCGCTGCGGCGCACCACCCGCAACAGGCCCGATCTCGTGGAGCGTTGCGACCCCTCGGTCTTCGACAAGAAGGACCGCGAGATGCTCTCCATCCTCGGGTGGCGGCCGGGCCCCGACGGCCGATTTGGGCGAGACCCCGAAGCCGTGGAAGAATAGGCCGCTGCTGTACGTCCAGCGTGCGCCCCTGCCACAGGGGGAACGACGCCCGCCCGACGCGATCAGCTACCGAATCCTCATTTCGAACACTCCCGCCGATGACCTGTGGCATCGGTGAAGAAAGCAGACGATCATGTCTCACCTGCTCGACTCCGTCGACAGCGCGTCGCTGCGCACCGACATCCCGGCCTTCCGTCCGGGTGACACCGTCAACGTCCACGTCCGCGTCATCGAGGGCAACCGCTCCCGTGTGCAGCAGTTCAAGGGCGTAGTCATCCGCCGCCAGGGCGCCGGTGTCCGCGAGACCTTCACGGTCCGCAAGGTCTCCTTCTCCGTCGGCGTCGAGCGCACCTTCCCGGTGCACACCCCGATCGTCGAGAAGATCGAGCTCGTCACCCGCGGTGACGTGCGTCGCGCGAAGCTCTACTACCTGCGCGACCTGCGCGGCAAGGCCGCGAAGATCAAGGAGAAGCGCGACAACTGAGCTCGCGCACGGGGTCACAGCAGGGCCGGATAGCATCTGGCCTCGATGGACACCGAAGCACAGACAACGGAACGCGATCGCGCCTCCCACCCCTCCGTACACGAGGGCGAGGAGGAGCGGTCGCGTTTCGCGTTTGTGTCGTGGGCCGCGTCCTGGCTCCCCGGTGGCCGCCTGACCCTGTCGGCCCTGCTCTGCCTCGTTCTGCTGCTCCTGCTGAGCATCTTCGTGATGCAGCCCTTCCAGATCCCCAGCGGTTCCATGGAGCGCGCATTGAGGGTCGGGGACCGCGTTCTCGTAAACAAGTTGGCGTACCGTTTCGGTGCTGAGCCGCAGCGGGGCGACGTCGTGGTCTTCGACGGGACCGGGTACTTCGGCGACGCCGACTACATCAAGCGGGTCGTGGGCGTGGGGGGAGACCATGTGGTCTGCTGCGACAGCAAGGGGAGGATCGGGGTGAACGGTGAACCGGTGGACGAGAGTTCGTTCCTGTACCCCGGGAACACCCCCTCGAAGGTCCCCTTCGACCTCGTCGTGCCCGACGGCACCCTCTTCCTGCTCGGCGATCACCGGGGCGACTCCCGGGACTCACGCGACTACCTGGGCGCGCCCGGCGGCGGCATGGTCCCCGTGGACGAAGTGATCGGCAGGGCCCAGTGGATCGCCTGGCCGACGGGCCACTGGGGCTCCCTGTCCCGTAACGACGTCTACGCGCGCGTGCCCGCACCCGGCGGTGCCCATGGGTAACCGCGGACGCTCCCACTCGCGCAGGGGCGGCGGCGACACCCGCCTGCCCACCGGGACGCGCCGCGCCGGCACCCCGCCGCTGCCGGGCCGTGCCGAGCGGCGCAGGCTGGCGCGCAAGGTCAAGCGGCGCCGACAGCGCTCCGCGCTCAAGGAGATCCCGCTCCTCATAGGCGTGGCGCTCCTGATAGCACTCGTCCTGAAGACGTTCCTCGTCCAGGCCTTCGTGATCCCGTCCGGCTCCATGGAGCAGACGATCAGGATCGGCGACCGGGTCCTGGTCGACAAGCTCACCCCGTGGTTCGGCGCGAAGCCGCACCGCGGCGACGTCGTCGTCTTCAAGGACCCCGGCAAGTGGCTGGAACAGGAACAGGGCGCGAAGAAGGACGCACCCGTCGGCGTCAAACAGGTGAAAGAAGGCCTCACCTGGATCGGCCTTCTGCCCTCCGACGACGAGCGCGACCTCATCAAGAGGGTCATCGCGGTCGGCGGTGACACCGTCAAGTGCTGCGACAAGCAGGGCCGCGTGACGGTCAACGGGACGCCCCTGAACGAGCCGTACATCCACCCCGGTGACGTACCGTCTAAGTTCGAGTTCGAGGTCAAGGTGCCCAAGGGGCGCCTGTTCGTGATGGGTGACCACCGCTCCAACTCGGCCGACTCGCGCTTCCACCGCACCGAGGCGTTCAGCGGCACCGTCTCGGAGAAGTCGGTCGTCGGCCGCGCCCGCGTCATCGCCTGGCCGGTCGGTCACTGGACCACGCTCCCGGAACCGGACACTTACGCGACGGTGGCCGCCGCGCAGAACAGATCGGCCGCGGCCCGGCAACCGTCGCATAGGGTGGCCTCCGAGGATCTGAACGGATTGATCCCTCTCCCGAGCCCTGCGGAACTCCCGCTCGTTATGGGAGTGGTGGGCCTGCATCGCGTATGGGACGACAGGCAGCGGCACGGAGTGAGGAGTGGATGTGGGGGACTTGGCGGTCGGCGCACGGTCAGGGCAAGGGCCCGACGAGCAGCCCGGGCGATCCGACGACGGAGCGGCATCGGCCGCGACGGGCGCCGTGAACCTCGACAGTGGCGACGCGAACGGCGACGGGCACGGTGGTGGACGGGGCGACGGCCCTGGTGACGGCCACAGCGACGGCGGCAGGGCGGGAGGCCGGGCGAAGAAGCCCCGCTCCTTCTGGAAGGAGCTTCCGCTCCTGATCGTCATCGCGCTGGTCCTGGCGCTGGTGATCAAGACGTTCCTGGTGCAGGCGTTCTCGATTCCGTCGGCGTCGATGGAGAACACCCTGCAGATCGGCGACCGCGTGCTCGTCGACAAGCTGACGCCGTGGTTCGGCTCCGAGCCCGGGCGCGGCGAGGTCATCGTCTTCCACGACCCGGACGGCTGGCTGCGGGACGAGCCGACGGCCGAGCCGAATCCGGTGCAGCGCCTCCTCGGCTGGATCGGCCTGATGCCGTCCACCAACGAGAAGGACCTCATCAAGCGTGTCATCGGTGTCGGCGGCGACACCATCGAGTGCAACGGGACGGGACCGCTCCAGGTCAACGGCAAGGCGCTCGACGAGCCGTACGTCTACCCGGGGAACACCTCGTGCAGCGACGACAATGTGGGCGGCAAGTTCAAGGTCACCGTACCCATTGGCAAAGTTTGGGTCATGGGTGACCACCGCCAGGACTCCATGGACTCCCGGTACCACCAGCAGGACAGCAACCAGGGCTTCGTGCCCGTGGACAACGTCGTGGGCCGCGCGATCGTGGTCGCCTGGCCGCCCACCCGCTGGACGACCCTGCCGGTGCCGGACACGTTCGACCAGCCGGGCCTCAACGCGGCGATGGGAGCGGCCCCGGGCGCGCTCGGGCTCGCGGGCGCCGCACCGCTCGTGCTGTGGCGCAGGCGTCGGCTTACCCAGGGGAACACCCGGGTTTCTGAGGCGAAGACCGCCGGGTAGGGTGCCGTCCCAGATCGCCGATCTTCCACGGCGAGTCTCCGAGGCGGGGAGCAACTGGGATGAGCAGGACACGTCGTACGGACGAGGGCCAGGGCCGGCTCGGCAGCACGCTGTCGGGGTTGGCCGTGGCCCTCGGCTGTGTGCTGTTCCTGGGCGGGTTCGTGTGGGGTGCCATCGTGTACCAGCCGTACACCGTGCCCACCGAGTCGATGACGCCGACGATCGGTGCGGGCGACCGGGTCCTCGCGCAGCGCATCGACGGCAGTGAGGTCAAGCGCGGGGACGTCGTCGTCTTCACGGAGTCGGCGTGGGGCGACATGCCGATGGTCAAGCGGGTCGTCGGCATCGGCGGCGACAAGATCGCCTGCTGCGAGGCCGGCAAGCTGACCGTCAACGGCAAGGAGATTGCCGAACCGTATCTCCCCAAGGGACAGGGCCCCTCGGCCACGGGCATCCCCACCACCACGGTCCCTGAGGGCCGCCTCTTCCTGCTCGGCGACGAGCGCAGCGGCTCTCTCGACTCCAGCGTCCACATCGGCGACTCCAGCCACGGAACGGTGCCGCGCAGCGCGGTCGCCGCCCGGGTCGACGCCGTGGCCTGGCCGATGGACGGCATGCTCGCGCGACCCACCGGCTTCGAGGCGCTGCCGGGCGGGCTCTCCCAGCCGGGTCCCCTGAAGCTGGTCCTGGCCGCGGTCGTCGCGGGCGCCGTGCTGGTGCTCGGCGGTGCCGCGTACGGGCCGATCGCCAAGCGCGCGAGCAAGGGCCGCGGCCGGTCGCGCGCGTCGGCGGGGGAGCGGGCTCTTGCGGGCTGAGCCTCCCGGCGCCGGCCGGGAGCTGCGGAAGGTCGCACGGGTCGTACTGCTCGATCCCGACGACCGCATTCTGCTGCTGCACGGCCACGAGCCGGGGGACGCCGCCGACGACTGGTGGTTCACCCCGGGCGGCGGCCTGGAGGGCGACGAGACCCGTGAGCAGGCCGCCCTGCGCGAGCTCGCGGAGGAGACCGGCATCACGGACGTCGAGCTCGGCCCGGTCCTGTGGCGGCGCACCTGCTCCTTCCCGTTCGACGGGCGGCGCTGGGACCAGGACGAGTGGTACTTCCTGGCCCGCACGACGGCCGCGGTGGCCGGGGCGGAGATCGCCGGGGCGGGCCTGACCGAGCTGGAACGGCGCAGCGTCGCCGGAGCACGTTGGTGGACGTGCCGGGAACTGACCGAGGCACATGAGACGGTGTATCCGACCAGGCTCGCCGGGCTGCTGGAACGGCTGCTCGACGAGGGTCCCCCGAGTCGTCCCGAAGTCCTCGACACGGAAATCGTCTAGAGGCGTACGGGGCTGACGCACAATAGGGGGACGCACGGCTGAAGGGGAACATGCCATGAGTGCCGAGGACCTCGAGAAGTACGAGACCGAGATGGAGCTGAAGCTCTACCGGGAGTACCGCGACGTCGTCGGTCTGTTCAAATACGTGATCGAGACCGAACGGCGCTTCTATCTCACCAACGACTACGAGATGCAGGTGCACTCGGTCCAGGGTGAGGTTTTCTTCGAGGTATCCATGGCGGATGCCTGGGTGTGGGACATGTACAGGCCCGCACGGTTCGTGAAGCAGGTCCGGGTGCTCACGTTCAAGGACGTGAACATCGAGGAGCTGAACAAGAGCGATCTGGAGCTGCCGGGTGGGTGAGCCAGGGCTGCTCGGTGGGTGATCCGGAGCCCTTGAGCGGGTGGGGCTCGCCGGATTGGGTGGCCGGGTTATCCACAACCCGTGAGTAGTTCACCAAGATCCACTTCTTCGGCGTCCATGCCTCAGCGTGGGCGTCGGAGGTGGTGGCGACATGAACGCGTCCAAGGCACGCAGCGCACTCGGAAAGTACGGCGAGGAGCTGGCCGCACGGCGGCTGGCCGAGTCCGGAATGACGGTCATCGAGCGCAACTGGCGCGCGGGCAGGACCGGTGAGATCGACATCGTCGCCCGGGAGGGCGACGCGCTCGTCGTCTGCGAGGTGAAGACCCGCAGGGCGGGCGGCCCCGCCGGTTCCTTCGAGCATCCGATGGCCGGGGTCACCCCCGTCAAGGCCCAGCGGCTGCGCGACCTGGCGGAGCGCTGGGTTCAGGAACACGGGGGAGCGCCACCCGGCGGCGTACGCATCGATCTGGTCGGGGTTCTTGTGCCGGAGCGCGGCGCCCCCGTCGTCGAGCACGCGCGGGGTGTGGCCTGATGGGATTCGCGCGCACATGCTCCGTGGCCCTCGTCGGGGTCGAGGGGGTGGTCGTCGAGGTCCAGGCCGACCTGGAGCCCGGAGTCGCCGCCTTCACGCTGGTCGGACTGCCGGACAAGAGCCTGTCGGAGAGCCGCGACCGGGTCAGGGCAGCCGTCGTCAACTCCGGCGGGGAATGGCCGCAGAAGAAGCTCACGGTGGGGCTCAGCCCGGCGTCCGTGCCGAAGAGCGGCAGCGGATTTGACCTGGCCATCGCCAGCGCCGTGCTGGGAGCGGCCGAGCGGGTCGATCCGAGAGTCCTCTCCGAGGTCGTGATGATCGGCGAGCTGGGACTCGACGGCCGCGTACGGCCCGTTCGCGGGGTGCTCCCGGCCGTCCTCGCGGCGGCCGACGCGGGGTACGAGCAGGTCGTGGTCCCGGAGTGCTCGGCCGGCGAGGCCGCGCTCGTCCCGGGCGTCTCCGTCCTCGGCGTACGGAGCCTGCGACAGCTCATCGCGGTCCTGACGGACGAGCCGGTCCCGGACGAGCCGCCCGACGAGACCGGACGCCCCGACCCGATGCTCGCGGGCCTGAGCGTCCCGGGCCAGGGCCTCGGCGTGGGCCTTGCCGGGATGCCGCACGACGCCCACATGCTCGATCTGGCCGATGTCGTCGGCCAGCGCGCCGCACGCACGGCGATCGAGGTCGCCGCCGCCGGGGCCCACCACATCCTCCTCCAGGGGCCGCCAGGTGCCGGAAAGACCATGCTCGCCGAGCGGCTGCCACTGGTCATGCCGCCACTCACCCGCGAGGAAGCCCTCGAAGTGACGGCCATCCACTCGGTGGCGGGCATGCTGCCGCCAGGCAAACCCATGGTCGACGCCGCCCCTTACTGCGCGCCGCACCACTCGGCGACGATGCAGTCTCTCGTCGGCGGCGGACAGGGGATGCCGCGGCCGGGCGCCGTGTCGTTGTCCCACAGAGGGGTGCTTTTTCTGGACGAGGCGCCGGAATTCAGCGGCCAGGCACTCGACGCCCTGCGCCAGCCGCTGGAGTCGGGCCACGTGGTCATCGCCCGCAGTGCCGGGGTGGTGCGCCTGCCCGCCCGCTTCCTGATGGCCCTGGCCGCCAATCCGTGCCCGTGCGGCAACCACTCGCTCGTGGGCGGCGGCTGCGAGTGCCCGCCGGCCGCGGTCCGCCGCTATCAGGCGCGCCTCTCCGGGCCGCTGCTCGACCGGGTCGACCTCAAGGTGGACGTGGAGCCCGTCACGCGTACGGAGCTGACCGGGAGCGGCGCACAGGGTGAGGCCACTGTCGTCGTCCGTGAGCGGGTGCGGGCCGCCCGGGAGAGGGCCGCGGCACGGCTCGCGGACACGCCCTGGCGGACGAACAGCGAGGTGCCCGGGCACGCCCTGCGCACCCGGTGGCCCGCCGCGTCGGGGGCCATGGCCGAGGTCGAGACCGATCTGGAGCGAGGCTTCCTGACCGCCCGCGGTGTCGACCGTGTGCTGCGGGTGGCCTGGACCGTCTCGGACCTCTGCGGCCGGGACCGGCCACGCGCACAGGACGTGGCGCTGGCCCTTCAGCTGCGCACCGGGATCTCGCGCGGGGTGGCCATGGCCCTCGGGGGGTCGTCATGAGCGGAGCGGAGGTCTCCGACGGGATCCGGCTCGCGAGGGCCGCCCTCACCAGGATCGTCGAGCCCGGCGACGAGAGGGCGGGGCGGTGGCTGAGGGAGTTCGGGGCGGTGGAGGTCGCGCGGCGCATCGTCGAGGACGGGGAGCCGCTGCCCGGGGTGAGCGGGGACCGCTGGGCGGGGCTGCGGGCCAGAGCGGCCGATGTGCTGCCCGAGCGTGACCTGGAACTGGCGGCGGGCGTGGGCGCGCGGATCGTGTGTCCCGGGGACCCGGAGTGGCCGGCCCAGCTGGACGATCTCGGCGACGCGCGGCCCGTCGCCCTGTGGGTGCGGGGGCGGCCGTCCCTGCGGATGTGGGCGCTGCGGTCCGTCGGCGTCGTGGGGGCGCGGGCCTGCACGGACTACGGGGCACGGGTGGCGGCGAGCCTCGGTGCGGGGCTCGCGGAGCGCGGCAGCGTCGTCGTGTCGGGCGGGGCGTACGGGGTGGACGCGGCGGCCCATCGCGGGACCCTCGGTGCGAGCGGCGCCACCGTGGCGGTCCTGGCCTGCGGGGTCGACCGGCCCTATCCGCGCGGCCATGTCCAGTTGATCGAGCGGATCGCCGAACAGGGGCTCGTCATCGCGGAGTTGCCGCCCGGTGATCATCCGACGCGGAGCAGATTCATCCTCCGTAACCGCGTGATCGCCGCGCTCACCCGGGGGACCGTCGTCGTGGAGGCCGCCTACCGCAGCGGTGCTCTCGGTACGGCGCGGTGGGCGCAGCGCCTCGGCCGTCACACGATGGGGGTTCCTGGGCCGGTCACCAGTACCCGTTCCGAAGGAGTGCACGAACTACTGCGCGGGGAAGCGGTTCTCGTCACCGACGCGGCGGAAGTCATGGAGCTGGTCGGGGACATGGGGGACCTCGCCCCGGCGCGGCGCGGACCCGTACTGCCGCACGACCTGCTCGCGCCGGGTGCCGCGGCGGTACTGGCGGCGCTGCCCGCCGGCGGAACGGTCGGGGCGGGGGACATCGCCCGGGCCGCGGGCACCGGAGTCGACGACGCGATCGGGAGGTTGTACGAACTGCGCTCACTGGGGTTCGTCGAACGACACAGCGATGGCTGGCAGTTGACACGCCAGGCGATCCGGCCTGTCTTGCCGGAAGGAGATGATCGGTGACGGAGGGTGTTGCGCCGTCCGGATGACGGCCGAACCCCTTGGCATTACGGGGCGTTGGCGTTTCAGCCCGGTCACGTACAGCGACGGGTGTGACCCCGCAAGTCGCCCAACGGAACGCATCCGCGCACGTGCGATCCAATAGTCTTCGCACACTGCGACACTCCAGTCACGCTACGCTCACCAGGATTCCGGCTCGTTCGGTTCAATCCGGAATCAGCCCGGCAACGAAGAACAACCACGATCAGATCGGCAACCGAGCATCAGACAGGTAACTTGGGATCTTTGTCATCAGTCCGGCGCCAGGCGCACAAATCCCCAGTTCACGGCAGAACGGCACAAGGCGACGAATGCCCCAGCACACCTCCGGGTCTGACCGGGCTGCGGTTCCCCCCGCTGCCCGTGGCAGCGTGCGGCCTCCGGCTCCCTCGTCGCTCGAGGAGCTGTGGAGGTCGTACAAGACGACGGGCGACGGGCGATTGCGCGAGCAGCTCATCCTGCACTACTCGCCGCTGGTCAAGTACGTCGCGGGCCGCGTCAGCGTCGGGCTGCCGCCCAATGTCGAACAGGCCGACTTCGTGTCCTCGGGGGTCTTCGGACTGATCGACGCGATCGAGAAATTCGACATCGAGCGCGAGATCAAGTTCGAGACGTACGCGATCACCCGGATCCGCGGCGCCATGATCGACGAGCTCAGGGCGCTCGACTGGATCCCGCGCTCCGTGCGGCAGAAGGCGCGCAACGTCGAGCGGGCCTACGCCACGCTCGAGGCGCAGTTGCGGCGGACTCCGTCGGAGACCGAGGTGGCCGCGGAGCTCGGCATCAGGGTCGAGGAACTGCATGCGGTCTTCAGCCAGTTGTCCCTCGCCAACGTGGTGGCCCTGGAAGAGCTGCTGCACGCAGGTGGCGAGAGCGGCGACCGGCTCAGCCTGATGGACACGCTCGAGGACCACGCCGCCGACAACCCGGTCGAAGTGGCCGAGGACCGGGAGCTGCGGCGGTATCTGGCGCGAGCGATCAACACGCTGCCGGAGCGCGAGAAGACCGTCGTGACGCTCTACTACTACGAGGGCCTCACCCTCGCGGAGATCGGCAATGTGCTCGGCGTGACCGAGAGTCGCGTCAGCCAGATCCACACCAAGTCCGTCCTCCAGCTCCGCGCGAAGCTGGCCGGCTTCCGGCGCTGACGATGCGGAATCGTCCCTGCCGGGCCGTGCGTGGGGGCAGGACGACTCCCGCGGCGCGCCTCCCGTCCGTAAAGTGGTGACGTGCCAAGGATTCGAGCGGCCTCAGTGGCCGAGCACCGGTCGATGCAGCGCGGCGCCCTTCTGGACGCGGCGCGCTCCCTGTTGTCCGAGGGCGGGACGGAGGCGCTGACCTTCCCCGCGCTCGCCGAGCGCACCGGGCTCGCCCGGTCCTCCGTGTACGAGTACTTCCGGTCGCGGGCCGCGGTCGTCGAAGAGCTCTGCGAGGTCGACTTCCCCGTCTGGGCGGCGGACGTCTCCACGGCGATGGAGCGCGCCGGGACCCCCGAGGGCAAGGTCGAGGCGTATGTGCGGGAGCAGCTCTCGCTGGTGGGTGACCGCCGGCACCGCGCCGTCGTGGCCATCTCGGCGAGCGAACTCGACTCAGGGGCGCGCGAGAAGATCCGCGCCGCCCACGGCGGGCTGGTCGCGATGATCGTCGAGGCGCTCGCCGACATGGGCCACGCGGAACCGCGCCTCGCGGCGATGCTCCTTCAGGGGGTGGTGGACGCGGCGGTCCGGCGCATCGAACTGGGCGCGGCGGAAGACCCCTCGGCCATCACCGAAGCGGCCGTGAGCATGGCCCTGCGGGGCGTCAGCGGCTGATCCAGGGCGCGAGCCCCAGGGGCCGGCGGACCAGCGCAGGCGGGACCGGCCCCGGCACGGCACCCATCGCCGTACCGACGCCGGGCGTCGCCCCGCTCAGCAGCGGCGAGAAGGTCCTCGACGCGCCGGCCGGAACGGCACCTGTACGAACGGCCGACCGAACCGGCAACAGCGGGACCAGCAACGGCGGGTCGGCCCAGGGCGCGCCACCCGTCCCCGCCCCCGCGCCACCCGCCCCCGGCACCGGCAGCAGGCGCGACGGACACCGGCGCAACAGCCGGGGTGGCAGCAGGGACAGCGGGTCGAGGTAGGTGTCACCCCGTAGCAGGCCCCAGTGCAGGCAGGGCGTCGGGCCGCAATGGTCTGTCGCGGGTTCCAGTGCGCCCAGTACCTCGCCCGGTGCCACCCGGGCGCCCTTCTTCACCGATGGCGTCACCGGTTCGTACGTAGTCCGTAGGGGCGGATCGCCCGTTCCTGACAGTTCCACCGCCACCACCCCTCTGCCCGCCACGCGGCCCGCGAACGACACCCGGCCCCGCGCCACCGCTCTGACCGGGGCGCCGACCGGCGCGGCCAGGTCCACGCCGCGGTGGCCCGCCCCGTACTCCGTCGCCGGCGGGGCCCAGCCCCGTAGGATCGGGGGCCGCGTCCCCACCGGCCAGGCGGCGCCCACGGCCGGTACCGGCGGGGGCGGCACGAGGCCCGCCAGCGCCGCGGTCATCGTCAACATCAGCATCAGTCGCATGCACCGAACGGTCCCGTCCCGACGCGATCCGCGGGGATCATGGACCGGAACTGTGGACTACCGACCGGTTGTGGACAGCGACGTCACCCGGCACCTCGCGGGTCCCGTACACTTCTGATGGCGATCGGGGTCACCCGATCGACTTCGCACGCCCCAACACCAGGTCATTCGTGACGGTGTCCGCGCTCCTCGGTCCCTCGTGGCACAGCGCGCGGGGCGTCAGGCGCGACAGCAATCCTGCGGTCGCGGCAACCGAGAACCCAAGGAGTACGGCCATGGCCGTCGTCACGATGCGGGAGCTGCTGGAAAGCGGCGTCCACTTCGGTCACCAGACCCGTCGCTGGAACCCGAAGATGAAGCGCTTCATCTTCACCGAGCGCAACGGCATCTACATCATCGACCTGCTCCAGTCGCTGTCGTACATCGACCGCGCCTACGAGTTCGTCAAGGAGACCGTCGCCCACGGCGGCACGGTCATGTTCGTCGGTACGAAGAAGCAGGCGCAGGAGGCGATCGCCGAGCAGGCGACCCGCGTCGGCATGCCCTACGTCAACCAGCGCTGGCTGGGCGGCATGCTCACCAACTTCTCGACCGTCTACAAGCGTCTGCAGCGCCTCAAGGAGCTTGAGCAGATCGACTTCGAGGATGTGGCCGCGTCCGGCCTCACCAAGAAGGAGCTGCTCGTCCTCTCCCGCGAGAAGGCCAAGCTGGAGAAGACCCTCGGCGGTATCCGCGAGATGTCCAAGGTGCCCAGCGCCGTCTGGATCGTGGACACCAAGAAGGAGCACATCGCGGTCGGTGAGGCCCGGAAGCTCAACATCCCGGTCGTCGCCATCCTCGACACCAACTGCGACCCCGACGAGGTCGACTACAAGATCCCGGGCAACGACGACGCGATCCGCTCCGTCACCCTGCTCACCCGCGTGATCGCCGACGCCGTCGCCGAGGGCCTCATCGCCCGCTCCGGTGCCGCCACTGGCGACCAGAAGCCGGGCGAGAAGGCCGCGGGCGAGCCGCTCGCCGAGTGGGAGCGCGACCTGCTCGAGGGCGAGAAGAAGGCCGACGAGAAGCCGGCCGCCGAGGCTGAGGTCCAGACCTCCGCCGAGACCGAGAAGGTCGCCGACGCCGAGGCCGAGGTTGTCACCGAGGTCGCCACCGAGGCTCCGGCCGCGGACGCCGAGCAGGCCTGAACCTCACCGGTTCGGTAGTTGACGGCGGGGGCCGACTCGGCCCCCGCCGTCCACCCGTAGATCTTTCAGACTTCGAGAGAGAATTTCAGATCATGGCGAACTACACCGCCGCTGACGTCAAGAAGCTCCGCGAGCTCACGGGCGCCGGCATGATGGACTGCAAGAAGGCGCTCGACGAGGCCGACGGCAGCGTCGACAAGGCCGTCGAGGCCCTGCGCATCAAGGGCCAGAAGGGCGTCGCCAAGCGCGAGGGCCGCTCCGCCGAGAACGGCGCTGTCGTGTCCCTCATCGCCGACGACAACACCTCCGGTGTCATCCTCGAGCTGAAGTGCGAGACGGACTTCGTCGCCAAGGGTGAGAAGTTCCAGGCCGTCGCGAACTCCCTCGCCGCCCACGCCGCCAAGACGAACCCGGCCGACATCGCGGCGCTCCTCGCGTCCGAGATCGAGCCCGGCAAGACCGTCCAGGCGTACGTCGACGAGGCCAACGCCAACCTCGGCGAGAAGATCGTCCTCGACCGTTTCGCGCAGTTCTCCGGCGCCTACGTCACCGCGTACATGCACCGCACCATGCCCGACCTGCCCCCGCAGATCGGTGTTCTGGTCGAGCTGGACAAGGCCGACGCCGACCTCGCCAAGGGCATCGCGCAGCACATCGCCGCCTTCGCGCCGAAGTACCTCTCCCGTGAGGACGTTCCGGCCGAGGTCGTCGAGTCCGAGCGTCGCGTCGCCGAGGAGACCACGCGCGCCGAGGGCAAGCCCGAGGCCGCTCTCCCGAAGATCGTCGAGGGTCGCGTCAACGGCTTCTTCAAGGAGGCCACCCTCCTCGGCCAGCCGTACGCGCTGGACAACAAGAAGTCCGTGCAGAAGGTCCTGGACGAGGCCGGTGTCACCCTGAAGCGCTTCTCGCGCATCAAGGTCGGCATCTGAGTCCGTACCGCGACAGCCGGAAGACACCGCTAGGGTCGACGAGATCCCAGTAGGGTCGACAGCAGTCTCCCGCGTACGCCGCCACGCGCGTACGCGCCGGGCGACCGCAGATGTGACGAGGAGGCCATTGCCGAGTATGGGATGCGAACAACACCCCACCGGCAATGGCCTTCTTTGTATGTGTGCCAAGTAAAGAGGCGAGATCACCATGACCACCACCAAGGCCGACAAGGGCGACAAGAGCGACGACGGCAAAGGCGCGGGGCGCTTTTTGCTGAAGCTGTCCGGCGAGGCGTTCGCCGGTGGCGGGGGTCTGGGCGTCGACCCCGACGTGGTGCACAAGATCGCCCGTGAGATCGCGGCCGTCGTGCGCGACGGCGCGCAGATCGCCGTCGTCATCGGCGGCGGCAACTTCTTCCGCGGCGCCGAGCTCCAGCAGCGCGGCATGGACCGGGCCCGCTCCGACTACATGGGCATGCTCGGCACCGTCATGAACTGCCTCGCGCTCCAGGACTTCCTGGAGAAGGAGGGCATCGACAGCCGTGTGCAGACCGCCATCACCATGGGGCAGGTCGCCGAGCCGTACATCCCGCTGCGCGCCGTGCGCCACCTGGAGAAGGGCCGCGTCGTCATCTTCGGCGCCGGTATGGGCATGCCGTACTTCTCCACCGACACGACCGCCGCCCAGCGTGCCCTGGAGATCGACGCCGAGGCGCTGCTCATGGGCAAGAACGGGGTGGACGGGGTCTACGACTCCGACCCGAAGACCAACCCCGAGGCCGTGAAGTTCGACGCGCTCAGCTACGGCGAGGTCATCACCCGCGACCTCAAGGTCGCGGACATGACCGCGATCACCCTGTGCCGCGACAACAAGCTGCCCATCCTCGTCTTCGAACTGCTCGCCGAGGGCAATATCGCGCGAGCGGTCAAGGGTGAGAAGATCGGCACGCTCGTGGGCGACCACGGAACGCGGGCCTGACACGACCCCCGCCAGGGGATGGACAATGTCCTGCCGGTCGGACACCGTGCAGGAAAGACACACGACGCAGCCGGCCGCCCTGGGCGCATGCCGGGCCTCACTCAAGACACGCAGGAGCAAGTGGTGATCGAAGAGACCCTCCTCGAGGCCGAGGAGAAGATGGAGAAGGCCGTCGTGGTCGCCAAGGAGGACTTCGCCGCGATCCGCACCGGCCGTGCGCACCCGGCGATGTTCAACAAGATCGTGGCGGATTACTACGGTGCGCTGACCCCGATCAACCAGCTGGCCTCGTTCTCCGTGCCGGAGCCGCGGATGGCCGTGGTGACCCCGTTCGACAAGAGCGCGCTGCGCAACATCGAGCAGGCGATCCGCGACTCGGACCTCGGCGTCAACCCGAGCAACGACGGCAACATCATTCGTGTGACGTTCCCGGAGCTGACCCAGGACCGCCGCAAGGAGTACATCAAGGTCGCCAAGACCAAGGCCGAGGACTCCAAGATCTCGATCCGCTCCATCCGCCGCAAGGCCAAGGAGACGATCGACAAGTTGGTCAAGGACGGCGAGGTCGGCGAGGACGAGGGCCGCCGCGCCGAGAAGGAGCTCGACGACACCACCGCGAAGTACGTCGCCCAGGTGGACGAGCTGCTCAAGCACAAGGAAGCCGAGCTGCTCGAGGTCTGAGGAATTCCGTGAACGACTCTTCCTGGGGAGCGCCGACCGGAGCCGGGTACTGGGGGCTGCCCGACCAGGGGCCCTCCCAGGGGGCTTCCCCGGCGGGTCCCGCGTACGAACAGCATGCGGTTGAGGAGACTCGGCCCATGCCCATCGTGCCCGAAATGCCCGAGGTACCCGCCGGTGGTCGTGACCAGGACGGCGATCGGGGGGCTGCTCGGCCGAGCGGTCCCCTGTTCCGCGACGAGTCTCAGAGCGGAAGCCGGCACGAGGACCCTCGCGCGGGGCGGCACGAACCGCAGCACCAGACACAGCACGAACCGCAGCACCGCCCGCACCGCCCGACGCAGCACCAGACGCCGTATGTGACGCCGCACGAGGCGCAGCACGAGAGCCGGCAGGAGCCCATGCCTAGCGCCGCACAGCCCGCCCCCGCACCGCCGAAGAAGAGCGCGGGCCGTGACCTCGGGGCCGCCATAGGAGTCGGGGTGGGGCTCGGCGCGGTGATCGTCGCGTCGCTCTTCATCGTCAAGGCCGTGTTCATCGGCGTGATAGCGGTGGCCGTCGTCGTCGGGCTCTGGGAGCTCACCTCGCGGCTCGACGAGCGCAAGGGCATCAAGGCGCCCCTCGTGCCGCTCGCGATCGGCGGCGCGGCGATGGTCGTCGCCGGATACGTCCGTGGCACCGAGGGCGCCTGGGTGGCGATGGCGCTCACCGCGCTCGCGGTCCTGGTCTGGCGCATGACGGAGCCCCCCGAGGGCTACCTCAGGGACGTCACGGCCGGTGTCTTCGCAGCGTTCTACGTGCCGTTCCTCGCGACCTTCGTGGCGATGATGCTCACCGCGGACGACGGGCCGCGGCGCGTTCTGACGTTCCTGCTGCTGACGGTCGTCAGCGACACCGGCGCGTACGCGATCGGCTGGCGTTTCGGCAAGCACAAGCTCGCCCCGCGCATCAGCCCCGGCAAGACCCGCGAGGGGCTGGTCGGAGCGGTGACGTTCGCGATGGCCGCCGGCGCGCTGTGCATGCAGTTCCTGATCGACGGCGGTGCCTGGTGGCAGGGTCTCCTGCTCGGGCTCGCGGTCGCGGCCAGCGCCACGCTCGGCGACCTCGGCGAGTCGATGATCAAGCGCGACCTGGGCATCAAGGACATGGGCACGCTCCTTCCCGGGCACGGCGGGATCATGGACCGCCTCGACTCGCTGCTCCCGACGGCGCCGGTGGTCTGGCTGCTCCTGGTGATCTTCGTCGGAGCCGGCTGACCGGCCCGACCATCCCGGCTGACCTGCGCGGATTCAGGTGACGGGCTCGTTGTCCATGGGGCGGCGGGCCCGTTGTCGTATGTCTGCGCCACTGGAAGGGTCATGCCTCGGGCCGGAGAACTTGCGGTGATCCGACAGGGATCTGGCGGTGATCCGGCGGGGATCCGAAATGGCCCCCGACCTGCGCGTTCGGCGCTGACCGGGGGCTGTTTCTGCGCTACGGGGCCTGCCTCTGGGCGGTCGGGCTCACGCGGGGCGGCAGGAACAACTGGTCAATGGCCTTCGTCGTACGTTCATGGCTCGGCGGCATGAGGTGCGCGTGCGCCCGTGGCGTCAGTGCCGGGTCGGTGTGTCCGAGGCGCTGACTCACGGTCCGTGCCGCCCGGTCGGATGGTCGATCACGACGGGCCCTCCTCGCGTCGGGCCTGCCGCCGCAGTTCCACGCGCTCCGCGGGGCTGAGGGGGTAGGCCGCCAGTCGCACAGACAGGCGGTACAAGCGGCGTCGCAGTGCGGTGCGGCCCGGTTGCCCGGCGAGCCGTTCGTACGTAGCGGCCCACTCGCGCTGTGTGTTCAGAACGTCATCAGGGATGGGGTGGTCCATGGCTCAAATTAGAGCGCGTGTTCGATTTCTTGGGCAAGTGGACTCACCGGACTCCGGCGGGCCTGTGTGCCGTAGCCGGCCACTCGAGCCGTCCCTGTGGCGGAAGGCCGGAAGCCGGCCGGGGGCTAGGGGCCTCGTCCCGCCGGCGGCACGGTGACGGTGGATCTGCCGTTCGGTCACCGTCCACTGAGTCGGCCAGCAGCCCTCATGGTTCCGCCTCGCTGTGTGCGGGAGGCCTCAGGTGCGAGGTGGCCAGTAGCGCGCCAACTTGCGTGGCCACGAGCCACGAGCCGCGAGCCGCGAGCCGCGAGCCGCGAGCCGCGAGAGAGGAGAGCCCCGAGGCGAGAGGCCGGGCCTTCTGTGGGCCGCGGACGTCCGAGGGTGGCCTACGGCGGTCAGCGGCGGCCGGCGACGACCACCCCGCACTTCATGTGCCCCAGGTCACGCAAATGGATCTGCGACACTGGAGGAGATATGCCTAAGCCCGGAGAACTCACTTTCGTCGCCCCGCGCGGAGCCAAGAAGCCGCCGCGGCACCTCGCCGACCTCTCGCCCGCCGAGCGGAAGGAGGCCGTTGCCGCGATCGGTGAGAAGCCGTTCCGCGCCAAGCAGCTGTCGCAGCACTACTTCTCGCGGTTCGCGCACGACCCCGCGGAGTGGACCGACATCCCCGCCGGCTCGCGCGGCAAGCTGCAGGAGGCGCTGCTTCCGGAGCTGATGACGGTCGTCCGGCATCTGTCGACGGACCAGGACACCACCCGCAAGACCCTGTGGCGGCTCTTCGACGGCACGCTCGTCGAGTCCGTCCTGATGCGCTACCCGGACCGGGTCACCATGTGCATCAGCTCGCAGGCGGGCTGCGGAATGAACTGCCCGTTCTGCGCCACGGGACAGGCCGGCCTCGACCGGAACCTGTCGACGGGCGAGATCGTGCACCAGATCGTCGACGGCATGCGCGCGCTGCGCGACGGCGAGATCCCGGGCGGTCCGGCCCGCCTGAGCAACATCGTCTTCATGGGCATGGGCGAGCCCCTGGCCAACTACAAGCGGGTCGTCGGCGCCATCCGCGCGCTCACCGACCCCGAGCCCGACGGCGTCGGCCTCTCGCAGCGCGGGATCACCGTCTCGACCGTCGGTCTGGTCCCCGCCATGCACCGGTTCGCCGACGAGGGCTTCAAGTGCCGTCTCGCCGTCTCGCTGCACGCCCCCGACGACGAGCTGCGCGACACCCTCGTCCCGGTCAACACGCGCTGGAAGGTCCGCGAGGTCCTCGACGCGGCGTGGGAGTACTCGGAGAAGTCGGGCCGCCGCATCTCCATCGAGTACGCGCTCATCCGGGACATCAACGACCAGGCCTGGCGTGGTGACCGGCTCGGCCGCCTGCTCAAGGGCAAGCGCGTCCACGTCAACCTGATCCCGCTGAACCCGACGCCGGGCTCGAAGTGGACGGCCTCGCGCCCCGAGGACGAGAAGGCCTTCGTCGAGGCCATCGCGGCTCATGGCGTCCCGGTCACCGTCCGCGACACCCGTGGCCAGGAGATCGACGGGGCGTGCGGTCAGCTCGCCGCCACCGAGCGGTAACCTGACCGGCGTACTTACATCTTCATATTCCGACAGGGGAGCGCCACAGCGCTGAGAGTGCGGCATCGGCCGCAGACCCTCTGAACCTTGCCCAGGTCATTCTGGGTAGGAAGTTCGGTCATCACTCAAGCTGTTGTGCCCTGCCCGGAATCGTCCGCGATCCCGGGCAGGGCCGCGTCTCTTCCTGGTCACCCAGGAGGGAACTTAAGTGAGCACCACCATCAAGGCCACGGCCGTCGCCGTGGCGGCCGGTCTCGGACTCGTCACACTCTCCGCGTGCGGGGGATCCGGGTCCGGCAAGGACTCTGCGGACTCCAAGACCGTCACTCTCGTCAGCCACGACTCGTGGGCCGTCTCTAAGAGCGTGCTCAAGGACTTCGAGAAGAGCTCCGGCTACAAGGTCACGGTCCTGAAGGACGGTGACGCGGGCGAGGCCGTCAACAAGGCCATCCTGTCCAAGGACAATCCGCAGGGCGACGTCCTCTTCGGCGTCGACAACACGCTCCTGTCGCGAGCCCTCGGCAACGGTCTCTTCCAGCCGTACAAGGCCACGGGCCTGGACCGGGTCCGCCCCGAGTACCAGCTCGACGGGGACAAGCACCGCGTCACCCCGATCGACACCGGCGACATCTGCGTCAACTACGACAAGAAGTACTTCGCCGATCACAAGCTGACGCCGCCGGCCTCGTTCGACGACCTCGCGAAGCCCGCGTACAAGAACCTGCTCGTCACGGAGAACGTGTCGACGTCGTCGCCCGGCCTCGGCTTCCTGCTCGGCAGCGCCGCCCAGTACGGCGACGAGGGCTGGCAGGGTTACTGGAAGAAGCTCAAGGCCAACGGCGTGAAGGTCGTCGACGGCTGGGAGCAGGCGTACAACGAGGAGTTCTCGGGCTCCGCCGGCGGCCGGAAGGCGGGCGGTGACCGGCCGCTCGTCGTGTCGTACGCGTCGTCGCCGCCGGCCGAGGCGATCTACTCGGACCCGCAGCCGAAGACCGCCCCGACCGGGGTCGCGACCGGCACCTGCTTCCGCCAGACCGAGTTCGCCGGCCTGCTGAGCAACGCGAAGAACGAGAAGGGCGGCAAGGCGCTCCTCGACTTCTTGATCACGAAGGAGTTCCAGCAGGACATGCCGCTGAACATGTTCGTGGACCCGGTGACGAAGGACGCAGCCCTGCCCGCCGACTACGCGAAGTACGACGTCAAGGTCGACGCCCCGAAGACCATGGCGCCGAAGAAGATCGCCGACAACCGTGACGCCTGGGTCAAGTCGTGGACCTCACTCGTACTGAAGTGACGCCGCCCGCGGGGCCTGCGGTGGAGAAACCGGTAAAGCCCCCGGCAAAGACCTCGGTGAAGTCCTCGGTGAAGTCCCTCGAGGGGCGCGGGCGCGCGGTGCGGCTCGGCCTGATGGCCGTGCCCGTCGCGTTCTTCGTGCTGTTCTTCGCCTATCCGGTCGCGGCGATCGTCTCCCGCGGCCTGAAGGCGGGCGGCCACTGGCAGGTGGGGCGGATCGCCGATGTGCTGGGGCAGCCCGACATCCGGCATGTCCTGTGGTTCACGACCTGGCAGGCGCTCGCGTCGACGGCGCTCACGCTGCTGATCGCGCTCCCCGGCGCGTACGTCTTCGCGCGCTTCGAGTTCAGGGGCAAGCAGGTCCTGAAGGCCGCCGTCACGGTGCCGTTCGTGCTGCCGACCGTCGTCGTCGGCACGGCGTTCCTGGCGCTGCTCGGCCGCGGCGGGCTGCTCGACAGCCTGTGGGGCGTACGCCTCGACACCACCGTGTGGGCCATCCTGCTCGCCCATGTCTTCTTCAACTACGCCGTGGTCGTCCGCACCGTCGGCGGACTGTGGTCGCAGCTCGACCCGCGGCAGGAGGAGGCCGCGCGGATGCTGGGCGCCTCCCGCTGGACGGCCTGGCGGAAGGTGACGCTGCCCGCGCTCGGACCGGCCGTCGCGGCCGCCGCGCTGATGGTCTTCCTCTTCACGTTCACGTCGTTCGGCGTGGTCCAGATCCTCGGCGGGCCGACCTTCTCCACCCTCGAAGTGGAGATCTACCGGCAGACCGCGCAGATCTTCGACCTCTCCACGGCGGCCGTCCTCACGATCGTGCAGTTCGCCGCCGTCGGGATCATCCTCGCCGTGCACGCCTGGAGCGTGCGCCGCCGGGAGAGCGCGCTGCGTCTCGTCGACGTGGCGCACACCGCGCGGCGCCCGCGCGGCGCGAGCCAGTGGGCGCTGCTCGCCGGGGTGGTCGCCACGGTCGCGGTGCTGGTCCTGCTGCCGCTCGGCGTGCTCATCCAGCGCTCGTTCGACGGTCCCGACGGCTTCGGGTTCGCCTACTACAGGGCACTGACCTCGTCCGACAGCGGCGTGTTCCTGGTGCCGCCGATCGAGGCCGTCGGGAACTCCCTCATGTACGCGCTCGCCGCGACCGCCGTCGCCGTCGTGATCGGCGGCCTCGCCGCCGCGGCCCTGACGCTCCCCCACTCTCGGCTCCGCTCGAGCGGGGGGACCCCCATGGCCGGCCGTCTCGTGCGGGGCTTCGACGCGCTCCTCATGCTGCCGCTCGGCGTCTCGGCCGTCACCGTCGGCTTCGGATTTCTGATCACGCTGGACAAGCCGCCCCTCGACCTGCGCGGCGCGTGGATCCTGGTGCCGCTGGCCCAGGCCCTCGTCGGGGTGCCCTTCGTCGTCCGCACCATGCTGCCGGTCCTGCGCGCGGTCGACGGGCGGCTGCGCGAGGCCGCCGCCGTCCTCGGCGCCTCGCCGCTGCGGGCCTGGCGCGAGGTCGATCTGCCGATGGTGCGCAGGGCGCTGCTGATCGCGGCCGGGTTCGCGTTCGCCGTGTCGCTCGGCGAGTTCGGGGCGACCGTGTTCATCGCCCGCCCGGACAACCCGACCCTGCCCGTCGCCGTGGCCCGGCTCCTCGGGCGCGCCGGTGACCTCAACTACGGCCAGGCGATGGCCCTTTCGACGATTCTCATGGTGGTGTGCGCGGTGTCGCTGCTGCTGCTCGAACGCATCCGCACGGACCGTACGACGGGGGAGTTCTGATGGCCCTGCTGACTCTGGACGACGCGACCGTACGCTTCGGTGGCCCGTCCGAAACGGCGCATGCGGCGCTCGACCGGGTCGGTCTGAAGGTCGCCGAGCACGAGATCGTGTGCGTGCTCGGCCCCAGCGGCAGCGGCAAGTCGACGCTGCTGCGGGTCGTGGCCGGGCTCCAGGGGCTCGACGGAGGCCGCGTGTTCCTCGACGGCCGCGATCAGGCGGGCGTGCCCGCGCACCGGCGGGGCGTCGGCCTCATGTTCCAGGACCACCAGCTGTTCCCGCAGCGTGACGTGGGCGGCAACGTCGCCTTCGGGCTGCGGATGCACGGCGCCTCCCGCGCCGAACAGCAGGATCGTGTAGGGGAGTTGCTGGAGCTCGTCGGGCTGCCCGGAGCCGGGCGGCGTGCCGTCGCCTCGCTGTCCGGCGGCGAGCAGCAGCGCGTCGCTCTCGCCAGGGCGCTCGCTCCCCGCCCTCGTCTGCTCATGCTCGACGAGCCGCTCGGTCAGCTCGACCGCTCGCTGCGGGAGCGCCTGGTCGTCGAACTCAGGGAACTCTTCGGCGAGTTGGGTACGACCGTGCTCGCCGTGACGCACGACCAGGGCGAGGCCTTCGCGCTCGCCGATCGCGTCGTGGTGATGCGTGACGGACGGATCGCCCAGTCCGGTACACCACTTGAGGTGTGGCAGCACCCTGCCGACGAGTTCGTGGCGCGCTTCCTCGGCTTCGACAACGTGGTCGAGGCCACGGTCGCCGGCGAGGCCGCGGACACGCCGTGGGGCAAGGTCCCCGTCCCCGCGGGCTCCCCGCAGGGCCCGGGCCGGATTCTGGTCAGGCCCGCGGGTGTACGCCTTGTACCCGCCGCCGAGGCCCAGTTGACGTGCACGGTCACCGCGCGCACCTTCCGCGGCACGCATGTCGCCGTGCACCTCCAGGCCGGGCAGGCACCCCGCCTCGAAGCGGCCTGCGCGCTGCGGGACGCGCCGGACCCGGGGGGCGAGGTCGGGGTGGCGTTCGACGCGGGCGAAATCGTGGTGCTGGACGGCGCGTCCGCCGCATAGGGTCCGCCGTATGACGGAGACCGCGGCACCCGGACAGCTCGCCCATGACCGCTACTGCGACGAAGTCGTCGAGCAGACCGCTCTGCTGGCGGGGCATCTCGCCGGTGCCGACCTCACGGCGACCGTGCCGACCTGCCCCGACTGGACCCTGCGTGATCTCGTCGTGCACCTCGGAGGCGCGCACCGCTGGGTCGAGACGATCGTGCGGACCGGGGCCACCGAGGAGGTCCCCGAGGAAAAGGTTCCGGGCTTCGACGGACCCGGGAGCGATGACCCGGCCGCGCTCGCGGCCTGGCTCGTGGAAGGCGCCGAGCTGACCGCGCGGGCGCTGCGCGCCGCGGGCCCCGGCACGCGCCTGTGGACCTGGTCCTGGGATCGCACCGCCGCTTTCTGGGCCCGCCGCATGACGCACGAGACGGTGATCCACCGGGCGGACGCGGCGCTCACGGCGCGGGCCGCGTACGAGGTGGCGCCCGAGCTCGCCGCCGACGCGATCGACGAGTGGCTGCAGATCGTCGCCCACGCCCAGCGGTCCGACCCGTCCGGCAGCGCGGCGGAGCTGCGTGGCGGCGGGCGCAGCCTGCACCTCCACGCCACCGGCACACCGCCCGAGCTGAACGCCGAATGGCTGGTCGAGCTGGGCGAGGACGGTTTCACGTGGCGCCGCGGCCACGAGAAGGCGACCGTCGCGCTGCGGGGGCCGCTGACCGACGTACTGCTCGCGTTCTATCGGCGCGCACCCCTCGACGGCGGACACGTGGAGGTGCTGGGGGAGCGGGAGCTGCTGGACCTCTGGCTCGCATGGGCGACGTTCGGGTAGCCGAGGCGGCTCCGGCAAGCCCACCAGAGAGTTCAGCCCGGCAAGGGCCCGACGCTGCGGCCCGCGAGCGAGCCGTGCGCGGCGACGACCTCGTCGAACCCGTCGAGCGTCCCGATCGCACAGCCGGCTTCGGTGTGCGGGATCGCGGGCCTGCGCGGGGCGGGTTCAGGGGTCTGCACCCGCCCGTGCCAGGCCGCGGTACCCAGGGCCATCAGCCCTGGACGGCCGCCGGGTCCATCCACATGATCTCCCAGGTGTGGCCGTCCGGGTCGTCGAAGGCGCGACCGTACATGAAGCCGTGGTCCTGCTTCTCGCCGGTCTCGGTGCCGCCCGCGGCGATCGCCCTGTCGACGAGCTCGTCGACCTTCTCGCGGCTCTCGGCGCTCAGACACAGCAGCACCTCGGTGCTCTTGGTCGAGTCGACGATCGTCTTCTTCGTGAAGGCGGCGTACTTCTCCTTGGTGAGCAGCATGACCACGATGTGCTCGCTGACGACCACGGAGGCGCAGGTCTCGTCGGAGAACTGCGGGTTGATCGAGTACCCGAGCTCGGTGAAGAACTTCTTCGACGCGTCGAGGTCGTTCACGGCGAGGTTCGGGAAGATCATCTGCTGGTACATGGCGGTCCGTCTCTTTCGCTCGCTGGTGTCGGTGCGGCGTCGCTGTGCCGTACGCAGAGTTAGACGGGCCGCCGACCGGTAACTCATCGCCCGCCGCGCACTCTCCTTGGATTTCCTTGTGCGGGCTCCGCTCAGCCGGCGAGCGGGAGCGCCGCCAGTTCCGCGACCACCCACGTCAGCGGCCCGAACACGGCGAGCAGTGCGGCCGCGCGCAGCCCGGCCGCACTCCGCAGGAGACTCACGGGGGCGCCGAGCCGGAGCAGGGCGGCCGTGGTGTCGGAGCGGGCGTGCTTGGCCTCGATCGCGGCCGTCAGGAGCGTGGCGACCGTACAGCCCATGACGAGGACGGCGCCGAGCGCGGACATCGGACCGAGGTCGGGCTGACGCCCCGACCAGAGGGTGAGCCCCGCGTACGCACCGGAGGCCACTGCGCAGACCACGCCCAGGGGGCGGCCGATGCGGCGGGCCTCCTCCTGGAGCACCCGGCCCGCCAGGAGCCGCGCCGCTCCGGGCCGCACCGCCTGAAGGGCCCGGCCGCACTGGTACGTGAGCCCGGGACCCGCGAGCGCGAGGCCGAGGGCCGTCAGCGTCCAGCCGGCCAGCACGCCTGCCGGGCTGCCGCCCAGACCGCCCGGCATGGGGAACCCCGCGGTGCCCTGCGCGCGGGAGGCGTACGTCTCCACGGCGAGGCCCGCAGCCAGCAGGGCCACGCCCCAGGGCAGACCGGTCGGCGCGGGTACCGGGGCGGCGGGATCGCGCGGATCCGGCTGCGGCTCGCCGGCCTTGACGGCGCGCGGGCGCAGCACGACGGCGGAGGCGGTGGACGCGGCGAGCGGGACCAGGGCGAGCAGGGTCAGGGTGGCGGCCAGGGGCAGGGGCCGGTCGGCGGCGAGGAGGTCGCGGGCGGCGCCGTCGAAGGGCAGCCCGGAGAAGTCGCCGCGCAGGTGCAGGAAGAACAGCAGCGCCAGCATCGAGCCGAGCGTGCAGGCGGCCGCGGTGGAGACCGCCGAGATCAGGGTGAGGCGCGCGGGCCCCAGGCCGACCGCGGACAGGCCCGGACGCGGCCGGGTGCCCGGGTCGGTGCGGGCGACGGCGACGGCGAGGTGGACGGTCGCGGCGATGGGCACCAGGCACCAGGCGAGGCGCAGTACGGATCCGGTCGAGGCGTCGGGGTGGCCCATCGCGTAGCCGAGCGTGCACAGCAGGAGGAATCCTGTGCCGGCGGAGGCGGCCGCGACCAGGAGCCTGCGGAACTGGACGAGGGGCCGGCCCCCGCGGGCTAGACGGAGAGCGAGCACGCGGCCCGGCCTTCCGCGTCGGTGCCGCCGGGTACCCCGGGCAGATGGACCGTGTTCACGCGGCGCCCGTCGAGGAGCGACACCGAGCGGTCGGCCAGGGCGGCCACCTCGGTGTCGTGCGTGGCGAGGACGACGGTGATGCCGTGCGAGCGGGCCGCGGCCATCAGGGTGCGCAGGACGTGGGCGCGGTCGGCTCGGTGCAGGGGCGCCGTGGGCTCGTCGGCGAAGAGCACGGAGGGTGCGGTGACCAGGGCGCGGGCGATGGCCACGCGCTGGCGCTCCGACTGGAGCAGGGCGTGCGGGCGCTTGCGGGCGCACATGCCGATGTCGAGCCGCTCCAGCCACTCCAGGGCGGAGGCCTTGGCGGCGCGGCGGCTGCCGCCGCGCATCATCAGGGCGAGCGCCGTGTTCTCCCAGGCGTTCAGCTCGGGCACGAGGTGCGGCTCGGGGTCGATCCAGGCGAAGCGGTCGCGGCGCAGCCGTTCCCGGACGAGCGGGCCCATGGTGTGCACGGGGGTGCTGTTGAACCAGACCTCGCCCTGCTGCGGCAGGAGCTGGCCGGAGAGGCACTGCAGGAGCGTCGTCTTGCCGCTGCCACGCGGTCCTGTGACGGCGAGGATCTCGCTCTCGCGGACACCGAGCGAAACGCCGGTGAGCGCGGGCGAGCCGTTGTGGGAGAAGTGCAGGGCACGTGCCCAGAGCACGTCGTTGTCCGGCGGGGCCACCATGGCGAACACCTCGTTCAGAGACTGCAGATCAGAAATGCCGTAGACGAGCCGTCCCCCTTACGGGGGAACGAAGGCAGGGCCGATCGGTCACTGGGCACGCTAGGTATTCGCCGGCGCGGGTCGGGAAATGACGCGGCCCGGCCGCCCCCATCTCACTCGGATGGGCGCAGCCGGGCCGCGGGAGCCGTCAGGCTCAGATCTTGCTCCAGGCCTCCGTGAGGACCTGGCGGATGATGCCCTCGATCTCGTCGAACGTGGACTGGTCCGAGATCAGCGGCGGCGACAGCTGGATGACCGGGTCACCACGGTCGTCGGCGCGGCAGTACAGGCCGTACTCGTAGAGCTTCTTGGACACGAAGCCGTAGAGCACGCGCTCCGACTCCTCGTCCGTGAAGGACTCCTTGGTGGCCTTGTCCTTGACGAGCTCGATGCCGTAGAAGAAGCCGTTGCCGCGGACGTCGCCGACGATCGGCAGGTCGTGCAGCTTCTGCAGCGTCTTGAGGAAGTTGGCCTCGTTGTCGAGCACGTGCTGGTTGAGACCCTCGCGCTCGAACAGGTCGAGGTTGGCGAGCGCCACGGCCGAGGAGACCGGGTGGCCACCGAAGGTGTAGCCGTGCAGGAAGGTGTTGTCACCCTTGTAGAACGGCGCGGCGATCCGGTCGGAGACGATGGTCGCACCGATCGGGGAGTAGCCCGAGGTCATGCCCTTGGCGCAGGTGATGATGTCCGGGATGTAGCCGAACTTGTCACAGGCGAACATCGTGCCGAGGCGGCCGAAGGCGCAGATGACCTCGTCCGACACGAGCAGCACGTCGTACTGGTCACAGATCTCGCGCACGCGCTGGAAGTAGCCGGGCGGCGGCGGGAAGCAGCCACCGGCGTTCTGCACGGGCTCGAGGAAGACCGCGGCGACGGTCTCGGGGCCCTCGAAGAGGATCTCCTGCTCGATCTGGTCGGCGGCCCAGCGGCCGAAGGCCTCGGGGTCGTCGCCGTGGATCGGGGCGCGGTAGATGTTGGTGTTCGGGACCTTGTGCGCGCCCGGCACCAGCGGCTCGAACGGGGCCTTCAGGCCCGGCAGGCCGGTGATGGACAGCGCGCCCTGCGGGGTGCCGTGGTAGGCCACCGCGCGGGAGATCACCTTGTACTTGGTGTGGTTGCCGTTCAGCTTGTGGTACTGCTTCGCAAGCTTCCAGGCGGTCTCGACGGCCTCGCCACCACCGGTGGAGAAGAAGACCTTGTTGAGGTCACCCGGGGCGTAGTGGGCGAGGCGCTCGGCCAGCTCCACAGCCTTCGGGTGGGCGTACGACCACACGGGGAAGAAGGCCAGCTCGGACGCCTGCTTGGCGGCGACCTCGGCGAGCTCCCTGCGTCCGTGGCCGGCCTGCACGACGAACAGGCCCGCGAGCCCGTCGAGGTACTTCTTGCCCTTGTCGTCGTAGATGTAGGTGCCCTCGCCACGCACGATGGTGGGAACGGGCGCGTTCTCGTACGACGACATGCGGGTGAAGTGCATCCACAGGTGGTCGTACGCGGTTCGGCTGAGGTCCTTGCTCACGGCTATCGGGTTCCCCACATATAGGTCTGCTTCTTGAGCTTGAGGTAGACGAAGCTCTCGGTGGAGCGCACGCCGGGAAGGGCCCGGATGCGTTTGTTGATGACGTCCAGGAGCTGGTCGTCGTCCTCACACACGACCTCCGCGAGGAGGTCGAACGAGCCCGCGGTCATGACCACGTACTCGACTTCCGGCATGGCCGTCAGCGCTTCGGCGACGGGATCGAGGTCGCCCTCCGCGTTGATGCCGACCATCGCCTGCCTGCGGAATCCCACGGTGAGCGGGTCCGTGACGGCGACGATCTGCATCACGCCCTGGTCGAGCAGCTTCTGGACGCGCTGTCGCACGGCCGCTTCGGAGAGGCCGACGGCCTTGCCGATGGCGGCGTACGGCCTACGCCCGTCTTCCTGGAGCTGTTCGATGATGGCGAGGGAAACGGCGTCGAGCGGCGGGGTGCCGGTGCCGTTCCTCGATCCCTTTGGGTCTGCGCTGCGACTGGCCACGTCCCCCACCATGCACGAGGAGTCGACAGTTCCGCAAGCCTGGATCGATGAAATTCGTTGTTTGAGGGCTCGAAGTTCACGGATTTCGCAGATCTGGCGGGGTGGGGGGTGTTGAAAGCGTGGGGCGACAGATTAGGGTGGTATCTCATCCAATGGACATCCGACCAGGAGGGCCGCCTCAGTGACCAGCGAGCTGCGTCGTCTGCGCAATTACATCGACGGTGAGTTCCGGGACGCCGCCGACGGACGGACCACCGAGGTGGTCAACCCGGCCAACGGTGAGGCGTACGCGACCGCCCCGCTGTCCGGCGACGCCGATGTGGACGCCGCCATGGCCGCCGCCGAGGCCGCGTTCCCGGCCTGGCGCGACCTCACGCCCAGTGAGCGCCAGAAGGCCCTCCTCAAGATCGCGGACGCGTTCGAGGAGCGGGCCGAGGAACTCATCGCCGCCGAGGTCGAGAACACCGGCAAGCCGACCGGCCTGACCCGGTCCGAGGAAATCCCGCCCATGGTCGACCAGATCCGCTTCTTCGCGGGTGCGGCGCGCATGCTCGAGGGCCGCTCGGCCGGCGAGTACATGGAGGGCCTGACCTCGATCATCCGCCGCGAGCCCATCGGCGTCTGCGCCCAGGTCGCGCCGTGGAACTACCCGATGATGATGGCCGTCTGGAAGTTCGCCCCGGCGCTCGCCGCCGGCAACACGGTCGTCCTGAAGCCGTCGGACACCACCCCGGCCTCCACGGTCCTGATCGCCGAGATCATCGGCTCCATCGTCCCCAAGGGCGTCTTCAACGTCATCTGTGGTGACCGCGAGACCGGCCGCGCGATGGTCGAGCACAAGACCCCGGCGATGGCCTCCATCACCGGCTCCGTGCGCGCCGGCATCTCGGTCGCCGAGTCCGCCGCCAAGGACGTCAAGCGCGTCCACCTGGAGCTCGGTGGCAAGGCTCCGGTAGTCGTCTTCGAGGACACCGACATCGCCAAGGCCGTCGAGGACATCTCGACGGCGGGCTTCTTCAACGCGGGCCAGGACTGCACCGCCGCCACCCGCGTCCTCGTCCACGAGTCCATCCACGACGAGTTCGTCCAGGCCCTCGCCAAGGCGGCGGCCGACACGAAGACCGGCCAGCCGGACGACGAGGACGTGCTCTACGGGCCGCTCAACAACCCGAACCAGCTCGCCCAGGTCACCGGCTTCATCGAGCGCCTCCCGGCGCACGCCAAGGTCGAGGCCGGCGGCCACCGCGTCGGCGACAAGGGCTACTTCTACGCCCCGACCGTCGTCTCGGGCGTCAAGCAGGACGACGAGATCATCCAGAACGAGGTCTTCGGCCCGGTCATCACCGTCCAGTCCTTCGCGGACGAGGCGCAGGCCGTCGAGTGGGCGAACGGCGTGGAGTACGCGCTGGCCTCCTCGGTCTGGACGAAGGACCACGCGCGCGCGATGCGCATGTCCAAGATCCTCGACTTCGGCTGCGTGTGGATCAACACCCACATCCCGCTGGTCGCCGAGATGCCGCACGGCGGCTTCAAGAAGTCCGGCTACGGCAAGGACCTGTCGGCGTACGGCTTCGACGACTACACGCGCATCAAGCACGTCATGACGTCGATCGAGGGCTGATCGGCGGCACCGATCCGCTCCACCGCCCCCGCATGGCTCCGGCCGCGCGGGGGCGGTGGCGTGTCCGGGGAGCGCCACCGCACGGCGGGCGCCGGGTGATCGACAGTGTGTCGGCTCTCACCCCGTCGGCTTGACGCAGCGTCCATTGTCCGGGCCCGCCGGCCGCGGGCATCCTGCACAGGTGCGAGCGACCTCGAGGAACCCCAAGCAGTCCCTGTCCCGCCGTTCCCTGATGCGCGCCCTGGGCGGTGGCGCCGCGGCCGCCGCGGTCGGCGCGCTCGCCTCGGGATGCGGTGTGCCCGCCGCGTACGTCGCGCCGGGCGACCGCGCCGCGACCGACCGGTCCGGCACCGACAAGCGGCTCGTCTTCGCCAACTGGCCGCTCTACATCGACGTGGACGACGACGATCCGTCGAAGCGGCCCACGCTCGACGCCTTCCAGAAGCAGACCGGGATCGACGTCAAGTACACCGAAGAGATCAACGACAACGACGAGTTCTTCGGCAAGATCAGCCCGTCCCTGATGAACCACCAGAAGACCGGCCGGGACCTCATCGTCATCAGCGACTGGATGTGCGCCAAGTTCGTGACGCTCGGCTGGGTCCAGGAGATGGACCGCGCCCGTCAGCCGCACGTCGCCAAGTACCTCGACCCGCTGCTGCGTTCACCGCACTTCGACCCCGGCCGCAAGTACACCGTGCCGTGGCAGTCCGGCATCACCGGCATCGCGTACAACAAGCGCAGGGTCGGCCGCGAGATCAAGCACGTGTCCGATCTGTGGGCGGCCGACCTCAAGGGCAAGGTCACGCTGCTGTCCGGGCTCGACGAGTCGTTCGCGCTGCTCATGCAGGGCAACGGCGTCGACATCACCCGGTGGACCCCGGACGACTTCCACCACGTGTGCGACCAGGTCGAGAAGCTCGTCAAGAGCCACCACATCCGCCGCTTCACCGGCAACGACTACATCAAGGACCTCTCCAGCGGCGATGTCCTCGCCTGCCAGGCCTACAGCGGTGACGTCATCCAGCTCCAGGCCGACGACCCGGACATCGAGTTCGTCGTGCCGGAGGAGGGCGGCGAGCTGTGGGCCGAGTCGCTGATGATCCCCAACCTCGCCGACCACAAGCGCAACGCCGAGCGCCTCATCGACTTCTACTACCGGCCGGAGGTCGCCGCCGAGCTGGCCACCTGGGTCAACTACGTGAGCCCCGTG
The DNA here is from genome assembly GCF_055582645.1 of Streptomyces sp. NPDC107517. Lineage (NCBI taxonomy): Bacteria > Bacillati > Actinomycetota > Actinomycetes > Kitasatosporales > Streptomycetaceae > Streptomyces > Streptomyces sp. NPDC107517. The sequence continues at coordinate 103,374 of NZ_JBVJPM010000008.1, read as the reverse complement.
CCGGCCGCCCGCGAGATCCTCGCCGACTCCAAGGACAAGGACACCGCGGCCCTCGCCGAGGACCCGCTGATCTTCCCCGACGCCACGATGCGCGCGCGGCTCGCCATCGCACGCGACATCACGTCGAAGGAACGCCCGGAACTCGCCAAGCGGTGGAACGCGATCGCGGGGCTGTGAGGGGACCGGCCGGCTTCGGCGCGGTCAGTTCCACAGGGGCGTGGTCATGACCCGCCGGAACGCCTCCGGGTGGCCGTCCGGATAGGTGAGCGTGATGCGCGAGTAGTGCCGGCGGTCGTGGTGCTTGGTCCAGGACCGCGGCTGGTCGAGGCGGACCGTGACGCGGTACGTGCGGAACTTGCCCGCCGCGCAGTACGGCTTGCAGTCGTTGACCACGCTATTGCCCGTGGCCACCGCCGAGGACGGACCCCATTGCGACCACTTGAGCGAGGTGAGGAGGCTGTTGCCGTCCCCGCACGCGAGCATGAAGTCGGTGGGCCGCACCTGTGGCTGCCAGGTGCAGTCGACGAGCACCGTGTCGGAGTGCTGTGGCTGTGGCTTCGGCGCCGCGGTGGAGGCGGAGGCCGGAACCATGGCTGCTGCGAGGGATGAGGCAGCACTGAGTGTGAGCGCCGCCTTCAGTGTTTTGCTCCGCAAAGTACCCTCCCGGCAGATCGGGGGGCCCTGGGCCCCGTGGTGCTCGTTCCGACGCTAAAGGGGTCCCGTGAGATGCGCCACTCGAACGGCCCAGCACCGCCCGGACGGGGTACTGGCGGGCCGGTCAGCCCTTGACCGCCGCCATGATGATGCGCTCGGCGACGGGATTCATCGCGTCGCCCTTGGCGTCCGTCGCGCCGACGGAGTAGACCACGGTCCGTGACAGATCGCGGGTCGCGGCGAGCCCGGTCACGTACCCGTAGCGGGATCCGGATTTGCCCCAGTACACCGTGCCGCCGGCCTCGAGGCGCTGGAGCCCCGCGCTCATGGTCGCCCCCGGCACGTCCGAGGGCACCGTGAACATCTCCTCGAGCTGGGGCCCGGGCACGAGGCGGCCGCCGAAGAGCGCCCGCAGCAGCCGCTCCAGGTCCTCCGTCGTGGAGATCATGTCGCCGGCCGCCCACCGGTCGGACTGGTTCCACTCGGTCACGTCGACGAACCGGCCGCGGTCCAGCTGGTAGCCGCGGTTGTGCGGGCCGTGGATCACGGGATCGGCGCCCGGGAACGACGTGGCGCGCATCCCGGCGGGACGCAGGACGCGCCGGGTGGCCTCGTCCGCGTACGTGTGACCAGTGACCTTCTCGATCAGCATGCCGAGAACCGTGTAGTTGATGTTGAGGTACTGCTGCCGCCGGCCCGGGTCGAACGACGGGCCCTTCGCGAGCGCCGACGCCACGACGGCCTGCGGGGTGAGGGTGTCGAAGCGGTGCGCGTACGCGTCCTCGAAGTCGTCGCCGAAGCCGTCACCGGCCTGGATGCCGCTGGTGTGGTTCAGCAGCCGGCGTACGGATATGGGCCGGAAGCCCTTCCCCTCGAAGAGGTCCGGCAGATAGTGCTGCACCGGCGCGTCCAGATTCACGCGGCGCTCGGCGGCGAGCTGGAGCACGACCGCCGCCGTGACGACCTTCGTCGTCGAGCCCGCGCGGAACCGGCCTTCGTCGAGCGCGGCACGTCCCGAGGCCAGGTCACGCACGCCGGAACTGCCGCGCCAGGTGCCGTCCGTGCCGCCGACGCGCACGAGCGCGGCAGTCGCGTCCGCGTTCGGCAGCCCGGAGATCGCCTCGCGCAGCGCGGCCTGGTCCGGGCGGTGCGCCGTGGCCGAGGCCCGGGCGGGCGCGTCCGCCAGGGCCGGTACGGCGAGCGGGCCCGCGGCGAGGCCGAGGACGAGGGCGGAGGCAAGGACGGTACGGCGGGTGCGTGCGGGCATGCGGCGCTCCGGGCGAGGTGAGGCGGCTTTGCGGACACGGCCATCCTGCGGCGGCCCGAAGAGCACCGGATCGTCGGTGAGGAGGGCACCGTCCCTGGAGTCGGCCAGGGCCAACCGACCCCGGAGGAAAGGAAGTTGTGGGGGTTCACCCCTAAGGGGCGGGGTCCGGCGGTCAGTTGCCGCGCAGTCCGCACAGCACGTCGATGCGGTTCGTCGTGATCGAGTCGACGCCGAGGCCGAGGAGGCGGCGCATCGCCGACTTCGTGTCCGGGGTCCACGCGGAGACCAGCAGGCCCTGGCGGTGCACATGGGCCGCCAGCTCCCGACTGACCAGCGGGAAACGGTAGTTGAGCCAGGCCGGCCCGACCGCTTCGAGCAGCCCGGGCCGCGGCGGGGCCAGCGTCGTCCACGTCAGCGCGATCTCGGCGGCCGGGTCCGCGCGCCGCACCGCCAGCATCGTCTCCGCGCCCGCGCAGTAGTAGGCACGCTCGTCGGCGCCGCAGTCCCGGATGACCCCGATGACCGTACGGACCACGCGCGCGTCCGCGCCCGGCAGGTCCACCATCACCCGCCGCTCGGCCAGTACCTCCAAGGCCTGTTCGAGGGTGGGCACGCCGCCCGCGGTGAGGCCGCGCACCTCGTCGTACGAGAGCGCGGAGAGCGGGCGGTCGTGGTCCCACAGCCGCTTGAGAGTGGAGTCGTGCAGCAGCACGGGCACGCCGTCGCGGGTCAGACGGACGTCGATCTCGACCGCGTCCGCCCCCTGCTCCAGCGCGGAGCGCAGGGAGGCGAGGGTGTTCTCACGGACGCGGTAGGGGTCACCCCGGTGGGCCACGGCAGTCACGGTACGCATGGGCCCATTGTGGTCAGCCGGTCAGGCTCCGGCGAGCCACGTGTCCGTGTACGCGTCGATCTCCGCGGCGATACGGGCCTTGCCCGGCTCGTCGAGGAACGACGCGTCCACCGCGTTCCTGGCGAGCGCGGCCACGCCCCGCTCGTCGAGGTCGAGGAGGCGGGCCGCGACGGCGTACTCGTTGTTGAGGTCCGTGCCGAACATCGGCGGGTCGTCGGAGTTGACGGTGACGACGACCCCGGCGTCGACGAACTGCTTGACGGGGTGCTCCTCCAGGGTCTTCACGGCGCGCGTCGCGATGTTCGACGTCGGGCAGACCTCGAGCGGGATGCGGTGCTCGGCGAGGTGGGCGAGGAGCTCCGGGTCCTGGGCGGACGTCGTGCCGTGTCCGATGCGTTCGGCGCCGAGGTGGACCAGGGCGTCCCAGACCGTGCCGGGGCCCGTGGTCTCGCCGGCGTGCGGTACGGAGTGCAGGCCCGCGGCGATCGCCCGGTCGAAGTACGGCTTGAACTGGGGCCGCGGCACGCCGATCTCGGGCCCGCCGAGCCCGAAGGAGACGAGGCCCTCCGGACGGATCGTGTCGGTGGTCGCGAGCCGCACGGTCTCCTCGGCGGACTCGAGCCCGGCCTCGCCGGGGATGTCGAAGCACCAGCGCAGGATGGTGCCGAACTCGGCCTCGGCCGCCTTGCGGGCGTCCTCGATCGCCTCCATGAAGCCGTACTCGTCGATGCCGCGGCGGACGGAGGAGTACGGGGTGAGGGTCAGTTCGGCGTAGCGCACGTTCTGCCGGGCCATGTCCCGAGCGACCTCGAACGTGAGGAGGCGGACGTCCTCCGGCGTGCGCACGAGGTCGACGACCGAGAGGTATACGTCGATGAAGTGCGCGAAGTCCGTGAACGTGAAGTAGTCGGCCAGTGCCTCGGGGTCCGTCGGGACCTTGGAGTCCGGGTGGCGGGCCGCGAGCGTGGAGACGATCCGGGGGGACGCCGAGCCGACATGGTGCACATGCAGCTCTGCCTTTGGCAGTCCGGCGATGAAGGCATGCAGATCGGTCACGGATTCCTCCCCAGGAACTTGGATGATCGACTGATCGGGTGGGTCGCAGTCATCGTAGGCGGGCCAGGTCCGCGACCCGGCGGCGGCCGTAGCATGACGGGACGTCCGGGTGGGAGCAGAAGGGGGACGAGCGAGCGATGTCCGAGGACACAGAAGGCAGAGAGGGCGCCGAGCGCGCTGAGGGCGGCTACGGTTCGGCGGCTGCGCCGGAGCGGGGGCCGGGGGAGCAGCCTGGGGAGGGGGTGTCCCTGGGGAAGCGGGAACCGGACCCGTGGGCGGCTCCGGCGGAGTCGGGCCCGCGGGACGCCGTGCCGGGGGATGTGGCACAGGGGGAGGCCGGGGCCGTTGCTCCGGCGCCGGTGAACCCGTTCGCGCCGCCGTCCCCCGCCGAAACGCAGGTGGACCCCTTCGCAGCGCCCTCCGCACCCACTTCGCCCAGCGAGCCGTACAACCCGTTCGCCCCGCCTTCCCCGGGCGCCGCGACGGCTCCCGGCCGCTGGTCGCAACAGCCGCACCAGCACCCGCACGCACAGCCGCCGGGTGCCCCCTACGGCATGCCCCCCGGCTATCCGGCGGCGCAGGCCGGGGCCCCCTGGGCGCCGGGGGCCAACCCCTTCGCGCCGCCGGGTGAGCCCGTGCCCCCGCCGCCCGTCTCGCCCGACGGGCCGGGGCAGATGCAGTACGGCTACCCGGCCGCCCCGTACGGCTACGGCTACGGCCGGCACGCGGCGACCGGCCCGGCCTCGACGGCCCACGGCGTTCCCGGCTACGGCTGGCCCGGGATGCAGCCGCAACCCGCCAACGGCATGGGCGTCGCCGCTCTGACGCTCGGGATCATCTCGGCCGCCGGCTTCATCCTGTGGCCGATCGCGATCATCGTCGGCATCCTCGCCATCATCTTCGGCGCGATCGGCCGCGCGAAGGCGCACCGGGGCGAGGCCACCAACCGTGGCCAGGCCCTGGCCGGACTGATCTGCGGCATCGGCGGTCTGGTGCTCGCGCTGATCATGATGTTCTTCGTCATCGCATACGGCGATTCGTCGAGCGACAGCGACAGCGGCGACGACAGCGGCTACTCCGCCGCCCTGTAGGACACCGCGGGCGGGGCCGGGCCGTCAGGCCCGGTCCGCCAGCCGCTCACGCGCCGCCATCAGCGCGAACCCCAGCAGATTGGCGCCGCGCCACCGTCTCGGATCGGCGGCCGCAGGCGCGTCGGCCGCGAGGCCGATGCCCCACACGCGGTCGAGCGGGCTGGCCTCGACCAGGACGCGCCCCCAGCCTTCGGCCGGGGGGACCCCCATCTCGCTTCGCCCGCCCGTCCCGAGCAGGAACTCCCGCAGATCCGCGTGCGCCGCGAACTTGTGCACGCTGCCCTCGACGACGATCCCGAACCGCTCGCGCGCCCAGACGTCCTCGTCGAAGCCGCGCACGAGGCGCCCGGCTTTCTTCGCCTGCGAGGGATGCGCCGCCCCGACGGCTCTGCGCTCGGCCTCGGCGTCACCGAACAGCCGGGCCTTCGCGGCCATCATCCAGTGCTCGGCCGTCGCGTACTCGACCCCGTCCACCGTGAACGGCGCGACCCACCACTGACTCAGGCAGCTCGCCCCGACCGTGCCGTCGGCCCGCGGTGTGTGCCCCCAGAAGTACAGGTACTTGACCCGTACACCCGCTTCCACCGCCCTGACCAGCGAGTCCCGATCGTGGATGGACGCGTTCCCCTCAGGCTTGTCGATCTTCCCCATGCACGCGAGTGTGGCACGCACCACTGACACTCCGTCCCTGCTTTTTCAGGGGGACTCGACACCTGGTCGACAGATTCCGTCGCGTAACCAAAAGGCAACAACGGAATCACTTGTTGCAGTACATCGCCTCTGCCAGGATCGGCACTCAAATCGAGCTGGAGCTACGCCGGCCCCGCGGGACGGGGCTCCGGCGGAGGAGAGCGATAATGCACAACCCTGGCAACAGCACCCGCTTCCAGGCCCAGGACCGGTTCGCCGAAGGCGCCCAGTACATCGCGGGCCGCCTCACCAAGGGCACATCCGGCCGCACCCACGCAGTCGTCGACCCGGCCACGGGCCAGGACGTCTACACCTACGAGCTGGCCGGCACCGAGGACGTCGACGCCGCCGTCGCGGCCGCCCGCGAGGCCTTCCCCGGCTGGGCCGGCGCCACGCCGGGCGAGCGTTCCGACGCGATGCACCGCTTCGCGGGCGTCCTGGCCGAGCGCGCCGAGGACCTCGCCCAGGCCGAGTCCCTGCAGTGCGGCAAGCCCCTCAAGCTGAGCCGCGAGTTCGACGTCCCCGGGACCGTCGACAACACCGCGTTCTTCGCGGGCGCCGCCCGGCACCTCCAGGGCCAGTCCGCCGGCGAGTACAGCGGCGACCACACCTCGTACGTGCGGCGCGAGCCCATCGGCGTCGTCGGGTCCATCGCCCCCTGGAACTACCCGCTCCAGATGGCCGCCTGGAAGGTCCTTCCGGCGATCGCCGCGGGCAACACCATCGTGCTCAAGCCCGCCGAGCTGACCCCGCTCACCTCCCTCCTGTTCGCACAGGCCGCGACCGAGGCGGGCATCCCCGACGGTGTCGTCAACATCGTCACGGGCGCGGGCAGGGACGCCGGCGAGCACCTCGTCGCCCACCCCGACGTCGCCATGACCTCCTTCACCGGGTCGACGGGCGTCGGCAAGCGCGTCGCCGAGATCGCCACCTCCACCGTGAAGCGGCTGCATCTGGAGCTCGGCGGAAAGGCGCCGTTCGTCGTCTTCGACGACGCCGACCTGGAGGCCGCCGTGCACGGCGCGGTCGCGGGCGCCCTGATCAACACGGGCCAGGACTGCACCGCCGCCACGCGCGCGTACGTGCAGCGCCCCCTCTACGACGCCTTCGTGCAGGGCGTCGCGGACCTCATGGAGAGCATCCGGGTGGGCGACCCGTTCGCGCCGGACACCGACCTCGGCCCGCTGATCTCGCACGCCCAGCGCGACCGTGTCGCCGGATTCGTCGACCGCGCCCGCTCCTACGCGCGCGTGGTCGCCGGCGGCGTCATCCCCCGGGGTGACCTCGAGCAGGGCGCGTACTACCGGCCGACCCTCGTCGCGGACGCCGCCCAGGACAGTGAGATCGTCCAGGCCGAGATCTTCGGCCCGGTGCTCGTCGTGCTGCCCTTCGACAGCGACGACGAGGGCATCCGCCTCGCCAACGACACCCCCTACGGCCTGGCCGCCTCGGCCTGGACCAGGGACGTGTTCCGGGCGAACCGCGCCACCCGCGACATCAAGGCGGGCTGCGTCTGGGTCAACGACCACATCCCGATCCTCAGCGAGATGCCGCACGGCGGCTACAAGGCGTCCGGCTTCGGCAAGGACATGTCTGCCTACTCCTTCGAGGAGTACACGCAGATCAAGCACGTCATGTTCGACAACACCGCGGTCGCCCGGAAGGACTGGCACCGCACGATCTTCGGGGACCGATAGTCATCGGGCCGCCCCCCAGGGGCGGCCGCACACCCTCCCGCAAGGGACCCTCCCGAAAGGGCATCCAAGCGCATGGAGCAGTACGAGCCCGACAGCCTGTCCCCGGTACAACTCGCCGCCATGCGGCGCAGTTTCCGCAACGGCAGGGCGGCCATGACCCGCCGTTCCCTGCTGCGCGCCTCCGCGGGCGGCGCGCTCGCCGTCGGCGGGATCGGGTCGCTGAGCGCCTGCGGCATCCCCGCGGCGAGCAAGACCCAGGGCGGCGTCTCGTCCGAGGACCACTCGGACAAGGAGAAGGTGGTCAACTTCTCCAACTGGACCGAGTACATCGACCTCAGCGACGACGAGAAGCACCGGCCCACCCTGGACGCGTTCACCAAGCGCACCGGGATCCAGGTCAAGTACACCGAGGACATCAACGACAACGTCGAGTTCTTCGGAAAGATCAAGCCGCAGCTCGCGGCGGGTCAGGACACCGGCCGGGACCTCATCGTCCTGACCGACTGGCTGGCCGCGCGGCTGATCCGCTTCGGCTGGGTCCAGAAGCTCGACCCCGCCAACCTGCCCCACGCGTACGCGAACCTGTCCCCGCAGTTCCGCAGCCCCGACTGGGACCCGGGCCGCGCCTACTCGTACCCGTGGCAGGGCATCGCCGTGGTCGTCGCGTACAACACCAAGGCCACGAACGGCAGGGAGGTCACCTCGGTCTCGCAGCTGCTCGACGACCCCAAGCTGAAGGGCAAGGTCGGCCTGCTCTCCGAGATGCGCGACACCGTCGGGATGACGCTGCTCGACATGGGCAAGGACCCGGGCACCTTCACCGCCGACGACTTCGACGCGGCGATAGCCCGGATGCAGAAGGCCGTCGACAGCAAGCAGGTCCGCCGCTTCACCGGCAACGACTACATCTCCGACCTGAGCAAGGGCGACCTCGCGGCCTGTCTCGCCTGGTCGGGCGACATCGTGCAGCTCCAGGTGGACAACCCCGACATCAAGTTCCACATCCCCGACAGCGGTTTCATGTACGGGACGGACAACATGCTGATCCCCAACAAGGCCCGTCACAAGACGAACGCCGAAAGGCTCATCGACTACTACTACGAGCCTCCGGTCGCCGCCGAGCTGGCCGCCTGGATCAACTACGTCACCCCCGTCGACGGCGTGAAGCCCGAACTCGCCAAGATCGACAAGAAGATCGCGAACGACCCGCTGATCGTTCCCGACAAGACCATGAGTGCCAAGGCGCACGGCTTCCGCTCGCTCACGTCCAAGGAAGACAAGGCGTTCGAGGAGAAGTTCGCCCAGCTCACCGGCGCGTGAGAGCCGCAGCACCGAGCCCCCTGACCCCACGACTCCCTGGACTGCACCATGACGACAGAAAACGGCGGCGACGTCCGCCTTGCCGGGATCAGCAAGACCTACGGCTCCTTCACCGCCGTCAAGCCGCTCGACCTGACCGTGCCGCAGGGCTCCTTCTTCGCGCTCCTCGGCGCCTCGGGCTGCGGCAAGACCACGACCCTGCGGATGATCGCCGGGCTGGAGGAGCCCAGCTCCGGCACGGTCATGCTCGGCGACCAGGACGTCACCGCGCTGCCCCCCTACAAGCGCCCGGTGAACACCGTCTTCCAGTCGTACGCGCTCTTCCCGCACCTCGACATCTTCGAGAACGTCGCCTTCGGCCTGCGCCGTCGCGGCATCAAGTCCGTGAAGAAGCAGGTCGGGGAGATGCTCGACCTGGTCCAGCTCGGCGAGCAGGCCCGCAAGAAGCCGCACCAGCTCTCCGGCGGCCAGCAGCAGCGCGTCGCCGTGGCGCGCGCCCTGATCAACCACCCCAAGGTGCTGCTCCTCGACGAGCCGCTCGGCGCCCTCGACCTCAAGCTGCGCCGCCAGATGCAGCTCGAACTCAAGCGCATCCAGACCGAGGTGGGCATCACGTTCATCCACGTCACGCACGACCAGGAGGAGGCCATGACCATGGCCGACACGGTCGCCGTGATGAACGCGGGCCGTGTCGAACAGCTGGGCGCCCCGGCGGACCTGTACGAGAACCCGGGGTCCACGTTCGTCGCCAACTTCCTCGGCACGTCCAACTTCATCGAGGCCGAGGTCGCCGGCCGCAGCGGTGAGGACCTCACCCTGAAGGCCGGCGACGGCAAGCTCGTACTGCCCGCCGCCCGGTGTACGGCCGCCACCACCACGGGCGGGAAGGTCCTCGTCGGGGTGCGCCCCGAGAAGATCTCCCTCACCCACGCCGATGACGCGGGCTCCATACCCGACGGCCGCAACCGCATCACCGGCCGCGTCGCCGACAGCAGCTTCATCGGCGTCTCCACGCAGTACGTCGTCGACAGCCCGCTGTGCGACGCCTTCGAGGTCTACGCCCAGAACATCGAGCGCGACACCCGGCTCACCCCCGGCACCGAGGTCGTCCTGCACTGGAACCCCGCGCACACGTTCGGCCTCGACGCCGCCCAGGACATCGAGGCCGGCGCCGCGAAGGTCGAGGAGGACGCCGCCGCATGACGACCGTCACCGACACCCCCGCGGCGCCGGCGGACAACCCCGCGGCGCCGGCCGGCAAGACCGCGCGCCCGCCGCGCAAGCGCGGCCGTCTCGTCCCGTACTGGCTGCTGCTGCCCGGCCTCCTGTGGCTGGTCGTCTTCTTCGCCCTGCCGATGATCTACCAGGCGTCCACGTCGATCCAGACGGGTTCCCTGGAGGACGGCTTCAAGGTCACCTGGCACTTCGCGACCTACTGGGACGCGCTCGCCGACTACTGGCCGCAGTTCCTGCGCTCGGTGCTCTACGCGGGCGCCGCCACGATCCTGTGCCTGGCGCTCGGCTACCCGCTCGCCTACCTCATCGCCTTCCGAGCGGGACGCTGGCGCAATGTCGTCCTCATCCTCGTCATCGCGCCGTTCTTCACCAGCTTCCTGATCCGCACGCTGGCCTGGAAGACGATCCTGTCCGACAGCGGCCCGGTCGTCAGCACGCTGAACGCCCTGCACGTCCTGGACGTCACGAGCTGGATCGGCATGACGGACGGCGACCGCGTCCTCGCGACGCCGCTCGCCGTGATCTGCGGACTCACGTACAACTTCCTGCCGTTCATGATCCTGCCGCTCTACACCTCGCTGGAGCGCATCGACGGCCGGCTGCACGAGGCGGCGGGCGACCTGTACGCCTCGCCCGCCACCACCTTCCGCAAGGTGACGTTCCCGCTCTCCATGCCGGGTGTCGTCTCGGGAACGCTGCTCACCTTCATCCCCGCCGCCGGTGACTACGTCAACGCGGACCTGCTCGGCTCCACCGACACCCGCATGGTCGGCAACGTCATCCAGACGCAGTTCCTGCGGATCCTGGACTACCCGACGGCGGCGGCGCTCTCCTTCATCCTGATGGCCGCGATCCTGATCATGGTCACCGTCTATATCCGCCGGTCCGGAACGGAGGACTTGGTCTGATGCCCTTCGTACGCTGGCTGCGCCGCAATCTCGTCGTCATCGCGGGTCTGGTCACCCTCGGCTATCTGCTCCTGCCCAACGTCATCGTGACGGTGTTCTCCTTCAACAAGCCGAAGGGACGCTTCAACTACGAGTGGCAGGCGTTCTCGCTCGACGCGTGGACGAACCCGTGCGGCGTCGCCGACATGTGCGGCTCGCTGTCCCTGAGCCTTCAGATCGCGCTGTGGGCGACGATCGGCGCCACCGTCCTCGGCACGATGATCGCCTTCGCCCTGGTGCGCTACCGCTTCCGGGCCCGCGGCGCCGTGAACTCGCTGATCTTCCTGCCGATGGCGATGCCCGAGGTCGTCATGGCCGCCTCGCTGCTCACGCTCTTCCTCAACATGGGCGCGCAGCTCGGCTTCTGGACGATCCTGATCGCCCACATCATGTTCTGCCTCAGCTTCGTCGTGACGGCCGTCAAGGCGCGCGTCATGTCGATGGACCCGCGCCTCGAACAGGCCGCCCAGGACCTCTACGCCGGTCCCGTCCAGACCTTCGTGCGGGTCACCCTGCCGATCGCCGCGCCGGGCATCGCCGCGGGCGCGCTGCTCGCCTTCGCGCTCTCCTTCGACGACTTCATCATCACCAACTTCAACGCGGGCTCGACCGTGACCTTCCCCATGTTCGTCTGGGGATCGGCGCAGCGCGGTACGCCCGTTCAGATCAATGTCATCGGTACGGCGATGTTCATCGTCGCCGTGCTGCTGGTCCTTGCCGCGATGCTGATCGGCAAGCGTAAGAACAAGGCAGTTTGAGGGAGTTGAAATCATGGCCGCACGTGCCATGAACCGTGGTACCGACTGGATCAAGTCACTGGCGGACGCCAAGCCGCTGTCCTACTGGCTGGACGACCCCGGCAGGCCCGAGGCCCGGCCGGCGCTCACCGGCGACGAACGCTGCGACCTGCTCGTCGTCGGCGGCGGCTACAGCGGCCTGTGGACCGCGCTCCTCGCCAAGGAGCGCGACCCCGGGCGCGATGTGGTCCTGCTCGAAGGGCAGGAGGTGGGCTGGGCGGCGTCCGGCCGCAACGGAGGATTCTGCGCCGCCTCCCTGACACACGGCGTCGCGAACGGGCTGGCCCGCTGGCCCGGCGAGATCGCGAGGCTGGAGGAGCTCGGCAACCGCAACCTCGACGCGATCGAGGAGGCGGTCGCCCGCTACTCCATCGACTGCGACTTCGAGCGCACCGGCGAACTGGACGTGGCCACCGAGCCGTATCAGGTCACCGAACTCCAGGAATTCCACCAGGAGTTGACCGAGGCGGGCCTCGCCGGCGGCACCGAGCTGCTCGACGCCGACGCGACCCGCGAACAGGTCGACTCGCCGACCTTCCTCGGCGCCCTGTACGACCGGCGCGGTGTCGCGATGCTGCACCCCGCCAAGCTCGCCTGGGGCCTCAAGCAGGCCTGCCTCGACCTCGGTGTGCGCTTGTACGAGCACACCCCGGCGCTCGAACTCTCCTCGTCCGGCGCCGGGACCGCGGTCCGCACCCCTTACGGGCGCGTCTTCGCCCAGCACGTCGCGCTCGGCACGAACGTCTTCCCGTCCCTGGTCAAGCGCGTGCGCTCGTACACCGTCCCGGTCTACGACTACGCGCTGATGACCGAGCCCCTGACCGACGACCAGCTCGCCTCCATCGGCTGGAAGAACCGCCAGGGCCTCGGCGACTCGGCCAACCAGTTCCATTACTTCCGGCTCTCCGCGGACAACCGGATCCTGTGGGGCGGCTACGACGCGATCTATCCCTACGGCGGCCGGGTGCGCGCCGAGCACGACCACAGGCCCGAGACGTACGCGAAGCTCGCCGGCCAGTTCTTCACCTGCTTCCCGCAGCTGGAGGGGGTGCGCTTCAGTCACGCGTGGGGCGGGGCCATCGACACCTGCTCACGCTTCTCGGCGTTCTTCGGCACGGCCCACAAGGGCCGCGTCGCGTACGCCGCCGGGTACACCGGCCTCGGCGTGGGCGCGACCCGCTTCGGCGCGGACGTGATGCTCGACCTGCTCTCCGGTGAGCGCACGGAGCGTACGGAGCTGGAGATGGTCCGTACGAAGCCGCTGCCCTTCCCGCCCGAGCCGTTCGCCTACACCGGGATCGCGCTCACCAAGTGGTCCCTGGCGCGCGCCGACGACAACGGCGGCCGGCGCAACCTGTGGCTGAAGGCGATGGACAAGGTGGGCCTCGGCTTCGACAGCTGACCCGACTCCGCGACAACTCGTGGGCCGAACCCGCGTAATGCTCGCGCCCCGGCCTCCTCTCCCTGGTGACACGCACAGCTTTCGGCAGCTGCGTACCAGGAAGAGGAGGTCCCGCCATGACTGGCTCGGGGGCGAAGTCGGCGGTCGAGTGGCTGGCGTCCGTGGCACCTGATCCGGATGCCTGCCGCGGGGAATGGGAGCGCAACCCCCTCGGGGTCGCGCTCCTTCCCGCGGGCAGGCTCTGGGACGTACTGATACTGCCCGGCGGCCTCGGGTATCCGACGCTCGACGTGCTGACCCGTGTCATCGACCGGCCGGGCCCGGTGCTCGCCGACTTCGGTGACGCCCGCATGGGCTTCTTCGTGCCCTCCGGCACGGCCGCCCGCTGGCTCGGCACGGGGGTGCGCGGCGCGGGTCGCGGCACCTGGATCGTCGTGCCGCATCCCCTTCCCGGCCGCGCCGTCGGCGGGGTCCGCTGGCTGATCCCGCCCGACGGCTCGGGCACCCTCACCGACCCGACGGTCCTGGAACTGGCGATGCACGAGGCGGCGGCGCAGCTCGCGCGGGACGACTCGCACGACTAGCCCGACGGGCCGGCCGGGTCAGCCGCGGGGCGCCCGGCCCGCCCACACCGCGCACATGACGTACAGCAGGACCACCGAGAGGCACCAGCCGCCGGCGACGTCCAGCGGCCAGTGGTAGCCGCGCCGCACCAGACCGAGGCCGACCGCCGCGTTCAAGGCCGTGTAGCCGATGACGAGTTCGCGGCGTGCGTAGGCGCCACGCACGTACGGCAGCAGAAGGAGCAGGCAGGCGCCGTACGCGACCGCCGCCGTCGTGGCGTGGCCCGACGGGTAGAAGCCGGTGCCGGGGCCCATCACGGCCGGGCCCGTCCGGGCGACGGTCTCCTTGATCGGGACGACCAGGAGCGGGACGGCGGCCATCGTCAGCGCGGCGGTGACAGGGGGCTTCCACCAGCGGGGCACGCCGTCGCGACGGGCGCGCCAGGCGGTGTAGCCGAGGACTGCGGCGAGGACCGGGAGCGCGACGGCGATGCCGCCGAGGTCGGCGAGGAGTTCGGCGGCCCGGTTCGGCAGGCGGCTGGATCCGATCGCGTCACCGAGGCGTTCGTCCGCGCGGCGCAGCGCACCGCCGACGGCGATCTGCCAGGTGAGGAAGAGGAAGAGCAGGGCGCTCAGAACGGCGGCCCAGCGGAAAACGATCGGCCGCCCCGGAACAGGGGGGGTAGTTCCGGGGCGGCCGATCTGATCGGTTTGCCGCACGCCCCGGGGGGTTTGGGGCGGGCGGCCATCCGATCGGTGAGGAGTTCCGGAGCCGGAAGCTCCGGGTGTGTGCGCGAGGGCACGACCAGGGCGGGGCTGGGGAGGCTCCGTCCCGGTTTCGCCCACAGTCCCCTGTGGGCGGGGTGTTTCTCTCATCTGCAGAAACCGTACGGCAGGGCGTGGGTGTCCGACAGCGGGAACAGCAACCCGACATCGGCCTCGCACACGTTCTTCACACGCCCTGACCCTTGTCCGAAGTCGCCGGTGCGGCTCAGACGCCCGCGAACGCGGTCTCGATGATGTCCAGGCCCTCGTTGAGCAGGTCGTCACCGATGACGAGCGGGGGAAGGAAGCGCAGCACGTTGCCGTAGGTGCCACAGGTGAGGACCAGCAGACCCTCGGCGTGGCAGGCCTTGGCGAGCGCGGCGGCGGCGGCCGGGTGCGGCTCCTTGGTGGCCTTGTCCTTGACGAGCTCGATGGCGATCATCGCGCCGCGGCCACGGATGTCGCCGATGATGTCGAACTTCTCGGCCATGGTGGCGAGGCGGGCCTTCATGATGGCCTCGATGTTCTTCGCCTTGGCGTTAAGGTCGAGCTCCTTCATGGTCTCGATGGCGCCGAGCGCACCGGCGCAGGCCACCGGGTTGCCGCCGTAGGTGCCGCCGAGGCCGCCCGCGTGCGCGGCGTCCATGATCTCGGCGCGGCCCGTCACGGCGGCGAGCGGCAGACCGCCCGCGATGCCCTTGGCGGTCGTGATGAGGTCGGGGACGATGCCCTCGTCCTCGCACGCGAACCACTGGCCGGTGCGGCAGAAGCCGGACTGGATCTCGTCCGCGACGAAGACGATGCCGTTGTCCGCGGCGAACTGGCGGATCGCGGGCAGGAAGCCCTTCGCCGGCTCGATGAAGCCGCCTTCGCCGAGGACCGGCTCGATGATGATCGCGGCGACGTTGTCGGCGCCGATCTGCTTGGTGATCTGGTCGATCGCCTGGGCGGAGGCCTCGGCGCCCGCGTTCTCCGCGCCGGTCAGCCAGCGGTAGCCGTAAGCCACCGGCACGCGGTAGACCTCGGGCGCGAACGGGCCGAAGCCGTTCTTGTACGGCATGTTCTTGCTGGTCAGCGCCATCGTCAGGTTCGTACGGCCGTGGTAGCCGTGGTCGAAGACGACGACGGCCTGGCGCTTGGTGTACGCACGGGCGATCTTGACGGCGTTCTCGACGGCCTCGGCGCCCGAGTTGAACAGCGCGGACTTCTTGGCGTGGTCACCCGGCGTCAGCTCGGCCAGCGCCTCGGCGACGGCGACGTAGCCCTCGTACGGCGTGACCATGAAACAGGTGTGGGTGAAGTCCTGCAGCTGGGCGGAGGCGCGGCGCACGACGGCCTCGGCGGAGGCGCCGACCGAGGTCACGGCGATGCCGGAACCGAAGTCGATCAGGCGGTTGCCGTCGACGTCCTCGATGATGCCGCCGCCCGCGCGGGCGGTGAAGACCGGCAGCGTGGAGCCCACGCCGGCCGCGACCACGGCGGTACGTCGGGCCTGCAGCTCCTGCGACTTCGGACCGGGGATGGCGGTGACGACGCGGCGCTCCTGCGGGACTGCGCTCATGCGGGGCTCCTGGGGGTGTTTCGGGTGCTTTCTTCGCAGGTTAGGGGCGAAGGGCGGGGTGGGGCATGCTCCATCCGGGCGCGGTTCGCGGATTGCGTTGTCCGTCGTGGACATAGGACGGTGCCGCCGGGATCGCGCCAGGTCCGGGCGCGTAACCGGTGAACTCCCCAGGCGGGGGCACTAGATTGACCCGCGGACACACAGACCGGCAGGTCAGGGGGCAAGGGCAATGGACACCGACGGCACGCAGGGCGCTGGCGGCACGCACGACGCTCGTGGCACACACGCCACACCGGTGCCGCGCCCCGCGGGGCCGCCGACGCCATCGGCGGTGTCGGCCAATGGGGGAACCGGCGGGGGAGCGGGCATCGGTTCGCCCGCCCGCCCCAGCGCCCCGCCGCCCCGCCCCACGCACGCCCCCGGCGCCGCCGGAGCGTCCGACGGGGCTGTCGGGGCCGCCTTCCTCGGGTGGCTGAGAGCCCCGCGGCCCGCCGCCGAACCGGGCATCTGGCGGTTCGCGCACCGGCCCCGGCCCGCGCAGGAGCCCGAAGTGACCCCGGCCCGGCAGCTCCTCAGCGGAGCGGTGATCGCGTTCCTCGTGGGGTGGCTCGTCTGGTCGCTGCTCTGGAACGGCTACCTCGGCGGCTGGTGGCTGCTCCCGCTGTACGCGATGGTCCCCGACTCCTGGGCCCAGCCGCACTCCGTCGGCTCGGTCGTCGTGGTCTACCTGTACTACGCCGTGTTCGCCGTCGGCATCATGATCGCCGTCGGCCGGCTCGGCCGCTGGGGTGAGGTCTGGCGCCGCTACGGCCTGCCGGCGTGGCGCAAGGCCGTCCCCGTCGCCCAGGAACGCCCGCCCGCGCCCGAGGAGGACCCGGCACGCTGGCCCCAGCTCCGGGCCGCGGGCGCCGCCGACGCCGCCGACCGGCTCGCCGCCGACGCCCGCGCCGGACTGATGCGCGACGTGGACCAGGCCCGGATCGCCCGCGCCTGGCAGGGCGTGCGCCGTGGCAGCCACCCCCTCGCCTCGTTCAGCGCGGCCGTCGTGAAGGACGGCGCCGCCGCCTGCCTGCACCCCTCCGGCGCGCGCGACCTGCCCGCCCGCAGCGCCCGCCACGACCTCGCCACCGCCCAGGTCAGGATCGGCACGACCGCCGACGACCCGCGCAACCCCTACGCCTACCGCGGCACGGGCCTCGCGTTCGGGCCCGATCTGCTCGGCACCTCGCTGCTCGCCGTCGGCCCCGCGGGCGCCGGCAAGACCGGCAGCGTCGTCTGGCCGCTCGCCGAGTCCCTGTGCCTGGGCGCCCTGGCCGGCCGCGCCGCCGTCGTGGTCGTCGGCCCCGCGGGGTCCGGCCTCGGCGCCGCCGACGGCTACGACGTCGTCATCCGCATCGGCCACCCCGAGTCCGTCCACGACCTGGACCTGTACGGCGGCACGAGCGACCCGGACGAGGCCGCGGCGGTGCTCGCCGAGGCCCTCGTCGGGGACCTCGCCGACCCGCACCCCGGCGGCGACAGCCGCCGCTCCACCACCGTCATCGCCCAGCTCATCGGGCCGTACCACGCCGTCCACGGCCGCTTCCCCTCCGTGCCCGAGCTGCGCCGCCTCCTCGACGGCGCCCCGGAGCCGCTCGCCGCGCTGCGGCAGGCGCTCACCGACGCGGGTCACGAGGCGATGATCCGCGAACTCGACGCCCGCGAGCGGCAGCTGGGGCACCCGGGGGACGTGGGCGCGGTGCTCGCCGACCGGGTGGCACTCCTCGACCGGCCCGCGTTCGCCTCGTTCTTCGACACGACGGGCCGGGGCAGGCCGTTCTCCCTGCGCGCCCTCGACCACCCCGTACGCGTCCGCATCGACCTGCCCGAACGCGGGCACGCCGACGCGTCGCGGATCCTCGCGCGCCTCGTGCTCGCCCAGTTCGTCGCCAGCGCGTCCGTCCGCGACGACCGCTCGCTCTTCGCCTGCCTGGTCCTGGACGACGCGACCGGTGCCGTGACCCCGCAGGCCGTGCGCGGCATCCAGCGGCTGCGGTCCGCGAACGCGGGCGCCGTCCTGACCCTGCGCACCCTCGACGACGTGCCGCGGCCCCTGCGCGGACCGCTCCTCGGCGCCGTCGGCTGCCGCATGGCGCTGTCCGGCCTCACCCCGTGGGACGGCCAGGACTTCGCCGAGGTGTGGGGCAAGGAGTGGACCGAGACCCGGGACGTCACCGACCGGCAGATCATCGCGGAGACCCCCCTCGGCAAGACCGTCCACATGCTGCGCCGCGTCATCACGGGCAACGCCCCGACCGCACGGGCCGTCACCGTCCGCCAGGTCGAGCGCGAGCGCTGGTCAGCCTCCGAACTGGCGCACGCCGTGCCGCCCGGCCACGCCGTCCTGTCCCTGACGACGGTGCGGGGCGAGCACGCGCCCCCGCTCCTGGTGGACCTGCGCGACTGAGGCGGCCCGGTGTGCGGGGAGGCCGCAGACGTACGTACGGTGAGGCAGAATCGACACTGGTCGTTCATACGTAGCGGCCAAAAGATCCACAGGATCCACCCCTCACCCGAGCACCACCTGTCGCACACCTGAAGGCCTCATGCCGCCCACGCTCGCCTCCCTCGTCCATCACTCCGCGCTCAAGCTGACCGTGCGCGCCGGGGAGGAACGGCTGGACACCGCCGTGCGCTGGGCCCACGTCAGTGAGCTCGCCGACCCCGTGCCGTACATGGAGGGCGGCGAGCTGCTGCTGTGCACCGCGCTCAAGCTGGACGCGGAGGACCCGCAGACGATGCGCCGCTATGTGAAGCGGCTCGCGGGCGCCGGGGTCGTCGGGCTCGGCTTCGCCGTCGGCGTCAACTACGACGCCGTCCCGCAGGCCCTCGTCGACGCGGCGCGCGAGGAGGAGTTCCCGCTCCTCGAAGTGCCGCGCCGCACCCCCTTCATCGCCATCAGCAAGGCCGTCTCCGCCGCCATCGCCGCCGACCAGTACCGCGCCGTCACCGCCGGATTCGCCGCCCAGCGCGAGCTGACCAAGCAGGCGCTGAGCGGCGGGCCCGAGGGGCTGCTCGGCGCGCTCGCCGGCCAGGTCGACGGCTGGGCCGCGCTGTACGACGCCTCGGGCGCCGTGGTCGCGGCCGCGCCGGAGTGGGCCGGGCGCCGGGCGGCCCGGCTGGTCGGCGACGTCGAGCGGCTGCGTGAGCGGCCCGCCCCGGCCAGCGCCGTGGTCGGCGGCAGCGAGCAGCCGGGCGGCGGCGACGAGGACCGCGTGGAGCTGCACTCCCTCGGCACCGGACGCAGGCCCCGCGCCGCTCTCGCCGTGGGCACCGCCGCGGCCCTCGGTACCGCCGAGCGTTACGCGCTGCACTCCGCCATCGCGCTGCTCACCCTCACCACCGAGCGCTCCCGTTCGCTGCACGCGGCCGAGCAGCGCATCGGCGCGGCGGTCCTGCGGATGCTCCTCGCGGGGGAGCCCGAGCACGCCAGGACCGTCGCCGGTGACCTGTACGGAGGGCTGCTCGACGCGCCGTTCCGGATGATCGTCGCCGAGGTCGCGTCCGCGTCGGCGGGCCGCGCGCACGCCGAGGGCCACGCGCGCGTGGCCCTCGACAAGCCGGAGCGGCCCGCGCCCGGCACGGGGGCGGCGGCCGTCGCCGCCCCGGGCGACCCGCTCACCGGGCTCGCCGACGTCGTGGAGGCCGCCGCGGCCCGCTCCGGCGAGGCCGTCCTCGTGGTGCCCGACGGGGACCGGCTCGTGCTGCTCGCCGCCGACGGCGGCGCGGCGACGGGCGCCTGCACCCAGTACGCCGAAGTCCTGGAGAGCGCCCGCCTGACGCAGCGCGAGCAGGGCGGCGCGGGCGAGGACGACGAACTCGTGGTGGGCCTGTCCGCACCGGCCGGACCGATCGCCGCCGCGACCGCCTACAAGCAGGCCGAACAGGCACTCTCCGTCGCCCGGCGGCGCGGGCGCGCCCTCGTCGAGCACGAGGAGGTCGCGGCGGGCTCCGTCGTGCCGCTGCTCGCCGACGACGCCGTACGCGCCTTCGCCGACGGTCTCCTGCGGGCCCTCAAGGACCACGACGCGACCGGCCGCGGCGACCTCGTGGCGTCGCTGCGCGCCTGGCTCTCGCGGCACGGCCAGTGGGACGCGGCCGCCGCCGACCTCGGTGTGCACCGGCACACCCTGCGTTACCGGATGCGGCGCGTCGAGGAGATCCTCGGCCGCTCGCTGGACGATCCGGACGTCCGCATGGAGCTGTGGCTGGCCCTCAAGGCGACGGGCGCGGGCGGCGAATAGGCCCGCCCGGCCCGCCCTTCAGGAGCGAACCGGCGCCCGCCTCTGCCAAAGCGGCGCGCCGCACTCGCGGACTCCGACACGTCGGACAAACACGGCTCCGCCCCCGCCCGCCTACCGTTGGTCCGGAAAGACCCCAGTACACACCCACTGCGGAAGGGCCGGGACCGACTATGACCGCCACTCACGCCTTCTGGCTCGCGGGCCGCGAGGCCACCGGTGACGCCACCTTCGACGTCACCAACTCCTACGACGGTCGGCTGGTCGGCAAGGTCAGCGTGCCCACGGACGCGCAGGTCGAGGAGGCCGTCGCCGCCGCGTACGCCGTCCGCGACGAGTTCGCCGCCACCCCCGCCCACGTACGGGCCAAGGCCCTCAACCACGTGGCCGACCGGCTGACCGAGCGCACCGAGGAGATCGCCCAGCTGATCTCCGCCGAGAACGGCAAGCCCATCAAGTGGGCGCGCGGCGAGGTCGGCCGTGCCGTCTCCGTCTTCCGCTTCTCCGCCGAGGAGGCCCGCCGCTTCAACGGCGGCGAGGCCCAGCGCCTCGACACCGACGCGGGCGGCACCGGCCGGCTCGCCCTGACCCGCCGCATTCCGCACGGCGTGGTCCTCGGCATCGCGCCGTTCAACTTCCCGCTGAACCTCAGCGCCCACAAGGTCGCACCGGCCATCGCCGTCGGCGCCCCGATCATTCTGAAGCCGGCCCCGGCCACGCCGATCTCCTCGCTGATCCTCGGCGAGCTGCTCGCCGAGACCGACCTCCCGGCCGGCTCCTGGTCCGTCCTGACGGTCCCGAACGACCGCATGCCCGCCCTGGTCCAGGACGAGCGCCTGCCGGTCATCTCCTTCACCGGATCGGGCCCCGTCGGCTACGCGATCATGGACAGCGTGCCGCGCAAGCACTGCACGCTGGAGCTCGGCGGCAACGGCGCGGCCGTCGTCCTCGGTGACTGGGCCTCCGACGAGGACCTGGACTGGGCGGCGACCCGTATCGCCACCTTCTCCAACTACCAGGGCGGCCAGTCCTGCATCTCCGTGCAGCGCGTCATCGCCGACGCCTCCCTGTACGAGCGGCTCCTGCCGAAGATCGTCGCGGCCGTCGAGGCGCAGGTCACCGGTGACCCCGCGGACGACGCCACCGACGTCGGCCCGCTGGTCAGCGAGGACGCCGCCAAGCGCGTGGAGTCCTGGGTCGACGAGGCCGTCGCCGCGGGCGCCTCGCTGCTCGCGGGCGGCAAGCGCGAGGGCGCCACGTACGCCCCGACCGTCCTCGCCGACGTGCCGGCCGACGTGACGATCTCCTGCGAGGAGGTCTTCGGACCGGTCCTCACGGTCAAGAAGGTCGACGGCGAGGCCGAGGCCTTCGCCGCGGTCAACGACTCCAAGTACGGCCTCCAGGCCGGCGTGTTCACGCACGACCTGCAGACCGCCTTCCGGGCCCACCGCGCCCTCGAGGTCGGCGGCGTGGTCATCGGCGACGTCCCGTCCTACCGCGCGGACCAGATGCCGTACGGCGGCGCCAAGCAGTCCGGCGTGGGCCGCGAGGGCGTGCGCTACGCGATGGACGACTACACGTACGAGCGCGTCCTCGT
Organism: Streptomyces sp. NPDC107517; assembly: GCF_055582645.1. Taxonomy (NCBI): domain Bacteria; kingdom Bacillati; phylum Actinomycetota; class Actinomycetes; order Kitasatosporales; family Streptomycetaceae; genus Streptomyces; species Streptomyces sp. NPDC107517. Next base: position 81,598 of record NZ_JBVJPM010000008.1, on the reverse strand, counting down.
CCTGACGGGCCTCGCCCTCTAGGACAGGCAAGACTCCGGCGTACGCCTGATCCGTACGCCGGCCATGGACGGCCGGAGCCCACTGTGCGGGGGCTCCGGCCGTCCGCGTTCCATTTGACGGCAGGCCCGGCGGACCCTTGTCCCCCGAATGCCGGTACGGGAGACCCGATCGGTGCGCGAGGGGTGGTCGGGTTGCCGGTTTTCGGGTACATACGACCGAGTAGCACCCGTCGGTAGTGGATACCGAACGGCCCCTACTCGCGGCGAGGTGAGCCCCCATGGCGGCCCCAACTTCCCAGCAGCCATCCGTATCGGAACGCGAGGCCCGGCAGGTCGCCGAGGCCGCGCGCGAACAGGGCTGGCGCAAGCCGAGCTTCGCCAAGGAGCTCTTCCTCGGGCGCTTCAGGCTGGACCTGATCCACCCGCATCCCCAGCCGGCGGGCGAGGACGTCCGGCGCGGCGAGGAGTTCCTCGCCAAGCTGCGCGACTTCTGCGAGACGCGCATCGACCCGGCCCGCATCGAGCGCGAGGCGCAGATCCCCGACGAGGTGATCAACGGGCTCAAGGAGCTCGGCGCCCTCGGTATGAAGATCGACACCAAGTACGGCGGCCTCGGCCTCACACAGGTCTACTACAACAAGGCCCTCGCCCTGGTCGGCTCCGTGAACCCCGCGATCGGCGCCCTCCTGTCGGCCCACCAGTCCATCGGTGTGCCGCAGCCGCTGAAGATCTTCGGGACGCAGGAGCAGAAGGACACCTTCCTGCCGCGCTGCGCCAGCACCGACATCACCGCGTTCCTGCTGACCGAACCCGACGTCGGCTCGGACCCGGCGCGCCTCGCCACGACCGCGGTGCCCGACGGGGACTCGTACATCCTCGACGGCGTGAAGCTGTGGACGACGAACGGCGTCGTCGCCGATCTGCTCGTCGTCATGGCACGGGTGCCGAAGGCGGAGGGGCGCAAGGGCGGCATCACGGCCTTCGTCGTGGAGGCCGGCTCCGAAGGGATCACGGTCGAGAACCGCAACGCCTTCATGGGCCTGCGCGGCCTGGAGAACGGCGTGACCCGCTTCCACCAGGTCAGGGTCCCGGCGGCGAACCGCATCGGCCCCGAGGGCGCCGGTCTCAAGATCGCCCTCACCACCCTCAACACGGGCCGGCTCTCGCTGCCCGCGATGTGTGTGGGCGCGGGCAAGTGGTGCCTGAAGATCGCCCGGGAGTGGTCGGGCGCCCGCGAGCAGTGGGGCAAGCCGGTCGCGTTCCACGAGGCGGTCGGCCAGAAGATCTCGTTCATCGCGGCGACGACCTTCGCGCTCGAAGCCGTCGTCGACCTGTCCTCGCAGATGGCCGACGAGGACCGCAACGACATCCGCATCGAGGCCGCCCTCGCCAAGCTCTTCGGCTCCGAGATGGGCTGTCTGATGGCGGACGAGCTGGTCCAGATCCGCGGCGGCCGCGGCTTCGAGACCGCCGAGTCCCTCGCCGCCCGCGGCGAACGCGCCGTCCCCGCCGAGCAGCTCCTGCGCGATCTGCGCATCAACCGCATCTTCGAGGGCTCGACGGAGATCATGCACCTCCTCATCGCCCGCGAGGCCGTGGACGCGCACCTGTCCGTCGCCGGGGACCTGATCGACCCCGACAAGTCCCTGTCCGACAAGGCGAAGGCGGGCGCGAGGGCTGGCGGCTTCTACGCGCGCTGGCTGCCGAAGCTCGTCGCCGGACCCGGCCAACTCCCCAACTCCTACAGCGAGTTCCACCCCGCGGGCCACGCCGACCTCTCCGGCCATCTGCGCTACGCGGAGCGCTCGGCCCGCAAGCTGGCCCGCTCCACCTTCTACGCCATGTCCCGCTGGCAGGGAAAGATGGAGACCAAGCAGGGCTTCCTCGGCCGGATCGTCGACATCGGCGCCGAACTCTTCGCGATGAGCGCGGCCTGCGTACGGGCCGAGCACCTGCGCGGCGCCGGCGAACACGGCCGCGAGGCCTACCAGCTCGCCGACGCGTTCTGCAGCCAGTCCCGCGTCCGCGTCGACGAACTCTTCGGGCGCCTGTGGCACAACACCGACGAGCTGGACCGCAAGGTCACCAAGGGCGTCCTCGGCGGTTCCTACACCTGGCTGGAGGAGGGCGTCATCGACCCCAGCGGCGACGGCGCGTGGATCGCGGACGCGACCCCCGGCCCCTCGAAGCGGGAGAACGTCCGCCGCCCCATCCGCTGAACCGCACCCCGGGGCCCGCGGGTATCTTGCTCACCGCAAGTCTCACGGGCCCCGGGGGAGATGGCAGCCATGCGCGACGAGCGCACGTACCGCAACGACCTGGAACGACGGTTCCGCGACCACGCGCTGAAGACGCGCACCCGCGGCTTCCGGCTGCTCGTCCTCGCCGCGCTGCTGTGGCTGTACGTGCTGGCCCGGCTCCTGCTGCCGCCGGGCTTCCTCCTCGCCTCCGGCGGCGAGCACGGCGCCGGCTGCGACGACCCGCTCCTCTTCGAGGAGATCCGCCAGAGCTACGACGACGGCATCTCCAACACCTGCGTCCTGGAGCCCTGGCCGGTGATCTTCGCCGTCCTCGCGCTCTCGCTCCCCATCGGGCTGGCCGGCGCGATCCTCTACGTGCGCGGCGTCCTCAGCGCCAACCTCAGTCACTACGTCCGGTCGATGACCGGGCAGTGAACGGTCCCGCCTCCTTGCCTCAAAGGGCGACGAGGCGGACATTGGGTACAGGGGGGAGGCTCCTGTGCCGGGTACCGGATTCGACCGCATCACCTCAAAAATCATGCGCGCAGGCGAAGGCAGGATCCTGCACAAGCTCCAGCGCGTCGCCGACCAGGTCAACTCGGTCGAGGAGGATTTCCTCGCGCTCACCGACGCCGAGCTCCAGGCCCTCACCGCCGAGTTCCGGCAGCGCCTCACCGAGGGCGAGAGCCTGGACGACCTCATGCCCGAGGCCTTCGCCGCGATCCGCGAGGCCGCGCGCCGCACGCTCGGCATGCGCCACTTCGACGTACAGCTGATGGGCGGCGCCGCGCTCCACCTCGGCAACATCGCCGAGATGCAGACCGGCGAGGGCAAGACCCTGGCCGCGACCCTGCCCGTCTACCTCAACGCGCTGGCCGGGAAGGGCGTCCACCTCGTCACCGTCAACGACTACCTCGCCGAGCGCGACGCCGCCTGGATGGGCCGGGCCTACCGGTTCATGGGCCTCACCGTCGGCGTCGTCAGGGCCGAAATGGACCCGGCCGGCCGGCGCGCGGCGTACGCCTGCGACATCACGTACGGCACCAACACCGAGTTCGGCTTCGACTACCTGCGCGACAACATGGCGTGGTCGAAGGACGAACTGGTGCAGCGCGGCCATCACTTCGCGATCGTCGACGAGGCGGACTCGATCCTCATCGACGAGGCCCGCACACCGCTGATCATCTCCGGCCCGGCCGACCAGCCCACCCACTGGTACGGCGTATTCGCGCGCCTGGTCCGGCACATGAAGGGCGTCCCGGTCCAGGAGGAGCACTTCACCAGCCAGGCCGACAAGGACCGGCTCGCCGAGCTGCGGGCCACGTACGACTACGAGTACGACCTGAAGAAGCGGACCGTCGCGATCCTGGACCGCGGGGTCTCCTACCTGGAGGACCAGCTCGGCATCGAGAACTTCTACGAGGCGGTCCACACCCCGCTCATCGGGCACCTGAACAACGCGCTCAAGGCCAAGGAGCACTTCAGGAACGACAAGGACTACGTCGTCATCGACGGCGAGGTCCTCATCGTCGACGAGCACACCGGCCGCATCCTCCTGGGCCGCCGCTACAACGAGGGTCTGCACCAGGCCATCGAGGCCAAGGAAGGGGTGGACATCAAGGACGAGAACCAGACGCTCGCCACGATCACCCTGCAGAACTTCTTCCGTCTCTACGCCAAGCTCGGCGGCATGACCGGCACCGCCATGACCGAGGCCGCCGAGTTCCACCAGATCTACAAGCTGCACGTCGTGCCCATCCCCACCAACCGGCCGATGGTCCGCCGCGACGAGCCCGACCTGATCTACCGCACCGAGAGCGCCAAGTTCGACGCGATCGTCGAGGACATCGCCGAGAGGCACGCCTCCGGCCAGCCCGTCCTCGTGGGCACCACCTCCGTGGAGAAGTCCGAGCTCCTGTCCGCACAGCTCCGCAGGCACGGCATCCGGCACGAGGTCCTCAACGCCAAGAACCACCGCCGCGAGGCCCAGATCGTCGCCCAGGCGGGCCGCAAGGGCGCCGTCACCGTCGCCACGAACATGGCGGGCCGCGGCACCGACATCATGCTCGGCGGCAACCCCGAGGCGATGACCGCCGCCGCACTGGAGGAACGCGGCCCCACCGAGGCGGACGACCCCGAGCGACGCCGCGCCGTCGAGGAGCGCGTCACCGCGGCCGCCGCAGCCGAGCACGACGAGGTGACGGAGCTCGGCGGGCTCTACGTCCTCGGCACCGAACGGCACGAGTCCCGGCGCATCGACAACCAGCTGCGCGGCCGCTCGGGACGCCAGGGCGACCCCGGGGCGTCCCGCTTCTACCTGTCCCTGGAGGACGACCTGATGCGCCTGTTCCGCGCCCAGGCCGTCGACCGGGTCATGGCCATGGCGAACGTTCCCGACTCCGTGCCCATCGAGAACAAGATGGTCACCCGCGCCATCGCCTCCGCCCAGTCCCAGGTCGAGCAGCAGCACTTCGAGTCCCGCAAGGACGTCCTCAAGTTCGACGAGGTGCTCAACCGGCAGCGCACCCTCATCTACCGCGAACGCCGCCGCGTCCTGGAGGGCGAGGACATGCGCGCCCAGATCCTCCGCTTCATGGACGACACCGTCGAGGCGTACATCACCCAGGAAACCGCCGAGGGCTACCCGGAGGAGTGGGACCTCGACGTGCTCTGGGCCGCCTTCCACGAGCTCTACCCGTGCGGCATCACCGCCGACGAGCTCGACGAGGCGGCCGGCGGACGCTCCGAGCTGACCGCCGGCATCCTCGTCGACGCCGTCACCGAGGACATCCACGCCCGCTACGAGGAGCGCGAGAGCGAGCTCGGCGCCGACGCCCTGCGCGACCTGGAACGCCTCGTCGTCCTCGCCGTCCTCGACCGCAAATGGCGCGAACACCTCTACGAGATGGACTACCTCCGCGACGGCATCGGCCTGCGCTACACCCTGGGCCGCGAGCCGATCTTCGAGTACGAACGCGAGGGGTTCGACCTGTTCACGGCCATGATGGAAGCCATCAAGGAGGAGTCGGTCGGCTACGTCTTCAACCTCGACACCACTTCGGACGCGCCGCCCCCCGACACTCTCGACGCGGCCCGGCGCCCCGACCGTCTCCACTTCAGCGCGCCCACCCTGGACACCGCCGGGGGCAGACAGGAGGGCGACTTCGACACCGTCCCCGACGAGGACGCACCGCGCGACGCGGGGCCGCCCGGGTCCTCCCCGCGGCCGCCCGCCTGAGCGAAGGGCCGTCGCCGGCGCGGGCGATGACGAACCGCCGGGGGACGCGCTGTCGGAGGCGCCCGGAGACCACGCCACAATGGGGGGTATGAGCGACAGCGCATCCCCCCTCGCGGACCCGCACCTCGTCTTCGACCCCGCCGGCACGGACGGCCCGCGGGACGTCGTCATCCTCGGCTCCACGGGCTCGATCGGCACCCAGGCCATCGACCTGGTGCTGCGCAACCCCGACCGCTTCACGGTCACGGCGCTGTCCGCCGCGGGCGGCCGGGTCGGCCTGCTCGCCGAACAGGCCAGGCAGCTGCGCGTACGGACCGTCGCGGTCGCCCGCGAGGACGTCGTGCCCGCCCTGCGCGAGGCCCTGAGCGCGCAGTACGCCGACGGTGAGCCGCTCCCCGAGATCCTCGCCGGTCCCGACGCGGCCACCCAGCTCGCCGCCACCTCCTGTCACACGGTGCTCAACGGCATCACCGGCTCCATCGGCCTCGCCCCGACGCTCGCTGCTCTGGAGGCCGGGCGCACCCTCGCCCTCGCCAACAAGGAGTCGCTCATCGTCGGCGGCCCTCTCGTCAAGGCGCTCGCGAAGCCGGGCCAGATCATCCCGGTCGACTCCGAGCACGCGGCGCTCTTCCAGGCCCTCGCGGCCGGCAAGCGGGCGGACGTCCGCAAGCTCGTCGTCACCGCGTCCGGCGGCCCCTTCCGGGGGCGGACGAAGGCGGACCTCGCACACGTCACACCCGAGGACGCGCTCGCGCACCCGACCTGGGCGATGGGCCCGGTCATCACCGTCAACTCCGCGACCCTCGTCAACAAGGGCCTGGAGGTGATCGAGGCGCACCTCCTCTACGACATCCCGTTCGAGCGGATCGAGGTCGTCGTGCACCCGCAGTCCTACGTGCACTCCATGGTCGAGTTCACGGACGGCTCCACCCTCGCCCAGGCCACGCCGCCCGACATGCGCGGACCCATCGCCATCGGCCTGGGCTGGCCCGAGCGGATCCCCGACGCGGCGCCCGCGTTCGACTGGACGAAGGCGTCGAGCTGGGAGTTCTTCCCCCTCGACACGGAGGCCTTCCCCGCGGTCGGGCTCGCCCGGCACGTGGGCAAGCTCGCGGGGACGGCCCCGGCAGTGTTCAATGCCGCAAACGAGGAGTGCGTGGACGCGTTCCTGAACGGCGCGCTGCCGTTCAACGGCATCATGGACACCGTCACGAAGGTCGTCGAGGAACACGGCGCGCCTTCGGCAGCGGCGGCGGGAACCTCCCTGACCGTCGCGGACGTCCTCGAAGCGGAGACCTGGGCACGCGCCCGGACCCGTGAACTGACGGCACAGGCGACATCGACCGCGGAGGCTCGTGCATGACGACCCTGATGATGATCCTCGGCATAGTCGTCTTCGCGATCGGCCTGCTCGTCTCGATCGCCTGGCACGAGCTGGGGCATCTCTCGACCGCGAAGCTCTTCAAGATCCGCGTGCCGCAGTACATGGTCGGCTTCGGCCCGACCGTCTGGTCGCGCAAGAAGGGCGACACGGAGTACGGCGTCAAGGCGATCCCGCTGGGCGGCTACATCCGCATGATCGGCATGTTCCCGCCCGGCCCGGACGGGAAGATCCAGTCCCGCTCCACCTCCCCGTTCCGCAGCATGGTCGAGGACGCCCGGGCGGCGGCCTTCGAGGAGCTCCAGCCCGGCGACGAGACGCGCCTCTTCTACACGCGCAAGCCGTGGAAGAGGGTCATCGTGATGTTCGCGGGGCCTTTCATGAACCTGATCCTCGCGGTCGGCCTCTTCTTCACCGTCCTGATGGGCTTCGGGATCACTCAGCAGACCACCACGGTCAGCTCGGTTCAGCAGTGCGTGGTCAAGCAGAGCGAGAACCGCGACACGTGCAAGAAGTCCGACCCCGACTCCCCGGCCGCCGCGGCCGGACTGCGGGCCAAGGACAAGATCGTCTCGTTCAACGGCGTGAAGACCGAAAAGTGGAACACCCTCTCCGACGAGATTCGCGCCAACCCCGGCAGGACGGTCGACATCGTCGTCCGCCGCGACGGCCAGGAGAAGGTCCTGCATGCCAAGATCGCCACCAACCAGGTGGCGAAGAAGGACAGCAGCGGGCAGATCGTCCAGGGCGAGTACGTCAACGCCGGATTCCTCGGCTTCAGCGCCTCGACCGGGGTCGTGCGCCAGGACTTCGGCGACTCCGTGACCTGGATGGGAGACCGGGTCGGCGACGCCGTGAACTCGCTCGCCGCCCTGCCCGGCAAGATCCCGGCCCTGTGGGACGCCGCCTTCGGGGACGGCCCGCGTGAGCCGGACTCGCCGATGGGTGTGGTCGGCGCGGCCCGCGTCGGCGGGGAGATCTTCAACCTGGACATCCCGGCGACCCAGCAGCTCGGAATGGCCCTGATGCTCGTCGCGGGGTTCAACCTGTCGCTGTTCCTCTTCAACATGCTGCCGCTGCTGCCCCTGGACGGCGGGCACATCGCCGGCGCCCTGTGGGAGTCGCTGCGACGGAACGTGGCGAAGGTCTTCAAGCGGCCCGACCCCGGACCGTTCGATGTGGCGAAGCTGATGCCGGTCGCCTACGTCGTGGCCGGAATCTTCGTCTGCTTCACCGTCCTCGTACTGATCGCGGACGTCGTCAACCCGGTCAAAATCTCGTAGTTACCGACTGTTCATGGCGGCCGGGCATGCTCTGTGCCCGGCCGCCTGCCTTTGGGTGGACTTCCGGACGTGATGTGCTCGACGCCGGGCCGGTGCCGTAATCTCGAAGCCTGGAGCCCGCTCACCACGGGACCCCGATCCGTGTCTTCTTCTCGGGTCTCGATTCCACACCTTGGGGTTGCACAGCAGATGACTGCGATTTCTCTCGGCATGCCGTCCGTTCCGACCAAGCTCGCCGAGCGCCGCAGGAGCCGGCAGATCCAGGTCGGCACCGTGGCGGTCGGCGGAGACGCACCGGTGTCGGTGCAGTCCATGACGACGACCCGTACGTCCGACATCGGCGCCACGCTGCAGCAGATCGCCGAGCTCACCGCGTCCGGCTGCCAGATCGTGCGGGTGGCGTGTCCCACGCAGGACGACGCCGACGCGCTCGCGACCATCGCGAGGAAGTCGCAGATCCCCGTCATCGCGGACATCCACTTCCAGCCGAAGTACGTCTTCGCCGCCATCGAGGCGGGCTGCGCCGCGGTCCGGGTGAACCCGGGCAACATCAAGCAGTTCGACGACAAGGTCAAGGAGATCGCGCAGGCGGCCAAGGACCACGGCACCCCGATCCGCATCGGCGTGAACGCGGGCTCGCTCGACGCCCGGCTGCTGAAGAAGTACGGCAAGGCGACGCCCGAGGCGCTCGTCGAGTCCGCCCTGTGGGAGGCGTCCCTCTTCGAGGAGCACGGCTTCCAGGACATCAAGATCTCGGTCAAGCACAACGACCCGGTCGTGATGGTGAACGCCTACCGCCAGCTCGCCGCCCAGTGCGACTACCCGCTGCACCTCGGCGTCACCGAGGCGGGCCCGGCCTTCCAGGGCACCATCAAGTCCGCCGTCGCGTTCGGCGCGCTGCTCTCCGAGGGCATCGGCGACACCATCCGCGTCTCCCTCTCGGCCCCGCCGGTCGAGGAGATCAAGGTGGGCAACCAGATCCTGGAGTCGCTCAACCTCAAGCCGCGCCGCCTGGAGATCGTCTCCTGCCCGTCCTGCGGCCGCGCCCAGGTCGACGTCTACAAGCTCGCCGAAGAGGTCACCGCGGGCCTCGACGGCATGGAGGTCCCGCTGCGCGTCGCCGTCATGGGCTGCGTGGTGAACGGACCGGGCGAGGCCCGCGAGGCCGACCTCGGCGTCGCCTCCGGCAACGGCAAGGGCCAGATCTTCGTGAAGGGCGAGGTCATCAAGACCGTCCCCGAGTCGAAGATCGTCGAGACCCTCATCGAAGAGGCTCTGAAGATCGCCGAGCAGATGGAACGGGACGGCGTCGCCTCCGGCGAGCCCACGGTGGCCGTCGCCGGCTGACCCATGTGATGACCTCGAGGCCCGTCGCCCCTCCGGGGACGACGGGCCTCTGTCGTCGTGCGGGTGCGGACGGTGTGCGGTCGCTCATCGATGAGGCAGCGGCGCAGCCCCATGTCGAAGGGGCGCGGGGAACTGCGCGAGCAACCCCACACCGCCCGCACCCGCACGACACAGCACCCCGCCGGCCGGGAAGGCGCAGGGCCGCCGCGGGCAGGCCCCCTGAAACAGCCGCTGCCGCAGAGGCAGAGGCGCCGCACAATTCCGGCAGGTAAGGTGCGGAGATCAGTAGACCGTTTGGTGAGGCCCCCGCACGTGTTGACTCAGACCACCACCCGGGTCCTCGAACCGAGTGACCTCGACGCCGCGCTCGCCGTGCTCGACCGCGAGCCGGTTACCAATGCCTTCGTCGCGTCCCGCGTCCAGGTCGCGGGCCTCGACCCGTGGCGCCTGGGCGGCGAGATGTGGGGCTGGTACGAGGACGGGATGCTCGAGTCCCTCTGCTACGCGGGCGCGAACCTGGTCCCGATCTGTGCCACCCCGAGGGCCGTGCGCGGGTTCGCCGACCGGGCCCGCCGGGCCGGGCGCCGCTGCTCCTCCATCGTCGGCCCCGCCGGGCCCACCGCCCAGCTGTGGCGGCTGCTCGAACCGAACTGGGGCCCGGCCAGGGACGTACGAGCCCAGCAGCCCCTCATGGTCACCGACCGGCTCCCCGACGACATCGCCCCCGATCCGTACGTCCGCCGCGTCCGCAAGGACGAGATGGAGACGATCATGCCGGCGTGTGTGGCGATGTTCACGGAGGAGGTCGGCGTCTCGCCGCTGGCCGGTGACGGGGGCCTGCTGTACCAGGCACGGGTGGCCGAGCTGGTCGGCTCCGGGCGTTCGTTCGCCCGGCTCGACGAGCACGGCAAGGTGATCTTCAAGGCCGAGATCGGCGCCGCGACGACGCGGGCCTGCCAGATCCAGGGCGTGTGGATCGCCCCCGAACACCGCGGCCGCGGCCTCGCCGCCCCTGGCATGGCGGCCGTCCTGCGCTATGCGCTCGCGGATGTCGCGCCGCTGGTCAGCCTCTACGTGAACGACTTCAACACCCCGGCGCGGGCCGCGTACCGCCGGGTGGGATTCGAGGAAGTCGGCGCCTTCATGAGCGTCCTGTTCTGACGCGCTCACGCGCTCGCTGTGGCACCTGTCTCACATATTTGGCGCCAGTTGACATTAGCGCCCCTTATGGAAGATAAAGAAGCTCCTTTGGTTCAAGCTTCACCCAGTGTGAACAACCTCCGTGTGCACACCGGCGTGGATGCTGATGAGTTTCTAAGCGAATGAGTGCCGCCATGCCCGACCGTGCCAGTGACCCCTCCCAGGCCTGGGAGGAGTGGCGTGCCGAGCGGCACCGCTCCGTCACCGGCCCCACCGGGAACCTCGCCCTCGTCGAGACCCGCTGGCTGCCCGCGGGTGAGCGCCCCGACCTCACGGCGGCCCGCGCCGGACAGCGCGACAGCGTGACCGTCACCACCGTCGAGCGCACCGACCTGGTGACCGGCGAGCCCGAGTACGCACTGCGCTTCTGGGACGCCGAGTCGCCCGCGATACGGAACTTCGAGCGCACCGACGCGTTCCCGTTCGACCCGGCCTGGGTCCTGGACGCCACGTACACCCCCGTCGAGGACGGCCGCCGCGTCGCCTTCGAGCACATCCGGGACAACGGCGGCACCCGCGATCTCGCCGTCCCCGGCGACATCGCGCTCACCGTCGACGGCACCGACTACACGCTCAGCGCCTTCGACGACGACGGCACGCTGCTGCTCGTCTTCGGCGACCCGACCAACGGGACGGCCACCTACGGCGCGGGCCGGTTCCTCTTCGTCGAGCACACCGGTGAGGGGCGGGTGCGGCTCGACTTCAACCGCGCGTTCGTCCCGCCCTGCGGGTTCTCCGATCAGTACAACTGTCCGATGCCGCCGCGGCAGAACCGCTTCCATCTGCCGGTGGAAGCCGGCGAGAAGCTCCCGGTCTTCCGCGCCGGCTTCGCCGACCAGCACTGATCTCCCGCGTTCCCCTTCCCGCGCCCGTACGAAGGCAGCCCCATGAACCTCCCCAAGAAGCCCCTGTCCGCCGGTGTGCTCACCGTCGCCCTCGCCGTGACCCTCGCCGCGTGCGGCGGCTCCGCCGACAACAGTGACAGCGCCGGCGGCAGTGGCGCGTACGACAAGAACGCCACGGTCAACATCGGCTCCCTGTACGAGCCGCAGAACCTGGACAACACCGGGGGCGGCGGCCAGGGCGTCACCGAGGCGCTGAACGGCAATGTCTACGAGGGCCTGTTCAAGCTCACCGACGACGGCAAGGTCGAGAACCTCCTCGCCAAGGACTACAAGGTCTCCGGCGACGGGCTCACCTACACCTTCACCCTGCGCGACGGCGTGAAGTTCCACAGCGGCAAGGCGCTGACCAGCAAGGACGTCAAGTACAGCCTGGAGAAGGTGCTCGCGCCGGACTCGCAGTCCGCGCGCAAGAGCAACCTCGAGGTCATCAAGGCGGTCGACACCCCCGACGCGAAGACCGTGAAGGTCACGCTGAAGCAGAAGTCGATCTCCTTCGTCTACAACTTGTCCTACGTCTGGATCATCAACGACCAGGCGAAGAACCTGAAGACGACCGAGGACGGCACGGGCCCGTACAAGCTGGGCAAGTGGACGCGCGGCTCCGCGCTCGGCCTCGACCGCTTCCCCGGCTACTGGGGCACCGCCGCCAAGAACAAGCAGGCCGTCTTCCACTACTACAAGGACGCGACCGCGCTGAACAACGCGCTTCTGACGAACGCCGTCGACGTCGTCACCAGCGAGCAGTCGCCCGACGCCCTCGACCAGTTCAAGGCCAACCAGAACTACAAGGTCAACGACGGCAACTCGACGACGAAGCTCCTGCTCGCCTTCAACGACAAGGCCAAGCCCTTCACGGACGTCAAGGTCCGCAAGGCCGTCTCGTCCGCGATCGACGACAAGAAGCTCCTCGAGTCCGTCTGGGGCGGCTACGGCAAGGAGATCGGGTCGATGGTGCCGCCCACCGACCCCTGGTACGAGGACCTGACCAAGGTCAACGCGTACGACCCGGCCGAGGCCAAGAAGCTGCTCAAGGAGGCCGGTTACGCGAAGGGCTTCAGCTTCACGCTGGACGCCCCGAACTACGACCCGCACCCGACGGCCGCCACCTTCATCAAGTCGCAGCTCGCCAAGGTCGGCATCACCGTCAAGATCAACACGATCACGCCCGACGAGTGGTACACGAAGGTCTACAAGAACCACGACTTCTCGGCCACGCTCCAGGAGCACGTCAACGACCGTGACGTCGTCTGGTACGGCAACCCCGACTTCTACTGGGGCTACGACAACAAGCAGGTCACCCAGTGGGTCGAGGACGCCGAGAAGGCGTCGTCCACCCGGCAGCAGACCGACCTCCTCAAGAAGGTCAACCGCAAGACCGCCGAGGACGCCGCCAGCGACTGGCTGTACCTGTACCCGCAGATCGTGGTGGCGAGCAGCAAGCTGTCCGGATACCCGCTCAACGGCCTGAACTCGCAGTTCTTCGCGTACGACATAAAGAAGGGCTGATGACCGGCTATCTCCTGCGCCGCCTCGCCTTCCTCGTCGTCTCCCTGGCGCTCGCGAGCGTCGTCCTCTTCGTGCTCCTGAGGATGCTGCCCGGCGATCCGGCGAACGCGCTCACCTCCGTGGGCGCCTCGCCGGAGCAGATCGCGGCGGCACGGCACTCCATCGGATCCGACAGGCCGCTGCCCGAGCAGTTCACCCACTGGATCGGGCAGCTCGCGACCGGCGACCTCGGCACGTCCTTCGTCAGCTCCCTGCCCGTCGGACCCGAGGTCACCCAGCGTCTGGGCGTCACCGTGCCGCTGACCCTGTCCGCGTTCGTGCTCGCCGTGCTGATCGCGGTCCCGGCCGGCTTCGTCGCCGCGTACAAGCGCCGGACCTGGTACGGCGCCCTGCTCAGCGGAGTGTCCCAACTGGGCATCGCCGTCCCGGTGTTCTGGCTCGGCATGATCCTCATCGCCGTGTTCGCGCTCAACGCGGGCTGGCTGCCGTCCGGCGGCTTCCCGCAGGACGGCTGGTCCGACCCCGCACAGGCGATCCGCTCCCTCGTGCTCCCCGTCGTCACCATCGCCCTGGTCATGTCGGCGTCCCTGATCCGCTATGTCAGATCGGCGACGCTCGACGTCCTCGACAGCGACTTCCTGCGCACCTCGCGCGCCCTCGGCTCCTCCTTCGGACAGGCCATGTGGCGCCACGGACTGCGCAACGCCTCCGTGCCGGTCATCTCGATCCTCGGCATCGAACTGGCGTCGACCCTGCTCGGCGCGGTCGTCGTCGAGTCCGTGTTCGCGCTGCCGGGACTCGGCTCCCTGCTCGCCACCGGCATCGCCCAGCACGACTACCCCGTCATCCAGGGCGTCCTGTTCGTCTCCACCCTCGCCGTGCTGCTCATCGGCTTCGTCGCCGACCTCATGCAGCGGCTCATCGACCCACGGCTGCGCCACCGGCTCTCGGGAGGCGCCCGATGAAGCGTTCCGCGACCCTGTGGACGGGGTGCGTCCTCGCCGGACTCATCGCCCTCATCGCGCTCGTCTCCCTCTTCTGGCTGCCGTACGACCCCTCGGACACCTCCGGCGGACGGCTCGCCGGACCCGGCGGCGGACACCTGATAGGCACCGACAAACTCGGCCGCGACCTGCTGACGCAGCTCATGACCGGATCCAGGATCGCGATCGCGGCCGGGCTCGGCTCCGTCGTGATCGCGGCCGTCGTCGGCATCACGCTCGGCCTCATGGCCGCGTTCGCGCAGGGCTGGTTCGACGACACCGTCTCGGCCCTGCTCGACATCCTCATCGCGTTCCCCACGCTGCTGCTCGCCATGCTGATCGTCTCCGCCCGCTCGGCGACCCTCACCTCGGCCGTCCTCGCGATCGGAATCGCGCAGAGCGCGATTGTCGCGCGGCTGACCCGGATCCTGGTCAAACGGGTCCTCGCGCAGGACTACATCACCGCGTCCCGCACCTCCGGCACCTCCTGGCCGCGGATCGTCGGCGCGCACGTGCTGCCCAACATCTGGCCGACGCTCGTGGTCAACCTGGCGCTCCAGTTCGGCCTCGCCGTCCTCGCCGAGGCGAGCCTGTCCTACCTCGGCCTCGGCGCCCCGCCGCCCAACGCCTCGTGGGGACGCATGCTCCAGGAGGCCCAGGCGACGTTCACGACCGCGCCGGCCGGAGCGCTCGCGCCCGGCATCCTCCTCGTCCTGCTCGTCATCGGCGTCAACCTCGTCGCCGACGGCCTGCGCGACACCTTCGACCCGGCCCGGCGCAGGAGGACGGCGGCATGAGCCTGCTCGACGTACGCGACCTCACCATCCGCACCGGCGACGGCCACGACCTCGTCCGCGACCTCAGCTTCTCCGTCGAGAGGGGTGAACGGCTCGGCCTCATCGGCGAGTCCGGGTCCGGCAAGTCACTCACCACCCTCGCCGTGCTCGGCCTGCTCCCCGACGGGATGACCGCCACGGGCAGCGTCGAACTCGACGGCACCCAGATCGTCGGCGCGAGCGAGAAGCGGCTCGCCGGCGTCCGCGGCAGCGCCGCCGCGATCGTCTTCCAGGAGCCGCTGACCGCGCTCGACCCGCTGATGCGCGTGGGCAGACAGCTCGCCGAACCGCTGCGACGCCGCCGCGGCCTCAGGGGCGACGCGCTCCGCAAGGCCGTCGCCGAAGCCCTCGAACAGGTCAGGCTGCCCGAACCCGGGCGCATCGCCCGCGCGTTCCCGCACGAGATCTCCGGCGGCCAGCGCCAGCGCGTGGCCCTCGCCATGGCGCTCGCCTGCGAGCCCGACCTGCTCATCGCCGACGAGCCGACCACCGCGCTCGACGTGACCGTGCAGTCCGAGATGCTCGTCCTGCTCGACACCCTCGTCGGCGAGCGCGGCATGGCCGTCCTCTTCGTCAGCCACGACCTGGCCGTCGTCTCACGCGTCACCGACCGCGTCCTCGTGATGAAGGGCGGGCGCGCGGTCGAGGACGGGACGGTACGCGATCTGGTGCGCGCGCCACGGCAGGCGTACACGAAGGCGCTCGTCGACAGCGCGCGGCAGCTCGAATCCGCCCTGGACCTGGGAGAGCCCCGATGACCGCCGTACTCGAACTCGACTCGGTCGGACACACCTACCGGGGGGCCGCGGCGCCGGTCGTCGAGGACGTCTCCCTCACCGTCGACGCGGGCCACAGCCTCGCGCTCGTCGGCGAGTCAGGAGCCGGCAAGACGACCCTGCTCCGGCTGCTGCTCGGCCTCGCCCGCCCCACCACCGGAACCGTCCGCTTCGACGGGGAACCGCTGCGGCTCGGCGACCGCGCGCAGATGCGGCGCTTCCGCCGCTCCGTGCAGTGCGTCTTCCAGGATCCGTACGCCTCCCTCGACCCACGCCAGCGCGTCAGCCGCATCGTCGCGGAGCCGCTGCGCTCGCTCGGCGTGGCCACCGGCGCCGCCGTGCACGCGAAGGTCGCCGAGGCCCTCGAACAGGTCGGACTCCCGGCGGACGCGGCATCGCGCTACCCGCACGAGTTCTCCGGCGGCCAGCGCCAGCGCATCGCCATCGCCCGGGCCACGGTGTGCGACCCACGTGTCCTGCTCGCCGACGAACCCGTCAGCGCGCTCGACGTCACCACCCGCGTCAAGGTCGTCGACCTGCTCGGCGAACTCAAGCAGGAGCGGGGCCTGACCATCGTCATGGTCTCCCACGACCTGTCCGTGGTGGCCGCCCTGTGCGAACGGACCGCCGTACTCGAACGCGGACGCGTCGTCGAGCAGGGCCAGACCCGTGACGTGCTCGGATCGCCCGAACACCCCTACACGCGGCGGCTGCTCGACAGCGTCCCCAGGCTGCCTGTTTGATCAGCTGAACGCCGCCGGACGGCCCTGTAGTCTCCCCGTCATGACCCAGGACGATGTCGTCACCATCGGGCCTCTCGACCTCGCGGAACACGTGGACGAGGCACTGGCCGTGCAGGCGTACGCCTTCGGCCTGAGCGACGACGAGATCGCCGTGCGCCGCCAGATCGTGCTGCGGCACCTCACCTACCCCGGAGCGCGCGCCCTGGGCGCCCACACTCCGGGCGGGCGCCTCGTCGGCTTCGTGTACGGCATGCCGAATGACCGCGCCCACTGGTGGTCCACGGTGGTCGAGCCCTATCTGCGCTCGCGCTCGCTGGACGGATGGCTCGACGACTCCTTCGTGATCACCGAGCTGCACGTCCATCCCCGCTACCAGAACCGCGGCATCGGCCGGTCCCTCATCACGACCATCACGGACAGCGCCGCCGAGCCCAGGTCGATCCTTTCCGCCATCGACTTCGACAGCCCGGCCCGCGGCCTGTACCACTCGCTCGGCTACGAGGACCTCGCCCGGCAGGTGCTCTTCCCCAGCGCTCCCCGGCCCTACGCGGTCATGGGCGCACCGCTCCCGCTGCGTCGCTGAAGGCAGCCGATTTCCGGGCGCGGGACGGACCCGGCTAACCTCCTGCACATCCCTATCTTTCGCAGCAGGAGTCAAAATCATGGCCCAGGTCCAGCGCATGTCCCGGTTGATGGTCAAGACACTGCGTGACGACCCGGCCGACGCCGAGACGCTCAACCACAAGCTGCTCGTCCGGGCCGGGTACGTGCGCCGCACGGCCGCCGGCATCTGGTCCTGGCTGCCGCTGGGCAAGAAGGTCCTCGAGAACGTCGCCCGCGTGGTCCGCGAGGAGATGGACGACATGGGCGGCCAGGAGGTCCTGCTCCCGGCCCTGCTGCCCAAGGAGCCCTACGAGGCGACGGGACGCTGGGAGGAGTACGGCCCCGAGCTGTTCCGCCTCAAGGACCGCAAGGGCGCGGAGTACCTCCTCGGCCCGACCCACGAGGAGATCTTCACGCAGCTGGTCAAGGACCAGTGCTCGTCCTACAAGGACCTGCCCGTGATCCTCTACCAGATCCAGGCGAAGTACCGCGACGAGGCCCGCCCGCGCGCCGGCATCCTGCGCGGCCGCGAGTTCCTCATGAAGGACTCGTACTCCTTCGACACCTCCGACGAGGGCCTGGCCGAGTCGTACGCCCTGCACCGCGAGGCGTACATCAAGATCTTCGAGCGCCTCGGCCTCGACCACCGCATCGTCTCCGCCGTCTCCGGCGCGATGGGCGGCTCGGCCTCCGAGGAGTTCCTCGCCCCGGCCCCGGCCGGCGAGGACACCTTCGTCGACTGCCCTGCCTGTGACTACGCCGCCAACACCGAGGCCGTCACCTTCGCCGCCCCGGCCCCCGCGAGCGCCGAGCACCCGGCCGTCGAGGAGCTCGACACCCCCGACACCCCGACCATCGAGACCCTCGCCGCCCACCTCGGCGTCGAGGCCGCACAGACCCTGAAGAACCTCCTGGTCAAGGTCGACGGCGAGATCGTCGCCGTGGGCGTGCCCGGCGACCGCGAGGTGGACCTCGGCAAGCTCGGCGAGCACCTCTCCCCGGCCGTCGTCGAGCTCGTCACGGCCGAGGACTTCGAGGGCCGCGACGACCTCGTACGCGGCTACGTGGGCCCGCAGGGCCTGGAGAAGGTCCGCTACATCGCCGACCCGCGCATCGCCGCCGGCACCGCGTGGATCACCGGCGCCAACAAGCCCGGCAAGCACGCGAAGAACGTCGTCGCGGGCCGCGACTTCGAGGTCGACGACTACCTCGACGTCGTCGTGGTCGAGGCGGGCGACCCCTGCCCCAAGTGCGGCACCGGCCTGCGCCTCGACCGCGCGATCGAGATCGGTCACATCTTCCAGCTCGGCCGCAAGTACGCCGACGCCTTCCAGCTCGACGTCCTCGGCAACCAGGGCAAGCCGGTCCGCGTGACCATGGGCTCGTACGGCATCGGCGTCTCCCGCGCGGTGGCCGCCCTCGCCGAGCAGACCGCGGACGACAAGGGCCTGTGCTGGCCCAAGGAGATCGCCCCGGCCGACGTCCACGTGGTCGCCGCCGGCAAGGCCCTCCAGACGGAGCTGGCGCTCGACGTCTCCCAGAAGCTGGGCGCCGCCGGCGTCCGCGTCCTGGTCGACGACCGCGCCGGTGTCTCGCCGGGCGTGAAGTTCACCGACGCCGAACTGATCGGTGTCCCGCAGATCCTCGTCGCCGGCCGCCGCTCGGCCGAGGGCATCGTGGAGCTGAAGGACCGCAAGACCGGCGAGCGCGAGGAAGTGACGGTCGAAGAGGCCATCGCGCGCCTCACGGCCTGATCCGCAAGCACTGAGGGCCGGGACGCTTCGTCCCGGCCCTCAGTCATGTTCGGCGACGGGCCCGTCCGGCCCGCACGCGAGCACCGTCAGAGCCAGCCCGCAAACTCCAGCAACAACTCCGCGTCCCGCTCACGCCCCACGCGCAGTGCCCGTACACCGGACTCCACCGCCCGGAACAGCGTCCAGCCGCGCAGCCGCTCCTGGTCCACGTCGAGGGACTCCGCGAGCCGCTTCACGCGCCGCCGCGTCGTCGCCGCGCCGGACGGCGACGCGATCAGGTCCTCCACCCGGTCCCTGACGAGCCGCGCGAGGTCGAAGGCGCACTCGCCGACCACCGGGTCGGGACCGACCGCGAGCCACGGCGTCCGCTCCCCGGCCAGCACCTTGCTCTGCCGGAACGTCCCGTGCAGCAGCCGCAGTTCAGGCGGCGCCACGAGCAGCTCGTCCCGCGCCGTGAGCGCCGCGTCGACCAGCGGCACGACATCCGGCTCCACGGCGGCGGTGGCGCGCATCGCCTCGGCCTGGCGGCCCGTCCGGTCGGCGACCGTCTCGCAGGAACGCCACGACGGCGGTTCCACCCACAGCCTGCGCAGCGTGCCGGCCGCCTCGAGGAGGGCCTTCGCCTCGGGCAGCGAGCGCACCGACACCTCGGGGTGCAGCCGTTCCAGGAGCAGGTCGCCGCCCTCGCCGAGCAGTTGCACCGCCCCGAACCCGTTCCAGTGCGTGAGAGCGGCGTGCTCGGCCTCCGGCCGGAAGCGCTCCGGGGCCAGCTTGAGGACCGCGGGCGTGCCGTCGGCCCGCCGCACCAGGACGACGAGACTGCTGCGCCCGCCCGGCACATGCACCCGCTCGACCGTCAACTCAAGCCGTTCCACGGCCTCCTGAAGAATATCCGGCACCCTCGCCAGCCACGCGGACGCTCCGTCGTCCCGCACCTCGCCGAGCGCGTTGACCAGCCGCTTCGGCGGTTCGAAAGACATGTGCGAGTAACTCCCTTCCCCGTGAGCGTCCCCGTGACGGCGGACGGTACGTGTGACCGTGGCGGCTACGCCTGCGGTGTCGCGGACGCCCGGGGCGCCGCGGACCGCTCGGCGAGACCAGGGAAGGCTACGCTGCCGCCGCGCCACCGCACCGCGCGCACCGCCGCCTCCCGCAGCGCGTCCGCCGCGCCACTGCGCCGGGCGCCCTCGGAGGCCCGCACAAGGTCCGCGTAGACGCCGGCGACGCGGTCCTCGATGTCCGCCGCGAGCCGCGCCGCCGCCGCCGAGTCCGGCACGGGGAAGGGCAGTGCGTAGGCGCCTGCCGACGGCTCGGGCTCGCCGCCGAGGTCGCGGACCGTGCGCCGCAGGTCGTCACGGCGCGCCCGGTGGGAGTCGTACGCGGTGCGCGCCTCGGGCCTGCGGCTCTCGCCGATCCGGCCGCCGACGACGCCGTACCCGTACACAGCCGCGTGCTCGGCGGCCAGTGCCGCCTGGACCGCGGTGAGGAGCTGCTTGTCGCTGTCGTCCTTGTCGGCCATGTCAGTCCTTCGTCAGCAGATACGCGTGTCCGGCACCCGCGGCGGCCACCGAGGCGAGCAGGCGGGCCAGTTCGGCGGGGGCGTCGACCAGGGCCGCCGCACGGCGGTCGGCCAGCTGCCGCTCGGCCTCCGCCAGCGCCCGCACGGTGTCCTTCTCGGAGGCCGGTGAGGCGGAAGGCGACGGCGACGGGGACGGCGACGGGGAGGCCGAGGCCGGTGCGGCCGGGCGCGCCGGCGCACCGAAGCCCGTCGCGTGCCGGGCCACTTCGTCGCGCAGCGGGCCGAGCCGCGTAGCCAGGGCCGGATGGGCGGCGAGCGCGGCTTCGTACCGGTCGAGGAGGGCGCCGCTGTCGCGGGCCGCGCGCGCCTTGATCCGCTGCGCGGCGGACACGCTGTGCGCGCCCCTTGCACCGTCCGAAGCGGGGTCCTCGCCGTCGGAACAGCCCGTCAGGAGCGCGGCCCCGGCCACCGAGGCCAGCAGGCTCCTTCTACGCGGCCCCGCGGGGGCCCCAGTGGTCAACGGCACGGCAGACGTCCTCGGCAGGAAGGATGGCAGGAAGGATTCAGCAGGAGCGGCGGGCGGCAGGCCCGGTGATCACCGTACCTTCGGCCCATGTCGGGTGGACGGCAACACCCCCCTGGACCGGATACCCTTTGACCTGACACACGACGAGACCACAACAGCACACGCGGCCGAGGAGTCACCCGGATGAGCACCACCCAGAGCGAGAGGCTGCGGTCACTACTGGAACCGCTCGTGAGCTCTCAGGGCCTCGATCTCGAAGAGATCGAAGTGGCATCGGTCGGACGCAAGCGAGTGCTGCGAGTCGTCGTCGACTCCGATTCCGGAGCCGATCTGGACCAGGTCGCCGATGTGAGCCGCGCGCTCTCGGCGAAGCTCGACGAGACGGACGCCATGGGTGAGGGCGAGTACGACCTCGAGGTGGGCACCCCCGGCGCCGAGCGGCCGCTGACCGAGCACCGGCACTACGTGCGCGCGGTCGACCGCCTGGTGAAGTTCCAGCTGGCCGACGGCGCCGACACCGAGCTCGTCGCGCGGATCCTGAAGGTCGACGACGAGGGCCTGGACCTCGAGGTGCCCGGCGTGAAGGGGCGCAAGCCCACCGCCCGCAGGCTCACCTTCGACGACATCGCCAAGGCGCGTGTCCAGGTCGAGTTCAACCGTAAGAACAAGAACGAAGAGAATGCAGAGGAGGCGTAGCCGTGGACATCGACATGAGTGCCCTGCGGGGTCTGGTGCGGGAGAAGGAGATCTCCTTCGACCTGCTGGTCGAAGCGATCGAGTCGGCCCTCCTCATCGCCTACCACCGCACCGAGGGAAGCCGTCGCCACGCGCGCGTGCGCCTCGACCGTGAGAGCGGCCATGTGACGGTGTGGGCGAAGGAGGACCCGGCGGACCTCGAAGAGGGCCAGGAGGCCCGGGAGTTCGACGACACCCCGTCCGACTTCGGCCGTATCGCCGCGACGACCGCGAAGCAGGTCATCCTGCAGCGGCTGCGCGACGCCGAGGACGACGCGACGCTCGGCGAGTACGCCGGCCGCGAGGGCGACATCGTGACGGGCGTGGTCCAGCAGGGCCGCGACCCGAAGAACGTGCTCGTCGACATCGGCAAGCTCGAGGCCATCCTGCCGGTGCAGGAGCAGGTCCCCGGCGAGGAGTACCAGCACGGCCTGCGCCTTCGCTCGTACGTGGTGCGCGTCGCGAAGGGTGTGCGCGGTCCTTCCGTGACCCTGTCGCGCACGCACCCGAACCTGGTGAAGAAGCTGTTCGCGCTCGAGGTCCCCGAGATCGCCGACGGCTCCGTCGAGATCTGCGCCATCGCGCGCGAGGCCGGGCACCGCACGAAGATCGCGGTCCGCTCGACCCGCTCCGGCCTGAACGCCAAGGGCGCCTGCATCGGCCCGATGGGCGGCCGTGTGCGCAATGTCATGGCCGAGCTCAACGGCGAGAAGATCGACATCGTCGACTGGTCCGACGACCCGGCGGACATGGTGGCCAACGCCCTGTCCCCGGCGCGCGTGTCCAAGGTCGAGGTCGTGGACATGGCCGCCCGCTCCGCGCGGGTGATCGTGCCCGATTACCAGCTGTCGCTCGCCATCGGCAAGGAGGGCCAGAACGCCCGCCTCGCCGCGCGCCTCACCGGCTGGCGGATCGACATCCGTCCGGACACCGAGCAGCAGTCGGCGGAGTAGCCACCACAAAGATCACGACAACAACCGTTCGATTTTTGCCCCAAAGGGGTGAGGTCGGTGCGGGGAGGTAGACTTAAGCGTGTCTGGCCGGACGCATGCCGGTGCATGCCCAGAGCGCACGTGTGTGGGATGCCGGGAGCGAACGGCCAAGAGCGATCTGCTGCGCATCGTGGTGATCGAGGGTGAATGTGTCCCCGATCATCGCGGTACGCTGCCCGGCCGGGGTGCGTATGTGCATCCCGCCCTGGTCTGTCTCGACCTGGCGGTCCGCCGCCGGGCGTTCCAGCGGGCGTTCAAAGCCCCTGGACCGTTCGATACGGAGGCCCTGCGCCACCGCGTCGAGCAGGTAACACCGTAGAACGTGCCGTACGGGACCCCGTGCGGTCCTGGTACCCCCGCGAGTTGGAAGTAGGTCGAGATTGCGATGAGCACTCGATGAGCACGCGATGAGTACGCCCATGAAGTAGCGACGGTCCGGCGTAACCCGGACCTAAAAGGAGCGAAGTGGCTAAGGTCCGGGTATACGAACTCGCCAAGGAGTTCGGGGTGGAGAGCAAGGTCGTCATGGCCAAGCTCCAAGAACTCGGTGAATTTGTCCGTTCGGCGTCCTCGACGATCGAGGCGCCTGTAGTACGCAAGCTGACTGACGCCCTCCAGCAGGGCAGTGGCGGCGGCAAGCCCGCCGCCCGCAAGGCCGCGCCCGCGAAGCCCTCGCCGGCCCGTCCGACCCCGTCTCCGGCGCAGGCCGCAAAGCCTGCTGCTCCGCGCCCGCCGGCTCCCAAGCCTGCCGCCGCCGCGGAGAAGCCCGCTGCCGCCGCCCCGGTGACCCCGGCCGCCGGTCAGCGTCCGACGCCCGGCCCGAAGCCGGCTCCGCGTCCCGCGGCTCCGGCCCCGGCCGCGCCCGAGTTCACGGCGCCGCCCGCGGCTCCGGCCGCTCCCGCTGCCCAGGCCCCCGCGGCCTCCCCGGCAGCCGGTCCGCGTCCGGGTGCCCGTCCCGGTGCCCCCAAGCCCGGTGGCGCCCGTCCGGCCGGTCCCGGCCAGGGTGCTCAGGGCCAGGGCCGTGGCGAGCGCGGCGACCGTGGCGACCGTCAGGGTGCCCCGCGCCCCGGCGGCCAGGGTCAGGGCCAGCGTCCCGGCGGTCGTCCCGCCGGCCCGCGTCCCGGTAACAACCCGTTCACCTCTGGTGGCTCCACCGGCATGGCGCGCCCCCAGGCGCCCCGTCCCGGCGGTGCCCCGCGTCCCGGCGGCGGCCAGGGCGGCCCCGGCGGCCCGCGTCCGCAGGGCGGCCCCGGTGGCGCCCCGCGTCCGCAGGGTGGTCAGGGCGGCGCCCGTCCGACTCCGGGCGGCATGCCCCGTCCGCAGGCCGGCGCTCCGCGTCCGGGTGGTGCCCCCGGTGGTAACCGTCCGAACCCGGGCATGATGCCGCAGCGTCCCGCTGCCGGCAGCCCGCGTCCCGGTGGTGGCCCCGGCGGTGGCCGTGGTCCCGGCGGCGGCGGTCGTCCGGGTGGCGGCGGCGGTCGTCCCGGTGGCGGCGGCTTCGCCGGTCGTCCGGCCGGTCCCGGTGGCGGCGGTGGCGGTTTCGCCGGTCGTCCCGGTGGCGGCGGTGGCGGTTTCGCCGGTCGTCCCGGTGGCGGTGGCGGTTTCGCCGGTCGTCCCGGTGGCGGTCGTCCCGGTGGTCCCGGTGCCCGCGGTGGCACACAGGGTGCGTTCGGCCGTCCCGGCGGGCCCGCCCGTCGTGGCCGCAAGTCGAAGCGGCAGAGGCGCCAGGAGTACGAGGCCATGCAGGCCCCGTCGGTCGGCGGCGTCATGCTGCCTCGCGGCAACGGACAGTCCGTCCGTCTGTCGCGCGGTGCCTCCCTCACCGACTTCGCGGAGAAGATCAACGCCAACCCGGCGTCGCTCGTCGCCGTGATGATGAACCTCGGCGAGATGGTCACTGCCACGCAGTCCGTCTCCGACGAGACGCTGAAGCTCCTCGCGGATGAGATGAACTACATCCTCGAGATCGTCAGCCCCGAGGAGGAGGACCGCGAGCTGCTCGAGTCCTTCGACATCGAGTTCGGCGAGGACGAGGGTGGCGAGGAGTTCCTCGTCGCGCGTCCGCCGGTCGTGACCGTCATGGGTCACGTCGACCACGGTAAGACCCGACTGCTCGACACCATCCGCAAGACGAACGTCGTCGCGGGCGAGGCCGGCGGTATCACGCAGCACATCGGTGCGTACCAGGTCTCCACCGAGGTCAACGAAGAAGAGCGCCGCATCACCTTCATCGACACCCCGGGTCACGAGGCGTTCACCGCCATGCGTGCCCGTGGTGCCAAGTCGACCGACATCGCGATCCTCGTGGTCGCGGCCAACGACGGCGTCATGCCGCAGACGGTCGAGGCGCTCAACCACGCGAAGGCGGCCGGTGTGCCGATCGTCGTCGCGGTCAACAAGATCGACGTCGAGGGCGCCGACCCGACCAAGGTGCGCGGTCAGCTCACCGAGTTCGGTCTGGTGGCCGAGGAGTACGGCGGCGACACGATGTTCGTCGACATCTCCGCCAAGCAGGGTCTGAACATCGACTCCCTGCTCGAGGCCGTGGTCCTGACCGCGGACGCCTCGCTCGACCTGCGGGCCAACCCGGAGCAGGACGCGCAGGGTATTGCGATCGAGTCGCACCTCGACCGTGGCCGCGGTGCCGTTTCGACCGTCCTCGTCCAGCGCGGCACGCTGCGCATCGGCGACACGATGGTCGTCGGCGACGCGTACGGCCGTGTCCGCGCGATGCTCGACGACAACGG
This sequence comes from Streptomyces sp. NPDC107517, assembly GCF_055582645.1. Taxonomy (NCBI): domain Bacteria; kingdom Bacillati; phylum Actinomycetota; class Actinomycetes; order Kitasatosporales; family Streptomycetaceae; genus Streptomyces; species Streptomyces sp. NPDC107517. Next base: position 56,284 of record NZ_JBVJPM010000008.1, on the reverse strand, counting down.
CAACAACGTCGAGGAAGCGGGTCCCTCGACCCCCGTCCTCGTGCTCGGTCTCACCAACGTCCCGGGTGCCGGCGACAACTTCCTGGTGGTCGACGAGGACCGTACGGCCCGTCAGATCGCCGAGAAGCGTGCCGCTCGTGAGCGCAACGCCAACTTCGCGCGCCGCGGCGTCCGGTTCTCCCTGGAGAACCTGGACGAGGCCCTCAAGGCCGGTCTGGTGCAGGAACTCAACCTCATCATCAAGGGCGACGCGTCCGGTTCGGTGGAGGCTCTCGAGTCCTCGCTGCTCCAGCTCGACGTCGGCGAAGAGGTCGACATCCGCGTCCTGCACCGCGGCGTGGGTGCCGTCACCGAGTCGGACATCGACCTGGCGACCGGCTCCGACGCGATCGTCATCGGCTTCAACGTCCGCGCTGCGGGCCGCGCGGCCCAGATGGCGGACCGCGAGGGCGTCGACGTCCGCTACTACTCGGTGATCTACCAGGCCATCGAGGAGATCGAGGCGGCCCTCAAGGGCATGCTCAAGCCGGAGTACGAAGAGGTCGAGCTCGGCACGGCGGAGATCCGCGAGATCTTCCGCTCGTCCAAGCTGGGCAACATCGCCGGTGTGCTCGTCCGGTCCGGCGAGGTCAAGCGCAACACCAAGGCGCGCCTGCTGCGCGATGGCAAGGTCATCGCGGAGAACCTCAACATCTCCGGTCTGCGTCGTTTCAAGGACGACGTCACCGAGATCCGCGAAGGCTTCGAGGGCGGTATCAACCTCGGAAACTTCAACGACATCAAGATCGACGACGTCATCGCGACGTACGAGATGCGCGAGAAGCCGCGCGCCTGATCCGCGCACGGTGAAGGTCGGGGCCGGTCGGCGGGACGAAATCCCGTCGATCGGCCCCGGCCGTTCCGTGTACGGTTCGGGTGTCCCCGCCAAGTGGTTGGCGGGGCCACGAACCCGAACCGGCGGGACATCCGGACATACATGTATGTGGGGACTCTGTCCTTTGATCTGCTCCTCGGCGACGTTCACTCGCTGAAGGAGAAACGCTCCGTGATCCGCCCGATCGTCGCCGAACTCCAGCGCAAGTACGCGGTGAGTGCGGCGGAGACCGGGAATCAGGAACTTCACCGCAGGGCCGAGATCGGCCTGGCGATGGTCTCCGGGGACACGGGGCACCTCACCGACGTACTGGACCGGTGCGAGCGTCTGATCGCCGCCCGTCCCGAGGTGGAGCTGCTCTCCGTTCGACGCAGGCTCCACGGCGACGAAGACTGACTTTAAGAGCAAGGCGAAGAAGGAGACGGCGCAGTGGCCGACAACGCGCGGGCGAAAAGGCTGGCGGACCTCATCCGAGAGGTGGTGGCCCAGAAGCTCCAGCGCGGGATCAAGGACCCGCGGCTCGGTACGCATGTGACCATCACGGACACCCGGGTGACGGGTGACCTGCGGGAGGCGACCGTCTTCTACACGGTCTACGGCGACGACGAGGAGCGTGCCGCTGCCGCGGCCGGCCTCGAGAGCGCCAAGGGTGTACTCCGCTCGGCGGTGGGCCAGGCGGCCGGTGTGAAGTTCACGCCGACCCTGGCCTTCGTGGCGGACGCCCTGCCGGACAACGCCCGGGCCATCGAGGACCTCCTCGACAAGGCCCGGATCTCGGACGAGAAGGTCCGGGAGGTGTCCGCCGGCGCCGAGTTCGCCGGGGGCGCGGACCCGTACCGCAAGCCCGAGGACGAGGACGGCGCGGACCAGGACGGCGAAGCCCAGGAATGACCCAGAAGAACACCCCGACGCCCGACGGTCTTGTCATTGTCGACAAGCCGTCGGGCTTCACTTCGCACGACGTGGTGGCCAAGATGCGCGGGATCGCGAAGACCCGCCGCGTCGGCCACGCGGGCACGCTCGACCCCATGGCGACCGGTGTCCTGGTCCTCGGTGTGGAGCGGGCGACCAAGTTGCTCGGCCATCTCGCGCTGACCGAGAAGGAGTACCTGGGCACGATCCGGCTCGGCCAGAACACGCTGACCGACGACGCCGAGGGCGACCTCACGTCGTCCACCGACGCGTCCGGCGTGTCCCGCGATGCGATCGACGCCGGGGTCGCCAAGCTGACCGGCGCCATCATGCAGGTCCCGTCCAAGGTCAGCGCCATCAAGATCAACGGCGTGCGTTCCTACAAGCGGGCCCGCGAGGGCGAGGAGTTCGAGATCCCGGCGCGGCCGGTCACCGTCTCGTCCTTCACCGTCTACGACATCCGGGACGCGGTCGCCGAGGACGGGACCCCGGTCCTCGACCTGGTCGTCTCGGTGGTCTGCTCGTCCGGGACATACATCCGGGCCCTCGCCAGGGACCTGGGCGCCGGCCTCGGCGTCGGCGGTCACCTCACGGCGCTGCGGCGCACGCGGGTCGGCCCCTACAAGCTGGACTCCGCGCGCACCCTCGACCAGCTCCAGGAGGAGCTGACCGTGATGCCCGTCGCGGACGCCGCTACCGCCGCGTTCCCCCGCTGGGACGTGGACGCCAAGCGCGCCAAGCTGTTGCTCAACGGCGTCCGTCTGGAGGTGCCCGGCGAGTACGCGGGCGCCGGGCCCGTCGCCGTGTTCGACCCCGAGGGCGTGTTCCTCGCGCTCGTGGAGGAGTCGAAGGGCAAGGCGAAGAGCCTCGCCGTCTTCGGCTGATCTCTTCGCCGGCCCCCGCCGTGGAGCGGCGCGCAGTCAGCCGCGTGCCGCTCCACGATCCCCCTCCCCAAGGGTCTGTCCATCACCCCCGATCTGTTCACCCCTTCGGGCGGGCGCTCGGAGTGAACCGAGGGAGTGGAAGGGGGCGCGTTCGCTCCGGCGCCTGTTCCGCTGATCATCGCGCGCCTACCGTCGGTCCTACGGGGCGTGGCGGGAGGTTCGACGATGGCGGGACGTGGCCCCCGGGCCAGGGACGGGGACGCGACGGGTCCCGGGACCGGTCCACCCCTCGTCCGTGTCTTCGACCTGGCCGGACGCCCGCGCGGCGTCGGCTTCGTCGCCGACGACCACGGGACGGTCGTCACGAGCCATGAAGTCGTGGACGGACTCGGCCGCGTCGTGCTGCGTGCGCCCGGCGGGATCACCTGTGTCGTGGGCGCAGCCGATGTCGTCCCGCTGCCCGGGTCGGCCCTCGCGCTCATCCGCACCGACGCGACGGAGGGCCTCGGCATGCGCCCGCTGCCGGTGGCCGTCCGGGGTCCGGCCGGGGCCGGGGCGTATGTGCGGATCGCCGCCGGGGGCTGGCGCGAGGCGCGCGTCCTCGGCCATGCCGACGTCACGTACACCGCGACCGACGGCTTCCATATCGTCCCCGGGGCCATGGAGCTGGCCATCGGCACGGACGGCCGCGACGCGCTGCGGCTCGGGGGAGGGGCCGCCGGGGGACCCGTCGTCGACACCGCCTCCGGCTCCGTCCTCGCCGTTCTCGGCACGGCGCTCGAGGCCGGACACCGCGCCGCCGGGTTCGCCGTGCCGCTGCGGGAGGCCGCCGCCGCCGACCCGGACGGGCCGCTCGCCGCGCTTCTCGCGCGGAACGCGGCCACCGTGCCGGTGTACGGGGACGAACTCAACCTGGCGGGCTCGCTCCAGCTGACGGCCACGTCGGTCGGATCCGACGGGCCGGGCGCGGTCCTCGACCCGGAGCCGGTCGAACGGCCCGAAGTGGCAAGGGAGTTCGCCGAGTTCGAGGTGTCCGACGCGACCGTCCTCGCCCTCGTGGGGGCACCGGGCAGCGGCCGAACGACGGAGCTCGCCGCGTATGCCGCGCGCCGCGGACGTGGCGCCCACCCCGCCCCCACCCTCTGGCTGCGCGGCGCGGATCTGCAGGGCGACGACCGGAGCGTGGCGGACGCCGCGCGGCGGGCGCTGGTCAGGGCCGGGCGCATCGTCGCGGCGTCACTGCCCGGGGCCGCCCCCGGACAGACCGGGGAGCCCGTGGGCCCGGAACCCGGCGGCGCCGGCGTCGGTGATGTGTCGCCGGAGCGGATCGCGGCGCCCGCACGCGCCGCCGGCCGTCCCCTCGTGCTGCTGCTCGACGGGCCCGAGGAGATGCCGCCCGTCCTGGCGCACCGGCTGGCGGAGTGGACCGAGGGCACGGCGCGCTGGCTGCGGGAGACCGGCGTGCGACTCGTCGTGGCGTGCCGGGGGGAGTACTGGGAGCGCGCGGGCGAGCTGTTCCCGGCCCGGGTGCTGTACGGGCACACGGGGCGGCTGCCCGCCTGTGTCCCGCTGGGGGAGCTGGCCGGGGACCAGGCCCGCGTGGCGCGGGAGCGGTACGGGCTGCCCGAGAACGCGCTCGCCGGCCGCGACGCACGGCATCCGCTCGCGCTGCGGCTCCTCTCCGAAGTACGGGCCGCGCTGCCCGGACCCGTGCCGGGCAGCGCCGACCGGGACGCCGTCTTCGCCGCGTATCTCGACCTCATGTGCCTGCGCGTGGCGGTGCGCCTCGCCGCTGTGAACGGGCTGCGCGGCACGGCCGTGCGCAGGCTCGCCGCCCGGGTGTCCGGGCAGGTCCACGAGGCGGCGCGGCGCTGCCTGGGGCCGGGTCAGGGCGAGCTGGACCGGGAGGCGTTCGAGGAGGTGTTCCCCTGGGGTGCGCTGCCGGGGCGGCACGGCGGGGGCGTCACGGCGTGGGCCCCGGCCGTCCTCACCGAAGGCGTACTGGTCCCTGCGGGGCGCGGCTACCGGTTCGCGCACGAGGAGGTCGCCGACTGGATCCAGGGCATGCACCTGGACCTGGACGAGGCGCTGCGGGCGCTCGTCCACCGCGACCGGGACGCCGGCCGGGCCGTGCCCGCGGTGCCCGTGCCCCGGCATCGCGCGGGCCCCGTCGTCCAGGCCCTCCTCCTCGTCGAACGCCAGCAGGGGCCGGCCCGACTCGGGGCACACCTCGCCGAGTTGGCGCTCAGGTCCCTGACAACCGGAGACGCCGACGCCTCCTGGTGGGCGGCCCACCTCGTCGAGGAGGCGCTCCTGCGCGTGCCCGACGCCACTCCCTATCTCGGGGTGCTCGAACCACTCGCCGACCGCGGACGCCTCGACCCCTCGTTCTGGCGCCGGATCCCCGTCACGGACGCCGACCGCCTCGGCCTCCTGCGCCGCCTCGTCGTGCACGATCCGCCGCCCGGGAGTCACGACCGCCACCTGGACACCGTGGCCGACCTGCTCACCGCGGACCCGGCCGGCGTCCAGGTCCACCTCACCCGCTGGTTCGACGACGCGCGGCCGCTGCCCGCACTGCCCGACGCGACCGTCGCCACCGCTGCCCAGGCGCTCCTGCACACGCACCGGCACCGCGCCGTCGACGACCTCACCGAGGCCCTCGCCGACTGCGCGCACCCGCACGCCGACGAACTCCTCGCCGTGCTCGCCGACGAGGAGCCGTCCGCGCTGTGCCGCGCCGTCGACCGCTGGGCCCACGACGAGCGCCCCGCCCGCCGCGCGTCCGCCGTCACCTACGCGCTGCGGATCGCCCCGCACGTCACCACGGACGCCGATCGCAGCCTGCTGCGCTACTCCGCGCTCGCCCTGCTCGCCCGCACCACCGACAGCGCCCGGCACGGCGCCGCGCTCGCCCTCCTCGTGCGCGACCCGCAGACCCGCGACACCTATCTGGCGCGCGCCCTGGAGCGGTTCGCGGACGGCGACCCGCAGCTGCCCGTGAGCGCGCTCGCCGCCGCCCTCGCCACGCACCCGGAGCCCGTCCTGCGCGCCTTCCGGGACCGTGCGCGGGAGCCGGGCGGCGCGGCCGACGTGCTGGGGGCCCTGGCCGCCGTGACGGCGCCCGCACTCGCGCGGCGGGCGGCCGCCCTCGTCGAGGAGCTCTCGGCGGACCGGCCCGACGCCGCTCAGGACGTCGCCGCGTACGTCGACCGGTGCCTGGAGCACGGGCCGGCCGGGCGAGCTGTCCTCTTCCCCCTTGTCACGGGGCTGCTCCGCACCTGTCCGGGCCCCGGGCGGGCCGCGCTCGCGCCCGTCCTCGCCGCACCCGGCACCGGCGCCTCACGCGCCCTGCGATGCGAGCTCCTCGACGTACTGCTCGCCCACGAGGACGACCCGGACGTGCTGGACGCCGTCCTGCGGACCGCCGCCCGCAGCGCCGGGGGAGCCGGGGCGACCCGCACCCGCGACCTGGTGCGGCGCACCGGACAGCGGCTCGTCCGCACTCCGGAGGGAGCCGCACGCTTCGACCGCGGTCTCGTCGAGGTCGCCGACTCGGTGCCCGGGTTCGCCGCACTTCTCGTCCAGTGGCTGGAGGGGGCGCCGCGCGAGTGGGCCGCCCTCGTCGGGCCGAGCGCCCGCCGCATGATCGAGGCCCTGGCCGGCGTACGCGTGCCCGCCTGACCTGCCCATGCCGGTACGGCGCCTCCCGATGCGGGGCGTGGGCGCTCGGCATGGCACTCTTAGACCTGCGTATTCGGCAAAGAGACGTAACAGTCGTACACAGGTTCGCGAGGAGCAATCACCGTGCAGCGCTGGCGTGGCTTGGAGGACATCCCCCAGGACTGGGGGCGCAGCGTCGTCACCATCGGCTCCTACGACGGAGTGCACCGCGGCCATCAGTTGATCATCGGCCGGGCCGTCGAACGGGCCCGTGAGCTCGGTGTGCCCGCCGTCGTGGTCACCTTCGACCCGCACCCCAGCGAGGTCGTGCGCCCCGGCAGCCACCCTCCGCTGCTCGCCCCGCACCACCGGCGGGCGGAGCTGATGGCCGAGCTCGGCGTCGACGCCCTGCTGATCCTTCCGTTCACCACCGAGTTCTCGAAGCTGTCGCCGGCCGAGTTCGTCGCGAAGGTCCTGGTCGACAAGCTGCACGCGCGCCTCGTCGTCGAAGGACCGAACTTCCGCTTCGGCCACCGCGCCGCGGGCAATGTCGCGTTCCTCGCCGAGCAGGGGACGACGTACGACTTCGAGGTCGAGGTCGTCGATCTGTACGTGAGCGGCTCGGCGGGCGGCGGCGAGCCCTTCTCGTCCACGCTGACCCGGCGGCTCGTCGCCGAGGGCGACATGGAGGGCGCGCGCGAGATCCTCGGCCGCCCGCACCGCGTCGAGGGCGTGGTCGTGCGCGGCGCCCAGCGCGGCCGCGAGCTGGGCTTCCCGACCGCCAACGTCGAGACGCTCCCGCACACCGCGATCCCGGCGGACGGCGTCTACGCGGGCTGGCTGCACGTGGGGGACGAGGCGATGCCCGCCGCGATCTCCGTGGGCACCAACCCGCAGTTCGACGGCACCGAGCGCACGGTCGAGGCCTACGCCATCGACCGCGTGGACCTCGACCTGTACGGGCTGCACGTCGCCGTCGACTTCCTCGCCTATGTGCGCGGCATGGCGAAGTTCGACTCGATCGAGTCGCTCCTCGTCGCCATCGCGGACGACGTGAAGCGGTCGCGGGAATTGCTCGAAGCCTACGAAGGGGAGTAGGCGGAGCGTGACCAGGGGTCCGGGGGCGCTTCCCTGGACCCCCGGACCTCAGACGCCGGACGAGCTGGATCGGCCGGACGCGCCGGCTTTCGCGGACGCCCAGTGGCAGGCCACCTGGGTCGTGCTCGCGCCCGACAAGACCGGCAGGTCCTCCCCGCGGCAGCGGTTCGCCACGCCCGACCGTTCCGCCTCGCCCGACGCCAGGATCTGGCAGCGGGCGTGGAAGCGGCAGCCGGACGGGATGCGCGAGGGGTCCGGCGGTTCGCCCGTCAGGACGACCGGATCACCCGGCGCTTCCGGCAGAACCGACAACAGGGCCTGTGTGTACGGGTGTTGAGGCGCCGTCAGGACCTCCTCCACCGTTCCCGTCTCCACGATCCGGCCCAGGTACATCACCGCCACCCGGTCCGCGATGTTCCAGGCGAGACCCAGGTCGTGCGTCACCACGAGGGCGGACAGGCCCAGTTCGTCGCGCAGCCTGAGCAGCAGCGCGAGGATCTCGCCGCGCACCGACGCGTCGAGGGAGGCCACGGGCTCGTCCGCGACGATCAGTTCGGGATCGAGGACGAGCGCGCCCGCGATCACGACACGCTGCCGCTGGCCGCCCGACAGCTCGTGCGGGTAGCGCAGGAAGAAGCGCTCCGGGGGGCGCAGGCCGGCTCGCGACAGGGCGTTCGCCACCGCCTCGCGCTCGTCGCCCGCGTACCCGTGGATGCGCAGGCCCTCGGCCACCGCGTCGTACACCGTGTGCCGCGGGTTCAGCGAACCGCTGGGGTCCTGGAGGACCAGCTGCACGCGCTTGCGGTACGCCTTGAGGGCGCGTGAGGAGTAGTCGAGGGGCTTCCCGTCGAACGTGACCCGGCCGGACGTCGGGGGCACCAGGCCGAGCAGGGAGCGGGCGAGCGTCGTCTTGCCGCAGCCCGACTCGCCCACCAGCGCCACGATCTCGCCGGGCGCGATGTCGAGGTCGACACCGTCCACGGCCCGCGCGGGGTCCGCGCCACGGCGGCCGGGGAAGGTGACGTGCAGCGCGCCGGCCGTGAGCAGGGGAGACGTACTGGTCATGCTGTGGTGCTCCTTGCCTCGGCGCCGGCGGCGTCGTCCGGATCGGTGGCGCCGCCCACGTGCACACAGGCCGCCAGCCGGGCCGTGCCCGCGTCCCGCAGCTCCTGGTCCTCACTGATGCAGCTGTCGAGCGCCACCGGGCAGCGCGGGTGGAACGTGCAGCCCGTGGGCAGGGCCGACGGGTCGGGCGGGTCGCCGGGCAGACCGCGCGGCGCGAACCGGGACGCGCTGTCGCCGATCCGCGGGAACGCCGCCGACAGGGCCTTCCCGTAGGGGTGTTGCGCGTTCTCGTAGACCTCGGAGGCGGGGCCCTCCTCGACGACGCGGCCCGCGTACATCACCGCGAGGCGGTCGCAGGTGTCCGAGAGGACGGCGAGGTCGTGGCTGATCATGACGAGGCCGAGGTCCTGGTCGGAGACGAGCTGCTCGATCAGGCGGAGGATCTGCGCCTGGATCATCACGTCGAGGGCCGTCGTCGGCTCGTCCGCGATGATCAGGCCCGGGTCGCAGGCGAGCGCCATCGCGATCATCACGCGCTGGCGCTGGCCGCCGGACAGCTCGTGCGGATACCCGTCCGCGCGGGCGGCGGGCAGGCCGACGTGCTCCAGGAGCTCCGCGACCTTCTTCTTCGCGCCCGCCGGGGTCGCCTTCTTGTGCAGCAGGATCGGCTCGGCGATCTGGTCACCGATGCGGTGCACGGCGTTGAGCGAGTGCATCGCGCCTTGGAAGACGATCGAGGCACCGGCCCAGCGCACGGCCCTGACCTGGCCCCACTTCATCGACAGGACGTCCTCGCCGTTCAGCAGGATCTCGCCGGAGACCTTCGTGCCGGCCGGCAGGAGACGCAGCAGCGCGAGAGCGAGCGTCGACTTGCCGCAGCCGGACTCGCCGGCGATGCCGAGCTTCTGGCCCGCGTCGACACTGAGGTTCACACCGCGGACGGCCCGGGCCCCGCCCGCGTACGTCACTTCGAGGTTTCTGACGTCGAGAAGGCTCACCTGGCCACCCCCAGCTTCGGATTGAGGACGGCTTCGACGGCACGGCCGCACAGCGTGAACGCGAGCGCGACCAGGGCGATGGCCAGTCCGGGAGGCGCGAGGTACCACCAGTCGCCCGCGCTGACCGCGCCCGCCTCGCGCGCGTCCTGGAGCATGCCGCCCCAGGACGTGATCGTCGGGTCGCCGAGGCCGAGGAACGCGAGTGTGGCCTCGGTGAGGATCGCGCCGGAGATGACGAGGGTGGTCTGCGCGAGGACGAGCGGCATCACGTTCGGCAGGACGTGGCGCAGCATGATGTGCCCGTGCCCGCCGCCGAGCGCGCGGGCCCGTTCGATGTACGGCCGTGACTCCACGGCGAGCGTCTGGGCGCGGACGAGGCGGGCCGTCGTCGGCCAGGTCGTCACGCCGATCGCCAGGATGACCGTCCAGATGGAGCGGGACATCACGGTGGCGAGCGCGATCGCGAGGACCAGGGTCGGCATCACCAGGAACCAGTCGGTGACGCGCATCAGGACCGTCGAGTACCAGCCGCGGAAGTGGCCGGCGACGATGCCGACGACCGTGCCGATCGCCACGCACAGGAACGCGGCGAGCAGGCCCACGGTGAGGGACACGCGCGCCCCCCACACCAGCAGAGCGAGCACACTGCGGCCGAACTGGTCGGTGCCGAGCGGGAATTCAGCACTGGGAGCTTCGAGTGCGCCGCCGGGCGCGTCGGTGACGCTCTGTGCGTCCGCGCCGACCAGCAGGGGCGCGCAGATCGCGATGAGCGCGATGAGGACCAGCCCGGCGAGACCCCACAGCCCGCTCCGGTGGGTGCGGTACTCGCGCCAGAAGCGGGCGGCGGAGCGGCGCTTTCGGGCCCGCGCCAGGGCCCGCGCGTTCTTCTCGGCCGGCGGCGGGAGCTGCGCGGTGTCGAGATCGGTGTTCATATCGGCAGTCATCGGCCCACCCGGGGATCGAGCAGCGGATACAGCACGTCGGCGAGGGTGTTCGCCAGGATCACCGCGGTGGCGAAGACGAAGAACAGCCCTTGGACGAGCGGCAGGTCGGGCACGCTGAGTGCCGAGTAGAACAGGCCGCCGAGGCCGGGCCAGGAGAAGACCGTCTCGACGAGGATCTGACCGGCCACGACATGCCCGAGGTTCACGAACATCAGCGTGAACGTGGGCAGCATCGCGTTCGGGACGGCGTGCTTGCGGCGTACGACGTCGTCGCGCAGGCCCTTCGCGCGCGCCGTCGTCAGATAGTCGCTGCCCATCTCGTCGAGCAGCGAGGAGCGCATCACGAGGAGCGTCTGCGCGTAGCCGACCGCCACCAGCGTGACCACCGGCAGGACCAGATGGTGCGCGACGTCCATGACGTACGCGAACCCGCTCTCGCCGCCCGACTCCAGACCGCCCGTCGGGAACAGACCCGGGATCGGGCCGAGCCCCACCGAGAACACGATGATGAGGAGCAGACCGAGCCAGAACGACGGGACCGAGTAGAGCGTGAGGGCGAACGCGGTGTTGAAGCGGTCGCTGCGCGATCCGTTGCGCCAGGCGGTGCGCGTGCCGAGCCAGATGCCGAGCGCCGTGTAGAGGACGTACGCCGTGCCGGTCAGGAGCAGCGTCGCCGGGAGCGCCTCGGTGATCTTGTCGATGACCGGGGTGTGGAACTGGTACGACGTGCCGAAGTCGCCGGTCAGCGCGTCGCCGATGTAGTTGGTGAACTGCTGCCACATCGGCAGGTCGAGGCCGAACTGGTGGCGGAGGTTGTCGAGCTGCTGCGCCGAGACGCGGCGGCCGCCGGTCATCTGTTTCACCGGATCGCTGGGGATCAGGCGGAACAGGAAGAAGCTGGTGACCAGGACCGCGAAGAGCGAGACGACCGCCCCCGCGATCTTGCCCGCCACGTACTGGAGATAGGCCTTGGTGGTGCGCGCACGTGGACCACGGGCCGCCGACGGCCCGGCTTGTGCCGGGCCGTCGGTGTCCGCACTCTGCACGAGCGCCGGAGTGCTCTCTGCTGTCATGTGGAACTCTCGTTACTCGTGCGGTACTTGCGACGCCCTGCGGACTGACGTGACGCGTTTTTCCGGGCCGGGTGCTGCTACTCGCGGTCGTCCGCCGAGGTGCGGCGGCGCCGCGCGAGGAGGAGCCCACCGCCGCCGAGAATGACGACGGCCGCGACGATACCGATGATCACGCCGCTCGAGCCGGAACCGCTTCCGCTGTTCTTCGCGTCGCTCGTGCCGCCCGCCGGAACGGCCGACCACCAGCTCCAGTACCCGTCCTGGCCGTAGATGTTGCCGGCCTCGGTGGGCATGGTCTGGATCGACTTGATCTGGTCGGTGCGGTACGCCTCGACGGCGTTCGGGTACGCGATGACGTTCATGTACCCGGAGTCGTACAGCCAGGACTCCATCTGCTTGACGATGTCCGCGCGCTTGGCCGGGTCGTACTCGGCGAGCTGCTTCTTGTACAGGCCGTCGTACGTCTTGTCGCAGATGAAGTTGTCCGTCTGGGCGCTCTCCTTGGCCTTGACGGGCAGGGCGGCGCAGGTGTGGATGCCGAGGACGAAGTCCGGGTCGGGGTTGACCGACCAGCCGTCGAACGCGAGGTCGTACTCACCCGCGTACCAGGGCACCGAGACGTCGTCGAGGCAGTCGACCTTCAGGCCGATACCGAGCTTGCCCCACCACTCCTTGAGGTACTTGCCGATCGCCTTGTCGTTCGGGTCCGTGGCGTGGCACAGGATGCGGAAGTTGAGCGGCTTGCCGTCCTTGCCGACGCGCTCGCTGCCCTTCATCTTGTAACCGGCCTCGTCGAGCAGCTTGCCCGCCTTGTCGGGGTCGTACCCGAGGGCCTGGCTGCCGGACGGCTTCCAGAAGTAGTCACCGAAGCGCGGCGGGATGTAGCCCTGGCCCTCGATGGCGTGGCCCTGGAACACCTTGTCGACGATCGTCTTGCGGTCGATCGACAGGAACAGCGCCTGGCGCACCTTCTGGTCGAGAAGGGCCTTGTTGCCGTTGCCGAACTTCTTGTGGTCCCTGGTCTGCGCGCCCGGGTTCGTGGCGAGCGCGAAGAAACGGCGGCCGGGGCCCTCGTTGACCTTGATGTTCTGCTCGCCCTTGAGCGACGCCGCCTGAGCGGGCGTCAGGGCGGGGGAGCCGGCCACGAAGGAGACCTCGCCCTTGCGCAGGGCGGCGACCGCGGCGTCCTGGTCCTTGTACGTCTTGAAGACGACCTCGTCGAACTTGGGCGCGCCGCGCCAGAAGTTCTTGTTGGCCTTGAGCTTCACGTACTGGTCGACCTTGTAGTCGGTCAGCACGAACGGGCCGTTGCCGACGACCGGGAAGGTCTTGTCGTTGTTGAACTTCGAGAAGTCCTTGACGTTCTTCCAGATGTGCTCAGGCACGATCGGGACGTCGAGCGCGGCCATCGTGGCCTGCGGCTTCTTCAGCTGGATGACCAGCTGGGTGGCGCTGGGAGCGGTGACCTTCTTGAAGTTGGAGACGAAGCTGCCGTTCGCGGTCGCGGCGCCGTCGTCCGTCATCATCTTGTTGAAGGTGAAGGCGGCGTCGGCGGCGGTGGCCTGCTTGCCGTCGGACCACTTCGAGTCGGACCTGATGGTGTAGGTCCAGGTGAGCTTGTCCGCGGACGGCTTCCATTCGGTGGCGAAGGCCGGGACGGCGTGGTTGTCCTTGGGGTCGTAGTTGGTCAGGTACTCGTACATCATCCGGTGGATGGTCGTACTGACCAGTCGCTGGGCGAGGAACGGGCTCAGCGAGTCGACGCTCTGGGCGAGGGCGACGGTGAGGACCTTCTTGCCGCTGTCGGCGGCCTTGGCCTCTTGGGGTGCGGGGTTGAGCGGCGTGGCGAGGCCGGCCGTCAGGGTGAACGCCGCGGCGCCGGCGGCCAGGAGGACCCGCAGGGTCCGGCGGGGCGCGCGCCGTGGGGAACGGGAGAAGAGCGGAGCGTGTGCTCTCTGGGGCTGATCTTTTGTGTCCATGGGTCGGTGACCTCGCGTCGTTGCTCACGCAGGAGTGGCAGGTTGATCATGGGACGCCAGCTGGTTGATGTGTGTGTCTATCAGCGGCAGTCTGCGCACGTCAACGACGCATGAACCCCATGTGGCCTGCGGAAATAACGAGTTGACCCGAATTTCACGCACATTGGTCAAGACCTCTGATGCCTTGCAGGTCAGGGCATGATGCCCGTACCGCACAACTATGCCTGTCCGGTGGTTGTTTGAGGGGTTTTCGGCAGACGCGGCAAAGGCCCGCACCGTGGTGTCGGTGCGGGCCTTCTGTCTGCCCTGGAGGCCGGGATTCGGCGTTGTTACTGCTGAGGCGGCTGGGGCTGTGCGGTGTACGGGGGGAGGGGGTGGCCGCTCTGACCGGGGGCGGCCTGGCCGGGGGCGGGCGGCTGACCGGGTGCCGGCTGGCCCGGCGCGGAGGGCTGCTGCTGCCACATCTGCGGAGGGCCGGGCTGGCTCGGCTGACCCGGCTGCTGGGGCTGGCCGGGGGCGCCGGCCTGGGCCTGGCCGGGCTGCTGCGGATACGGCTGACCGGGGTACGGCTGGCCCGGGAACTGCTGCCCCGGCGCGGGCGGCTGGGGCGCGCCCGGCTGACCCGGATACGGCTGGCCCGGGTACGGCTGCTGCGCGGGGTACGGCTGCTGCTGGTGACCCGGCACCGGGGGAGCCATGGTGGGCGGCGGGTTGCCGTCCGACGTCCACAGGCCCTGCTGCTGCTGAGCCCGCGGGAAGTCCTCCGCGACCATCGCCGAGAGGTTGAAGTACGCCTCGCGCACCTTGGGCCGCATCATGTCGAGGTCGACCTCGGCGCCGGCCGCCAGGTGCTCGTCGAACGGCACCACGACGACGCCGCGGCACCGCGTCTCGAAGTGCGACACGATGTCGTCCACCTTGATCATCTTGCCGGTCTCGCGGACCCCGGAGATGACCGTGATGGAACGCGACACCAGATCCGCGTACCCGTGCGCCGACAGCCAGTCGAGCGTCGTACTGGCGCTGCTCGCGCCGTCGACGGACGGCGTCGAGATGATGATCAACTGGTCGGCGAGGTCGAGGACGCCGCGCATCGCGGAGTACAGCAGGCCGGTGCCGGAGTCGGTCAGGATGATCGGGTACTGCTTGCCGAGCACGTCGATCGCGCTGCGGTAGTCCGCGTCGTTGAACGTCGTCGAGACCGCCGGGTCCACGTCGTTCGCGATGATCTCCAGGCCGGACGGCGCCTGCGAGGTGAACCGGCGGATGTCCATGTACGAGTTGAGGTGCGGGATCGCCTGCACCAGGTCTCGGATGGTGGCGCCGGTCTCACGGCGCACACGGCGGCCGAGCGTGCCGGCGTCCGGGTTGGCGTCGATGGCGAGGATCTTGTCCTGGCGCTCCGTGGCGAGCGTCGAACCGAGCGCGGTCGTCGTGGTCGTCTTGCCCACGCCGCCCTTGAGGCTGATGACGGCGATCCGGTAGCAGGACAGAACCGGCGTGCGGATCAGGTCCAGCTTCCGCTGCCGCTCCGCCTCCTCCTTCTTGCCGCCGAGCTTGAAGCGCGAGTTGGCGCCGCCGGGGCGGGTGCTCTTCGCCTTCTGCCTCTTGTTGCTGAGCAGCCGGTCGGCCGACAGCTCCACGGCCGCCGTGTAGCCGAGCGGCGCACCGCCGACGTTCGTGGGCGTGCGCTGGTCGTGCTGGATGGGCTGCGGCCAGGCGCCACTGGCCCGCGGGTCGGCGGGCGGCACCTGTCCCGGGAGCGGCTGGCCGGGCTGGCCCTGGAACTGCTGATCGGGCTGCGGCAGGCCGGGGTGGCCTTCAGGGTGCGGGGCCGGGGCCGGGGCCTGCGGCGCGGGCGGCTGCGGGTGCGGCTGCTGTCCGACGGGGGGCTGAGGGCCGGGCTGCTGCGTGTGCGGTGCCGGCGGCTGCTGAGGGTGCTGCTGCGCCGGGAGGTGCGGGGCCGGGTGTCCCGGAGCCGGGGCTCCGGGCTGCGGCTGCGGGAACCCGTAGCCCGCGCCGGGCTGGGGCTGCTGCGGGAATCCGTAACCGCCTTGCGGGGCGGGCTGGTTGGGCGTGCCGGGCTGGGGCTGCTGCGGGAACCCGTAACCGCCCTGAGGGGCAGGCTGGTTCGGTGCGCCCGCCGCGGGCGGCGTCTGCTGCGGGAATCCGTAGCCCTGCTGCTGCTCCGGTGCCGCAGGCGCGGGCTGCTGAGGGTCGCCGGGGGCCGCTTGCTGCGGGAAGCCGTAACCACCCTGCGGCGCGGGCGGGGTGTTCTGCGCGGGCCAGGCCGGCGGGGCGGGCGCGCCCTGGGCCGGAACCGGTGCGCCGGGCTGCGGCTGCTGCTGCGCGGGCCACTGCGGGGCCGCGGTGGGGGCGGCGGGCTGGAACGCCGGGGGGAGCGGCGGAATACCTTCCTGCGGCACGGGCGGCGGGGCCCAGGCGGCGGGGGCGTTCTGCGCGTCGGCCGGTGTGTTTGCGCCGGCGTCGGTGCCGGTGTTCGCGCCTGCGTCGGCCGGTGCTCCGGTGGGAGGGGTTTCGGAGCCGCTGTCGCCCGAGTCGTCCGAGCCGGTCGACCCCTCCGCCTCGGACGCGTCGTCAGAAGCGGCCCCGGCGTCGGTGCCGTCGGCCGAGGCCTGAGCGGTGCTGGCGTCGGCGTCCCCGTCGTCCGCAGCGTCCCCGGAGGGCCCGGCGGCGGCGACCACGGCGAAGTCACCGGAGTCGTCGTTCTCGCCGTCAGCACCCGCCTGCGCGTCGGCGGGCGCGGCGTCCCCGCCCTGCTCCTCGGTCGTATGCTCGGCCTTCTGCTCACCCTGCGCGGCCAGCTCGGCGAACTCCCGCTTCAGCGCGGCCGCGGAGAACCGCATCGTCGCGCCGCTCTCCAGATCCCCGTTCCCGGAACCCGCGTCCGGCTCGGCGGCCGAAGCGGCGGGCGTGTACGGCGTGTAGGGCGCGGGCGGCGCCTGGGGCGCCACGGGCGCGGGCGCAGGAGCCGGGGCCGGAGGCACCGGCGGCGGAGGCGTGGCGGGGGTGGCCGAGGGGGTCTCGCCCGTGCCCGACGACGCGTTCTGCGTGTACCAGGCCGGTGGGGCGTAGTCGATGGTGAACTCGCCCGTCGTCTCAGTGGCGGACTCCGCGTCGGAGTGATCATCGACGGGTGTGTCCCAACCCCCGCGGATCTCGTCCCGATCGCTGTTCACAATGCCTCCTGGTGTGGTCGAGCACCCTCGTGCCGTGGTGGGGGGCGACCGTTCCTGTCGTCCGATCCGCCGCGCTCTTCCCCTGGGACGCGTACGAGCCGTTCGTGGGTTCACGCGCGCGTCCTTGTCCCAGCCTAATCACCAAAACCACGTGCACGGCAGGCCCGTCCGTCCCCCCGGCGCCGTCCGACGGGTCACACCCGGCCAACAAGTGATGCCCAAGCGATACGGAAGTGACGAACACCCCTCGATCCGCCACGCGCAAACTGCCCGAATAAGCCGCAAAGGGGAACGAGTTCGATCGCCGGACCACTCCGTGGCAGGCTCCAGGTCGGCCTCAGTCCATCCGGCGTGCGTTACCCAACAATCCGGTCTCGGCGTCCGTCGCCCGGGTCATCACGTACTGCCGGTCGCGGTCGGTGCACCACAGAGTGACGCCGTCCGCGAGCGTCGGCAGGGACTCCCACTCGCCGTGGGGCAGTCCGATGACGCGGCCGATCTCCGCCGCCTCGTCCGGCGAGACGCGCTGGACCCCGACGAGCCGCGCCTGACGCATCAACCGGGGCGCCACCGGGCTCAGATAGGGCAGCAGCGTCAGCACGGACTGCCACGGCGCGGATGCCACGCGCCCGCGCGGCGGACGCATACCGCAGTCCCGCACCACGAGCACCGGGCCACCGGCGGACGCGCCCTGCGGCGGAACCCGCCCGACGTCGTGCACCGTCATCCCGGACTGGCCGCCACCGACCGCCTGCACCAACTGCGCCCAGGCCTGCGCCCGCCCGGTCTCCACCGCGACCCGCGCGCCGGTCGCCGCGGCCCGCAGCGCGAGCACCTGGGCCGTCCACAGGCCGCCGATGAGCACCATGTCGTACGGCGTCGGCCGGTTCACCCCGAGCACGGCGGGCTGGCCGTCGGCGTCGACGCCGACAACGACACCGTCGTCCCCGATGGGCAGCGCGAGGGTGTCCAACTGTTCGACGGAGAGCGTGTGGCGCTGGTGGCGCGGCCCGAAGAGTCCGAACCCGGTACGGGAGCGGTCGGCGGCCGGCGCGGGAGCCCCGCCCGGATTGCCGATCCCGTTCGCGTTCCCATTGCCGTTCCAGGAATTTCCGTCCCAGGATCCTGTCCCGGCCGGGGGAGATGACGTCATGGCCATCAGCGCGCACCTCCGAGGGGCAACGTGGCGAGAACTCCGGGCAGTTGTTCGCGGTCGAGCCGGACGAGACCCGTCTTGGCCTGCCGGGCCGCGGTCTCCAGGGACCGCCGCGCCGTGGTCAGCTCGCTCTCGCTGCGTCCCGTGATCCGCATGTGGCCGCAGAGCTGGATGTCCCGCTGGTCACCGCGGGACAGCGTGAGGCTGAACGTCGTGGCCAGCGCGGGCACCGTGGTCAAGAGCGCGACCAACTGGTGCAGAGCGGGCCCGGATCCGCCGAGCTGCGGCCAGCGCCGCACCCAGTACGTGGTGTGTCTGCGGTTGTCGCAGCGCCAGCTGCGGCCGGACTCCTCGGTCCTGCGCTGCGGCAGCTCGCTCCGTCCGGCCTGCGCCGTCACCATCGGGTTGGCGCACGCGGACGTGGCGACGGCGGCTGTGAGCTCCTCCTCCGTCAGCACACTGGCGCGGAAGCCCGCACCGGTCAGCCGGCTCGCCAGATGCTGGGCCGCGCGGGCCACGCACTTCTGCGCTCCCACAGTGCCGCCGCCGCGCGCGGCCACGGCTTCCGGGCACAGCTCCGGGTCGAGCTTCAGGGCGATCCACGTGATGCGGACGGCGGGGGAGCCGGTCTGGGCCTGCAGCGGCGCGTAGTTGCTCACCGCCACGGACTGCTGCGGCAGGTGCAGGGCGGGCGCGGGCTGCGTGTGCAGCACGATCTGCGCCGATTCGAGCCGGATCCCGTCGACATCGAGGGCGTCCCGCACGATTCCTATGGGCAGCGGCCGCCGGGAGCGCTCCGCCCGCAGGGCGGTGGCGTCCGACTCGACCTGGAGCACGGCCGTCAGGAAGCCGCCGTCGCCGACGATGCCGATGGGCCGCTGGTCGCGGTCGTCACCGCGGCTGTAGCTGTACGTCCGCAGCGACGGGTCGCACTCGACGGCGGGCGCGAGGCCCGGCTCGGTGCCGGGCGGGACCGGCGTGCTCGCCGCACGGCGCTTGCGCGCACGCAGCGCCAGGACGGTGCCGAGCCACTCGGGCAGCGACCGCCCCCGGCGGCGTACGAGGGCGAACAGGACGAGGATCACGGCGACGACACCCGCGGGCACCAGCGCCAGCTTGTCGACGACCGCGGCG
Source organism: Streptomyces sp. NPDC107517 (assembly GCF_055582645.1). Lineage (NCBI taxonomy): Bacteria > Bacillati > Actinomycetota > Actinomycetes > Kitasatosporales > Streptomycetaceae > Streptomyces > Streptomyces sp. NPDC107517. The sequence goes on along the minus strand of NZ_JBVJPM010000008.1, from coordinate 37,304 downwards.
GCGGCGACCAGCGCGGCGGCGACCTCGATCATCACCATCTGCTGGAGCCGGAACGACCCGGCCCGTCCGGAACGCGACTTCAGATGAAGTGAGACCGGACCGGCGGGCGTCGCCGGAGAGCCGGCCCCACCGCCCGACCGAGCCCCCGGCGCACCGTCTCCAGGCCCCGGCCGACCGTCCGACCGCGACCGGGATTGCGACCGTGACCGGGTCCGCGTTGCGGAAGCCATCACTCCAAACCCCCCGAACTCTCCCGAAAATCCCTGACGTACAGGGCCTTTGAAGGCCCCAGCACCCTACCCGTCCCACACGCACAAGCACGCAACAGGCATAGTAGGGGCCGGGTCTGACAACGGAGGGCGGGGGACGCAGGTACCCCCGAGCGCTGCACGGGGAGAAGCGGACACAGATGGCATCACGGCGGGACGAACTCAACGCCTACACCTTCGCGAAGCGTCGTACGCTCGCGTCCTTCCTTCAGCCCTCACCCTCCGGTTCGGAGGAAGGGGCACCGAAGCCGCTGCGTGCGGTGATGCCGGGCGTCATCGTCGGCGTCGTCGTCCTGGCGGTCTTCGGGGCGTGGGGGATGTTCAAGCCGACAGCGCCGCCCAACTGGGATGAAACGGCGAAGAACGTGATTGTCGCGGACAAGTCGACGACGCGTTACGTGGTCCTGAAGACGAACGGCAAGGCCCAGCTGCACCCTGTCCTCAACATGGCGTCGGCCAAGCTCCTCGTGGCGCCGAGCGACAACCCCATCGTGACGGTGTCGGAGAAGGTCCTCGACAGCGGCAAGATCCCGCACGGCGCCACGATCGGCATCCCGTACGCCCCCGACCGCCTGCCGCCGGACTCCGAGGCGGAGTCAGCCAAGCGCTGGGCCGTCTGCGAGCGCCCGGGCGAAGGCGGCCGCGCCATCCAGAAAGCGGCGTTCGTCCTCGCGAAGCGGGACGAGTCGAAGACCGAGGGACACGACGCGAAGCTGCGCGGCGGCGATCTGATGTACGTCGTCGGCCCGGACAAGGCCAAGACGGAGTACGTCGTCGACGCGGGCGGAACCGCCTACCGCATCGCCGCCCAGGGGGACGACAGCGAACAACTCCTGCGCGCCCTCGGCATCAACCAGGCGAACCAGGAACCGGAGCGCGTCTCCAGGAACTGGCTGGACACGCTCCACAAGGGCACGGCGATCTCCTTCCCGACGTTGCCGGGCAAGGCCGGTGACCCCGCCGGCCTGAACAGCACGCTGCTGGACGACGCGGCGAACAAGGTCGGCATGGTCCTCAAGACGCCGGACCAGTTCTACGTCGTTCTGCCCGGCAAGGTCGCCCCGATCACCGACTTCACCGCGCACCTGCTCCTGGGCTCCCCCGACCTGGTGTCCCTGGGACAGCAGGGCGAGGCGCTCAAGGTGAGCCCTGGTGCCGTCGCCGCCAGCCGGCCCTTCGGACCCGCCAACTGGCCGAAGTACGAGCCGAAGACGGTCAACGAGGCCACCACGACGGCGGGCAGCCGCAACACCGTCTGCAACGTGCTGAACAAGGTCGACCCCGACAACGGCCGCACCACCCTGAGCACATGGGCGGGCACCAAGTTCCCCGCGCCCCTTCCCACCGGCTCCTCCAGCGCCTACGTCACCGCCGGATCGGGCCAGCTCTACCGCCAGTTCCAGGGCACCGAGACAGCCGCGGGCCCCGTCTTCCTGGTCACCGACACCGGCCTTCGTTACGCGATGCAGTCCAACAGCGACAGCGGTGCGGACGACGCGGGCATCGGCGCCACGGAGAAGCAGCAGAAGGAGCAGCGGCAGGAGGCCAAGCTGGCGGTGACCAGCCTCGGCTACGACAAGGTCGACCCGGCGCCGATCCCGTACGCCTGGTCGCAGTTCCTGCCCACGGGCCCGCGCCTGTCCACGACTGCGGCCCGCCAGCCGCAGGGCTCCTAGGGCGGGGGACACGATGGCGTACGCATCCGGGGAATCCGCAGCCGCAGCCACATGGGCGCGCAGGGCGGCGCTGGCCGCCGCGCTGACGGTGACCGTGACGACCACCGCGCTCCTGCCCGCGGGACCCGCGACCGCCGACGGTGAACAGTGCACCTTCGGCCCGAAGAACCCGAAGTACGCGGGCCGTCCATGGTCGCTCCAGCGCGTCCTCCTGGACGACCTGTGGAGCGAGACCAAGGGCAAGGGGGTCAGGGTCGCCGTCATCGACACGGGCGTCGACGTCAAGAACCCGCAGCTCGCCCATGCCGTGGACGCGTCCAAGGGCAAGAACCTGCTGCCCAAGAACCTCAAGGACGACGACGGCAACAAGATCGAGCGCGGCAAGGAGAACGGCACCACCGACACCGTGGGCCACGGCACGCGCGTCGCCGGCATCATCGCCGCGCGCCCGGCCGGTCACACCGGCTTCGTCGGCCTGGCCCCCGAGGCCACCATCATCCCGATCCAGCAGAACGACGCGGAGGGCCACGGCACGGCCGAGACCCTCGCGACGGCCATCCTGGACGCGAAGGCCGCGGGCGCCCAGGTCATCAACATCTCCCAGGACACGGCGGACGCGGTCAAACCCGCCCCGGTGCTGCAGGACGCGGTCGACGCGGCGCTCGCCGCCAAGATCGTGGTCGTCGCCTCGGCGGGCAACGACGGCCTGGACGGCAAGGTCAAGGAGACGTACCCGGCCTCGTTCCCCGGCGTCCTGGCGGTCGCGGCCTCGGACCGGAACAACGAACGCGCCTCGTTCTCCCAGTCGGGCGACTTCGTGGGCGTGGCCGCGCCGGGCGTGGACATGGTCTCCACGGTCCCCGGTGGCGGCCACTGTTCGGACAACGGCACCAGCTTCTCCGCCCCGTACGTGGCGGGAGTCGCGGCCCTCGTCAAGGCGAAGCACCCCGACTGGACGGCGGCCGAGGTCGTCGCCCAGATCGAACAGACCGCGGAACGCTCGACCTCGGGCCACGACCGCCTGGTCGGCTGGGGCGTCGTCGACCCCGTCCGCGCGGTCACGGAGGACCCGGACCACCCGATCGAGTCCCCGTCCCCCGAAGAGGGGGTCACCCGCGCGGAGGCTCCTACGGCGGCGAAACTCCACTTCGGCGAGACGGCGGAACAGCGCAACACCCGCCTGGCCACATACACGGTCGTCGGCACGGCGGTGCTGGTGGCGGGCCTGGGCGGGGCGGCCGTCGCGGTACGGGACGCGCGGCGGCGGGGCCGGAAGGTGGCGGGCGGGGCGTGAGAGCGATGGTCGCGCTCAGCTTCGGCATCGCCGCCCTGCTGTTGGTGGCCGCCTGTGTCAAGGCGGATCGCGTACGCGGCTGGCGCCACAGCCTCAACGCGTCAGCGCCCGATCTCCCCGACGCCGCGTTCGTCGTGGGCCGCGTGATCTTCCTCGTCCTGGCCTGCGTCATGATGTTCGAGGGGTTCAACCTGCTGAGGGTTTCCGCCGACTCGGGCTGGAGCGACGATGAACTGACCAGCGCGGTACGCCAGGCCACGGACGACCTGGACGGCTGGATGTACCGAGACGACGGACTCACCACCGACTCCGCCTACTTCGACGACTACGAGTCCCTGCTCGAGGAAAAGGTGGTCCAGTACGGCGGCGGGGGAGCACCCCAGTCAGGCGTGGACGCCGGCCCGGCCGCCACGAACACGGACACCGACGCGTACTTCACGGTGCAGGCGGACGGCGCGGACGCTGCCTTCTGCACACACGTCGAACGCGCCCGGCGCGCGAAGGACGACTACACGCCACCGGGCATCGACGGCGGCGAGGGAACATTCACCGAACGCGCGTACCGCCTGACGGTGACATCCCAGCAGGGCACGTGCTGAGGCGTCAGGCCCTGCCGTAACCCTCCCCCTGGGCAACGGAGTTCGCGTACTCCTTCTCGGCGCTGGAAGGGGTCGTGAGGTGGAGTGGTGAAGGGGCGGTGAGGGGAGCGCGTCGAGGCGCGTTTCCGCTGGTAGCGTGCCATTGCCCGGTGCTGTCGGGTGTGCGTGCAGGCGGAGTTGAGAAGGGGGAGCCGCCGTGGTTGCGGATCTCGGAGTCGGCCCAGGCGTCTTGAAGCAGGGCGCGAAGGACATGGTGGAAATCCTCAAACCGGTCAAGAAGGTGGACCTTGGGGACGCAGCGGATCTGTCCACCAAGATGGGGAACGACGACGTGGCCGCGTCCCTGGTGACGTTCTGCGCGACGTGGGAGTCGGGGGGAGCACTCCTCGCCGACTGCGCGGCGACTCTGGCAGACGGACTGGAAGCGGCCAACGGCAACTACGAGGACACGGATGAGGCCATCCGTGACGCCGTGAAGTCCGTCAAGACCGCGCTTGCCTGACGGTGTTGATCCAGCCGATCCAGCACTGACACAGACTCAAGAACAAGAACAGAACAGGGATTTCGCACTCAATGGCAGCGACGCTCGGGTCGACTGACGACCCGAAGGATCTCGTCCCGGGGGAAGCCGGCAAGCTCGGCGACATCGAGACCGCCTTCAACAGCTGGTCGGACAAGTTCGAGAAGATCGGCGACGGCTTGCGCGACCTGCGCATCAAGGGCTGGGTCGGTCAGGCCAGCGAGGCCTTCTGGCCCACCCTGGGCAAGGAAAAGACCAACTGGTACTTCGCGAGCGACGCGATGTCGGGGGCTGCCAAGGCCGTCCACTCGTACTCCTCCATGTTGACCTGGGCGCAGGGGCAGGCCGGAACCGCGATCGACAAGTGGAAGGCCGGGGACCACGAGGGCGCCGAAACCCTCCTGAAGGGTGCGCAGAAGCAGCTCAAGGAAGAGGCCGAGAAGCTCACCAAAAAGCTCCACGACCTCGCGGGCGACTCCAAGGACAGCCCTGACTGGCTCACCGCGATCCGAAGTGGCGTGGACGCCCAGAAGTGGTTGGAGGACCACGGCGTCGGCAAGAGCGCCATCGCGCCCGATGCGTGGCAAAGGGAGAACAAGCGGTGGTTCGGCACCCGGGAAAACCCACGCCACAGGGAGAGGGAGTGGGGTAAGGGCGAGGACGGCAAGTGGTACTTCCGGGAGAAGACTGATGCGGCCGGCGCCGACGAGGAAGGCACACCGCCCAAAAAGGCCGAGGTGAGTATCAAAATCGCCGAGTGGTCGGGCAAGGCCAGCGTATGGTCGGACGGCATCGACGGCGACGGGAAATGGGGCGACGCCAAGTACAAGTACGCCGCAGGTGCCCAGGCCCTGGGCGTAGACGGTTCGGCCGGTCTGAGTGTCACCGACGGACGGTTCAAGGCAGGTGTCTCGGGAACGGCGTATCTCGCCCAGGCGTCCGCGAATGGCAGCCTGGAGTACGGCGTCGCCGCAGTCCAGGGTGAAGCGAAGGCATTCGTAGGTGCCGATGCGTCGGCGAACGTCTCCGTCGGCAAGGACGGAGTGCACGGCGGCGCCGAGGCGTTCGCCGGAGCCAAAGCGACAGGATCCGCCTCTGCCGACGTTGCCGGTGTCGGCGCTGGTGTGAACGGCGAGGCCTGGGCAGGCGTGGGAGCCGAAGCACATGGCGATCTGGGCATGAAGGACGGCAAGTTCACCATCGGCGGCGACGTCGGAGTGGGTTTGGGTCTTGGCGGCAAGGTCGGATTCAATGTCACCGTTGATACCGGCAAGCTGACCGGCGCGCTCAGCGATGGTGCCGACGCCGTGGGCGATGCATGGGACAGCACAGTCGGCAGCTGGCTCTAGCCCGAGCCGAAGTTCACTGAAGGATTGGATCCACCATGGCAGCCACGTTGCCGGTCAAGATTTCCTTTTCGCTGCCGGACGGCTGGCAGGCGGCGCCGCCGGACGAGGTCGGAGCGCCGAACGTCGCGTTCGTCGCGCTCCACGCGGCCTCCGTCGACGGCGGATTCACAGCGAATATCACCATCTCCGGCGAGATGCGCAACGATGGCGCCACCATCTCGCAGATCGCCGATGAGTCGCTGCCCCGGCTTGAGCAGGGCGGGCCCGTGCGCGTCCTCAAGAAGACCGAGATCGGAACGCCGGACCTCCCCGGGCTCACGGACTCTCCGGGAATCGTGCAGAACCTCGTGCTCTCGACCACGCTGCGCGGGGAGCCTATCGAGCTGTGCCAGAGCCAGGTGTACCTCGGCATGGAGGACGTGCGGAACCCGGCTCAGCGCGCGGTGATCGAAATCGTTCTCACCGCGACGCAGAATCAACTCGGTCAAGTCATCGAGGACTACAAGGAATTCCTGCGAACCGTGCGGCAGGCCGATGACTCCGCCGGCGAGGCCAGCTAGCCGTCGACACACGCAAAACGCCCCTTGGCCCGGTGCATTCTCGATCCGGGGCAAGGGGCGCTTCGCTTTTTCTCAGGCGGCGGATGTCCATGCCTGCGCGGGAATGCGTTCCACAACGTCGCACAGGTAGTTCAACCGGTCCTCGATGTCTTGCGGAGTCATGGTGCCGGTGTACCACGTGAACACTTCGTCGTCGCGCACTCGGAGCGGGTTCTTCTCGGCACGCTGGTCCGTGAGGAAAAAGGCCCTCACGTCATCAGTCAGGACGTTCCGGACGAAAGCTTCGTCATGCCTGTCAACTCGGAACTTCTTGTCGAATTCCGGAACATCGAGCAGTTTCCTGGGACCCCGCCCCAGCACACCGTCCAGCTTGCTCGGCGGCTCCATATGCATGTATGCCCCCTGGCCCGGCGCCGAGACGAGGAACACCGACTCGTACGTGAGCTTCCTGGTCCCGGACTGGGTGGTGGGCGACAAGGGATTCGTGTAGCGGTACTCGAAGCATTTGAAGGAGCGGCCGCGGAACTCCCCTGTGATGTAGTGCCACGCGCTCAGGTTCGAGCCCTTGCCCGGCATAGGGCCCACACCGCAATACTCGGTGGCCCGTCCGCGCGCGCGCCGCTCATACGTCCAGCCGCGCGCAGCGGCGACCCCTTCGAGGTTCGCCCAACCTTCATTGATCCGGTCGACCTCTCGACTGTTGCGCATGAACGCTCTGATGACGAGCGTGAACATTCCCGCAATGAACGCGAAGAAGAGGATCTTCACCAGGATCTGAAGCAGCTGTTCCATGAGGCGAGATTATTGCGGACACCCTGTGCTCCTGTGAACCGAGGTTGGCCTGGTGACCGCAGCCGCCGATCGCGCGAGTGAAGATCGTTTGCTGGTGAGGCGAAGGGTCCGTGGAGTGTTCTGATTTGCCCGGATATCAGAAATGTGCCCCAAGTAGGCGTCTCCTGTGCGCCATATGCTGGAACGCCGAAGGGGGCGGTCTGCCCTGCCCTTTTCGGTTTTCTGTGACCTGCTTCTCCAGCCACCGGAACGGACCCCTCATGATCAAGTCCCGCCTCTCCGCCGCAACGTGGGCCCTGTCGGCCGCAGCCGCAGGAGTGCTCCTCGTCGGCTGCTCGGGGTCGGTGAGTGCGGGCAAGTCCGACCCGAAGGTGTCCAAGGGCAAGCTGGCCGACACGGTCGCCGAAAAGCTCGCCGCCACCACGGGCCAGCCGAAGCCGGACGTCACGTGCCCCGAGGACCTCGTCGGGAAGGTCGGCAACACCGGCCGCTGCACGCTCACGGCGAGCGACGGCAGCACGCTGGGCGTGACGGTCAAGGTCTCCTCGGTCGACGGAGACAACGTCAACTTCGACATCAAGGCCGACGAGACGCCTTCCCCGGCCGCGAGCTGACTCTTTCGACTCCACCGCGCCTCTCGCGAGGCGATCGGACCGTTTGTTGGGCCGGTCTCGATGCCTGCTCTTCCCCTCCTGTGACGATGGCGAAGGTTTCATGGAGGCCTACTCGCCGGGTCGGCAAGCGCCCCCCAGGTATTCCCTCCGGACGCCGGGCTGCTGAGTCTTCCCGGGGCCTTGTCGGCGGCCACGCACCTGTAGGTGAGCCGCCGTCAGGGGCTCGGGAGAGCCTGGCGCTGCCGATCACTCCTCCGGCCCGCACTACGGTCTGCGAGGGGCTCCGCCCCGCACCGCGTGCCGAATGGTCGAGGTCCAGTACGCCTGGGCCGCCCCATCTGCGTCGACTGACGGCCGGCCGCCTCAGTCTCGAGTTGCTCCTCCTCGTCCCACGCCACGAGTGAGCCCCCGCGCGTGCGCGCCTGTTGCCGCTGATCCCGCGCGTGCCCGCCTGTTACCGCCGACGGGCGGCAACCATCCGGTCAAGTTCGCAACTCGACCGCGAAGAGCGGCCGTTCGGGCCGACGCCCGAGATGCTGGCAAGTGAAGGTCTTGTGGACGACATGAGTTGTAGGCGTGTGTCCGTAATGGAGAGTCTTGTGGGTTCGGTCCCCTTCCGCTTGAATTCGATCTCCTCCGGCTCTTCGGCAATTCCGTGATCGCGATTTCGACGGCGTACACGCCACCGAGAGTTGTGGAGATTTTTACCCGTCGCCATCTCCGCCCGTGCAACTCTTCTGTAGGAAGCTCGACCCGCACATTGATCCGTTGGTACGGAGCCTTGTCCTTCCGAGCCGGCGGGCGCCGGGTTACGGGGGAAGAGGTCAGGGCATGGCTTGGGACGAATGGGAGCAGTTGAAGTCCGACGCTGCCGCCCGTCAGAGCGAGAAGATGCAGCTCAATCAGCTGGCCCCGGAACCCGGCGGCGGTGGCTCCGCGGGCGGCGCCGACCTGGTGGTCAACCAGGACGATCTCGGCGCCGTGGGGCATGAGGCCTTCATCCTCCACGACCATCTGCACTCGCAGGCCGACATCGCGGGCGCCGGCGCCGACAAGCAGGGCTCGGGATCCACGATGCAGGCCGCGACGGCCCTCAAGGTCAGCAACTTCGAGATGGGCTCGGCCCTCGAGACGACCGTCAGCGTCTGGACGACCCAGGTCAAAACGGTCCTTCAGGCCTGCGCCCACATCTCCAACCACCTGGACTACAGCAAGAAGCTGCACGCTCAGGACGACGCGACCATCGCGGTCGACCTCCACCAGCGAGACGGCTCGGCCGTGCCCGTGTCCCGGCTGAACGACCTGCTCAAGTAGGAGGGGCAGGCCATGACGCTCAAGTACACAGACCTGGCCGAGGTCGACCTCGCGAAGCTCGGCGCGTCCGTCGCCGACTGGAAAGCGGCCGTCGATCACCTCAAGACCCTGGCGGAGAACGCCAGGACGGGAATGCAGGCGAAATCGGACGGGGCCCGATGGGCCGGCCAGAACGCCGACGTGGTGCGCGTGCTCATCGGCAAGACCACCAAGGAATTCGAGGACCTGCACGGCGAGGCCAACAGCATCTTCCAAGTGCTCGACGACGCCCACCAGGAGCTGACACAGCTCCAGCGCAGCACGAAGACGCTCGTCTCCGAGGCCATCGGCAAGGGATACCGCGTATTCGACAACGGCGACACCAGCGTCTCCGTCATCGAATACGTCGGACCCGGCGAGCCCCCCAAGGGCGTCCCGGAAAAGGAACTCCAGCACTACGCCGACCAGATCACGGCCAACGTCGGCCGCGCCAACGACATCGACCAGTCGGTCAAGCTTGCACTCACCCGCAGCCACGGAAACGACCCGAACAACGCAGGTCACAAGGAATACGGATCACTCAACGACGCCCAGGTCGAGCGCGCGCTCGAACTCGCCAAAAAGGGCCACAATATGAGTGACGTCGAACTCCGCGAATTCAACCGCATCATGAAGTTCAACGGCGGCGAGAAGGACGGCCAGTTCGCCACCGGGTTCTACAAGGGCCTCGGCGGTCCCGAGAAGGCGCTCGAGTTCTACGCGGACATCACGACGGACGGCACGGAGAAGGACGCGGGCAAGGTCCGTCTCGACGCCGTCAAGGACTTCCAGCAGGTGATGGGTCCGGCCCTGGCCAACGCCACGGACCCGGACACGAAGAACCACCTCCCCGCCGGCTGGGGCGACGAGTTCCGCAGGCTCGGCACGCAGCAGATCTCCTGGATGCCGCACCAGATGACGAAGCCTTACGGCTATCAGGTGCTCGGTGGCCTGATGCGGTACGGAAACTACGACCCGTCCTTCATCAACCCCATCGCCGAACACCTCACGCAACTCCACCAGGAAGACCCGGACAAGCTCCTCACCCACGTGGGCCACGGGCAGGGTGACGGCTACGGATTCAATCCGTCGCGAAAGCTCGGCTCCGGCGAGGACCCGCTGAACAGCGTCCTCGAAGCCCTCGGCCACAGCCCGGAGGCCTCGGAGAAGTTCTTCACCGACCCTCCCACCGCGTACAACGAGGACGGGACGGTGAAGCAGGACGGAAAGCTGGGCTTCAAGTCCTACCTGGACGTCTTCACCGACAAGGACTTCCTGTGGAACGCCGACTCGAACGACGCATACCTCTACGGCAACGAGGACGCGCTGCGGGCCGCGCGCAACGTCGGCCCCGAAGCGCTCGGCCACGCCCTGGAATCCGCCACGACGGGACGGCCGTACGACAGTGACGACATGGGCGACGCCGTGCGGCACACGCCGGAACGCGCCGGACTCGTGCACGACATCGTCGACAAGTTCGGCAGCGACCCCGAACTGCTCAAACACAACGGCGACTCGGGCGAGAGCGGCCCGCTGTACGCCATGAAGGACAGCCTCGGCGACATCACCTCCGAGTACATGGGTGACTTCCAGCAGGCCATGTACGAGGAGAACGCCGGCAGCGACATGTTCCCGACGTTCGGCTCGGCCGCGGGCCTCGACCCCGGGCACGCCCAGAAGTTCCTCAGCGAAGTGGGCCAGGACCCGCATGCGTACTCGGCCATCACCGCCGCGCAGCAGGCGTACACGGCGGACGTGGTGAACGGTGTCGTCAACGACCCCACCACGTCGACGACGTCGATGGACGGCCGCGTGCGCGACGCGGTGGCGCCGGGAGCGGCCATCGCGGGCATCATGAGCGATTCGCGCGCGGACGCCATCTACCAGTACCACGCGGCGTCCGACGCGGATTTCAACGAGGCCGCCGCCGACAAGGCGAAGTGGGTGAACCGCATCCTGGGGATGGGCGTCGACAAGGCGGCCGAGCACGTTCCGATCCTGGGCGCGCCCATCGGGTGGGCGTCGGAGGACATCCAGGAGAGCGTCATGAAGAGCATCGAACAGGACACGACGACGGAAGCGGAGCACCAGGCCGGAGGCGAGTACTCGCACGGCCGCTCGGAGGCGATCCGCTCGGCCCAGGACGCCGTCGACAACGCCGTGCGCCACAACCCGAAAATCGACCTGCAGACAGCGGACGACCTGCAGCGCGCCGCACGCACCGCAGCCGGCATCAGCCATTCGGACGGAGCACAGTGGAACTCGGAAAGCCATCACTGAGGCCGGCGCGCGGGGCGCGGCTCCTGCCTCTGGCCGCCGTCACCGCCGTGCTGACGGCGGCGGCAGCGGGATGCGGAGACTCGGCCGAGCGCGAGTACGCCGTGCCGTCCTCGCTGTGCGGCATTCACCTCAAGGCGGCAACGCTCACGCCGTTGCTGCCGCCCGGGAAGCACATCGCCGTGAAGCCGGACAATCCCGTCCCCGACGCCATCACGACCTGTGAGGTCGCCGTGGACAAGAAGGTCGTGCTGTCCGTCGAACGCGAGCGTCGCGAACCGGGCGCGGCGGCGCGAGACATCGCCGTGGACCAACTCTCCGCCCACGACCCGAAATCCGCGGAGGCCCGCACGATCGCGTACACGGACTCGGCCGCCGTATCGATCACCGGGTGCACCGCCCAGGACGTGGTCAAGGAGGACATCTCCACGGTCATCAGGGTCTTCGAACCGGGACACAAGGACGAATCGGCCCTCAAGAACTTGATCACGGAATACACGGAGTCGCTGAAGAGGTCTTCGCCTTGCGAAGTGAAATCGGGCTGAATTGTTGAACGCCGTATTTCCTGCCTCCCCCGTAGTCACGACGGTGAAGATTTCATGGAGGAATGTTCGCCTCCCGGAGGGTGCGCCGGGCTCCCGCGCGGGCAGTGCCTGCGCGCGAGTGTCACGACTTCGACCGGGCATCGAGCGCGCGTCGGCGAGATGAGAAGATTGCACCGAAAGCGCGATACGGGAAGGGCGTTTCGTAACTGACTTAACACATAGGTCAGTTGGTTCGGTTGTACAGGGTGACTACAGTGGTAAAGGCGCGATGAGGGACGCTCGCGCCACCGCGCTCCGGGCGCGGACTGAAGGACCGACGGGGAACGGGGAAGGGGGCCGTCATGCTGCCTGCGGACATGGCGATGGGCGGGGTCTCGGCTGCGGCTGCCGCCGACCTGAAGGTCGGCGCGGGGGTGCTCAAGACGTTCAAACAGCGCGTCGACACGCTGTTGAGCGAGTTCGAGGGCTCGGACGGAGCGCCGTCCAAGGTCGGTGGCCAGCGGATCGCGCCGACCTCTCTGCGTGGCGCCGGTACGAAGTTTCCCGAAGCTGACGGTCTCTACCACCAGTACAACGTTGTTCACGAACGGCTCACCTCGCTGGCGAAGACGCTCAGCCTGCAGATCGAGGCGATGGGTATCGCCGCGCATGGCGCGGAGGTCGGCTACGACAATCTCGAGGACGAACAGCGACGCCGGTTCTGGGCCATCCAGTCGAAGATCGAGCATGACCAGCAGGCTGCGGAGCGCGAGAAGGCGGGCGCGCCTGAGCAGCCGCGCAACGACAAGAAGCAGTCGAAGAAGGGATTCGGGCTGTGACTGGGAAGGACGACTGGGACAAGCTGTCCGGCCAGGAACAGAGCAACGTCCAGGTCGGCGCCACCGAAATGACCAGTCGGATGTCCGAGGTCATGCACGACGCTTTCGGTTTCGGCAGGCTCCGTACCCCGGGTCAGAAGTCGAACTTCGAGGACCATGACCTCAACGACATGATCGACATCGTTGAGAACACGAACCCGTCAGACCTCGAGGGCGCCGGTGAGGCCCTGTGGAAGGCACAGAAGGCCATTTCGGACGCGGCGACCGAACTCCGCGGGCACCTGACGGCCGCCGAGGACGACTGGAAGGGCGAGGCGGGCAAGGCCTTCCAGATCTGGGGCAAGGGACTCGCCGGCCACGCGGACGACCTCGCCGACTACGCGAAGGCCGCGGGCGTCCAGATCACGTCCGCCGGTACGGGCCTGGCGTCCGTGCGCAGCGCCATGCCGCCCCGGGACAGTCGTCTCGTACGGAAGTCGGTCGGCGACATCCCGGTGGTCGCGCGGGTAGAGACCAACGACGAGTACACCGCGGCTACGAAGGTTGAGGGCCATCGCCAAGAGGCCATCAACCAGATGAACCGGCTGTCGTCGTACTACGTCGTCTCCGAGGAGTCGCTGAAGGGGCTGGAACCTCCCACGTTCGAGGCTATGCCTAATGTGGGGGTGCCGAAGCCGGCGGGGGGCGACGCTATCCCGATTGACTCCAGGGCACCCCGGGGCACGACGCAGCATCATGCGTCGAGCACCGATGGCACGGTAGAGCAACGCCACACGACCGGTGTCCCGCACGCGGACATCGGCTTGCAACCGGTCAAGGACGTCCCCGACTCGACCACCCGGCAGGTCCCAGAAGTCGGAACGGCAATCGACAGCGTCGACACGCTTCCTCAGCAGACGCCGACTCCCGTGACCAGCACTACCACCCCGACGACGCCGACAACCAGCCCGCAAGGTGTCCCGCTTCCTCCTTATGCCCAGGGGGTGCCAAATCCCCTGGCCAAGGGTCCTGTGGGACGAGCGTTCGGTACGACCGGCATGCCGAGGAATCCAGCGACCGCACAAGGACGAGCCGGAACCCCCGGACCTGCTTCGGCTCGAGGCCTGGGCCAGAGCGGCACCAACCCGTTGGGGCGCCCCAACGCGACCGGCCAGGCTGTCGCCAAGGGCGGCATGCCCGGCGGCCGTCCGCCGGCCATGGGGCGCGGAGTCACCGGCGGTATGCCTAAGTCCGGAGGAACCCCGGCCGGCCGCCAAGGCATGGGGCCGACCGGCGCGGGCCGGAGCAACGGTGGCGTCATAGGCGGAAAGCCCACCTCGACCGGTGCGACCGCGAAGACAGGTCCCAAGGTGCCGAGAGCCACGGTCATCGGGGGCGAGGGCGCTGCTGGTTCGCGTTCTTCGACGGGCGGAATCAGCCAGCGGGGCGTCGTGGGCGCGCCGGGCACGAAGAACGGCAACGGCAGGAACCAGACGCCGGGGCGCGGCTCCATTGGCAACTCCGACGGCGTGACTGGTGCTCCCGCGGGACGCAACTCCCCCTCCCGCGCGGGCAGGAACGGCTTCACCGCCGGCGGCTCCGGCCTTGTACGAGGGCCCGAGGGCAACCCGAGTTCCGACCAGGAAGAGGGCGATGGCGTACTGCGGCCCGACTACCTGGTCGGGGACGATCAGACCCATATCCCCAAGAAGCCGCAGCGCGATGTGCCGCCGGTGATCGACTAAGCACGAGCGAGGACAGACGAAGCATGAAGTCAGGGATCACCCGACGCGGCAGATGGACTGTGCCCTTCCTGGGGCGGGTAGGGAGACGCGCGTCCGTGATGGGCGCCGCAGTTGGCGCCCTTGCCGTCATGTCCACCGGGCTGGCTCCGAGCGCCGTTGCCGACGACGTGCATGCCAAGCAGTGGTACTTGGACGACATGCTGGCCCAGCGGCTGTGGAAGGTGAGCACGGGCAAGGGCATAAAGGTCGCGGTGGTCGACTCCGGCGTTAACCCTTCGACCTCTTCCTTGAAGGGCAAGGTGCTGTCGGACGACGTGCCTGCCGCCGCATCGTACGGAGCCACGCGCGACTACGACGGTCACGGCACCACGATGGCGGAGCTCATCGCAGGTTCCGGGGCCGGCGGAGGGCTTCAGGGGCTCGCTCCCGGGGCGAGGATCATTCCGGTGCGGACTCAGCTCACCACGTTGAAGTCCAAGGCCGAGCGCAAGAAGACCGTTTCGGTCCCCGCCGCGATCAGGGCCGCTGCCGACAGCGACGCTCAGATCATCAACCTCTCGATCGGGCGTGAGTACGGGGACGACGCCATGGAGAGTGCCGTCAAGTACGCCGCGAAGAAGGGCAAACTGATGTTTGCCGGCGTCGGGAACAACGGCGACAAGGACAACTTCATCGGTTTCCCGGCCGCGTATCCGGAAGTAGTCGGAATCGGGGCCTCGGACGAATCGGGAACGGTCGGTAAGTTCTCCGAGTCCGGTGATTACATCGACCTCGCCGCTCCCGGCGTGGACGTACCCGTCTGGTGCGACCCGACCTTCAAGCAGTACTGCCCGAGTAAGGGCACGAGCCAGGCAACCGCCATCGCCTCCGCCTCCGCCGCCCTCATATGGTCGGCGCACCCCAAGTGGACGGCCAGCCAGGTACTCCGGGTCCTGATCGACACTGCCGGTCGTGACTGGCCCAGGAACCAGCCGAGCAAGTATCTCGGCTACGGACTGATCAGGCCCGCCCAGAACTTGATCGCCGGCAAGGGGAAGCCGGGCGCTCCCGACGTCGATCCGATCACCAACGAGAAGACGTCAGTTGCCGGTTCCACTACTGGCGCTACCGCCTCCGCCTCCGTACCAGCCTCGTCACAGCCCTCGAAATCCACTTCAGGTGGCGAGACCTCGGCGGCAGGATCGAGTGCGAAGTCCTCGGACGGCAATGACCAGTTGTGGATTGTCCTCGGTGCCGCTGCGGCGGTGGTGGTGATCGGGGGCGGGGCGTTCGCGGTGCTTCGGTCGCGACGTAGTGGCTGACTATCGCTCTCCGGGTTCAGCGCATCGCACTGAGCCCAGGCCAGGTTCTGAGTTTTTTCCTGGCGAGTCGCAACCCAGGCAGTTCCAGAAACAATTGAGGAAGGAAGTCCGGTAATGGCACAGGGCCAGCGGATTACAGACAGCGATCTGATCAAGCTCGAGAAGCACCTGGCGGAGAAGTTCGAGTCGATCAAGGGGCAGCTCGGGCGACTTCAGGGCACCATCGACTCCCTCGAGGGGCACTGGAAGGGTATTGGTGCTCACGCCTTCGACACGAAGCAGACCGAGATTAATGAGCGCATGGTCAAGATCGGAAACCTTCTGGTCTGGTTCATGGACTCGATGAACAAGACCCGGCACATCAAGAACGAAACCGAGGACCAGGTCCGCGCGTCCGTGCAGAGCATCGATGTGGACCTGGGTGGTTCACACTCGGCTCTGAACAGCTACTGAGCGGCGTCTCCTCGTCCCATCGAACTGACCAATACCGAAGAGAGGAACAATCATGGGAATGAACCATGACGAGCTCGTAGTCAAGTACGGCGGACTGGACGCGACGGCCACTGAACTCGGCACCCAGGCCAAGCGACTTGAGGCGGACCTGGCGGAGATCAAGCAGGCAGTGGCCAACGTGGCCGGCCTCTGGGAAGGCGAGGCCCACGAGGCATACGCCCGCAAGCAGGCGGAATGGGACCGCGAAGCGCAGGGCATCCACGCGGCGCTCGAGTCGATCGGGCACAAGGTTCACCAGGCCGGCGGTGACTACATGGGCGGCGACAAGAAGGCCGCGAGCTACTTCGAGTGATCGGCGTCAGCCGATAGACGCATTGGGGTGGGCGCGCGCGGGAGGCGCCCACCCCATCGCTGTGCCGGAGCCGGTACTGACCAACACCAGTAATTAACTTCCGATGAGGAGCACCTCATGCTGCCTTGTCATTGAGAGGGATGTTTACCAGTGACCTTCGGGCCCCCGCCATCGCCCTTTACCCAGTCGCAACGCGTAGCCGTTGAGCGCCGGCGGCGGCGTACGAAGGTGTGGGTTTCCGTAGTCGCCGGGTTGGCTGTGGTCGCCTGCGCAGGTGTGTGGTTCACGTGGGGAGGGCTGCCCGGTGACAACAAGGACGACGCGGTGGGCGGTCAAGCGGCTCCCCGGCAGGCACCGGATGAGGTCAGAGAGACGGTGGAGCAGCCTCCCATGGACCGCTCCGGGCATCTTGGAACCTCCCTGATCGACGCTTTGCCGCCCGGCAAGAACCTCGCGATGCCGGGTACGTGGGCGACGAGCAAGGTTCTCGTCAAGGGGATGAACTCCACGCTTGAAGGAATCAAGGCCGGAACGGATGAGGAGGCCTGGCACTACAGGTTGCCCGGCCTGATTTGCGGTACGACGCGGCACGTGACTACGGACGGTCGAACCGCAATCCTTTTCAGGAGCAGCAAAGGCGAGGACGCGCCTTGCGACCGGTTGGCGCTTTTTTCGCTGAACAAGGGAGAGAAGCTCTGGCAGGTGACTGTTCCCACGCCGAAATCCGGACACAGTTTCAGTGACCCCAACGTGACCCTGACGCGAGGTGTCGTTGCAACCGCATGGGGAGCAGGTTCGGCAGCCTATGACATGGCAGAGGGAAAGCGGCTTTGGGTTCACCAGCGCACTGCCAAATGCAGGGACGGGGGATTTGCGGGAGGTCGGGGGCTTCTCCTCAGGCGCGACTGCGTGAACGAGGCTGAAAAATGGGGGAACAGTCGATACCAAGTGCAGAAGATCGATCCGCAGACAGGTAAGTCTAAATGGACTTACCATGTCGCTGACGGCGTCAACCTTGTGTATCTCGCGTCGTCCGAGCCGCCCGTAGTCGCTGTCGCGGCAGGTGATGCGGGTCTGACCGACCTGATCTCGCTGGACGGCAGGGGGAAGTATCGGGCGACAATTCGCCTTGAGGGTGGCAATTATGAGGTCGATTGCAGTGCTGATCTCGTCAACGAGAGTTCTGTCGAAGACTGTGCGCACGTAGTGGTCGGGCGCAAACAGGCTTTCATTACGAGCGGTGAACGGGTCGAGGGAATCAATCACACCTCGAACTGGATTGTTTCATTCGACCTTGCTACCGGGAGGACGGACCTCAAGTTCGATTCGGGGCAGGACCAGATGATCTACCCGATCCGAATGAGCGGCGATCAAGTTCTCGCGTTCAGGCGGAGCACGGACAACTTCGCACCGTCTTCGGTCGTGAGTCTCGACCCGAAAACAGGAGTCATCACTCCGTATTACTACTTCAACGTGCTGGCTGAGGCGAATTTCATGGATCCGAAACTTGACGACATTGTCTTCGAGCATGGGCGGATCTACTTTGCGGCGAGGGAGCTGCAAGGGGTGAGTAAGGGCGGGAAGGCAGCGCGACTGTGGGGGGCTGTGGGTATCGAGAGCGTTTCTGTGCAGCGTCCGTCGAGCTGAGGTAGGCCCTCTCGGCCCCACCACTGGAGCCCTCCGCCACCTGGCTCGCGGAGGGCTCTTCGGCCGCGCTGCGGCCCCCAACGACTAGTCGGCCGCAGGTGCCTCTCCACGCGCCACATCCTCCAGATCGAACTCCCCGTCCCGAGCCCCCAGCACGAACGCAGTCCACTCCGCTTCCGTGTACCGCAGCACCGTCTCCGGCTCCACCGACGACCGCATCGCAACGGCGCCCGCCGGCAGATACGCGATCTCGACGCGCTCCTCGTGGTCCTCGGTGCCGGGGGCGCTGTGCCATTCGGCGTCGGAGATGTCGAGGGCGTAGAGCTCGTTCTTCTCCCGCTCCTTGCGCGCCTTGACGTCCTCCGGGGACTCGTCAGCGGCCTTGCTTCCCGCACCCTGCTCGGCGCCCTGCACTGCCTCGGCCATGATCCGGGCCCCTTCCCGATGTACGTACCTGCCCTGCGCCAAGCCTACTTGGGGCAGCCGGACGTGCGAGGCGCGTCACACGACTTGCACCTCCGGAGTCCTCAGATACAGATACGGCCTCAGCCGCAGCCCACGTCCTTCATCGCCGCGGGAAGGTACGCCTTCAGAAGTGAGCGGAGCGCATCGCGTCGCTCGGGCACGTCCTTGAGCGCCAGTTGCTTCAACTCGATGTTCGCGACGAACTGTTGCCGCTTCCCGCCGTACACGCACGTGGCCACGGCCAGGGCTCCGCGGTCCGCGACGCGGGCGTCCTGGCCGATGTCCGTGGCGGCAGGGTGGCCAAGGCCTCGCATGTCGCGCTGGTTCACCGCGATGACATCGGTGCCGGCCGGAACCACATCGCCGGAGAAATACACGACGAGATCCCCGTCGACCTTCAGCTGGCAACGCGGCTGCGTGGGGCCGAAGTCGTAGTCCCGTTCGGTCAGTTTCCTGCCGTCGGGCAGGAGCGGGGACAGCAGACCGGAGCCCACCTGGACTCCGCATGCGGCCTTGGGCACCGCGTAGTCCTTCTCGGATGAACCGGTGCATGCCGCGGCGGTGAGCATCACCAGAACCGCGGCGACACCCCACCGCTTCGACAGTGCGCTCCGCCTCACTGATCGCCCGCCAGTCCTCGAGCCCGCGCGTTGCCGTCAAAGGCAGCCGCGTTGATCTCGTTGGTCAACGTGTAGGAATTGTTCTCGGTCCGGCCGGGGTTGGCCGTGGCCCAGATTTTCGCCAGGGACTCCAGCTGGCCTTCACGGCCCGTGAAGGTCTTGCCGTTCTGCTGGTGGTTCTCGTCGTCGATACGGCCCTGCTCGTCCTGCTGCCACTGGTAGGTGATTGCGTCGACGCCGCGCTGTGCGGCGTCGACGACCACCGGAATGAAGTTCGCTGCGCCGCCGATGCCGTGGTAGGCCCACTTCGCCTTCCAGGACGGGTCTTCCTTGTCGGTGTCCAGCGCCTGATAACGCGCCTCCTCCAGGAACCCGACGGTCGCGCCGGCCCGCTGCAGCGTCTCCTTGGGATCACTCGGGTGATCGGTGTTGATGTCGTGGACGATCTCGCGGTTCAGCCCGTCGTTCAGCTGCTGCCGGTAGTCGATCAGTTCGCTACGGGTGTCGCCGAGGATTTTGGCGATGGAGTTGGCCTGCGTATGCGCATCGGCGAACTCCCCGGCGGTCTTGTCCACGAACTCACGCGACACCGTGGCGTTGGCGCCGTGCCAGTTCGCCTTGTCGGCCTTGGCTTTGAGGTCACGCTCGGCGTCGTCCTGAAGGGACTTGAGGTTGACGACCATTTCCTCCCAGTCGCCGACGGCCTCACCCAGGGCGGAAAAGTTGCCGTAACGGAGCGCGTCGAGGTCCATCAGTTGCCCCGCTTCTCGTCAAAGCCCTTGTCCAGGGTGGAGATGCTGCTGATGACGCCGTAGATGTGCTCCTCGTCGCCCTTGTGCGCGCCCTGGGTGTAGTCGAGGTGGTTCGAGATGTGGGCGCAGGCGTCGAGGAGGGACTGCACCTGGTCCACCCAGCGCTCAGCGACATGGTCCAGGGCCTTGCCGACGGCGAACTCCGACTTGAGTCCCCCGGCGGCCTTCATCGAGGAGATCCGGGCATGGTCGCTCTCCCGGTCCATGCGGGTACGGAGCCGGAACGCCGCATCTCCGATCGCGGCCAGATCGGGAAAGTTGACCGTCAGGTCGCCCTGAGGATTACCCCCACCGCCGCCGCCCGGGTCGGCAAGCTGGTTCAACTGCATCTTGGCGTTCCCCTTGTGCAGGGCTTCCGCCTTGAGCTGCTCCCATTCGTCCCAGGCCATCTACTGACCCCTTCCCCCGTGTCACTGATGTGCTCCCGTAGGGCCCGTCTCCCTCCATGAGGGAGACGGGCACTTCACAGCACATCCAACTGACCAGAGTGACCTGGTCAGTTCAAGCGACCTTGCCCAACCATGACGATCTCAATACGTCACTGGTCCGACGGGACCAGTCCCGTCTGGACAAGCGGCTTCCCCCGCTTGCGAGACACGAACACGCCGCGGCCCGCCGGCATCGGCCGAGGCCGCACCCCACCGAGGAGGTCGCCCTCGCCGGGGTCGCCCGCGAGGACGAGGCCCTGGGCGCCGAGCTCCTTCATGCGCTGGATGAACGGCTCGTACGCGGCCCGGCCGCCGCCCGCCGAGGAGCGGGCGATGATGAAGCGGACGCCGACGTCCCGCGCGAACGGGAGCAGTTCGGTCAGGCCCGACAGCGGGTTCCCGCTCGACGTGGACACCAGGTCGTAGTCGTCGATGATCACGAAGACGTTCGGACCGCGCCACCAGCTGCGGTCCCGCAATTGCTGCGCCGTCACCTCGGCCGTCGGCGTACGCCGCTGCATGAGGTCGGCGAGCGCGTCCATGTGGTGCCCCATCGAGTTCGACATGGGGATGTACTCCGCCAGGTGCGAGGGCGGGGTCACATCCAGCAGGGCGCGGCGGTTGTCGACCACGAAGAGCTTGCACGAGTCGCCGTCGTAGCGCTCGGTGAGGCGCTTGATGAGCAGGCGCAGCAGGTTCGACTTGCCGGACTCGCTCTCTCCGAAGATGAGGAAGAACGGGTCCTGTTCGAAGTCGAGGAACACCGGTTCCAGGTTGTCCTCGTCGAGCGCGAAGGACACGCCGCGGTCCGGGAACAGGTTCCCCGGGGGCAGCCGGTCCGCCGCGAACTCGCGCGGAAGCAGCCGCACCTCGGGGGCGCCGGGCGCCGTCCAGTGCCGCGTCACCTCGGCGGTCAGCGCCGCCGTGGCCTCGGCCAGGTCCGTGTCCGACGACAGACCGTCGATCCGCGGGACCGCCGCCATGAAGTGCTGCTTCTGCGGTGACTGGCCGCGGCCGGGCACGCCCGTCGGCACGTTCGCGGCGACCTTGCGGTCGAACTCGGAGTCCATCGTGTCGCCGAGCCGCAGCTCGAGGCGGTTCATGAGGTGGTCCTTCATGTTCGCCCTGACCTCCATGGACCGCGAGGCCGTCAGCACCAGGTGGATGCCGTAGCCCAGGCCGCGGGCCGCGATGTCGAGCACCGCGGGCTCCAGACCCTCGTAGTCCGTCCGGAAGTTGCCCCAGCCGTCGATGACGAGGAAGACGTCACCCCACGGCTGGTCGGTGACCGAGATGTCGCCGCGCGCCCTGCGTGCGCGGAAGTCGCCGATCGAGGCGATGCCGGAGGAGCGGAAGTACTCCTCGCGGCGCATCATCACGCCGTAGACCTCGGAGACCGTGCGGCGCACCTTTTCGGGGTCGAGGCGCGAGGCCACCCCGCCGACATGCGGCAGCCCGGCGACGGCCGACAGACCGCCACCACCGAAGTCGAGTCCGTAGAACTGCACTTCGTACGGGGTGTGCGTCAGGGCGAACGAGGCGATGAGCGACCGCAGCAGCGTCGACTTGCCGGACTGCGGGCCGCCCAGGATCTGCATATGGCCGGCCGCACCCGAGAAGTCGCACCACAGCGGGTCGCGCCGCTGCTCGTACGGCTTGTCGACGAGACCCGCCGGGACGATGAGCCGCCCCGCGCCCTCGTAGCCGGGCTGCGTGAGCCCGCGGCCCTGCACGGCGGCGAGGCCGGGAAGGAGGCTGTCGAGCGACGGCGGGCTGTCCAGGGGCGGCAGCCACACCTGGTGGGCGGCCGGACCCTGCGCCTCGAGCCGGCGCACGATCACGTCGAGCACGGTGTCCGCGAGCGCGTCGTCGGTCGTGGGCGCGGCCTCGGAGCGCTGCTGGGGCACGGCCACGTACTGCACCGGCACCTCGGCCGCGGTGAACAGCACCGGCCGCCGGTCCACGGGAAGCGGCCCGCCCGCCACCGCGGTCTGCGCGGAACCGGAGCGGTAGGTCCCGGACACGTACGCCGCCTTGAAGCGGACCATCTCGTCCGTGCCGTACTTCAGGAAGCCGGAACCCGGTACGTTCGGCAGCTCGTACGCGTCGGGCACGCCGAGCGCCGCGCGGGACTCCGCGGCCGAGAACGTCCGCAGACCGATCCGGTACGAGAGGTAGGTCTCCAGGCCGCGCAGCCGGCCCTCTTCGAGGCGCTGGGAGGCTAGGAGCAGATGCACGCCCAGGGAACGGCCGATGCGACCGATCTGCACGAACATCTCGATGAAGTCGGGCTTGGCCGTCAACAGCTCGCTGAACTCGTCGATCACCAGGACGAGCGACGGGATCGGCTGGAGCGGGGCGCCGGCCGCGCGCGCCTTCTCGTAGTCGTGGATGTTCGCGTAGTTGCCCGCGTCGCGGAGCATCTCCTGGCGGCGGTTGAGCTCACCGCGGATGGAGTCGCCCATGCGGTCGACGAGCGTCAGGTCGTCCGCGAGGTTGGTGATGACCGCCGCGACGTGCGGCATCTGGGCCATGCCCGCGAACGTCGCGCCGCCCTTGAAGTCGGCGAGTACGAAGTTCAGCGTCTCGGAGGAGTGCGTGACCGCGAGGCCGAGGACGAGGGTGCGCAGGAGCTCCGACTTTCCGGAACCCGTCGCACCGACGCACAGGCCGTGCGGGCCCATGCCCTCCTGTGCCGCTTCCTTGAGGTCGAGCATGACGGGCCGGCCGTCCTCGCCGACGCCGATCGGCACGCGCAGCCGCTCCGCCTGCGAGCGCGGGCGCCACGTGCGCTTGGTGTCCACGGACGCGGCGTCGCCGAGGCTCAGCAGATCCGTGAAGTCCAGGTTCGCCAGCAGCGGTTCGTCGTCGTCGCCGCCCGAGGCCATGCGCAGCGGCGCCAACTGCCGCGCCAGCGCGTCCGCGGCCTCGTACGACAGCAGGTCGGGCGTGCCCTCGTAGACCATGCCGTGCGCCGACTCCAGCGTCAGAGAGCGGGGCTGAACGACGATCGAGAGGTCGCCGCGGCCCGCCGTCAGCTCACCGGGAACGACCTCGACGACGGACACACCCTGCAGGCCCTCGGGGCTGGCAAGCATCGACACCGGCGGCAGGGACACGCCGTCGAGCACGACGACGAGGTGCGGCTGCTCGGGGACGGGCGCACCACCGGGGTGGAAGCGCGGACGGCCCTGGAGGCGTGTGGTCAGCATCGCCTCCAGCTCCATCGGGTCGGTGGTGATCAGACGGCGGCTGCCCGCGCCGTCCGTCTGGCCCGCGGCCTGGCTGTGCGGAAGCCACTTGGCCCACTCCCACTGCCGTGCGGCCTCCCGGCCCGTCGCCACGGCGATCACCAGGTCCTGGGGGGAGTGCAGCGACGCGAGCGAGGCGACGACGGCGCGGGCCGTGCCGCGCACCGTCTGCGGCTCGCCGCTGACCGTCACGTGGTAGAAGGCCCGCAGCGAGACCGCCATCGGCAGGTCCTCGAGCGTGCCGTGCGCGGCGAGGAAACGCTGCATCGCGCCCGCCGTCAGCGGCTCCAACTCGTCGACGGGCGCGGTCTGCGGGGGAACCAGCGGAGTGGCGAGCCCCTGCGGGCCGAGGCCGACGCGCACCTGCCCGAAGTCCTCGTCGCCCGTGCGCCGCTCCCAGACGCGGCTGCCCTCGGCGACGAGCGCCCACAACTGCTCGGGGGAGGGGTGCAGGTAGTACTGCGCGTCGCGTTGCTTCCTCGCGGTCTTCGTGGCGTCGCGCCGGGTTTGCGACAGATAACGCAGATAGTCGCGGCGCATGTCCGACATCTGACCCTGCGAGCCGCGCCGGTAGCGCACCAGCATCGCGATGCCCATGGCCAGGGTCGACGCGATCATCACCATGCCCATGATCTTCATGAACGGCCCGCCCTGGCCGTTGAAGAAGAACACGACGGATCCGCCCATGCCGAGCATCGGCAGGAGCTGCATCATCGCGCCTTCCTGCTGCCCGCGCGGCAGCTCGGGCGGAGGCTGCAGGACCACCTCTTCCGTGGGCACTTCGGACGGCAGCGCCCGAGGCGGGCGCTTCACGACGATGTGACTCACTTCGCACCAATTCCCTTGCCGGACCGAGGTGTTCCGTCCGCCGCCCCGTGTCAGGCGGACGTCGATCGTGATTTGCGATCCTACTGACGGTCGCTGACAACGGTGGGCGGTAGGGTGCCGGAGGTGCAGTCGAGCACCGTGGATCGCCCGAAGAATCAGGGCATTTCACGCGGCTGGGAGCGAGCAGGACCGCCAACGCCGGTCCTGGAAGCCTCGTTGACGGGCGGCGGGGACGCGCGCGAGCGGCGTACACAACACCTCCACATCCGGCTGCATCACCGGACACACCAACCGAGGGGGAACAGCAGGTGAGCATGACGGCTTCCGCTTCCGCGACGGCCGGCGCGACCGGCGGAGCGGGCACCGGAGCCCCTTCGGGGGCCGGCACGGGCCTCGGCTTCTGCCGCGTCACCATCGTCGCGCCCGACAGCCGGATCGACGTGGCGCTTCCCGACGACGTCCCGGTCGCCGACCTCAATCCGGAAATCCTGCGGCTCTCCCAGCAGAGCCCCGCCGAGGGCGCACCGGTCGGCTACCACCTCGTACGCCGCGACGGCACCGTCCTCGACAGCGCCCGGTCCTTCGCCGCGCAGCGCATCCTCGACGGCGAGCTGCTCACCCTGCGCCCGTTCTCCGAGTCGCTGCCGCCGGCCGTCTTCGACGACGTCTCCGAAGCGGTCGCCTCGGCCGTCACCCGCGACCGCACCCTGTGGAACGGCGACCTGACCCGCGGCGCGGGGCTCATCGGCGGCGGCGTCCTGCCCGCGCTCCTGGCCTTCGTCACGTGGACGGCCGAGCCGCACCACGACATGTACAGCCTCCAGGGCGTCCTCGCCGCGGTGGCCGGCCTCCTCCTCGTCGTCCTCGCCTGTGTCCGCGCCAGGGTCTACGACGACCGCGGCTCGGCCATCGCGCTCGGCCTCGGCGCCCTGCCGAACGTGGCGGTGGCGGGCTCCGGCCTGCTGCCCCTCGGCGACCACCAGGGAATCGGCAGGCTCCAGTTCCTGCTGGCCTGCACGGCCGTACTGCTCGCCTCCGTGGTCCTCACCCTGGTCTCGCCGGGCGGCGACGGTCCCTTCGTGGCCTTCGTCTTCGCGTCGGCGGTCGGCGTACTCACGACCTTCATCGCCATCCTCACGGACCTGACGGCCGTGGAGACCGCCGGCCTGTGCGCGCCGCTCTCCGTGGGCGCCCTCGCGTTCCTGCCCGGCCTGTCCATGCGCTTCGCCCGCCTGCCCATCGGCTTCGAACCCCCGAGCACGGCCCGTGGCGAGTACGGCGACGACCCCACGAACCAGGAGCCCGTCGACGCCGACCGCATCGCGGCCCAGGCCCGCCGCGGCCACGAGCTGCTCGTCGGCCTGGTCGGCGGCTGCGCCCTGGTGTCCGTCGGCGCCGCCGCCGTCCTCGGCTTCTCGCACGACGTATGGGGCCAGCTCCTCGCCTTCGCCACCGGCGTCGCGATGCTGATGCGCGCCCAGCTCTTCCGCTACACCGCGCAGGTCGCCTCCCTCCTGGCGGCGGGACTCGCCGCCCTCGTCCTGCTGGGCCTCGGCCTCTCGCTCCACCCGCCGCTCGACTACCTGGACGACTTCTTCAGGAAGGGCGACAGCACCGCCCTCGACATCCGCACGGTCTGGCTAGTCGCGGTGATCGCGGCGGCCACGGCGCTGATCACATCGATCGGCCTGATCACGCCCCGCCGCGGAGTCAGCCCCTTCTGGGGACGCTTCATGGAGATCGCGGAGACGTTCGTCCTGCTCACGCTGGTCCCGCTGACGCTCGCGGTCTTCGACGTGTACGTGAAGGCCCGCTCCATGGCCGGCTGACCGGACGGTCGGGAGCACACGGAGCGGCTGGTACGCTGTGTGACGGCCGTTTGTGTACGCGCCCTCAGGTCTCCGGTTTCCCCGGAATCTGAAGACTGCGCCCAGCGGACCTCGCCTCCCGAGTAACGGAAGCTCCCCTGAGATGTGGACCAGGGGCACTCGGTGGCCACGAACAGACTACGAGGAGTACGCGTGTCGCTCGACGCCGCTACGAAGAAGCAGATCATCACCGAGTTCGGTCAGAAGGAGGGCGACACCGGCTCCCCCGAGGTCCAGGTCGCCATGCTGTCCCGCCGGATCTCGGACCTGACCGAGCACCTCAAGACGCACAAGCACGACCACCACTCCCGTCGTGGTCTGCTGATCCTGGTCGGCCAGCGTCGCCGCCTTCTGCAGTACCTGGCCAAGAAGGACATCCAGCGCTTCCGTACGCTGGTCGAGCGCCTCGGCATCCGCCGCGGTGCGGCCGGCGCCCGCTAAGACGCCGTGAAGGGAGCGGTTCCCACCGACAGGGGGCCGCTCCCTTTGCTGTACGTGCGAAGTGTCACAGGCGCTTTGTAGTCTGGACGCACGAACAAAAGCACCACCGCAGCACCACACACGCATCACCACACGCATGCACCGCTTCGATGCACCGCACCCGGTTGCACCGCATCACGCGACGCATCACCGCACGAGGAGAAGCGCACCCGCGCCGCCGCCGGTCCTCGGTAGTGGCCCCCGGGAGACGGATCCCGTCCACCCCGGGTGCTTCGATCGAAGACCGGCCCGCACACAAGGCGCGCTTCTCCGGCCCCGTCCCTCCGCCACACGGGCGGAACGGGACAAAAGACGAAAAGTAACGGAGAAAACGCTAGTGGAGAACGAGACCCACTACGCCGAGGCCGTCATCGACAACGGCACCTTCGGCACCCGCACCATCCGCTTCGAGACGGGCCGTCTGGCCCGTCAGGCAGCCGGCTCCGCCGTGGCGTACCTGGACGACGACACCATGGTGCTGTCGGCCACGAGCGCCTCGAAGAAGCCCAAGGACCAGCTCGACTTCTTCCCCCTCACGGTGGACGTCGAGGAGCGGATGTACTCGGCCGGCAAGATCCCCGGCTCCTTCTTCCGCCGTGAGGGCCGCCCCTCCGAGGACGCGGTCCTGACCTGCCGCCTCATCGACCGCCCGCTGCGTCCGTCCTTCAAGAAGGGCCTTCGCAACGAGATCCAGGTCGTCGAGACGGTCATGGCGCTCAACCCCGACCACCTGTACGACGTGATCGCCATCAACGCCGCCTCCTGCTCCACGCAGCTGGCCGGCCTGCCCTTCTCCGGCCCGGTCGGCGGCACCCGTGTCGCGCTGATCAAGGGCCAGTGGGTCGCGTTCCCGACGCACACCGAGCTCGAGGACGCCGTCTTCGACATGGTCGTCGCCGGTCGCGTCCTCGAGGACGGCGACGTCGCGATCATGATGGTCGAGGCCGAGGCCACCGAGAAGACCATCGAGCTCGTCAAGGGCGGCGCCCAGGCGCCGACCGAAGAGGTCGTCGCGGCCGGTCTCGAGGCCGCGAAGCCCTTCATCAAGGTCCTCTGCAAGGCCCAGTCGGAGCTGGCAGCCAAGGCCGCCAAGCCGACCGGCGAGTTCCCGATCTTCCTCGACTTCGAGGACGACGTACTCGAGGCCCTCACGGCCGCCGTCAAGACCGAGCTCGCCCAGGCGCTCACCATCGCCGGCAAGCAGGACCGCGAGGCCGAGCTGGACCGCGTCAAGGGTCTGGCCGCCGAGAAGCTGCTCCCGAAGTTCGAGGGCCGCGAGAAGGAGATCTCGGCGGCGTACCGCGCGCTGACGAAGTCCCTGGTCCGCGAGCGCGTCATCAAGGACAAGGTCCGCATCGACGGCCGCGGCGTCACGGACATCCGTACGCTCGCCGCCGAGGTCGAGGCCATCCCGCGCGTGCACGGCTCGGCGCTCTTCGAGCGTGGCGAGACTCAGATCCTGGGCGTCACCACCCTCAACATGCTCCGTATGGAGCAGCAGCTGGACACCCTTTCCCCGGTGACCCGCAAGCGCTACATGCACAACTACAACTTCCCGCCCTACTCGGTCGGCGAGACGGGCCGCGTCGGCGCCCCGAAGCGCCGCGAGATCGGCCACGGTGCGCTCGCCGAGCGCGCCATCGTGCCGGTCCTGCCGACGCGCGAGGAGTTCCCGTACGCGATCCGTCAGGTCTCCGAGGCCCTCGGTTCCAACGGCTCGACGTCCATGGGCTCGGTCTGCGCCTCCACCATGTCGCTGCTGAACGCCGGTGTGCCGCTGAAGGCCCCCGTCGCCGGTATCGCCATGGGCCTGATCTCCCAGGAGATCAAGGGCGAGACGCACTACGTCGCCCTCACCGACATCCTCGGTGCGGAGGACGCCTTCGGTGACATGGACTTCAAGGTCGCCGGCACCAAGGACTTCGTCACCGCTCTCCAGCTCGACACCAAGCTGGACGGCATCCCGGCCTCCGTCCTGGCCGCGGCCCTCAAGCAGGCCCGCGACGCCCGCCTCCACATCCTCGACGTGATGATGGAAGCGATCGACACGCCGGACGAGATGTCCCCGAACGCCCCGCGGATCATCACGGTCAAGATCCCCGTGGACAAGATCGGTGAGGTCATCGGCCCGAAGGGCAAGATGATCAACCAGATCCAGGAGGACACCGGCGCCGACATCACGATCGAGGACGACGGCACCATCTACATCGGTGCCGCCGACGGCCCGGCGGCCGAGGCCGCCCGCGCCACGATCAACTCGATCGCCAACCCGACCATGCCGGAGGTCGGCGAGCGTTACCTGGGCACCGTCGTGAAGACGACGACCTTCGGTGCGTTCGTGTCCCTGCTCCCGGGCAAGGACGGTCTGCTGCACATCTCGCAGATCCGCAAGCTGGCCGGCGGCAAGCGCGTGGAGAACGTCGAGGACGTTCTCGGCGTGGGCGCCAAGGTCCAGGTCGAGATCGCCGAGATCGACTCCCGCGGCAAGCTCTCCCTCATCCCCGTCGTCGAGGGCGAAGAGGGCGACGAGACGAAGGACGACACCGACAAGTGACGTCCCGTAGCTCCAAGGCGACGGCCCGCACCTCCTCGGAGGCGCGGGCCGTCGCCCGTACCCAAACCCTGATCAAGGGCGAGAACGGCATCGGTACGGTCCGTAGGACCACCCTCCCCGGCGGCCTGCGCATCGTCACCGAGACGCTGCCCTCCGTACGCTCCGCGACCTTCGGTATCTGGGCGAACGTCGGCTCCCGCGACGAGACGCCCACGCTCAATGGCGCGACGCATTACCTCGAGCACCTGCTCTTCAAGGGCACCTCTCGCCGGAGCGCCCTCGACATCTCCTCCACGATCGACGCGGTCGGCGGCGAGATGAACGCCTTCACGGCGAAGGAGTACACGTGCTATTACGCGCGCGTGCTCGACACCGACCTCCCCCTCGCGATCGACGTCGTCTGCGACATGCTGACCGGCTCCCTCATCGAGGAGGCGGACGTCGACGCCGAGCGCGGCGTGATCCTCGAAGAGATCGCGATGACGGAGGACGACCCGGGCGACTGCGTGCACGACCTGTTCGCGCACACGATGCTCGGCGACACCCCGCTCGGCCGCCCGGTCCTCGGCACGGTCGACACGATCAACGCACTGAACCGCGGCCAGATCGCCCGCTTCTACAAGAAGCACTACGACCCGACGCACCTCGTCGTCGCCGCCGCGGGCAACGTCGACCACAACAAGGTCGTACGCCAGGTGCGTGCCGCCTTCGAGAAGGCCGGCGCCCTCACCCGCACCGACGCCGTCCCCATGGCCCCGCGTGACGGCCGCAAGCCTGTGCGCGCAGCGGGCCGCATGGAGCTCCTCGGCCGCAAGACCGAGCAGGCCCACGTCATCCTCGGCATGCCGGGCCTCGCCCGCACCGACGAGCGCCGCTGGGCCATGGGCGTCCTCAACACCGCCCTGGGCGGCGGCATGTCGTCCCGCCTCTTCCAGGAGGTCAGGGAGAAGCGCGGCCTCGCCTACAGCGTGTACTCGTACACCTCGGGCTTCGCGGACTGCGGCCTCTTCGGGGTCTACGCGGGATGCCGGCCCAGCCAGGTCCACGACGTGCTCAAGATCTGCCGGGACGAGCTCACCCACGTCGCGGAGCACGGCCTGTCCGACGACGAGATCAGCCGCGCCATCGGCCAGCTCTCCGGCTCCACGGTCCTCGGCCTCGAGGACACCGGCGCGCTCATGAACCGCATCGGCAAGAGCGAGCTCTGCTGGGGCGAGCAGATGTCCGTCAGCGACATGCTGGAGGAGATCGCCTCGGTCACCCCAGACGAGGTGCGCGCGGTGGCCCGAGACATCCTGGGGCAGCGCCCCTCGCTGTCGGTCATCGGCCCGCTCAAGGACAAGCAGGCGGCGCGCCTGCACGAAGCGGTGGCGTAGCCCACCCGTTCGCAACTCGCGTAAGGAACGAAGAAGATGAGCAAGCTGCGCGTGGCGGTCCTCGGCGCCGGGGGCCGTATCGGCTCCGAGGCCGTACGGGCCGTCGAGGCCGCCGACGACATGGAACTGGTCGCGGCCCTCGGCCGGGGCGACAAGCTGGAGACCCTCACGGAGTCCGGCGCCCAGGTCGCGGTCGAACTGACCACGCCCGACTCGGTGATGGACAACCTCGACTTCTGCGTACGCCACGGCATCCACGCCGTCGTCGGCACCACCGGCTGGACCGACGACCGTCTCGCCCGGCTCACCACCTGGCTCGCGGACTCCCCGCGGACCGGTGTGCTCATCGCCCCGAACTTCTCCATCGGGGCCGTCCTCACCATGAAGTTCGCCGAGGCCGCGGCGCCCTACTTCGAGTCCGTCGAGGTCATCGAGCTGCACCACCCGAAGAAGGTGGACGCGCCCAGCGGCACGGCCGCCCGTACCGCGCAGCTCATCGCGGCGGCCCGCGAGAAGGCCGGCAGCGCCTCGCAGCCGGATGCCACGGAAACCGCTCTCGACGGCGCCCGCGGCGCGGACGTCGACGGCGTCCCGGTCCACTCCGTGCGCATGCGCGGCCTCCTCGCCCACCAGGAGGTCCTCCTGGGCGGCGAGGGCGAGACGCTGACCATCCGGCACGACTCCCTGCACCACAGCAGCTTCATGCCAGGCATCCTGCTCGGCGCCCGCCGCGTCGTGACCACTCCCGGCCTCACCTTCGGCCTGGAACACTTCCTCGACCTGAACGTCTGACGGACCTCATGCGCGCAAAGCTCACCTACCTCGTCACCGCCCTCGTCCTGGTCTTCTACTTCGTCCTGGTCGGCAGCCGTGGCCTGCTCCTCATCGAGCAGGGCACCCTGCTCACCGTCACGTTCGGCGTGTCCGTGCTGATCCTGCCGGTGATCGGCCTGTGGTTCCTCTGGGCCAACACCCAGTTCGTCCGCAAGGCGAACCGTCTCGCCGATCTCCTGGAGGCCGAGGGCGGCCTGCCCGTGGACGAGCTGCGCCGTGACCAGTACGGCCGCATCGACCGCGACTCCGCCGACGAGGTCTTCGCCCGCCGCAAGGCGGAGGCGGAGGACACCCCGGGGGACTGGCGCTGCTGGTTCCGCCTCGCCGTGGCCTACCGCGACGCCCGGGACACCCCGCGCGCCCGCAAGGCGATGCAGCGCGCCATCGCCCTTCAGGAGGGCAGGACGGTCAGCGTCTGAGGACGTGTGAGTCCCCAGTACACGTGAAGGGCCGCGCCGGTGTTCCGGCGCGGCCCTTCACGTGTGCCTCGTTCAGGCGTGCTGCGGCCGGTACTCCTCGGCCCACACCTCGATCGTGTCCGACGCCCGGTCGAAGGCCTCGGTCCGCGCGAGGAAGTCCGCGCCGTGACTGGTGACCAGCGCCGAGCTCTCATCGGCCTTGTCCCGCCGTACGAGGAGCAGTGCCTGCCCCTGCACCGTGCGGGGGAGTCCCAGCCAGCGGACCGGCTGCTGGACCGTACGGACCGTCACGACCTGGGCCCACGGAACCGTCTGGGTCTGGAAGAAGGCCACACGGCGCAGGCCGTGCGCGCTCACCCATGTACCCATCCGCAGCAGCCGCAGGGCCGCCCCGATGATGAGCAGCGCGACGAGAGCGCACGACGCGCCCCCGCCGAGACCACCCGTGAAGGCGATGATCACCGCGGCGAACATGACGTACGAGGCGAGCAGCAGGAGCAGTGCGGCGAATCCCACGCGCCACGGCCCCGGCCGGTAGGGACGCCGCCATCGGTCGCGATCGTCGAAAGGCAGCGCGACGTCGTCGGCCACCTCGTCAAAAGCGCGGTCGGCCGTCAGGAAGGGCAGGGGCACGACTGGTCCTCACTCAATCCACGCTGTATTCGGGCTGTGCCCGGTGAGGCTACCTAGGCGTGCGCCCGCCTTCCACCCCTGGGGGGCCGGACGGGGGTAGGCCGGTCAGCGACCGTCGGACGCTTCGGACTGCTGCGTGTGCGCCGGTGCCTGACCGGACGAGAGGGCGGGCATCCCCAGGAGCAGGGCGCCCACGAGCCCGGCGACGACGGTGAGGCCGACGAGCGAGCGACCGGCGATCTGGCCGGCCGACGCGCGTTCGCGCGGGGGCGGAGTGACGTTACTGCGGAACTTGTCGGCTTCGGCGATGAAGGCGAACGGAACGGGCTCGCGCCGACGGAACATGGGTGCTGCTTCTCCTCGTCAAGATCGAAACGTTCGGATCATGGAACGGCTCCGGCCGTCGAATGGGCTCAGAGCTCCGAGAGCGGCGAACGAACCGCCCCGTTACCCATACAGACGCACGGATGCCCCAAAAGGTGCCCTGTTTCGCCGAATTAACAGAAGTTCGGCGATGTTCGGATCGGAATGTCGCGAGGCGCGACCGAATGCCCCGTTGTCATAGCCTGCCCGTAGAGTGGGCGCCGCCCGAGCGAAGTGATGGAAGGACCCCTCGAACCGTGACCGAAACCCCTGCTGACGACCTCAAGCCGACCTTCCGCGGCGACGTGACGGTCGAGCTCGTCAAGCACACCGCAAGCGACACCGACGTGCTGTTCGCCGCCCGCGTCTCCACCGCGGGAGAGCAGTCCCTCGACGAGCTGACCAAGGACCCGGAGCGCTCCAAGGGCCTGATCAACTTCCTGATGCGGGACCGTCACGGCAGCCCCTTCGAGCACAACTCGATGACGTTCTTCATCAACGCCCCGATCTTCGTGTTCCGCGAGTTCATGCGACACCGCGCGGGCTGGTCGTACAACGAGGAGTCGGGCCGCTACAGGGAGCTCCAGCCGGTCTTCTACGTCCCGGAGGCCTCCCGCAAGCTGGTGCAGCAGGGCCGCCCCGGCAAGTACCAGTTCGTCGAGGGCACGCAGGGGCAGCAGGAGCTCACCGGCCGCGTGATGGAGGACTCGTACCGCCAGGCGTACGAGGCGTACCAGGAGATGCTCGCCGCGGGCGTCGCCCGCGAGGTGGCCCGTTCGGTCCTCCCGGTCGGCCTTTTCTCCTCGATGTACGCGACGTGCAACGCACGCTCACTGATGCACTTCCTCGGCCTGCGCACCCAGCACGAGCTGGCAAAGGTCCCGTCCTTCCCGCAGCGGGAGATCGAGATGGTCGGCGAGAAGATGGAGGCGGAGTGGGCCGAGCTCATGCCGCTCACCTACGCCGCATTCAACGGGAACGGCCGGGTCGCGCCGTAGTCAGGGAAACCAGGATTCGGTACAGATGTACGGTTCAGCCGTGCGAAGTGTCCGTATTGCGGCATTTCGGAAAGTTCATCTAGCCTGATCAAACGGACCCGGCACTGCTTGAACCCCCGAGCAGGCAGTGCCGGGATCCACCTCCGCCACACTCCCTGGCATCCCCCGAGGGGGGACCGCGCGCTGAGCAGCGAGTAGCGTATTACCCATGGCTCCGACCTCCACTCCGCAGACCCCCTTCGGGCGGGTCCTCACCGCTATGGTCACGCCGTTCGCGGCGGACGGCGCACTTGACCTCGACGGCGCGCAGCGACTCGCCGCCCACCTGGTGGACGCAGGCAACGACGGACTCGTCGTCAACGGCACCACCGGCGAGTCCCCGACCACCAGCGACGCGGAGAAATCGGATCTCGTACGAGCCGTACGACAGGCGGTCGGCGACCGCGCCCATGTCATCGCCGGCGTCGGTACGAACGACACCCGCCACAGCATCGAGCTCGCCCGCGCCGCCGAAAAGGCCGGAGCGCACGGCCTGCTCACGGTGACGCCGTACTACAACAAGCCCCCGCAGGAAGGCCTCCTGCGACACTTCACCGCGATCGCCGACGCCACCGAGCTGCCGGTGATGCTGTACGACATCCCGGGCCGCAGCGGCGTACCCATCAACACCGAGACGATCGTCCGCCTCGCGGAGCACCCGCGCATCGTCGCCAACAAGGACGCCAAGGGCGACCTCGGCCGCGCCAGCTGGGCCATCGCCCGCTCCGGCCTCGCCTGGTACTCCGGCGACGACATGCTCAACCTGCCGCTGCTCTCCGTGGGCGCGGTCGGCTTCGTCTCCGTCGTCGGCCATGTCGTCACCCCCGACCTGCGCGCCATGCTCGACGCGTTCGTCAGCGGCGACGTGCAGAAGGCCACCGAGATCCACCAGAAGCTGCTCCCGGTCTTCACCGGCATGTTCCGCACGCAGGGCGTCATCACGACCAAGGCGGCACTCGCCCTCCAGGGCCAGCCCGCCGGTCCGCTGCGCCTGCCCCTCGTGGAGCTGACGCCCGACGAGACCGCCCAGCTCAAGATCGATCTCGCCGCGGGCGGGGTACAGCTCTAAACACAGACTTCACAACTGAATACGCACGACGGCAGGACACCGCTCCTGCACCCACACAAGACAACTGCTACTGCACGAACGTCACGCGCGCCACGTGCCTAACAGGTACGTGGCGCGCGTGGTGAGGAGAGTCTTTTGAGTCATCCGCATCCTGAACTGGGCGCCCCGCCGAAGCTCCCGAAGGGCGGCCTGCGCGTCACCCCGCTCGGCGGCCTCGGTGAGATCGGCCGCAACATGACGGTCTTCGAGTACGACGGCCGCCTGCTCATCGTCGACTGCGGCGTGCTCTTCCCCGAGGAGGAGCAGCCCGGCATCGATCTGATCCTGCCGGACTTCACGTCCATCAGGGACCGCCTCGACGACATCGACGGCATCGTGCTCACGCACGGCCACGAGGACCACATCGGCGGCGTCCCCTACCTCCTGCGCGAGAAGCCGGACATCCCGCTGATCGGCTCCAAGCTGACGCTCGCCCTCATCGAGGCGAAGCTCCAGGAGCACCGCATCCGCCCGTACACGCTCGAGGTCGCCGAGGGCGACCGCGAACGCCTGGGCCCCTTCGACTGCCAGTTCGTAGCGGTCAACCACTCCATCCCGGACGCGCTCGCGGTCGCCATCCGCACGCCGGCCGGCATGGTCGTCCACACCGGCGACTTCAAGATGGACCAGCTCCCGCTGGACCGCCGCCTCACCGACCTCCCCACGTTCGCCAAGCTCGGCGAGGAAGGCATCGACCTTCTCCTCACCGACTCCACGAACGCCGAGGTCCCGGGCTTCGTCCCGCCCGAGCGCGACATCTCGAACGTGATCCGCGGCGTCTTCGCGGGCGCTCAGAAGCGCATCATCGTCGCGTCCTTCGCGAGCCACGTGCACCGCATCCAGCAGATCCTGGACGCCGCTCACGAGTACGGCCGCCGGGTCGCCTTCGTCGGCCGCTCGATGGTGCGCAACATGGGTATCGCCCGTGACCTCGGCTACCTGAAGGTCCCGCCGGGCCTGGTCGTGGACGTCAAGACGCTCGACGACCTCCCGGACAACGAGATCGTGCTCGTGTGCACCGGCTCGCAGGGCGAACCGATGGCCGCGCTGTCCCGCATGGCCAACCGCGACCACCAGATCCGGATCGTCTCCGGCGACACGGTGATCCTGGCGTCGTCCCTGATCCCGGGCAACGAGAACGCGGTCTACCGCGTCATCAACGGCCTGACCCGCTGGGGCGCGAACGTCGTCCACAAGGGCAACGCCAAGGTCCACGTCTCGGGCCACGCCTCGGCCGGCGAGCTGCTGTACTTCTACAACATCTGCAAGCCGAAGAACCTGATGCCGGTCCACGGCGAATGGCGCCATCTGCGCGCCAACGCCGAGCTCGGCGCCCTCACCGGCGTCCCGCACGACCGCATCGTGATCGCCGAGGACGGCGTCGTCGTCGACCTCGTCGAGGGCAAGGCCAAGATCGTCGGAAAGGTCCAGGCCGGTTACGTCTACGTGGACGGCCTCTCGGTCGGTGACGTCGGCGAACCCGCGCTCAAGGACCGCAAGATCCTCGGCGACGAGGGCATCATCTCGGTCTTCGTGGTGGTGGACTCCAGCACCGGCAAGATCACCAGCGGCCCGACCATCCAGGCGCGTGGCTCCGGCATCGACGATTCGGCGTTCAGCGCCGTCATGCCGCGGATCCAGGAAGCCCTGGACAAGTCGGCCCAGGACGGCGTCGTCGAACCCCACCAGCTGCAGCAACTCATCCGCCGCACGCTGGGCAAGTGGGTCTCCGACACCTACCGTCGGCGCCCGATGATCCTCCCGGTCGTCGTGGAGGTCTGAAGCACCTGAGGAGCGGGGCGCCTCGATTTGCATCGGGGCGCCCCGCTCCAGTAGGTTTACGGCTCCGCCCAAGGGGAAACCGGCGCACTCACGTGCCCGATTGAACCTCCCCGAGTGGGCCGGAAATTCCGACTCAGAATCTCTGATAAAGTCGGAACCGCCGGAAAGGGAAACGCAAAAAGCCGAAAGGCCGGAGCGGAAACCTGAAAGGCACCGAGGAAATCGGACGCGAAAGAGTCTGATAGAGTCGGAAACGCAAGACCGAAGGGAAACTGCCCGGAGGAAAGCCTGAGAGAGTCTCTCGGGTGAGTACAAAGGAAGCGT
>NZ_JBVJPM010000007.1:69396-367975 GCF_055582645.1 Streptomyces sp. NPDC107517 | reverse complement strand
AGCGTGGCCTGCTGGGAGGAGAACGACCAGCGGCCCTGACGCTCCGGGTCGAAGGCGCGGATCTCCTTGAGCTGCGCGGACTGCTGCCCGTACTTGATGCTGGTCTTCGAGGCGTGCCGGTAGGCGTCGCGGCGTTCCTGTAAGGCGCCGTTGTAGAGCGAGCAGTGATCCCGCAGCATCTCGCCGAGCGTCTGGCGCTGGCGGACGGTGGGGCGAAGGAGGAACTTGTAGGCGCGTATCACGTCTGTCCCTCCTTCTGTTTCTTCGTCCAGGGCCGTTCCCACTGGGTGTTGATGTACTTCTCCACCGTGTCCGCGCTGACCGCGCCAACCGAGGCGACGAAGAACGACGACGACCACAGCGTGGGCATCTGCGACTTCAGGTGCGGGAACTCCGAACGGAGCACGCGGGAGGTGAAGCCCTTGAACTGGTTCGCGACGTAGGACGCGGAAGCCTTCGGCTCATGCTTGACGAACAGGTGCACGTGATCAGGCATCACCTCAAGGGCGATGATCTCCCAGCCCTTCTCTGCTGCCTTCGCCTCGATCAGCTCACGCAGCCGGACCGCGACACGGCCACCAAGAACCCGGCGACGGTACTTCGGGCACCACACCACGTGCAGCCCCAAGTCGTACACGCCACCGGAATACCGGCGAACCTTCCGCGTTACAGTCACCACGATCACTATACACACGGCACACATCTAGTCGTCTCAGGTCAACAGTGCAGACCCGTGCACCGAGTTGAGGTCAAAGCAGCCCTGAGAAGCGATTCCCCCCATGCCTAAAGGCACGGGTCCCCTCGCTAGATAGCTGATGGGCGTGGTGCTGATGGTCGCGTACCGCCCCCTGGACGTCGTGCCGATGGTCGCGCACCGCCCCTTGGACGTCGTACCGATGGTCGCGCACCGCCCCTCGCGTACGGGTGGGCGCATGGTGACGGGGCGCACGGCCAGATATGCGGCCCCGCGCAGTGCGACATGGAAGTCATCGAGTTCCTGCGCCGGACCGGGCTGCCGGACGCGGAGAGGCGCGGAGACGCGGCTCGACTATCCGGCCCCGGGCGAAGTGGCGCGGCGGTCGGGCACACCACTACGAAGCGGCGTATGCAGAAGTCGGCGGGCACCACCTCGATGCCGTGTTTCGAGGCCTGGTCGGCACCGCCCCACCTCCCCGCCACGTCGTTGGAGAAGCAGCCGGTCGGCGAAGGCGCCGGGAAGAGAGCAAGTACCTGGCGAAAGATGGCCAGAGCCACGGGATTCCTCGCAAGAATCAGTTGAAGATTCCGCGCCGCCCAGCCTCGGAGCACGGGTACGGAACCCTGTCCGCCCATCCGTCGGCCCCGCAGTGAACGACCCCGGCGACCACGCCGGAAACGGCCCAACACCTTTGCGAACGAGCCGACATCGGCAAGTGCCCGTCACGGGAGCGCGACCTCCACCCGATTCGGCTCACCCACGAACCTGCGACATCCGCTTCCACTCAATTCGACACAGCCGCACGCTGCCCCCGTCCCGCCGGAACCCTGCGCAGGAGCTCCCCAGCCGTGCACCCCTGATCCATGTCCAGAACCAGGCACAGATTGAAGCCCCGACCGTCCCTCTGAACGGCGACCTGGAGGTCGCACCACAGCGAGTCGGGGCCACCGGCGCCCACATTCACCACGAGCGAGTCGCCCTCGGCCACCGAGTCGGAGGCGGCGGCGAACCCGGACGAGTCGACCCGCGTGTAGAACTGCCACCTGGCGGCCTTCACCGTCGTCGGGCACGTGTAGTCGGGCACGGCATGATCGACCCCACTCGCCGTCACGGTGTGATCGCCCGCGATGTGGACGCGGGCTCCGGCCGAGTTGGCCCAGTCCCCGACCAGATCGGCCTGCTGGATCACGGCCGCCTCACCGCCCGCGTCGGCGCACGACGCACAGGCCAGTACCAGACATCCGAGCAGCACCGCCATCTTCGACTTCATGCCCCAGCCACCGCCCCGACCCTGTCGACCGCACGTCCCAGCAGGCCACCGCGGGCGGCGTCCGCCCGTCCGAGCCGGGGTCAGCCTGACAGAAGTTTTGAACGTGTTCAACCAAGTCGGTGAAGCCGCACTCGCCTTCTCGTGAGCAAACTTTGCAGCCCGTCGAATCGCCCCCGCGCAGTTCCCGGCGGCCCGTCTTGTCATGACCCTGGACAGCGCCCCTGAGGGCGTGCTGTCATGCCAACTGCCCGTTCCTTCCAACGTTGTACAGACGCAGGCGACGAGCCGCCCCCCTTCCTCAGTCAAGGAGGATTCGTGCGCACCAAACGACTCAGAGGCCGACTGGCCATGCTGCTGGCCGCGGGACTCGGCCTCGCGGCACTCACCGTGTCGCCGTCGGCGACAGCGGCCGACGACCCGGTCGAACCCCACGGCCTGAAGGGCGAGTACTACACCCAGTCCGCCCCCGGAGCCTTCGACTTCAACGAGCTCAAGGCCACCGGCTTCGACCCGAAACTCGACTTCGACACGCTCGAGCCGCGGCTGCGTACCGCCACCGGCCAGGCCGACGACGCCAGCGTGCGCTGGACGGGCAAGGTCGTGCCGGAGAAGACCGGCGCGACAACGTTTTCCATCATCGGCGACAACGGCTTCCGGCTCTGGGTCGACGGCAAGCTCGCCATCGACCACTGGGTCGACGACTGGGACAAGGAACAGACCTCCCAGCCCGTCGAGCTGACGGCCGGCAAGGCCTACGACATCAAGGTCGAGTACTTCGAGCACTTCGGCGGCTCGAACCTCCATCTGCGCTGGACCGAGCCGGGAGAGGCCAAGGAAGCGATCCCCTCGTCCGCCTTCCGGCTGCCCGACGGCTGGGACTACGACGGGGCGATATCCACGACCGTCCTCAAGGACGGCCGTACTCTCAAGCTCGACTTCGCACAGTCCCTCGCGGCCCCGCCCGCCGGCATCGCGGATCACCTCCAGGCCGTGATCGGCGGCGCCAAGTGGCCGCTCACCTCGATCAAGGCCGACCCGGCCGACCCGCGCACCCTGCTCGTCGGCCTCGAGGAACCGGTCGTGGGCAAGAAGGGCGGCGGCGCGTCCGGCCAGGCCGATGTCACCTATGACGGCAAGGGCGGGCTGACCAGCACGGGCGGGAAGGCTGTCGGCCAGTTCTGGAGCAGCGGCCCGAACGACTCCGAGTACGAGCTGCGCACCAAGTGGGCCGACGAGGTGGGGCCGAAGAACGCCCACCCCGAGTACCCGCGCCCGCAGCTCACCCGGGACGCCTGGCAGAACCTCAACGGCGAGTGGCAGTTCGCCGCGGCGAAGTCCGGCGACAAGCCGCCGGTCGGCAAGCAGCTCGGTGAGAAGATCCTCGTGCCGTACCCGGTCGAGTCGCAGCTCTCCGGCATCGAGCGCCACGAGGACCGCATGTGGTACCGGCGCACCTTCACGGTCCCCGCGGGCTGGAAGGTCGGGGACGGCAAGCGCCTCCAGCTGAACTTCGGCGCCGTCGACTGGCAGTCCGAGGTGTACGTCAACGGCACCAAGGTCGCCGAACACAAGGGCGGCTACGACAAGTTCAGCGCCGACGTCACGGACGCGCTGAAGCCGGGCCGGACCCAGGAACTGATCGTCGGCGTCTATGACCCGACGGACGCGCAGGGCGGCGAGAACCCGCCGGTCGGCAAGCAGCGCCTCGACCCGAGCGGCATCTGGTACACCCCCTCCTCCGGTATCTGGCAGACCGTGTGGATGGAGCCGGTCGCGGCCGACCACGCCGCCGACCTCAAGATCACCCCGGACGTCAAGGCGGGCCAGGCCACCGTCGAGGCCAAGGGCGTGCGGGACGGCGTGCCGGTCACGGCGACGGCGTACGACGGCAAGCGGAAGGTCGCCACGGCGAGCGGGGTCACCGGCGCGCCGCTGACCCTGAAGATCGACAAGGCGCATCTGTGGTCGCCCGACGACCCGTTCCTCTACAACCTCAAGGTGAACGTCGGCAAGGACAGCGTCGGCAGCTACTTCGGGATGCGCTCCATCTCCGTGGAGAAGGTGAACGGCACGCCGCGCACCCTCCTCAACGGCAAGCCCGTCTTCATGATGGCCACGCTCGACCAGGGCTTCTGGCCCGACGGGCTGCACACCGCGCCGACGGACGAGGCGCTGGCCTACGACCTGAAGATGCACAAGCAGATGGGCTTCAACTCGGTCCGCAAGCACATCAAGGTCGAGCCCGACCGCTGGTTCTACTGGGCGGACAAGCTCGGTCTGATGGTGTGGCAGGACATGCCGGCCATGAGCGCGGCACCGGACGCGGCCGCGCGCGCCGAGTACGAGCGCGAGATGAAGACGATGATCGACCAGCACAGCAGCCACCCCTCGGTGGTCATGTGGGTCACCTTCAACGAGGGCTGGGGCCAGTACGACGTGGGCCGCATCGCCGAGCAGGCCAAGGCCTGGGACCCGACGCGGCTGGTCAACAACATGTCGGGCCTCAACCTGGGGGCGGACGGCGGGACCGGCGACATCATGGACGAGCACGGCTACCCGAGCCCGGCCCTGCCGCCGCACCCCGACGGCAAGCGTGCCCTGGTCAGCGGCGAATACGGCGGCCTCGGCCTCGCGGTGCCCGGTCACGCCTGGGCGGTGCAGCAGTCGTACGTGGACGTCGACCCGGCGAAGTACACGGACGACTACCTCGCGCGCCTCGCCGAGGTGCACAAGCTGGCCTGCCAGGGCAGCAACGGCGCCGTGTACACGCAGATCTCGGACGTGGAGGGTGAGCTCAACGGCCTGCTGACGTACGACCGCAAGATCGTCAAGCCGGATGTGAAGCGGGTGAAGGCGGCGCAGGACGCGCTGATCCGCGACGCCTCGCAGGCGACCGTGGCCGGCTGCTCCGGCAGCTGAGCACGGTCCCGCAGGTAACTCGGTCCCCCTTTCGCCCCTCTCGGGGCGGAAGGGGGCCGGGCGCGGCTCGCCTCTCTCGCGCGAGCGCGCCCCCTTCGTACCCCCTCCCCCGTACCCCCCGAACAGGAGCACCCGCATGCATGTCAGCAGACGCGCTCTTCTCGGTGCCGGCGCCCTGGGCCTGGGCGCCGCGGCGCTCGGCGGCCCGTTCACCTCGTCCGCGGCGGCGGCTTCACGGCCGTCGGCCGGCGCGCCGGCCCCGGACGCGTTCCAGAAGCTGCCCTCGGGCAGTGTCACCGCCCGCGGCTGGCTCGCCGGACAGCTGAAGCTCCAGCTCGACGGGCTGTGCGGCCGGTACGAGGACCTCTCCCACTTCCTGGAGTTCGACAACACCGGCTGGGTGCACCCGGAGCACGGGGCGTGGGAGGAACTGCCGTACTGGCTGCGCGGCTATGTGCCGCTCGCGGTCGCCACGGGTGACGAGCATGCCCTGGCCCGTTCGCGCGAGTGGATCGACGCGATCCTCGCCACGCAGGAGAGCGACGGCTTCTTCGGCCCCCGCGCGCTGCGGACCGCGCTCAACGGCGGTCCGGACTTCTGGCCGTTCCTGCCGCTCCTGATGGCGTTGCGGACCTACGAGGAGTACTCGCGCGACCAGCGCGTCGTCCCGTTCGTCACGCGCTTCCTGCGCTTCATGAACGCCCAGGGCGCCGGTGCCTTCAACTCCAGCTGGGTTTCCTTCCGTTGGGGCGACGGACTCGACATCGTGGTGTGGCTGTACCGCCGCACCGGGGAGAAGTTCCTCCTCGACCTGGCGGGCAAGATGCACAGCCTCGGAGCGGACTGGACGGGCAGCACGCCCTCGCGTCACAACGTGAACATCGCACAGGGATTCCGTGAGCCGGCCCAGTACGCACAGCTCACCGGCTCCGCCGAGCTGACCCGGGCCACCTACCGCGGATACGACGCCGTGATGGGTGCGTACGGCCAGTTCCCCGGCGGCGGCATGGCGGGCGACGAGAACTACCGGCCCGGCTTCGGCGACCCCCGCCAGGGCTTCGAGACCTGCGGCATCGTCGAGTTCATGGCCAGCCATGAGCTTCTCACGCGCATCACCGGTGACCCGGTGTGGGCGGACCGCTGCGAGGAACTCGCGTTCAACATGCTGCCCGCCGCACTCGACCCGCAGGGCAAGTCCCTGCACTACATCACGAGCGCCAACAGCATCGACCTGAACAACACCCCGAAGACGCAGGGACAGTTCCAGAACGGCTTCGCCATGCAGTCCCTGCAGCCCGGCGTCGACCAGTACCGCTGCTGCCCGCACAACTACGGCATGGGCTGGCCCTACTTCAACGAGGAGCTGTGGCTCGCGACGCCCGGCGACGGACTCGCCGCCGCCATGTACGCCCCCTGCACGCTCCGCACGCGAGTCGCCGGCGGCACCGAGGTGACCATCGTCGAGGAG
Source organism: Streptomyces sp. NPDC107517 (assembly GCF_055582645.1). Classification (NCBI taxonomy): domain Bacteria; kingdom Bacillati; phylum Actinomycetota; class Actinomycetes; order Kitasatosporales; family Streptomycetaceae; genus Streptomyces; species Streptomyces sp. NPDC107517. The sequence goes on along the minus strand of NZ_JBVJPM010000007.1, from coordinate 361,621 downwards.
ACCGGCTACCCCTTCACCGAGACGGTCGAGTTCAGGCTCTCCGCCCCGAAGCCGGTGCGTTTCCCGCTTCGGCTCCGCATCCCGGGGTGGTGCCGAGGACCCGAACTCCTCGTCAACGGCAAACGTCTGGCTGCCAAGGACGGACCGGTCTGGGCCACGGTGGAGCGCACCTGGCACGACGGTGACGTGGTGACGCTGCGGCTGCCTCAGCGCACTTCCGTACGCCACTGGCCCGACAACCATGACGCCGTCAGCGTCGACCACGGACCCCTCACCTACTCGTTGAAGATCGGTGAGCAGTACGAGCGCTACGCGGGCGACGACACGTTCCCGCACTACGAGGTGCACGCGACGTCCGCCTGGAACTACGGCCTGTCCCCCGCCCCGGGCCTCGCGTTCCGGCGCGACGACGGGCCGGTCGGGGACAACCCGTTCACCCACGAAACGACGCCGGTGCACATCACCGCGCAGGCCCGTCGCATCGAGGAGTGGGTCGCGGACGACGAGCACGTCGTCGCACCCCTCCAGAGCGGACCGGCCCGCAGCGACGCGCCCGTCGAGACCGTGACACTCGTCCCGATGGGCGCGGCCCGACTGCGGATCACGGCGTTTCCCCAGGCCTCGCCCGACGGCAGGGCGTGGACCCCGGAGCCCGCGTTCCGGCGGATCGCCAACAAGCACAGTGGGAAGGTCCTGGCCGTCGACGGCATGTCGACCGAGAACAGTGCCCGCGTCGTCCAGTTCGCCAACTCCGGAACGGGCGATCACGCGTGGCAGATCGTCGACAAGGGCGACGGCTGGCATCTGATCCGTAACGGCCAGAGCGGCAAGGTCCTCGGGGTCGACGGGATGTCGACGGCCAACAGCGCACACGTCGTCCAGTACGAGGACAACGGCACCGCCGACCATCTGTGGGCGCTCGTCGACAGCGGGGACGGGTGGTACCGGATCCGCAACAAGAACAGCGGCAAGGTCCTCGGCGTGGACGGGATGTCGACAGCGGACAGCGCGCAGGTCGTCCAGTTCGACGACAACGGGACGGACGACCATCTGTGGCGGCTGCTCTGAGGTCGTGACCGATCGTGGCGCGCCGGGCGGATCCCGGCGCGCCGCGACATCGGTGTGCGGGCGGTCCGCGTCCTCGGCGTCGAGCCGCTGGTCCAGCAGCCGGTGCCGGGTATATCCGTCCCCCTTGCCACCTTTCGCCATGCGAACGTATAACGTTGCAAGCCCGGCTCCAGAGCCTTTGCGCCGGGGCCATGGCTCCGGCGCCGTGCGGGCACGCACCGGTCCCGGCGCCCGGCAGGTCACCGGAAGGAATGTTGTGCGGGTCAGCCTCAAGGACGTCGCCGCGCGTGCAGGCGTGTCGATCAAGACCGTCTCGAATGTGGTGAACAACTACCAGCACGTCACCCCCGCGATGCGCGAGCGGGTGCAGCAGGCCATCGACGAACTCGGCTACCGGCCCAACCTTGCCGCCCGCCACCTGCGTCAGGGGCGGACGGGCATCATCGCCCTCGCTCTGCCCGAGCTCGGCAACCCGTACTTCGCCGAGCTCGCGGCGGCGGTGATCGACGCCGCCGCCCTGCACGACTACATCGTGCTCCTGGACCACACGGGAGGCCGGCGCGAGCAAGAGGTCCTGGTCAGCCAGGGGTTCCGCGCACGCGTCATCGACGGCCTGATCCTGAGCCCCATCGAGCTGGAGGCGGAGGACCTCCGTGAGCGCACGGAGAACGTGCCTCTGGTCCTGCTCGGTGAGCGCCACTACGACCTGCCCTACGACCACATCGCGGTGGACAACGTCGCGGCGGCCCGCACGGCCGTCCGTCATCTGATCGACATGGGGCGCCGCGAGGTGGCGTTCATCGGCGCCCGCCGTGGCCACAGCCAACCGGCCCACCTGCGTGTTCAGGGGTGGCGCGAGGAACTCCTGTCGGCGGGCCTCTCCGTGGACGACGGGCTGATCGCGACGACCGAGGGGTGGGGGCACGCGGACGGCGCGGCGGCGATGACCCGGATCCTGGAGACCGGGCGCCGGCCCGACGCCGTGTTCGCGTACAACGACCCCATCGCCATCGGAGCGATGCGGGTGCTGTCGGAGCGCGGTCTGCGCGTGCCCGAGGACGTCGCCGTGGTGGGCTTCGACGATGTCGTGGAGGGGCACTTCGGGGCGGTCACGCTCACCTCCGTGTCGCCGGACAAGGAGGCCATCGCACGGATGGCGGTCGAGTCGGTCCTGGCCCGGCTCGGCGGCCAGGCGGACGAGCCCCGCCGCGTCTGGGCGGACTACCGGCTCATCGCGCGCGAGAGCACGCTGGGGCGGAACGTGTAGGCCGAGCGGCGGGACCGCGTGATCGTTCCCGCCGACAAGTCCGTAACGGACTTCCCGCCGAAATCCCCGGCCCCATGGCCACCGGACAACCGCTCGACCGCCGAACAGCCGAAAGACCCGAGCAGATACCTGTACCGACCCCTTACAAGGTCACCTTACAACGTTGTAATGTCCAGGCGTCCGCAGCTGCCGGTCTCCGGCTCCGTCCGCGCCCCGCCGGTATCACCCGTGCCCGGCGCCGGACAGTGCCCGGCCCTCACCCCCCGCGAGGAGCCCATGTCCTTCGCCGCCCCCTTCTCGGCACCCTTCGGCGCCAGCCCTTCGGGCCTCCCGGTCGAGCGCTGGACTCTGCGCAGTACGAGCGGAGTCGAGGCCGCCGTCCTGACGTACGGCGCCGTACTCCACTCCCTGCGTGTCCCAGGTCCCTCCGGGAGTCGACCGCCCGCCGAGGTGGTCCTCAGCCTCCCGGACGTCAAGCAGTACGCCACCCATGGCGCGTATCTCGGCGCTGTGGTGGGGCGGTATGCCAACCGCATCGCCGGGGGCACGTTCACCCTGGACGGGACACGGCACCACATCCCGGGCAACGACCGGGGCAACTCGCTGCACGGCGGGGCCGACGGGTTCGACCGCCGGGTGTGGCGTGCCGAGTCCCGCGAGCGGCCCGACGGCGCCGCCAGTGTGCGCCTGAGCCTGGACAGTCCGCACGGCGACCAGGGCTTTCCCGGTTCGCTCCAGGTGTCCGTCACCTACACCCTCGCGCCCGACGGATCCCTGACGCTCGACTATCACGCCGTCACCGACCGCCCCACGCCGGTCAATCTCACGCACCACGCCTACTTCAACCTCTCCGGGAACCCGGACCGAGGGGTGCTCGACCACCTTCTGACCGTGGACGCCACCACGTATCTGCCCATCGACGAGACAGGCCTCCCCCTGCCCGGCGCACCCGCACCGGTGGCCGGTTCGCCGTTCGACTTCACCCGGCCCCGGCGGATCGGTGCGCGGATCGCCGAGCCCGACGAGCAGTTGAGGCGCGCCGACGGATACGACCACTGCTGGGCACTCGACGGCCATGAACGACCTGTCGAAGAAGGACAGTTGGTCCTGCGGCGCGCGGCCCGTCTCGAGGACCCCGGCAGCGGGCGCGTGCTCGAAGTGCACACCAGCGAGCCCGGGCTCCAGGTGTACGCGGGGCAGCAACTCGACGGCGGTTTCAGCGACTTCCTGGGTCGCCGGCTGGGAGCCCACTCGGGCCTGTGCCTGGAGTCGCAGCACTTCCCCGACTCCCCCAACCGGCCCGAGTACCCGGGCACCGTCCTGCGCCCTGACCAGGTCATGCGCAGCCGGACGGTGCTCAGCTTCCCGCACCTCACCGCGGCCGCACGTTGACCACGACCGGACGGCCCGCCCGAATCACAGGGCGGTCACGTCCCGCACAAAGGCTTTACACCCTCCTTTCAACGATGTAAAAACTCCTGCGGGCGGACCAGTCGAGGCTCTCGCCTCGTCGAGCCGCATGCGCGCCGCCCTCGCTGCTCCCTGCCAACCCTCCGTCGCCGCGTCACCCGGATCGGGGTCACCATGAAGCACTTCGCCCACCGCCGTCACCTCACCGCCCGCCCTGTGATCGTGGCCCTGGCCGCCGCCATGGCCCTCACCGCCTCCGGCTGCGCCAAGTCCGAGGACGACGCCTCGAACAAGTCCGACTCCTCCGCGTCCGCCGCCGACGCGGGCCAGAAGGTCGTCACGCCGAAGCCCGGCAGCAAGGGCTGCACGATCGATGCGTACGGCGGGAAGAAGCTCGACCTCAAGAACGCCACGGTCGGCTTCTCGCAGTCCGAGAAGGAGGCCAACCCCTTCCGGATCGCCGAGACGGCCTCGATCAAGGCCGAGGCGAACAAGCGCGGCCTGAAGCTGCTCACCGCCAACGCCCAGTCCCAGTTCTCCAAGCAGATCAGCGATGTGCAGGACCTCCTCGCCAAGGGCGCCGACCTGCTGGTGATCGCTCCGCTCAACTCGGACGGCTGGGAGCCGGTGCTGAAGGCCGCGGCGGCCAAGAAGGTGCCGATCGTCACCATCGACCGCAAGATCAACGCCACGGCGTGCAAGGACTACGTCAGCTTCATCGCCTCGGACTTCGTCGACCAGGGCAAGCGCGCCGCCGACCAGATGATCGAGGCGACAGGCGGCAAGGGCGAGGTCGCGATCCTGCTCGGCGCCGCGGGCAACAACGTCACCACCGAGCGCACCAAGGGCTTCAAGGACCGCATCAAGGAGAAGGCCCCCGACCTCAAGGTGGTCTTCCAGCAGACCGGCGACTTCGCCCGCGAGAAGGGCCAGCAGGTCACCGAGCAGCTGATCCAGTCCAAGCCCGGCATCAAGGGAATCTACGCCGAGAACGACGAGATGGGTCTCGGCGCGGTCGCCGCGCTCAAGGGCGCCGGCAAGAAGGCCGGTGACGTGAAGATCGTGACGGTCGACGGGACGCGCAACGCGGTCCAGGGCATTGTCGACGGCTGGATCAGCGGGGTCATCGAGTCCAACCCGCGCTTCGGCCCGCTCGCCTTCCAGACCCTCGACACCTTCACCCAGGGCAAGGAAGTCCCCCAGGACGTCATCATCCAGGACGGGGCCTACGACACGAAGAACGCCAAGTCCGAGATCGGCAAGGCATTCTGACGCAGCTTCAGGCTGACGGGGTGGGCCAGGCCGGAGCCCCGGCCCACCCCGCCCCTGATCCGTACTCCTCTCCCCTGCCCTCGCCCTCACCCCACCCTGGAGGCACAGGTGGCTCCCTCCGCCGAAGTCCTCACTGTCCGCGGACTCAGCAAGTCGTTCCCCGGTGTCCGGGCCCTCGACGGTGTGGACCTCGCGCTGCACGCCGGTGAGGTCCACGCCCTGATCGGCGAGAACGGCGCCGGGAAGTCGACGCTCATCAAGGTGCTCACCGGTGTGTACCGGCCCGACGCGGGAGACATCACCTTCCAGGGCCGCCCGGTCTCCTTCGCCACACCGCTGGAGGCCCAGCACGCGGGCATCTCCACGATCTACCAAGAGGTCAACCTCATCCCGCTGCTGAGCGTGGCCCGCAACCTCTTCCTGGGGCGCGAGCCGCGCAACCGGTTCGGGCTGCTCGACTTCGGCCGTATGCACCGCGACGCCGCACAGACGCTGCGCGCGTACGGGGTGCGGGTGGACGTGCGGCAGCCGCTGCGCACGCTGGGCGTCGGCGCCCAGCAGATGGTGGCCCTGGCCCGGGCCGTCGCCACCGACGCACGCGTCGTCATCATGGACGAGCCGACCTCCTCCCTCGAACCACGGGAGGTGGAGACGCTGTTCGAGGTGATCCGCCGGCTGCGCGCCGACGGCATCGCCGTCATCTACGTCAGCCACCGGCTCGACGAACTGTACGCCGTGTGCGACACCGTGACCGTGCTGCGGGACGGCTGCCGCGTGCACACCGGACGGCTCGCGGACCTGGACCGGCTCACTCTGGTGTCCACGATGCTGGGGCGCGACATGGGTGAGGTGCGCAGTGAGGGCGTCACCAAGTTCACCGGCGACCACCATGCCGCGAGTTCCGAACCCGTGCTCAGCGCACGGAATCTGACGGTTCCTCACAAGCTGCTCGGTGTCTCGGTCGACATCCGTCCCGGCGAGGTGGTCGGTCTGGGCGGGCTGCTCGGGTCGGGGCGCACGGAGACCGCGAAGGCGATCTCCGGGGCTCTGCCGTCCAAGGCGGGCGGCGTCACCGTGGCCGGTGTCCCGCTGCGCCCGGGATCCACGCCCGCCGCCATCCGCGCCGGCATCAGCCTGCTGCCCGAGGACCGCAAGAGCGAAGGCATCGTCCCCGGACTCTCCGTACGCGAGAACATCGCGCTGGCCGCGCTGCCGAGGCTCTCCCGCTTCGGTCTGGTCTCCGAGGCCCAGGTCGACAAGATCGTGGACACCTTCGTCAAGAGGCTCCGTATCAAGGCCTCCTCACCGAACCAGAAGGTCGGCGAGCTGTCCGGAGGCAACCAGCAGAAGGTGCTCCTGGCCCGCTGGCTGGCGATGAACCCGAAGGTGCTGCTCCTGGACGAGCCCACGCGCGGCATCGACGTGGGCGCCAAGGCCGAGGTGCAGAAGCTGGTCGACGAACTGGCCGACGACGGCCTCGGTGTCCTGCTCATCTCCTCCGACCTGGAGGAACTCATCGAAGGATCCGACCGCGTGGTCGTGCTGAAGGACGGCGCGGTCGTCGGCGAACTGACCGGCGACGACGTCACGGAGGACAAGCTGATGCAGACCATCGCGGCGGGCAGCGCCGCCCCCGGCGCCGCCGGGGAGGTGACCCACCATGGCTGAGGCCGCGATACGCCCGGCCGCCCTCGACCGCGCGCGAATTCTGCAGTGGATGCAGACATACGGCGTGTACGCGGGCGTGGCCGTCCTGCTCGTCGTCAACATCGCCGTGACGCCGCACTTCCTGTCCGCGGAGAACTTCCGGACGCAGGCCGTGCAGGTCGCGCCCGTGATCATCGTCGCCCTCGGCATGGCCCTGGCCATCGGCACCGAGGGCATCGACCTGTCCGTGGGCGCGGTCATGGCGCTCGCGGCCTCGGTCACCGCCCTCTATCTGGGCTACGGGCTGGTGCCGGCCCTGCTCACGGTGGCCGTGTTCGCGGCGGTGGTGGGCCTGGCCAACGGGGCGCTGGTCGCCTGGGTCGGTGTACAGCCGATCGTGGCCACCCTCGCCCTCATGGTCGGCGGCCGAGGCATCGCCCTGGTGCTGCTGCCGCAGCTCAAGGACCTGCACAATCCGGGGCTCGCGTCGCTCGGTTCGGGTGACGTCCTCGGCATCCCCTACCTCATCGTCATCGCCGCCGCGCTCGCACTACTGGTGGCCTTCGTCATCCGGCGCACCACCTTCGGCCGGCAGTTGCTCGCCATCGGCGACAACCGGGCGGCGGCGAAGCTCGCGGGGCTCCCGGTGCGCCGGGTCCTGATGCTCGTCTACGTGGCGTGCGCGCTCCTCGCCGCTGTCGCGGGCGTGCTCGCGACAGCGCGGCTGCAGGCCAGCGACCCCACGTCGCTGGGCAACCTCATGGAGCTGTCCGCGATCACCGCGGTGGTGGTCGGCGGCACCCCCCTGAGCGGCGGCAGGGTCAACATCGCCGGAACGGTGGCGGGAGCCGTCCTCATACAGCTGCTCACCGCCACCCTCATCAAGCACGATCTGCCGCCTTCGTGGACGCAGATCGCCCAGGCCATCGTGATCGTGCTGGCGGTGTACGCGGCGCGCGGACGGGGGAAGCGATGACGGCGACCAGGACGGAAACGGAAGAGGCCGTGGCCCGTACCGAGAAGGAGCTGCTCGACGCCGCCGAGCCCGTGGGCAGCAGCCGCTCGGAGCGGCTGAGCGCGCTGGTCCAGCAGCACGGCGCGCTCGCTGTCCTCGTGATCGTGTCGGCGGTGGCGTCGCTGAGCTTCGACTCGTTCGCCACCGGGGACAACTTGTCCAACATGGCGACGAGTTCGGCGTTCCTGGCGGTCGTCGCGCTCGGCATGACCTTCGTCATCGTCACCGGCGGCATCGACCTGTCGGTCGGTTCGCTCTTCGCTCTCGGCGGTGTTCTGGCCGCGTGGGGTTCGCAGTACGGCACTGTGGTGGCGCTCCTGCTGCCGATGGTCGTCTGCGGTCTCATCGGTGTGGTCAACGGCCTGCTGATCGCCCGCTCGCGGCTCGCCCCCTTCATCGTCACGCTGGCCGCGATGCTGGGCGCGCGCGGTCTGATGCTGTCCCTGACCGACGAGGGCGCCGACACCTACCTCGTCAAGAAGGGGTCGTTCCTCGCCGAGCTCGGCCAGGGCGCGACGCTCGGCGTCGGCAACCCCGTGTGGATCACTCTGGTCCTGTTCGTGGCGGGCGCGGTGGTCCTGCGCCGCAGCCGCTTCGGTCAGCACGTGTACGCGGTCGGCGGCAACGAGGACGCGGCTGCCCTCATGGGTGCTCCCGTGGCCCGGACCAAGATCATCGTCTATACGCTGTCCGGCGTCCTCGCGGGCCTGGCCGGCGCGCTCAACGCCGCCTGGCTCGCCTCCGGCGTCACGATTCTCGGCAACGGCATGGAGCTGGAGGCCATTTCAGCGGTCGTCATCGGCGGCACCCTGCTGACGGGTGGTCTGGGTTACGTCAGCGGCTCGCTGGTCGGTGTGCTGCTCCTGAAGGTGATCCAGAACGTCATCAACCAGATCGGCTCCCTCGACTCCTCCTACCAGCAGGTCGTCAGCGGCGCGTTCCTCGCGGTCGTGGTCATCGCGCAGACGTGGCTCGGCCGCAGGCGGCAGTTGTTGTAGGCGACCGGATCGCGCCGAGGTTCTACGACGTGGACCCCAGCGGGCGGGCCCGGGCGATCAGGAGGGCCACGTCGTCGCGGTCCCCCTCGTCCCGCAGCGCCACGAGGAGGTGGTCACAGACCTCGTCCAGGGACCCCTGCGGCTCGGAGAGCAGATCGAGCAGTGTGTTGATGCGGGCATCTATGGCATCGGACCGCGTCTCGATCAACCCATCGGTGTAGAGCACGAGTTGGTCGCCGCTCTCCATCTTCACGGTCGTCTCCTGGAAGGCGATGTCACCCACGCCGAGGGGGGTCCCCGAGGGCAGGTCGAGGAGTTCGGGGCGCCGGCCGGGTCTGACCAGGATGGGCGGCAGGTGGCCCGCGACGGCGATCCGGCACTCGCCGCGGTGCGGGTCGTACACGGTGTATATGCACGTGGCGAACGCGGGGTCGAGCTCTGCGGCGGTGTGGTCGAGGTGGCGGAGCACTTCGGCCGGCGCGAGGTCCAGGTCCGCCAACGTGCGGGTGGCGGTGCGCAGTTGGCCCATGGTGGCGGCGGCGTTGATGCCGCTGCCCATCACGTCGCCGATCACGAGGGCGGTCTTGTTCCCGGCCACCGGGATGGTGTCGAACCAGTCGCCGCCGATCTCGCTGGCCGACTGGGCCGGCTGGTAGCGGTAAGCGATCTCCAGGCCGGGCCTGCGGGGCGGCCTGGGCGGGAGCAGGTGGCGCTGGAGAGTGAGGGCGGTGCGGCGTTCGCTCTGGTACGAGCGGGCGTTGTCGATGCAGACCGCCGCGCGGGCGGCCAGTTCGCCGGCCAGGACGACGTCGTCCTCGTCGAACGGCAGCTCGTTCCTCGCGCGGCCCAGGTCCAGCGCGCCGAGCACCTCGCCGCGCGCGATGAGCGGCACCGCCAGATAGGAGTGCAACCCTGCCCGGGACAGGACCCGCGCGGACTTCGGGTCGGGGGCGATGCGCTCCATGTCCGCTTCGCTCACATGCTCCACCAGCACCGGGCGTCCTGAGGTCACGCACTGGGTGATGTACCGGTCGGCCGCGTAGCTGGCGATCTGCCCGGGGGTGTCGGCGGCGTGGAGCGCGTTGGTGGAGTAGGCCGCCGTCACCGCCAGTGCCCGGAACAGAGCGGGCCCTCCGGCGGTCGGGGTGGCCTGGCTGCGGCCCTGGAGCACGGCGTCGAGTATGTCGACCGCCGCCAGGTCGGCCAGCTCGGGGACGACCACCGACGCCAGCTCGTGCGCGGTCTGCTCGACGTCCAAAGTGGTGCCCACGGTCCTGGACGCGTCGGCGATGAAAGCCAGGCGCCGGCGGGCCCGGGCGGCTTCCTTCGAGGCCCGGTGCTGTTCGCTCACGTCCACCACGGAGATGGCCAGGCCGAGGACTCGGCCGGCCGGGTCGTCCAGCCGGTAGTAGGACGCCGACCAGGCGTGTTCCACGTCGGCGGCGCCGCCGGGGCGTCCGATGGTGAACTCGTTGAGGACCGGCGTGCCCGTGGCCATGACCTGGCGCATCGTGGCCGTGATGGCTTCGGTGTCCAGGAACGGAAGGGCCTCGCCGACGCCGCGGCCGATGTGCTGCTCGGCGGGCAGGGCGTTGATGCGTTCCAGCGCGGGGTTGACCATCACGTAGCGCAGGTCCGTGTCCAGGACCGCGAGCCCGATGGGCGACTGGGCCACCAGCTGCACGGACAGCGCGAGGTCCCTCTCTACGCGGCGCAGGAGTGCCCGGTCGCTGGCGATGCCTAGGGCGTAGACGTCTCCGAGCTCGTCGTGGAGCCGCATGTTGCGGAACTCCACCAGGCGGGTGCTGCCGTCCTTGTGGCGTACGGGGAAGACGCCTGCCCAGCTCCGGCCGCTCTCCATCACCTCGGCGAACAGGCCGAGCACCAGATCCACGTTTTCCGGGGCGACCAGGAGCGGCGCGGCGTACTGCCCCAGTGCCTCCTCGGCGGTGAAGCCGAACAGCTCCTCGGCCTGCGGGCTCCACAGACAGATCCGGCCCTGGGCGTCGATCATCACCGCGGCCACGGACAGGGCGTCCAGGAGGCCGCCGGGTTCGGAAACCGTGCCCGCCGTCGTCAGGCCCGTCCGCGACGAACCGATCGCATCCATCCAGTCACCTCCCCGGAATCGCCGGGGTCCGAGGGACGGCTGAAGGGGATCAGCCCGGTTCGGGATGTCATCGACTCCATCGAGGACGAGTATGTTGTCAGCCGGAGCCCCGGCGTGTACTGCGGTCCAGATTCTCGGCCATGCTGTCTCCAGACTCCCCACGGCATTTTATGCCCCTTTCCCGGGGAAGGTCATGTTCGCTTCCTCCACTGCTGGTGGGCCGCGCCCACGCGGGGCCGACGGTTCTGGCCCACACCGGTCATCTCCAGGCCGTCGACCGCCGCAGGGGACAGCTCGGACTCCCGCAAGCCGGACAGGGGCATCCAGGTGACGGCGCTGGTGGAGTCGTCCTCCTTGGTCACCACGGGAGAGCCGGGCTTGAGGTCGACGCGGTAGAAGAGCCCCACCAGATGCCAGTCGATGCCGAGCCGGCGAGCGGTGTAGGCCCTCGCGTCGACCAGCCGGGCGTCCAGGAGCTCCAGGCCGGTCTCCTCGTACAGCTCGCGCCCCAGCGTCTCGTGCGGCTGCTCCCCCGGGTCGATCCCGCCACCGGGCAGGTGCCACAGGCCGGGCTCGAACACCGGTGAAGTGTCGGCGAGTTGGGTGAGCAGCATGTGCTCGTCGATGACCGCGACCGCATACGCCGAGACTCGCGAACGCATCCGACCTCCCACGTTGCACCCCTGCGGACACCGCCGCCCCGATGACGGCCGATGCAGGGGAACAACCTATCGATCACGGGCGCCGCACGGTCGCGAATCACGGTGAACGCATGGAGCCCGCACCACGCGTCAACGTGACACGCCGATCAGCTCCGTGCGGGTGTCCCGTGCGGGTATGGCAGAACATGGCACATGTCCGCTCGTTGAGATACCCGAGGACGCCTTCAGGTTCCTGTCGTGGCGACGGCAACCGGTGCACACCCTGAGGGCGAGCCTCCGTCAAGGCCCCCTCCGCGCCCCACCGGGCAGGGAGGGGGCCTTTCTCGTCGTACCGCCCCTCGGGCCGGCCGCGTCGGCATCAGCCGATCGGTCGACCCCGGTGTCATCCGTCGGGCTCCCGCACCGCAGACGGCAGGCCGACCGGTGAGCGCGGGAGGCGGCCGGAGAATGGACTCCGGAACGGACATCGGAGCGCCCCCGTTCCTTCCCTACGGATCCTTCCCTACGGACATGGAGCACCGAGATGCACGACCGCGACCGCCGACTCCTGGAGGCCGCCCGGCGTGGTGACGCCGCCGAGGTGCGCGCCGCCCTCGACGCCGGGGCCTCGGTGCAGGCCTGCGACGAGGAACTGCGCTCCCCGCTGCTGCTCGCCGCCCTCAACGATCACGTTCAGGCCGCGCGGGTCCTGGTCACGGCCGGCGCCGACCCGGACGCCCAGGACCGGCGCCACGACAGCCCGTGGCTCGTCACCGGCGTCACCGGCAGCGTCGCGATGATGCGCCTCCTGCTCCTGGCGGGTCCGGATCTCACTCTGCGTAATCGCTATGGGGGTGTTTCGGTGATCCCCGCCAGCGAGCGCGGCCACGTCGCGTACGTACGGGCGGTGCTCCGGGAGACGGACATCGACGTCAACCACGTCAACGATCTCGGTTGGACCGCTCTGCTCGAAGCCGTGATCCTCGGTGACGGGGGCCGGGCGCACCAGGAGATCGTGGAGCTGCTGCTCGCGGCGGGCGCCCGCCCGGATCTCGCGGACGCGGAAGGCGTCACGGCCCTGGAACACGCGGAACGCCGCGGCTTCGACGCGCTCGCGGCGCTCCTGAGGGCCGCGTCATGACGGCCCGCGCGCGCGGTGTGCTCGGGGCCATGGCGGTCGTCCTCCTCGCGGCGGGGTGCACGGCGACCGGCACCGCCGACTCCACCGCGTCCTCACCCCGGGCAGCCACCGCCACCCCTTCGGCGCCGGCGCCCGCGCGAACAGCTCAAGGCACGTTGCTGGTGGCGGACTTCGGCAGCGACACGGTCACGTTCGTGGACCCCGAGCGCGGCACCCTCGACTCGGTGAAGGTGGGCACCGCACCGTACGGGCTCGTCGTCGGCAAGGACGGCCGGGCTTGGGTTGCGACGGCCGAAGGGGTGGCCGTCGTCGACACCGAGACGCGCGAGAACGTCGGCCGTATCCCGTACACCACGAAGACAGGCCCCGCCACGACCGGCGAGTACCGCGGCGGCGGCATGGGCATCGCCCTCGCGCCCGACGGAAAGCATGTCTACGTGGGCGTCAACGTACCGGACAGGAACGGGGTGTTGGAGGTCGTCGACACGTCGTCGCGGAAGGTCACGGACACCGTCCCGGTCGGCCGCCGCCCCTTCGATGTGGATGTCGCCCGCGACGGCGGCGAGGTGTACGCCACCGGCCACGACTCGTTCGACGTGACCGCCGTCCGCACGGACACGCTCTCCCCACGCCGGTTCGAGGTCGCTCCGTACGGCACAGAGGGCGGACTCGGCTCGTGGCTGAAGCCGCACTACGCCGCCGTGCGCGACGACGGAAAGCTCCTGCTGCCCTTCGAGGGCGAGAAGCTGGCCGTGCTCGACCCGCGCACCGGCGAGGTCGCCGTCGAACCGATGACCGCCGACACCCACCAGCACGGCGCCACGCTCACCCCCGACGGCACGCTGCTCGCAGTCGGCACCGGCCCGATCAGCGCAGGCGACAACGACGCCTCGCTGACCATCCGCACCGCCGAGGGCAAGGAGCGCGTCGTCCCGCTCGACGGTCCGCACGAGGACGTCGCCACCTCGCGCGACGGCCGCACCGCCTACGTCACCGGGGGCTTCACGCGAGACGGATTCTGGGACGGGATCACCGTCGTGGACCTGGAGAGCGGGAAGACCCACCGGCTGCCCGCAGGTCATCGTCCGCTGGGCATCGCCGTTCTGTGACGACGCCCAGTGCCGTTCTGTGACGAGGCCCGGCCCCACACGGGCCGGGCTCTGATTCAGATGCGAACCGGCAGCGCGATCGGATAGGTGCCGTCGCCCGCGAACCCGACGCGCTGGACGGCCTCCCGCTCGACGGCCAGCCTGAGGCTGTCCCGGCGCAGGAACAGCTCGTCGAGGATCACCTCGGTCTGGAGGTTGGCGAGCGCGGCGCCGATGCAGCGGTGCGCGCCGTGTCCGTACGCGATGTGCCCGGCCCCGCGTGCCACCTCTCGTGTGAGGTCGAGCCGCGTGGCGTCGTCAAAGGTTCGCGGATCGCGGTTGGCGGCCAGCAGACCGCTCGTCACGCCCTCGCCCCGGCGCACCAGGACGCCGCCGAGTTCCACGTCCTCGGTGGCGTACAGGGTGGCGCCGACCCGTACCGCCGACACATGACGGAGCAATTCCTGGACGGCGCGCGGCAGCAGGTCGCGCTCCGCCCGCAGCCGGACCGTCTCCTGCGGGTGGTCGAGGAGGGTGAGGACCGCGTCGGTGATGAAGAAGGCGGGCGGCGCGATCCCCGTGTTGATCAGCAGGAAGACGAGAGCGATCATCTCCTGGCGCGTCAGTCGCTGCCCCTCTGCCGCCGTGGCGCTGGAGCGCAGCAGGTCGGAGACCAGGTCGTCCTCGGGCGCCGGGCCACGGAGGTCGAGCAGCCGGCCGATGTACTCGGCGAGGTGGTCGATGCCCGGCAGGAACCGGTCCGGTTCGCCGGACTCGTAGTCCCTGATCCAGCCGCTCACCTTCGGCCGGTCGGCCGCTTCCACGCCGATGATCTCGCAGATGACGTCCGTCATGACCGGGTAGGCGAAGGCGCTCAGCAGGTCGAACTGGTCTCCCTTGGCGACGAGTTCACCGGTCACGTCCTGGACGATGCGCTCGATGCGCGGACGCAGCGCGGCGATCCGGCGCGGCGCGAAGGCCCGCATCACGTGCGTGCGCAGGCGGGTGTGCTCGGGCCCGTCGACCATGACGAGGATCTCCAGGTACTGCCGGTACTCCGGCGGCAGCCCCGCGTCGTCGAGCAGTTCCGCGCCGACACCCCCGCCCTGTGCACCGGGAACCTTCGCCAGGTCCCGGACGAAGCGGGTGTCGCCGAGCGCCGCCTTCACCACGTCGTAGCGTGTGGCCAGCCACACGGGGGTTGTGGTCCCCGGGAGTGTCACCCGTACCAGCGGGACGTCGTGGCCGTGCGACGCCTCGTCGATCTGAGTGTGGGTCAGTTGCATTGGTGCGGCGGTCGGATCGGTCATGTCCTCACTCCGTTTCGCGATCACGTATCCCCTGACGTGATCTCGGTCGCCAGCATCCAATGGAACACGGGTACGAGTGGGTGGCGTGACCAGTTCGTGATGCACGGGTGGATCTCGCGTTCAGCGGCCGGAATCGCCTCCGGAGAGGCGCTCAACGGCCCGGGACGTACTCGCTGCTCTCCGCCGGGCGGCCTTCTGTTCGCGTGCGGCGTCCCGGACCCGTACGGACGCCTCGTCCGCCGCCTCGGCAGCGGTGCGCCGCTCCTCCTCGGCCTCGCCGAGCCGAACCGTCAGGAGTGCGACGCGTTCGTCCGCATCGGACCGCCGGGTGGTGGCCCGCTCGTGCTCCTCCTCCGCGCGGCGCACGTCGTCGTCGCGACGGCCCGCTTCGGCCGCGGCCGCGGTGGCTGCCTTCATCGCCTCCTTCAGGCGGGCGCGGCGCTTCTCCTCAGCGGGGTCGGGGGTCTTGCTCGCCGGGGCGGGGGTGGGCCTCTCGGCTTTCTTCGACACCTGCGCCACAGGCGCCGTGCCGGGGAAGTCGGTGGACACGGTGGGCACCGTCGTGAGCCTGCCGGCGGCCCACTGCTCGGCGACCTCCGCGTCGGCCAGCACCGCGTGGAGGATCTGTTCGACCTCGTGCAGAACGGTCTGGCTCACCGGCTGCCCCGCCCGTCCGGCGAGCCCACCCGCCTGTCGCGCGAGGCCCGCGATCAGCACGTGCTGCTGGTGGCTGAGAGCCCGGAACTGCTCCGGGTCGAGCGTGCGGTGTGCTTCCCGCAGCGCCTGAGCGAGCTCGAGGAGCTGCCTCGCCTCCTCCGTCTGACGCGCCAGGAGGTTCGCCGCCCAGGCGGCGAGAGTCGGCTTGCGGAAGGCTGCGATCCGGCGTGCGGCGGCCGCGTCCCCGGCCCGTTTCGCCTCGGCGACCTGCGCGTTCCGCGCGGCCATGAACTGTACGGGCGGCAGGCGGTAGAGATCCTCGGCGACATCATCTGCGTCCACACGCCCACTCTGCCGTGCGGGCGGCGCGCGCGGCTGAGACGCGCCGGTCGCCGTGCATCAGCGGGACCGGGGCTCTGCGCTCGGCTTCGGGGCGGCTGCGCTGTGGATCGCCTGGGCCGAGAATCTGCGGCACACCCTGGTCGCGTCGTACGGCCACTTCATGGTGGAGGAGGCGCTTCTCCGATGGCTTGGTCGACTGCCTCGTCGACTGGTTGGTCGACTGCTTCGCCGAGCGGCTCGCCGATCTCGTGGTCAGTCGTCCGGGGAGTCGGCACGTCCGGCGAGGCGATCGCCCTCCTGCGTGCGCCGGTAGACCACACGTCGCCCCACTCGCGTACCGACGACCATGTTCGCATCGCGCAGAACGGCCAGGTGACCGCCGACCGTGCCGAGCGACTGCCCCAGTTGCGCCGCGAGTTCGCTGCTGGTCGCGGGGCGTTCCAGCTCGTGGAGGAGGGCGGCGCGGCCGGTGCCGATCAGCCGTTCCAGAGCCTGCGCCGCTCGCGGCCGCCCGGTCTGCCCGGCTGTACCGCGGGCCGGGTACACCAGGGCGTACCGGTCGGGAGGCGCCTCGGCGAGCCAGGTGCCGCTCGTCACGCAGACCGGGACGAACAGCATTCCGCCCTCGCCGACGATGCAGTCAGCGCCCGGCTGGTCGCTGAAGCGGATCGCGTCGGCACCGACCCACGCACTGCGCCGGTTCATGTGCTGGAGCGCCCTGGGCCAGCCGTAGGCGGCGAGCAGCCCCGCCCGGTACGTGACGTCACGTTCCAACAGGGCGCGGCGGCGCGGCCAGTCCGGCGACACATGTGTCTTCCACACGTGCCGAAAGAGGTCGGCGGTCCGGGCTCCCCACCCGTGCCCGGTCAGCCACTCCAGGTCGTGGCGCTTCCAGCTACGGGCCACCGCCGCGTCGAGGTCCGCGCGTATGTCGTCGTCGCGGGCCGCGGCGACGACCTTCAGCTCGTCGGCGAGCGTGGTGCGCATACCGCCGGACGGCGGGCGGCTCACGTAACCGGGGAGGTACTTGGTCGAGCAGATCAGCTCGACGAGCCCGCGGGCGAACGGGTCCGCGTCGAGCGCGGCGTGGAACGCGTCGTGGTGGCGGTCGTACCAGTGGATGAGCCACGGGTCGGAGCAGGGCTTCATCAGGACGCTCATCGACCCCAGCGTCTCGGCGCTCGGCGACAGCGCGAACCGGGACTGTGACAGGGCCATCGAACTCAGCCGCAGCAGCACCATCTTTCGCCTCCCGCCGAAACGTTAGCTTGCGCGCCCGCGGCTGCCCACACTCGGGCCGGTGCTCTCCTCCCTCCTCCGACAGGCCGCGTTCCGCTGGTTCTTCGCCGGACGTCTGGTGTCCCTGCTCGGCAGCTCGATGGCTCCCGTCGCGCTCGCCTTCGCCGTCCTCGACGCCTCGGGCAGCGGCCACGACCTCGGCGTCGTGCTCGCCGCCCACATGCTGCCGCTGCTCGCGTTCCTGCTCTTGGGCGGCGCGGTCGCCGACCGGTTACCGCGCCGGACCGTCCTGGTGGCCGCCCATCTGGGGGCGGCATCCACGCAGGGCGCCGTCGCCGCGCTCCTGCTGACCGGGCACTACTCGCTGCCGCTGGTGGCCGCCCTCGAGTTCGCCAACGGCGTGCTCGGCGCCTTCACGACACCGGCGCTGCGCGGCGTCGTCCCTCAGCTCGTCGCCAAGTCCCTTCTGCGGCAGGCGAATTCCGCGCTCGGCTCGGCCGGCAACGCGACGAAGATCCTCGGGCCGAGTCTGTCGGGTGTGCTGGTGGTGACGGTCGGGAGCGGGCCCGCCATCGCGTTCGACGCGCTCACGTACCTCGTCGCGGCCGGTTTCCTCGCACGGCTCTCCCTCACCGGCACCGCTCGGGCGTCACAGCGAGACACGGTGCTGGGCGACATCCGTGACGGCTGGAGCGCGTTCCGTGCGATCCGGTGGGTGTGGGTCGGCACTCTGTCTTTCTGCCTGCTGAACCTCGTGCAGACCGGTACGTGGCAGATCCTCGGCCCCCAGCTCACCCGGCAGCTCAGCGACGAGACGACCTGGGGTTTCGTGCTCAGTGCGCGCGGGGTCGGCATGCTGGCGTCGAGCCTGGTGATGTACCGGATGACGGTGCGGCATCTGCTGCGGTTCGGGCAGCTGGCGGGGGCGCTGGGCGCGCTGCCGCTGCTCGCACTGGGAGCACAGGGGCACGCTCCCTGGCTGATCGCGGCGGCGTTCGTCGCAGGGCTCGGCTCCTCCGTCACCGCGGTCGCGTGGGACACCTCGCTCCAGGAGCACGTCCCCGCGCACGTGCTGTCGCGCGTCGCGTCCTACGACGACCTGCTGTCCTACGTCTCGGTTCCGGTCGGGCAGCTGTGCGTGGGGCCACTGGCGGAGACGTTCGGCGCGTTCCGGGTGACCGCTGCGGCCGGGGCCGTCTCCGCCGCGGCCAGCCTGATCCCCCTGGCCTCCACAGCCGTACGCCGTCTGCCCCACGCCCGGCCCGACACGTCCGCACCTGGTGCGCATGGTGCAGATGGTCATCCCGGTCGCGGGGGCCGGCGGAGTCTTCGGACAGCTCCTGGTCAGGACGCGCATCGGCAGCGCGGTCGCTGACCTGCCCGACCGCACCGGACTCCCGCTCCTGCCGGACTACGTCATGGCGATGCCGCTGCGCGCGGTGCAGGGTTCGACCACGGCCGCCCTTGCTCACGGCCGCGGGCCTGGTCACACCGCTGCTCCAGCCCGCAACCGTTTCAGATCCCGCGCCCGCGAGCCCTCGACGGCGGCGCTCCGTCGGGGTACGCGTCGGCGGCCTGGTCCGTCATGGGCCGGCCGTTGAGAAGCGGGCGGAGCAGATGCCGCGTGGGTACGCGTTCGATGACCAGGAGCGCGATGTCGTCGTTGAGCCGGCCGCCGGTGTGGGCGAGCAGGTCGCGGTGAATGTGGTTCAGCAGGGAGTCCGGGCCGCCGGCGGGAAAGGACGGGAACGAGGCCACCCGCTCGGCGAGCGGGTAGAAGGCGCCGTTGGGCGAGCGGGCCTCGATGACTCCGTCGGTGTACAGGACAAGGAAGTCACCGGCCGTGAAGGCGAAGTGGTCGCTGAGGAGCGGGGGGACGGGCAGTTCGCCCATGCCCAGGGGCGGTGCGGACTGACGGGGCGCGAGCTCGGTGACCTGGTGTTCGCGCACCAGCAGTGGCGGCGGATGGCCGCAGGTCACCATCTCCGCGTGCGGGCTGTCGTCCGGGATGTCGAGCACGAGGGCGGTGACGAAGTGCTCTCCGGCGTCGTGCTCGGTATCGGCGACCTCCTCCAGGTTCCGGGCGACGCTGTCGTCCATGGCCGCCACCAGGTCGGGCAGCAGAGCGTGGCGGTGCGCGCCCTCGCGGAACGCCCCGAGCACGACGGATGCCTCACCGATGGAGGCGAGGCCCTTGCCGCGTACGTCACCGATGAGTGCGCGGGTGCTGGGGCGGGCGGCGCGGGCGACCGCGAACAGGTCGCCCCCGATCTTGGCCTCGTCCCCCGCGGCCAGGTACAGCCAGGCCACGCGCAGCGGACCGACCCTGCGGGGCGGCGGTCTCAGCAGCACCCGCTGCGCCGCCTCGGACACCGACCGCACCCGGTTCAGCTCCTGGCGGCGTCGTTCCCCCGCACGGCAGAAGATCACGATCAGTGCGGAGAGCAAGGTGATGGCGATGATCTGCGAGATGTGGTTGGCCGTGCTCAGACCGCCGTGCAGCGCACCGATCAGGACCTGGGCGCCCACGGCCAGGAGCCCGACCAGGGCGGTCAGGCGCGGGCCTGCGATGGAGGCGGTGAGGGCCGGTGCGATGACGAGCAGCGGGCCGAGGTGGACGTCGGTCGGGGAGTGGACGTCCACCAGGGTGATCACCACGATGAGAACGAGCGGAACAGCCACCAGACCGCGGCCTGATGGCCGCTCCAGTAGGCGATCCATCGACCATCGCCGGAATCTCACATGGGAAATTTTATACCCGCGTGACTCCCGCGCCCTGTCGCACGGATGGCGCACCATCGCCCCCCACATCCCCTGCGACCTGCTCGAATACCGTGCGCGCCCGGTACGCCACTCCCACGGTGCGGGTGCGCCACTGAGGCGTTCCCGCGCCGGCCCGCAGGACGCCGGCGGCTTCGCGGACCGCCGGACCACCACACAAAAGGGAAGCAAAACTGCTCAGTCAAACTGGACAGGTAAACCTGTCAAATCTACGGTGGAGGCATGAGTAAGAACGCCGTGACCCTGCTGAGCACCCGCCAGGGGCTGACCCGCCCATGAGCAACCCCGAGATACCCGCACCGGCTGCCGAGGGCGGCCCGGCAGAGTCCGAACCCGGGCCGGACGGCGCCCCGGCGGGTCACTTCGACCGCAGGCTGATCCCGCCGATGGTCCTCGGCTCGGTCCTCAACCCGATCAACTCCACGATCATCGCCGTGGCCCTCGTCCCCATCGGGGCGGCGTTCGGGGCGCCTCCCGCGCAGACCGCGTGGCTCGTCTCGGCGCTCTATCTGGCCACCGCACTCGGGCAGCCCGTCGTCGGACGGCTCATCGACCTCTTCGGACCGCGACGCCTCTTCCTGATCAGCACGTCTCTGGTCGGCATCGCGGGCATCGCCGGCACGCTGGCCCCCAACCTGGGCTGTCTGATCGCCGCACGCGTCGTCCTCGGCTTCGGGACCTGCGCCGGCTATCCGGCCTCGATGTCCCTGCTGCGCAGCGAGGCGGAGCGGACCGGCCGGGACAGTCCCGGCGGCATCCTCACCACGCTCGCGGTGTCCGGCCAGACGATCGCCGTCATCGGCCCCTCCCTCGGCGGGCTCCTCATCGACGTGGGCGGCTGGCGCGCCACGTCCGCCCTCAACATCCCCCTCGCGGCGGCCGCCCTGATCCTCGGCGCGCGCCGGCTGCCCGTGCAGGCCCGCCCACGCCGCACCGGCGGCAGGAGCATCGCGTCCGAACTCGACCTCCCCGGAATGGCGCTGTTCGCCGCGCTGCTGTTCTCGCTCCTGCTGTTCCTGATGAACCTGCACGCCGACACGTGGTACCTGCTCGCCATCGCCGCCGCCGCGGCCGCCGCGTTCGCGGCACGTGAACTGCGCGCCGCCGTACCGTTCATCGACCTCAGGGTGCTCGCCGGCAACACCCCGCTGCTCGCCACCTACGGCCGTGCTCTGGTCGCCTACGTGGTCTCGTACGCCTTCCTCTACGGCTTCACGCAGTGGGCCGAGGAGGGCCGTGGGCTCTCGCCGTCGCAGGCCGGCCTCGTCCAGCTGCCGATCTTCCTCACCGGCATCGCCGTCTCCACCCTCACCGGCCGCCACAACGCGATCCGCGGCAAGCTGCTCGTCGGCGCCGTGTTCCAACTCGCGGCCTGCACACTGCTGTTGCGGCTCGACGGCACGAGCCCCGTCTGGATGCTGCTCGCCGTCGCCCTGATCTTCGGCGTGCCCCAGGGACTCAACAGCCTCGCCCTGCAGAACTCGGTGTACTACCAGGCCGATCCGGCGCGCGTGGGCACCTCGTCCGGGCTGCTCCGCACGTTCATCTACCTCGGCTCGATGGTCGCCTCCGCGGCGAGCGCGACCGCGTTCGGGCAGCACGCCGACACCGGCGGCATGCACCAGCTGGCCTGGTTCATGCTGGGTGCCGGGGCGCTCTTCCTGCTCCTGACGGTGTTCGACCGGGGGCTGCGCCACGTCGCCACCCCGGGCTCCCCCGCCTGATCCAGGAGGTCGGCTACCGTGCCTTCGATGACTACTACGGCGATCGGCACCGACTTCAACACCCCTGTCGAAGAACGCTACTTCGAGGACTACGTTCCCGGGTCCAGCTACGTGTACGGGAGCGTCACGGTGACCGAGGAGGAGATCCTCCGGTTCGCCGGCGAGTTCGATCCGCAGGACATCCACACGGATCCCGAGGCCGCGGAGCAGGGTCCCTTCAAGGGCCTGATCGCGAGCGGCTGGCACACCGCCTCCCTGATGATGCGCATGTACGCGGACCACTACGTGAGCAAGGTGGCGAGCCTCGCCTCCCCGGGCGTCGACGAGTTGCGCTGGACCCGCCCGGTGCGCCCCGGTGACAGCCTGTCGATCCGTACGACGGTGATCTCCGCGCGTGCCTCGCGGTCCAAGCCCGACCGCGGGATCGTGCACACCGACATCGAGGTGTTCAACCAGCGCGGCGAAACCGTGCTCACGCTGTCCGCGATGAACTTCCTTCGGCGCCGGACGCAGTGACGGCGGGACCGGGTCCCGCGCGGACACCACGGTCCCGCTCCGGACGCGAGCCGCCGGTCACCGGTCGTCGTCGGGCTCCTCGGGTCGCAGTCGGGGTGCGAAGAGCGTGAGCTGGGCGCCCTCGGGGTCGAGCAGGGTCACACAGTCGCCCGTCGTGTCCGCCTCGCAGCCCGTCACCGTTCCGCCGTGCTCCACGGCGGCCCGTGTACACGTGGCGACATCGCCGACGGTGAAGCGGACCTGCCAGTGCGGCCGCAGCTGCGGGTCGGGGGGCGATCCCGGCGTCCCGCCGACGAGCGCGGCCACCGGCTGTCCCTCACAGACGAGGACGACTTCCTCGTCCTCGTACCGCACGTCGCAGCAGCCCGGGCGCGTCCACCCGAGGACTTCCCCGTAGAAGATCGCGGCGTCGAACGCGTCGCGGGTGACCAGGCGCAGCCACAGGGGCGCGTCCCGGCGCCACGCTCCGAAGTTGCGGACGAGCGCGCCGGCCCAGATCCCGAAGACCGCGCCGGCGCGGTCGGACACCAGCGCCGCCCGACCGGTCGGGAAGCTGATCGGACCGACCCCCACCGTGCCGCCGCGCTCCTGTACGCGGCCGGCCGTCTCGTCCGCGTCGGCCACCGCGAAATAAGGCGTCCACGCGACGGGAACCCGCAGAGCCGGAGCGGTCGCTCCGATCCCCGCCACGGCCCGCCCCTGCGAGAGCGCCACCACGAACCGCTCACCCAGCGAGCCCGTGCGGAACGTCCAGCCCAGGACAGCACCGTAGAACGACTGCGCGGCCGACAGGTCGCGCGCCGCCAGGCTCACCCAGCAGGGAGATCCGAGGATCGCGTGGTGGGACGTGGTGTCGTCCGGTCCGGTCCTTGAGATCAGCTTGCTGTTCATGAAAGGCCGCCCCCTCTCGGTGCCCGGGGGACTCGGTCAGGGCTCTGCCGGCGACCGGGTACCCGTCACACCGGGTCCGACACACCAGAACGCGACGGAAACCGTCCGCCGAGCGTCCATGACCCGCCGTGACGCGGCGCCCGCCGAGTCGCACATGGGCACGTGCGGCCGGAGAATCGAAGTGCAGTCGCATGTCGATGCTTCGGACCGGAGGCACTTCGGGGCCTCGTGGGACCGTTCCCGCGGCCCGCGCCGGCACACCGTTGAGGAGCGAATCCCGATGCTCACTGACATCACTGCGGGCCCCGCCCACCGCCGTCGCACCTCCCGCCGCGCCCATGACGACTCCCCCGACACGACGGCCGCGTTCGCCCGCGTGGCCGGTCTCGCCGAGGGCCCCGAGCGGGACCTGCTGTGCGAGGAGCTCGTCGAGGCGTGGCTGCCCATGGCGCACCGCATCGCCCGCCGCTACCGCAACAAGGGCGAGAGCACGGAGGACCTGGAGCAGGTCGCGGCCATGGGACTGGTCAAGGCGATCAACCACTACCGGCCCGAGCGCGGCCCCTTCCAGTGCTACGCCGTGCCCACCATCACCGGCGAACTGCGCCGGCACTTCCGCGACCGGATGTGGGACGTGCACGTGCCCCGCCGCGTGCAGGACCTGCGCAACAAGGTCCGCGCGGCCCGCCGCGACCTCACCGAGCGCCCCGGCAGCCCAGAACCCGGCATCGGCGCCATCGCCGCGCACGCGGGGCTGACCGAGGCGGAGGTCCGCGACGGGCTCAAGGCGATCGAGAGCTATAGCGCGCTGTCCCTCGACGCGGAGCTCTCCCCGTCCGGCCACGACGGGCAGAGCCTCGCCGACGCGCTCGGCGCACCCGACACCGCCTACGACCTCATCACCGACCGCGAAGCCGCCAAGACGGGGCTGAGCCACCTCCCCGAGCGCGAGCGCGCCATCCTCTACCTGCGCTTCTTCGAGGGCATGACGCAGGCCAGCATCGCCGAGAAGTTCGGCATCTCGCAGATGCACGTCTCCCGCCTCATCCACCTCAGCTGCGCTCGGGTACGTGCGGAGGCGGGCCGGGAGTACGGGGAGCCCGACGGCGCGACGGCCGCCTGACACCAGCCGCTGTGACCGGCCGGCGGGAGGACACTGGGATCAGGGGCTGAGCTCCGCCCCCTGCCCCGGCCCCTTCGGGAGCAAGGGTGGCAGCCGGCGGGGAGCGGCCGCCGCCGGGATGACTTGGGCGACGGCCGCAGGGCGCGAGGACACAGCGTCTCCCCTCCGCGGGTCCTCGCGCCCGCCTCCCGACGCCCCCACTCGACGAGCGCCTCACCGGTATCGCGGTCACCATGTTTGAGGGGGCGCGGGAGTTTGCGAGGCACGGCGCGGGACCCCGATCGCGGGTGACGGGAAGGAGGCCTGACCGTGGCGCCGAGACTGGAACTGCCGGGGCGGGGCGAGTCGTACTGGATGCACACCAGCGGAACGACCGCCTACCCGTCTCTCGACGAGGACGTCGAGGTCGACGTCGCGGTGATCGGCGGCGGAATCGCCGGGCTCAGCACCGCCTGGGAACTGACGCGCGCCGGCCGGACCGTCGCCGTCCTCGAGGCCGACCGCATCGCCGCCGGGGTCACCGGCTACACCACGGCCAAGGTGTCCGCGCTGCACACCCTCGTGTACGACCGCCTGCGCCGTACGCACGGCGAGGAGGCCGCCCGGCTGTACGCCATGTCGCAGCAGGGCGCGGTGGAGCGCGTGGCCGAGATCTGTGCCGGTGTGGCCATCGACTGCGATCTGGAGCGTGCCCCGGCCTTCACCTACTCGGTCCGCCAGGAGGGCACGGGGGTGCTGCGCGCCGAGGCCGAGGCCGCCCGCGAGGCCGGTCTCCCCGCGCGGTACACCGAGGACACCGGTCTGCCCTTCGCCGTCGCGGGCGCGGTCCGGGTGGACGACCAGGCGCAGTTCCACCCCCGCAAGTATCTGCTGGCCCTGGCCGGGGATCTGATAGCCCAAGGCTGCGTGATCTTCGAGCGGTCCCGGGTGACCGAGATGCTCGGCGGCATCCCGTGCACGGTGACCACCGAGGCGCAGCACACGGTGACCGCGCACGCCGTCGTCGTCACCACCCATTTCCCGATCTTCGACCGCGCGTTCCTCTTCGCCCGCCTCCAGCCACGCCGGGAACTCGTCGTCGCCGCGCCGCTCGCCTCCGATCCCGGCCCGCTCGGCATGTTCATCACCGAGGACGAGGGCAGGCGCTCGGTGCGCACCGCTCCGTACGGCGCCGACGGGCGGCGGCTGCTCATCGTGACCGGGGAGAGCTTCACACCGGGTACGGGCGACGCGGCGGCGTCCTTCGGCCGGCTCGACGCGTGGATGCGCGAGCACTTCGCCGTGGAGGACACCGCGTACCACTGGGCGGCCCAGGACAACGACTCGGGCGACGGGATCCCCATGATCGGCCCGCTGCATCCCGGGGCCCGGCACGCGTATGTGGCGACGGGCTTCGGCGGGTGGGGCATGAGCAGCGGCGTCCTCGCCGGGCAGCTGCTGAGCGGGCTGATCACCGGCGGCGAGCCACCCTGGGCCGAGCTGTACGACCCCCGCCGCCTGTGGAGCACGGTGCGGGAAGCGCCCGCTCTGCTGCGGCAACAGGCCGATGTCGCACGGCATTTCGTCCGCGACCGGCTGCACACCGCCCATGTCGACTCCGTCACCGAGATCCCACCGGGATCCGGCGCGGTGGTGCGCGTCGACGGACACCGGTGCGCCGTCTACCGCGCCGAGGACGGCACGGTCCGCGCGGTCTCGGCGCGCTGTACGCATCTGGGCTGCATCGTGGCGTTCAACGCGGCGGAGACGACGTGGGAGTGCCCGTGCCACGGCTCGCGCTTCGCCACCGACGGGTCGGTGCTCCAGGGGCCGGCCATGTGGCCACTGGCACCGGTGGAGCTGCCGGCTGCGTCGCTCGCACCGGATGACGGGGAAGGAGGCCCGAGTGGGCCGTGACAGGACCGCCCGTTTCCACCGAGAGACACGGAGAACGACGTGAACGGCACATCAGCTTCGACAGCCTTCCCCGCGGAGGCCCCCTCGTCCCGGGACCTGGTGGAGGTCGTGCTCGGCGACTGCTCCGCGCCGGACGCCGACGCGGTCTTCCACCTCCTGGGCGACCACTTCGACTCCGACCGGGGCGAGGCCGTCCCCCACGGCAACGAGGGACCGCGCCCCGCCGCGTGGACGGGCAACTTCCTCGTGGAGCACGCCCCCGCCGAGGTCTCCGGCGTGGCCCTTGCCGGAACGGTCACGGCCGACCTCCAGGGCTGCCCCGTGGCGGTGGAACGCCTCTGCCGGACCCTGGACGCGGCCTTCGCCGTCGAGAGGGTCGGCACCGTCGCCGGCGACCAGGAGGTCGAGGTCCAGCTCCACCTGACCAACCCATGACCACGCATATCCCAGGTCACTCAGGAGGAAGCCGCAATGCCCCGAGGGTCGAACGCCAAGCGGGAGCGCCAGTACGAGCACATCAAGGAGAGCGCCGAGGAGCGGGGGGAGAGCAGGAAGCGGGCCGAGGAGATCGCCGCCCGCACCGTCAACAAGGAACGCGCCCGGGCCGGTGAGTCACGTACGGCCGGCAAGAGCTCCACGCAGGACATGTCGTCCGGCAAGCGGGGCGGGCAGCGCTCGCACTCCGGCGCCGAGGGCCCCACGTACGACCAGCTGTACGCGGAGGCCCAACGGCGCGGCATCCACGGGCGGTCGTCCATGGACAAGGCTGAGCTCAAGAAGGCCCTCGGCGACTGAGCCCGGGCCGGGCCGTGCTCACTCCGCGGTCGCGACGGCCGCCTCCGGGGCGGGCGCCCGCACGGCCGGACTCTGCGCGCGGCCGACGCGGCGGGCGACGGCCACGCCGAGGAGCGCCAGTGTGCCGCAGGACGCCCAGACCGTGACGTACGCGGACTCGGAGGCGATGCGGGCGCCGTGCACGTCCACGAGGAGGCGGTTCATGATCGCGGCGAACGCCGCGCCCGCCACCGAACCGGCCAGGGTCTTGAGGGTGTTGTACATGCCGGTGCCGATGCCGGTCTGGTCGGCGGGCAGGTGCCTGATGAGGAGGGTGGGCAAGGTGGCGATGGCGGTTCCGACACCTGCGCCGGCGATCAGGCCGAGGACGGCCATCTGCCAGGGCGCGCTGTGGGCGAGGACCATCCCGGCGTAGCCGACCGCCACGAGCGTGAACCCGCCGACGAGGGTGTGCTGCGGACCGAACCTGCGCACCACGCGGTCGGCGCAGGTGCCGGCGGCGGCCATCGCGACCGCGCCGCTGACCGTGAGCAGTGAGATGCCGAGGGTGTCCAGACCGAAGCCGAGGGGGCGAGGGGCGGCGAAGAAGGACGGGTTGGCGGTCTGGGAGCCGTAGAGCACGCAGCCCGTGAGGAAACTGAGGACGTAGAGCAGCGCCATGCTGGGACGGGCCATGAGGCGTACGTCCACCAGGGGCTGCGGGGCCCGCAGTTCGACGCGCACGAACAGGGTGATGAGGACGAGGCCGAGGGCCAGGGCGCCGGCCGTGGGGGCGAGGCCGGCCTTGTTCGTGGTCGCCATTCCGATCAGGACGGCGGCGAGGCCGGCGCTGAGGAGGGCCGCGCCGGCCCAGTCGACGCGGCAGAGCGCGCGGGTGGTGGACTCGGGTATCAGCCGGAAGGCCACCGGCAGGCAGAGCAGGATGGCGACGGCGGGCAGCATCAGCAGACCGTGGACGCCGTGCACGGAGCGGGAGAGCAGCCCGATGCCGATCGCTCCGAGGGTGGCGCCCAGGGTGAGTGCGCCGACGAGCATGCCGATGGCGGCGCCGACGCGCTCCTTCTGGACGCGGTCGCGGACGATGGCGAAGTCCAGCGGGAGCCAGCAGGCGAAGACTCCCTGCAGCGCCCGGCCGATGAGGAGGACGGCGAAGCTGTCCGCGGTGGCGACGACCACCGAGCCCACGGCGACGGCGACCATCGTGATCCGGATCAGCCGCCGGTGGCCGTAGATGTCGCCGAGGCGGGACAGCACGGGTACGGAGATGCCGGCGACGAGCAGGAAGACGCTGTTCACCCAGTTCAGGTCGCCGGCGCTGACGTGCAGGTCGCTGCCGATGAGCGGCAGGACGACGGGCACGGATCCCTGGAGGATGCCGCTGCACAGTTCGATGAAGACGAGGAAGCCGACGACGGACGCGGTCGACGGTGACGTGCTGCCTGGGGATGCGCTTCGGGGCATGGCGGGGTCTCCAAGGCGTGCTGGGGTACGGGCGGGTCGCGGTGGGGCCCGCCCGTGACGGGGACGGAGGTGCGGTTGAGGGGAGCGCGGGAGGGGACCTCAGCCCTCCGGTGTGGCCTTGTGCGGAGCCGGGCCGGGCAGGCGGGGCACCTGTCCGGCCAGGGCGAGGTCGACGAGCTGGTGGACCGTCTCCTCACGGATCGGCGCGGGGCGGAAGGACCTCCGGTAGACGAAGAACCCGTTCCACAGGTCGAGCAGGGCGTCGGTGTCGATGTCCGGCGGCAGGTCGCCGCGGGCGATTCCGCGCTGTACGGCGGCCCGTGCGTGGTCCCGCCGGTGCAGCACGACGTCGAGGAACGACTGGAGGACGGCCGACTCTTCGGCCGCGGCCTCGGTCAGGCACAGCCGGCTGAAGACATCGCGGGCGCGGGTGAAGCCGTCGATGTAGTCGCAGATGACGAGAAGTTCGGCGCGGGTGTCGCCGATGTCGGGGACCGCGCGTACGTCGGCACGGGCCACGAGCACATCGGCGATCACCGCGGCTTTGTGCGGCCACCACCGATAGAGCGTCTTCTTGGACACTTTGGCGCGCACGGCGATCTCGTCCATGGTCATGCCGAGGTAGCCGCTCTCGTCGAGCAGTTCCTCGGCCGCGCCGATGACGCGGTCACGGACTTCTTCGCTGCGGGGTCGGCCTGCCGGCCGCGCTGTGCTCGCCATGCGGTCCCATTTCGGGGCACGCGGGCCCGCACGTCAATAGGAAACGAGAAGTAGCCAAAAGAAGTCACCCGTCCGTAACACGGCCTCCGCTGCTCCATCTTGATCTGCACCAGGTGACTCATGGCCATGCCCTCATCGAGCTGGTACACATGACCTCCACGAAAGGAAACTCATCGTTTCCTTTTCCGCTCATGCGTTCACCCCGAGTGGAGGACCACCCCATGCCCACAGTCGACTCACCCCTGCGCGACCGCGTGGCCGCCCGGCTCGACGAGTACAAGGACCGGTTGCTGGAGCTCAGCCACGAACTCCACGCCGACCCGGAGACGTCCTTCGACGAGGTCCGCTCCGCGGGCCGGCTCGGGGCGCTCCTGGAGGACGCGGGCTTCACCGTGGAGCGCGGGGTGTGCGACCTGCCGACCGCGCTGACGGCGACGTACGGCAGCGGAGATCTGACGGTCGGGGTGTGCGCGGAGTACGACGCGCTGCCGCAGATGGGCCACGCCTGCGGGCACAACATCATCTGCGCGGCGGGCGCGGGCGCGGCGATAGCCCTGGCGGCCGCCGCCGACGAGCTGGGCTTCCGGGTGAAGCTGCTCGGCACCCCGGCCGAGGAGGAGGGCGGCGGCAAGGTGCTGATGCTGGAGCGCGGCGCCTTCGACGACGTGACGGTGGCGATGATGGTGCACCCCGCCACGGGCGACGCCGCGGACCCGCGCGGCTCCAGCAACGCGGTGGCCCGCTTCGCGGTCACCTTCACGGGGCGGGCGTCGCATGCCGCCGCGGCGCCCGAGGGCGGGCTCAACGCCGCGGACGCAGCGGTCGTCGCGCAGGTGGCCGTGGGCCAGCTCCGCCAGCAGCTGCGGGACGGCTACCGGGTTGCCGGAATCGTGCGCCACGGCGGCGAGCGGACCAACATCATCCCGGAGCGGACCGCGCTCGAGTACGAGGTGCGCACACCCACCGGCGAGGAGCTGGGCGAGCTCCGGGAGCGCGTGCTGAACTGCTTCCGCGGCGCCGCGCTGGCCACCGGCACCACCATGGAGGTACGCCCCATCCAGCCCGACTACCTGGACCTGCGCCACGACCCGTCGCTGATGGACTCGTACGCACGCAACCTCAGGGCGACCGGGCGGGAGTTGCCGGAGCCGGGGGTGACGCCACTGGGCACGGGGGGTTCCACGGACATGGGCAACATCACGCACGCCATGCCCGCGATCCACCCGGCGATCGGGGTGCTCGGCGCCCAAGGCATGCCGCACACCCGCCAGTTCGCCGAGGAGGTCTCCGGCCCGGGCGGGGACGAGGCCGTACTGGACGGCGCGCTGGCGATGGCCTGGACAGGGCTCGACCTGGCCGCCGACCCCCAGTGGCGCACGCGCTGCGTGACGTCGCGCCACGGCTGACCCGCCCGGCGCGCGGGGCGCCCAGGACGCCGGGAGTCGCCCCGCGCGCTGTGGTGGCGCAGAGGCAGGCCGTGTGCGCGTACTCGGCGATCCGAGGACGGGCGCGGCCCCCGTCGGCCGCCGGGGCGCCCATGACACCCGCGCGCTGAAGGGCTCGCGAGCGGGCCGGGACGTGCGGTCAGTCGCGCTCGGCTCGCGGTTCTCGGTGCGGGTGCGGGCCCGCCATGAGTTCGGCGAGCCTCCCGGTGGGCACGTCGAGTTCGCGTTCCGCGGTGGTGATCGCCATGGCTGTCACCGCCGGAGGGCGGTCGGTGCGCTCCGTGTTGGCGTGGGCGCCGAGGCCGTCCAGGATCACGAGGATCTGGATGGCGGTCACCTCGGGGTCCTCGGTACGGAAGACCTCGGCCGCCACGCCCTCGCGGATGAGCTGGGTCAGACGTTCGCGCCACTGGGCCTCCTGGTGGCCCACGCGGTCGCGCAGCCTGTCCCGGTAGCGGCTCAGGTGTCTGGCGTTGAGCCACAGCCGGCTCATGCCGTCGAAGCGGTCCCCCGTGGTCAGGAGGAAGAAGCGGGCCAGGTCCTCCAGCGCCTCACCCTCGGGCCGCTCGGCGGGAATCAGTTCGTCCAGCTCGGTCGTCGCCGCCACGCCGAAGGCCTCGGCGACGAGGTCCTCCGCGACCGGGAAGTAGTGGCTGATCAGGCCGGGGCGCACCGCGAGCTCGTCCGCGACCCGGCGCATCGTGATGCATTCGAGGCCCTCCGCGAGGGCGATCGCCGCCGCGGCGGCCACGATCTCGGCGCGGCGGGCCTCGGGATTCTTCCGTACGCGTTTCGGCCGAGTGCTTGACGGCACCCCGTGCTCACTATTGGATTCCTGACCAATAGACAAGTCGGCTCCCGCGCTCGCCTGTTCGGAGGACTGCATGGCTCCCACGATCCCAGACCCCACGACGCAAGCCGCCACACCCCCCGTCGACCGGGCCGGGCGCGTGGAGGCGCACGGCATCGACTTCATTCCGGACGCCGAGCGGCACGGACGCGCCCGCGAGCTGTTCGCCGTGTGGGCGGCGCCCAACGTCAGCTATCTCAGCCTCGTGGTCGGCGGCGCCCTCATCCTGATGGGCCTCGACCTCTGGCAGGCGCTGGGCGTGATCGCGGCGGGCAACCTGTGCTGGGTGCTGGTCGGCCTTGTCGCCGTGAGCGGTCCCGCGGCCGGCACCCCGAGCCAGGTGATCACGCGCGCGATGTTCGGCGTCCGGGGAAACCGGGCGAACATCGCCCTGACCGGCTGGTTCGTGTCCGTCTGCTATCTGGCCCTCAGCTGGGCCGCCGCCTCGCTCTCCGCCTTCAGTCTCGTCGACAAGGCCGGCTTCGAGCTCACGACGGGTGTCAAGGTCGTCGTCATCGTGGCGCTGGCCGCGGCGACGCTCGCCATCAGCGTCTACGGCCACGCCACCATCGTGAAGCTCTACCTCCCGTTCACCCTGGCCCTGACCGCGGTCTTCGTCGTCCTGGCCGGCTACGTGCTCGGCCACGTCGACTGGGGCTACGCACCCCAACACCCGCTCCACGGCTCGGAGTTGTGGGCCGTGTTGATAGGCGGCACCACGCTCGTCGCCTCCGCGCCGCTCTCGTACAGCAACAGCGCCGACTTCGCCCGCTACCTGCCCCGCACCACTTCGCCGGGAGCGATCGCCGGCTGGACCACCCTCGGCGCCTACGTGCCCAGCGTCCTGTTCACCTCACTCGGCGCCCTGGCAGGCACCGCGCTCGACATGTCCGACCCGCAGACCGCTCTCGAGGGCATCCTGCCGAACTGGTTCAAGCCGGCCTTCCTCCTGGCCGTCATCCTCGGCGCGATCTGCAACAACGCCATGACCGCCTACAGTTCCGGCCTCGCCCTGCAGTCGATAGGCGTCCGGATCCGCAGATCCCGCAGCGTCGCCCTGGACGGTGCCCTCGGCGTGGCCCTGACGCTGTACGCGCTGCTCGTCTCCAACTTCCTCGACACCGTGAGCAACATGCTCGAACTCATGGTGGCGCTGATGGGCCCGAGCATCGCGATCTACGCCACCGACATCCTGTGGCGCCGCAACCGCTACGACGGCAGGGAACTGACCGACGAGTCCCGGGGCAGCGCGTTCTGGTACTCGGGCGGTGTCAACTGGGCCGGTGTGACCGCCCTGGTCGTCGCCACCGCCGCCGCGTCCCAGTGCGTCAACACACCGATGTACACCGGGCCGATCGCCCGGGCCGCGGGCGGCACGGACCTCTCCCTGCCGGTCGGGATCCTGGTCTCCGCGGCCGTTTACGTCGCCATGATGCGCTCGCGCCGTCCCGCCACGGGCGGTCCGGCACCTACCTCCACCTCCTGATGGACACCGGCCCGGCGCCGCCGACTGCCGCGCCGGGACCGCCGGTTCACCTCACCGGAGCACACGCCGGCGCCTCGCGCTCGCCACCAGCTCGTCGACCGTGGCCAGTTTGACCCGTGGCCGGCCCGTCTCGCGGCCCCGCGCGGCCTCGGCCCGCTCGATCGCCGCGAGGCCCTTCGCGTCGAGGACGCGCCGGTTGCGGCGCCTGGCCAGCCGGTGGAAGGCCTTGGGTGCGTGCGGCGGCGTCGGCAGCGCGCCGGAGACGGCGTCGGCCAGCAGCGTGGCGACCGTCTCCGCGGCGCAGGTGCGGTTGGCGCCGATTCCGCCGCTGGGGCCGCGCTTGATCCAGCCCACGACGTACGTTCCGGGCATGCCGGTGACGCGCCCGCCCTCGTGCGGAACGGTGCCGGTGGCCTCGTCGAAGGGGAGGCCGGAGAGCGGGCCTCCGCGGTAGCCGATCGCGCGCAGCACCGTCCCGGCCGCGATCACCCGCTCCCCCGACGCCCCTTCGGTGCGCACCGCTTCGACCCGTTCCGATCCGAGCAGCTCGACGGGCGAGCTGTGGAAGCGCAGGACGATGCGCCGCCCGGGCGGCGGTGCCACGTCCCCGTCGAAGCCGCCCCGGGGAACACCCTTCAGGACGGCGGCCCGGTCGTTCGGACCGGCTTCGTCGATGGCCGCGGCGATACGGGGATCATGGTCGTCGACGAGCAGCTGCAGGCCCGGCACGTGCTTGAGCGCCAGCAGCTCCGACGTGGTGTACGCGGCGTCCTCGGGGCCCCGGCGCCCGAGCAGGACCACTTCACGTACGGAGCTCGCGCGCAGCGCCTTCAGCGCGTGGTCGGCGATGTCGGTGCGGGCGAGGGTGTCCGGGTCGGCGAGGAGGATGCGGGCGACGTCGAGGGCGACGTTGCCGTTGCCGACGACCACGACGCGTTCGGCACAGAGGTCGATGGCGTCGTGCGCCACGTCCGGATGGGCGTTGTACCAGGCGACGAAGGTGCGGGCCGAGATGCTGCCGGTGAGGTCCTCGCCGGGGACGGACAGACGGCGGTCGGCGGCGGCCCCGACGGCGTAGACGACCGCGTCGTGGTGCTCGGCCAGCTCCTGCGCGGTGACGTCGTCACCCACTTCGAGGCCCAGGTGCATCCGCACCCGGTGATGGATGTGGAACCTGGCGAAGGTCTCGCCCACCTTCTTGGTGGCGGGGTGGTCCGGCGCCACGCCGTAGCGCACGAGACCGCCGGCCACCGGCAGCCGGTCGATGAGGGTCACCTCGGCGTTGGTGTGCAGCAGCAGGTCCTGCACCGCGTACATCCCGGCCGGTCCGGTCCCGACGACAGCGATCCTGAGCGGCGCGAGGTCGGACGGCAGGACGCGCGGGAACGAAGGGCTGCCCCAGGCATGGAAGTTGGGGCTGTCCTCGACCGCGTCCGTGCCCGTACCCGCGTTCCTGCCTTCGAAGTACGCGGCGTTGATCGCGGCGTACTCCTTCTGCTCCGGGGCGAGACGGTCCACCGGGAAGATCGCGTCCACCGGGCAGGCGTCGGCGCACGCGCCGCAGTCGATGCAGGACACCGGGTCGATGTGCAGCATCTCCGTGCTGCCGAACGCCCGCTCCTCGGGGGTGGGGTGAATGCAGTTGACCGGGCACACGGCGACACAGGTCGAGTCGCTGCAGCAGGTCTGGGTGATGGCGTACGTCATGTCGTCAACTCACGTCGGTTCAGATGAGGTTGGCACGCTTGTAGAACGCCAGCGCGGGCCTGGTGAGCAGCCGTGCGGAGGCCAGGAACTCCATGAGGCCCGAGCAGCTCGCACGCAGCATGGACTTGTGGTGCTCGTTGGCCCCGGCCTCGGCCACGGCGCGCCGCACGTCGAGCCCCGCGCTCTCGTAGACCTGCCTGCGGACCATGCTCGTCACGATGAAGTAGGACGCGGTCGCCACCACGAAGGCGTTGATGTGCCGGCGGACGCGGCCCGCACCCGCGAGACGCTTGCGCGTCTGGTCGCGGGCGAACTTCATGTGCCGCGACTCCTCGACGACATGGATGTTGTTGATCGTGCGGACGAACGGCACGACGCGTTCGTCGCGCATCCAGTCGCGCTGCATGACGTCGAGGACCTCCTCGGCCACCAGGATCGCGGCGTACGCCGCCTCCCCGAAGGCGAGCGTCTTGAACACACGGCCGAGTTCGATGACGAAGCGGTGCGGCCGGTAGGCGGGCGCCCCCAGCTTCTGCGCGCCGCGGGCGAACATGATCGAATGGCGGCACTCCTCGGCGACCTCGGTCAGCGCCCACTGGAAGTCGGCCTTCGTCGGGTCCTTGGCGTACATGTCCCGCAGCACCATCTGCTGAAGGATCATCTCGAACCAGATGCCGGTGCTGGCCACCGAAGCGGCTTCCTGCCGGGTCAGTTCCTTGCGCTGTTCCTCGGTCAACTCCGCCCAGTAGGCGGTGCCGTAGAGCGTGCTCCACTCCGGGCTCGCGCCGTGGAAGTCCTTGTCCAGCGGCGTCTCCCAGTCCACTTCGGTCGCCGGGTCGTACGCCAGCACGGCGGCCGATTCCAGCAGCCGCCGCGAGACGCCGCGCTCGTCGTGGAGTTCATGCGATTCCGGCCGGACAGTGCTGCTTGCCATGCTGCGGCTCCTCGGATCAGACGTGTGCGTTGCCTGTCGGTGCGTTGCCTGTGGGTGTGCTTTTCCTGTCGGTGCGCTGCCGTGTCCGTCGCGGTCCGTGAGTTCGCCCGGCGGTGCACGGGGCTGATCACGGAGGCCACCGTGAGGGCACACGCACGGGGCCACGGACCGTCGCCCCGTCGCGGCCCGTCGGCGGGGCGCCGCCTGCCACCTCCGCGAGCCGCGCGAAGACACCAGGTCAGCACAGGTGGACGGGGGCTCTGCAGAGGCCGCCCGCCCGCTTGTTAGACGGACCGTATAACAAGGGAGGTGGGTTGGCCTACCCCCCGGTAAGTAGCGGGCGGCAGCCCGCACGCGCCTCCGTCGACGCCTCGGCGCGGTCAGGCCTGCCGGTAGCCGCGGTCCTTGACCAGGTCGCGCGCGAGACGGGCGAACGCGCGCGCGGCCGCGCTCTCGTAGGTGCTCTCCCTGCGCAGTTGTGCGGACCCATTGGCCCGCACCACGCGAAAATCCTCGCCATCCGCGACACCTGCCGCAAGCTCGGCACCGAGCACCTGGTCGGCGCCACCATCCCTTCTCTTGCGTGGGTATCCCGGCTTCAGCCGGGGCAGGAAACGCATCTCGGGGCTGCTCTGACCGGTCATGTGTGCATGGGTGTTCCGTCTGCGGAGGGGTTGTCAGTGGCCTCGGCTAGGTTGCTCACAAGAGGGGGCCGGGTGATGCGTGCGTACAAGTTCCTGATGCGGCCTACCGTGCGGCAGACTCAGGCGCTGGGCGAGATGCTGCGTGATCACTGCTCGCTCTACAACGGAGCGTTGCAGGAGCGCCGTGACGCCTACCGGCACGCCAGCAAGACGACGGTCCGGTACGGGCAGCAGTCCGTACAGCTCAAGGACATCCGGTCCTTCGACCCGGAACGTCAGGGACGTTGGTCGTTCAGCTCACAACAGGCCACGCTCCGGAGGTTGGACAAGGCGTTCGGAGCGTTCTTCCGTCGGGTCAAGTCCGGTGAGAAGCCGGGCTATCCGCGTTTTCGTGGAGTGAACTGGTTCGACACGGTGGAGTTCCCGAAGGATGGGGACGGCTGCCGGTGGGACTCCACGCCGCACGACCCGGTGACGCGCGTCCGGCTGCAAGGTGTCGGGCACGTCAAGGTGCACCAGCACCGGGCGGTGGCCGGCCGTGTCAAGACGGTCAACGTCAAGCGGGAGGGCCGTAAGTGGTTCGTCGTGCTGACCGTCGAACAGGTCCAGCCCGAACCGCTGCCCGCGACGGGTTCCCTCGTCGGGATCGACCTGGGCATAGCCAACTTCCTCGCAGATTCCAGCGGCAGATTCGTCCCCAGCCCGCGCCACGGGGCGAAGAGCGCCGCGAAGCTCGAAGCCGCTCAGCAGGCCCTGTCGAGGTTTCCGCGTGTGCGCCGTGACAAGCGGACTGCCAACCACCAGCGAGCGGTCGAGAAGGTCGCGAACCTGCACCGTAAGGTCCGCCGCCAGCGCCTTGACCACGCCCACAAAACCGCCCTCGATCTCGTACGCCGACACGATTTCATCGCGCACGAAGACCTCAAGATTCGCAACATGATCCGGCGTGCCGCGCCGAAGCCCGATCCCGGGACACCGGGCGGTTTCCTGCCCAACGGGGCCGGTGCGAAGGCCGGACTCAACCGCTCGATCTCTGATGCCGGATGGGGGGTGTTCCTGACGATCCTGGTCGCCAAGGCTGAAAGCGCCGGACGGGAAGTGATCGCCGTGGACCCCCGCAACACCTCCCGCCAGTGCCCCGCATGCGGGCACACCGCCAAGGAGAACCGGCCCACCCAGGAAAAGTTCCACTGCGTCTCGTGCGGCCACACAGCGCACGCGGACACCGTGGGCGCCATCAACGTTCTACGGGCCGGGCTGGTCCGTCGCGAAGCCGCACCGGCGTAGCGAGAAGCTCCCTCATTTATGAGGGGGAGGAGTCACCTACGTACTCGCCCACCCCGCCCGATGTGCCTGGGTTCGCTGTACTACTGCTCCCCCGACGAGGTCGTCTTCCTCACCACCCGCGACGCCTACGAGCCGCACTACGTGGACGACCGCAAGTACTTCGAACTCGGCACCTTCTACGGCGAGTTCGCCAAGGACTGCACCGAGCGGCGCCTGCCCATGCGGCACGAGCCACGGGACAGCGCCGTCGACGTGTACCGGCTGTGGCAGGAGCGCAACGGCGGCAGCCGCCGCGTCCCCGGCGCGCCGACGGCCTGACGCGGTCCCGCCGGCGACTCAGCCCAGGATGCCGCTCCCGGCCTGCGCAGGAAGCGTCACCGCCGTACACCCCCGCGGCACGGGCACCGTCGGCAGGCCGCTGCGGCTCCCCCGGTCGATGTCGGTGATCAGTTCCCGCAGCGCGGCGCAGCCGTTCGGTGCCGGCAGCCGGCCGTCCAGGGCGGCGAGCGCGCGGTGTGCGCGCTGCCGGGCCCTGCCGGTGCGGCCGTCGCTGTGGTCGACGAACGCCTGGGCGTGGCGGGCGACGAGGCACGCCCAGGCGTCGCCGCTGATGCCGGGCTGGCTGAGGGCCCGGCGGGCGCTCCGGCGCGCCGCCCGTGGCGACCGCTCCGCCTGGGTCACGGCGAGGGCGGCAAGGCTCACTGCGGGCGGCAGTCCGCCGGGGGCGTGCGGCGGGATCGTGCCCGCCGCCTCCTGGAACTGCTCGGTGGCC
This sequence comes from Streptomyces sp. NPDC107517, assembly GCF_055582645.1. Classification (NCBI taxonomy): domain Bacteria; kingdom Bacillati; phylum Actinomycetota; class Actinomycetes; order Kitasatosporales; family Streptomycetaceae; genus Streptomyces; species Streptomyces sp. NPDC107517. Next base: position 323,384 of record NZ_JBVJPM010000007.1, on the reverse strand, counting down.
CGCTCCAGGTCACCCTCGTGGAGCGCCAGCACGCCCTGGACGTGCGCGATCCGCCCGACGGTCGCGTCGTCCCCGGCCAGGACCGCGGCCGGCCACGCGTGCTGGAGCAGCTCACTCGCCCGGCACGGGTCGCCGTACGCCGTGAGCCAGGCCGCGAGGCACAGGCCGCGCGCGATCAGAAGGGTGTCCGAGCGGCACATCGGGAGCAGGCGCAGCAGATGGCGGCGCCCTTCGTCGGCGGCGTCGTAGACCGCCCACCAGAACCACAGGTTCAGTACGGACTCCAGGGCCGCCGCCGCGAGTTCGGGCTGCCGGGGCGCGTACTCCAGCATCGCCCGGAGCCCTTCGGTCTCATCAAGGACGAGCTGCACGGCCTGTGGCTGGCTGCCGAGGTTCCACAGGTTCTCCGCGAGGGCGGCCACCCGATGGAAGTGGATCGCGCGGCGTTCGGCGGCGACCTCGAACTCCCTTGCCTCACGCAGCCGTTCACCGCCGAAGTCGCGGGCGGCGGGGGCGGTCCGGTAGCGCGGTTCGCGGATGCCGCCGGGGTCGCGGACCGTAGTCAGGACGCCGATCGCGGCGAGGCGGGTCAGGCATGCGGGCACCCGGGCCGGGGCCAGGCCGCCGCCGGCGCAGACGAACGCGGCTGTCGACTCGTCGAAGTCTCCGGCCAGAATGCTGGCGCGGGCCCACACGATCCGCTCGTCGCGGTCGCACAACACGTACGCCGCGGCGACGGCGTCCCGCAGCGACCGGTGCCGGGGCACCGCCATGTCCGGTGCGCTCAGCCAGCACTGGTGTTCCTCGAGCCGGGCCGCGACCTCCCCCACGCTGCTCCTGGCGGCCTGCTCCGCAGCCAATTCGACCGCGAGCGGAAGCCCGCCCACGTATCGGCAGATGTCCACCACCGAGTTCAGCTCCGCATCGCCGGAGTCGAAGACGGCACCTTCCCGCGCCTGGAACCGCTCCAGGAAGAGCTCCACGGCGGGCGCGGCCCGGTCGTCGTCCGCGGGCTCGGCGCTGAGCGGCGCGAGACGCAGCACGGCCTCGCCGCCCAGCCCGAGGGGGCGGCGCGCGGTCACGAGCACGCGGAGCGACGGTACGGACTCCAGCAGCGTCTGCACCATGCCCACGCACTCGGCATGGACCGGATCGACGTCGTCGAGGAGGAGCAGCACGTCAGCGGAGCGCAGCCGCTCGGCGACGGCTCCGACACCGGTGCCGGCACCGGCCGCGGACGCGCCGCGCCGCCCGTGGGTCCCGCCCGCCGCCTCCAGGACGGCCGCCGTCAGCGAGGCGGGCGCCCCCGGCCCGGCACCACCGGACCCGGCGTCATGGTCGTCCCCCGGCCAGCGGACGACCATGACGCGCGGCCCGGCCCCCTGCGCGCCGACGCCGGCGACAGCGTCCGGGGCGAGCCGGCCCTTGCCCACGCCGAGGACACGCTCCACCGCCCCCCGCACACCGACATCAGCGACCACCTCGACGCCAACCCGGCCCTCGCCCACACCGAGGACACGCTCCACCTGCCCCCGCACACGGACGCCGGTGACCGCCTCCGCCGCGAGTCGGCTCTTGCCGACGCCGACCTCGCCGGCCACCGTCACCAGCCGATGGTTCTCCAGGAGCGTGCGCAGGGCCTGCGACTCCCGCTCCCGGCCCACCAGAGGACCGGGCACCTGGCCGCGGCCCTCCGCCGACGGCGCGCTGTCGCCGCCCTTGCGTGTCCACACGTCCGCCATGCTCCGCACATTCCTGCCCCTCGTCCGTCGGCAGTCACCGCCGTCCGCGGCCCGCGCCCGCCCTGTGCAGAACCGTCACTGCACTCGCGCCACGGCAACCCCAACGCCTGAGCGGCCCCATGGTGTCGTCACCGGACGACGGTCCACTCGTCGCGCGGAACGCTCGAACCCGTGCCCGACTCCACAGAGGGGCGGAGGACCACCGAAAGTGAGCAGTTTTGGAGAAGCGCCGCTCATGAGCCCCGCCTAGCCTGAACTCCGTGGACAGCGCCCCTCACGGCAGCTCTCCCGCCGTCCTGGAACCAGACGACGGCCGCCACACCCACCACCTTCAGGAGTGATCATGACCAGCTCTTCCACCCAGGGAATCAAGACCGTTCTGCACCCTGTCTCCGACGTGGAGAAGGCCAAGGCCGTGTACGTCGCCCTGCTCGGCGCGGAGCCGACGGCCGACGCGCCCTACTACGTCGGCTTCGACGTCGAGGGCCAGCACATCGGGCTCGTGCCCGGCGGCGGGGGCATGACCTCGCCGGTGACGTACTGGCACGTGCCGGACATCGCGGCCAAGCTGGCCGAGGTCACGGCCGCGGGTGCCGTGGTGAAGGAAGCGGCACACGACGTCGGCGGCGGCCGCCTCGTGGCCACGTTCACCGACCCCGACGGCAACGTCCTCGGACTGCTCCAGGACAGTTGACGGGCGGCCCGGCCTGCCGGGCGCCGGGCAGAGGCTCAGCGGCCGGGAGCTCACGAGCCCAGAAGCTCAGAAGAAGACCAGGCGGACGGCGCGAAACTGATTAGATCGAGCGGCGACGCCGACGGGGTCCGCGAGGGCGGTCCCGCGCAACAGATGGAGACACGATGAGCATGGCCAAGGGGACGCAGGCGCAGTCAGCTGCGCTGCACGCTGCCGACAGCCACGATCTGATCCGCGTGCACGGTGCGCGCGTGAACAACCTCAAGGACGTCAGCGTCGAGCTCCCGAAGCGCCGGCTGACGGTGTTCACCGGTGTCTCCGGCTCGGGCAAGAGTTCGCTGGTCTTCGGCACGATCGCCGCGGAGTCCCAGCGGATGATCAACGAGACGTACAGCACGTTCGTACAGGGCTTCATGCCGACGCTGGCCAGGCCCGAGGTCGACGTGCTCGACGGTCTGACGACCGCGATCATCGTCGGCCAGGAGCGGATGGGCGGCGACGCCCGGTCCACGGTCGGCACGGCCACCGACGCCAACGCGATGCTGCGCATCCTCTTCAGCCGGCTCGGCAAGCCGCACATCGGCTCGGCGAAGGCGTTCTCCTTCAATGTCGCGTCGATCAGCGGCGCGGGCGCGGTCACCATCGAGCGCGGCGGCGAGAAGGTGAAGGAGCGGCGCAGCTTCAGCATCGTCGGCGGCATGTGTCCGCGCTGCGAGGGCCGGGGTTCGGTCACCGACTTCGACCTGACCGCGCTGTTCGACGACACCAAGTCGCTCAGCGAGGGCGCGCTCACCGTCCCCGGCTACAGCGTCGAGGGCTGGTACGGCCGTATCTACCGCGGCTGCGGCTTCTTCGACCCGGACAAGCCGATCCGCAAGTTCACCAAGAAGGAACTGCACGATCTGCTCCACCGGGAGCCGACCAAGATCAAGGTCGACGGCATCAACCTGACGTACGAGGGTCTGATCCCGAAGATCCAGAAGTCGATGCTGTCGAAGGACATCGACTCGCTGCAGCCGCACATCCGTGCCTTCGTGGAGCGGGCGATGACGTTCACGTCCTGCCCGGACTGCGGCGGCACGCGGCTGAGCGAGGCGGCCCGGTCGTCGAAGATCAAGAAGATCAGCATCGCCGACGCCTGCTCGATGCAGATCAGCGACCTCGCCGAGTGGGTGCGGGGTCTGAAGGAGCCATCGGTGGCGCCGCTGCTCAAGGCGCTCGGGGACACCCTCGACTCGTTCGTGGAGATCGGTCTCGGCTACCTCGGCCTCGACCGCCCGGCGGGCACGCTCTCCGGCGGTGAGGCGCAGCGCGTCAAGATGATCCGCCACCTCGGGTCGTCCCTGACCGATGTCACGTATGTCTTCGACGAGCCGACGATCGGGCTGCACCCGCACGACATCCAGCGGATGAACGACCTGCTGCTGCGGCTGCGGGACAAGGGCAACACGGTGCTGGTCGTCGAGCACAAGCCGGAGGCGATCGCGATCGCCGACCACGTCGTCGACCTCGGCCCGGGCGCGGGCACCGAGGGCGGCGAGGTGGTGTTCGAGGGCACGGTCGAGGGGCTGCGCGCCGGTGACACGCTCACCGGGCAGCACCTGGACGACCGCGCTTCCCTGAAGCCGGCCGTGCGGACGCCCACGGGGAAGCTGGGGGTGCGCGGCGCGGGCACCAACAATCTCCAGGATGTCGACGTCGACATCCCGCTCGGCGTACTGACCGTCGTCACCGGCGTCGCGGGTTCGGGCAAGAGCTCCCTGATCCACGGCTCGGTGGCCGGACAGGAGGGGGTGGTCACGGTCGACCAGGCCGCGATCCGCGGCTCGCGGCGCAGCAACCCGGCGACGTACACCGGACTGCTCGACCCGATCCGCAAGGCGTTCGCCAAGGCCAACGGTGTGAAGCCGGCGCTGTTCAGCGCGAACTCCGAGGGCGCCTGCCCCACCTGCAACGGCGCGGGCGTCATCTACACCGACCTGGCGATGATGGCCGGTGTCGCCTCCACCTGCGACGACTGTGAGGGCAAGCGGTTCCAGGCCTCGGTCCTCGACTACCACTTCGGCGGGCGCGACATCAGCGAGGTGCTCGCGATGTCGGTGGCCGAGGCCGAGGAGTTCTTCGGCGCCGGCGAGGCGCGCACGCCGGCCGCGCAGAAGATCCTTCAGCGGATGGCCGACGTCGGGCTCGGCTACCTCACCCTCGGGCAGCCGCTCACCACGCTGTCCGGCGGTGAGCGCCAGCGGCTCAAGCTGGCGACGCACATGGCCGAGAAGGGCGGCGTCTACGTCCTCGACGAGCCGACGACCGGCCTTCACCTCGCCGATGTCGAGCAGCTGCTCGGCCTGCTCGACCGGCTCGTCGACTCCGGCAAGTCCGTCATCGTGATCGAGCACCACCAGGCGGTCATGGCCCACGCCGACTGGATCATCGACCTCGGCCCCGGCGCCGGTCACGACGGCGGACGGATCGTCTTCGAGGGCACCCCCGCGGAACTCGTCGCAGACCGCTCCACCCTCACCGGTGAGCACCTCGCGGCCTACGTGGGCGGCTGACCGGGGTTCTCGCCCCGGTCACCATGCCGGCCGCCCCCGTACACGGGCGGCACACCCGGACTCCGAGTGGAGCCAGGGCGGCCGGCATGGACGGCGCCGCCCTTGAACGCGCACTCGGCACGCCGATCGTCGGCATCCCCCGCGCCGCTCTGCACCGCCTGCTCCGCGACGCGCCGCCGTCCGAATCCCTCGTGCCGCGGCGACGGACTTCGAGCTCGCCCGGGGACGGGGCGCCGAGTTCGGGCCCATCGCGTTCGACGACGGCCGGGCGGAGTGGCACGCGGTCCTCAACTCGCCTGCCGGCGTGCGCTGTCCGGGTCCGCCGACCGGGAGGCGACGCCGGTTCGCCGACGGGTACGACCCGATTCCCGCGCTGCTCGACGCGAAGCGGCCCGAGGCCGTACTCCACTACGACATCAAGGAGTTGGCCGCCCACTGGCCGCGGATGCGGTGGGCGGCGCCGTCCTCCTCGGCGACGCCGTCCACGCCATGACGCCGGACCTCGGACCTCGGACAAGGCACCTGCCAGGCTCTTGAGGACGCCGCCGTGCTCGCCGTCGCCGTCGCCGGTGAACCAACCGTCGAAGGGGCGCTCGCTCGCTACGACACGGAACTCGGCCACCGCAGCCAGTCCGTCGCCCGCGCCGCGCGCCAGGCGGGCCGGATGGGCCAGCAGTTGGCGCGCCCGTCGGCCGTCGCCCTGCGCCATGCCTGTCTCCGCCTGGCACCGTCCCCCGTGCCAGTCCGCGCGTTTCCGCGTCATGCGGACCGGGCCCCGCCCCCGCCTGAGCTGCACCGCAGCGTCGGCTCTCACGGAGCGTAGTCGTCCGCCGCGCGGCTTCGGCGCCGCCGTTCTACGTTGGTCGAGCAAGACCCGTACAAGACAAAGGAGTCGTAATGGCTGACAAGGGCGGCATGGACAAGGTCAAGGGCAAGGCCAAGGAGATGACCGGCAAGGCCACCGGTGATCGCCGCAAGGTGGCTTCGGGCCGCGCCGACCAGGCGAAGGGCGAGGCCAAGAAGACGATGGGTGAAGCCCACGACCGCGCCCGCGGAGTCCAGGACTCCCTGCACCGCAACGGCTCCTGACCCGAGCCTCGGAGGAGCCCCCGTGCGTGCTGCACGGGGGCTCCTCCCCTGCTGTCACGCGGTGCGGGCCAGCCGGAACCCGAGGTCGTCGATCGCGAACGTCGGGTGGCTGCGGCGTCGCACCGAGGCCCCGCAGCCGCGCTCCGACTCGGCCCAGCCACCGCCGCGGAAGATGCGGTAAGAGCCGTAGACCTCCTCGTCGTACAGGTCCCAGCACCACTCCCAGACGTTGCCCAGCATGTCGTGCAGCCCCCACGCGTTGGGGGACTTGCCGCCGACATCGCGGACTCCGCCGCCGGAGTTGCCGGCGTACCAGGCGATGTCGTCGATCGCCCCGTACCGGTAGCCCTCCGTGCCCGCCTTGCAGGCGTACTGCCACTCGGCCTCCGTCGGCAGCCGATAGCCGTCGGCGTTCCAGTCGCAGGTCACCTCACCGCTCTCCGCGTCGCGCGTGTAGGCAGGTGTCAGCCCGGAGCGCGTCGAGATGGCGTTGCAGATGCCGATCGTGTCGAGCCAGCTGACGTTCGTCACCGGTGAAACGCCGCTCGCGGCGGGAGCCGGGTCCGCTCCGGTGGCCGAGCGGAGGAGTTCCGCCGTCACGGGATGGCGGCCGAGCAGGAAGGGGGCGATGTCCGCCGTCCAGCGCGTGCCGCGCCGGTCGTCCCGTAGGTCGACGGTGCCACCGGGGATGCGCACCATCCCGCTGGAGACGGTCTCCCGTACGGCGTCGGTCGCGGGGTGCACCTCGTGAAGCCTCTCTGTCTCTGTGGAGATCATCCGTAGAAGTTGCGCTGCCAGCGGTGCCCGGCCAGCACGGCGAGCCGGTCCGCGGTCAGCGGCCGTCCGTCGCTCAGGGCCGTGTTGCGCTCGACGTTGCGGACGGTGCGCATACCGGGGATGACGGTGGAGACCGCGGGCGAACTCAGCACGAAGCGCAGCGCGTTCTCGGCGATCTCGTCGGGCGCGATGCCCAGGTCGGCGACGATGGCGGCGACCTTCCGCTCGACCTGCGCCGGCCGGTCGTCACGGAAGTAGCGCGCCCGGAAGTCGCCCTCGGGGAACGTCGCACCGGCGGTGATCCGCCCCGTGAGCCCTCCCTCGTCCAGCGCCACGCGGACGATGACCCCGACGCCGTGTTCTTCGCAGGCGGGCAGCAGTGCGTCGGCGGGTGCCTGGTCGAAGATGTTGTAGATGACCTGCACGGTGTCGACGGCGCCGCTGCGCACGAGGGCGAGGGCGTTGTCCGGCTGGTGATCGTTGATCGAGACGCCGAACAGGCGGATCTTCCCCTCCTTCTTCAGCTCCTCGACCGTCTGCAGCCAGTCGCCCCGGCCCACCCACTCGTCGCTCCAGACGTGGAACTGCACCACGTCGAAGTGGTCGAGGCCGCTGACCCGCAGGCTGGTCTCGACGCTCTCGCGTATGTGGGTGCCGGGAAACGCCTCACCGGGGTCGATGCCGTCGGGCGCGGGCCAGATCCTGTTCTTCGGCGGGACCTTGGTCGCCACCAGTACCTCGTCGCCGGTCCGCTCGCGCACGACCCGGCCCACGATCCGCTCGCTCTCGCCGTAGCCACGGGCGGTGTCGATGAAGTTCACCCCGAGGTCGACGGCACGGTGCAGGGCGCGTACGGACTCGTCCTCGGTGGCGCCCACCCACCCGGACGCACCGATGCCCCAGGCGCCGTAGCCGATCTCGGACACGGACATTCCGCTGCTGCCCAGCTCGCGGTAGCGCACTCTCAACCTCCACGTCGCGTTTCTTCCCCCGGGCCACATCGAAGTCGGAGCACCCGGAAGCGTTCCGACGATCCATACCCCCTTCAGGGGTCTCTCGTCCCCCGGTATGGACACTTTGCCTACGCAGGAAAGGTCACCGGTAGACTCGTTGGCTGATTCCTCCGGTGCCGGGGGCGTCGCCAGCCAAGGAAAGAGGGAAGTCTCGACGTGTGGGCCGCACAGCACGAAGCTCCGATCTACAGTCGGCTCATCCAGGAACGCGGCGACATCCCCGCCCAGGTCCGCGCCGTAGCCGAACAGACGCTGCGGGACCTGGAACGGGTGATGCCGGCGCCGCTGCCGCGTGCCATGCCGACGCAGCGGACGCAGGCGCCGGCGCTCAACGGCGGCGGCCTGGGCTCGCTGTAGCGCATGACGGGAGCCGGCGGCACGGGGAAGGTTTCCCGAGCCGCCGGCTCCCGTCTTGTTCCGTTCCCGATCAGCCTTGCTGCCTGGTTCCGTTGCCGATCGGCCTTGCTGCGTTCTCGATCAGCTCTTCGCGGCCAGGTCCTTGAGCGCGATGTTGAGTTCGAGGACGTTCACGCGGGGCTCGCCCATGAAGCCGGCGATGCGTCCTTCGGTGTGCTCGTCGACCAGTTTCTGCACCTGGGCGACGGAGAGGCCGTTCTTCTCCGCGACGCGGTGGACCTGGAGGTCGGCGTAGTCAGGGGAGATGTCCGGGTCCAGGCCGGAGCCGGAGGAGGTGACGGCGTCCGCCGGCACATCCGACTTCTTGACCTCGTACGTGGCCGTCGAGTTGTCCTTGATCACGGCCTTCTGCGCCGCCTGCACCTGGCCGATCAGGTCCTTGTTGTCACCGGACAGGTTGGTGGCACCGGACAGGATCAGCTTGTACTGGGTGTTGACGCTGTTCTCACCGAGTCCGTTGGAGGGGCGCGGCTGGAACCACTTCAGGTCGGGCTCCGCGGTCTCCTGGCCCTTCTTCAGCGGCAGGTCGTAGCGCTGCCCGATGAGAGAAGAACCGACCACCTTGCCCTCGGACTTGATCTCCGAGCCGTTGGCCTTGTCATGAAAGACGGCCTGGGCCACGCCGGTGACGGCGAGCGGGTAGATCACCCCGCACACGACGGTCAGGACGAGCAGGGCCCGCAGGCCCGCCCACAGCAACCGGCCGGTGTTCGTAACCGAGTTGTTCATGGTGATCAGCCGATCCCGGGGATGAGAGAGATGAGCATGTCGATGATCTTGATGCCGACGAACGGCGCGATCAGGCCGCCGAGCCCGTAGATCCCGAGGTTGCGGCGCAGCATCCGGTCCGCGCTCATCGGCCGGTAGCGGACTCCCTTCAGGGCGAGCGGTACGAGGGCGATGATGATGAGCGCGTTGAAGACGACCGCGGACAGAATCGCCGAGTCCGGCGAGGACAGCTGCATGATGTTCAGCTTGTCCAGGCCCGGGTAGACCGCCGCGAACAGCGCCGGGATGATCGCGAAGTACTTCGCGACGTCGTTGGCGATGGAGAACGTCGTCAACGCACCCCGGGTGATGAGGAGTTGCTTGCCGATCTCGACGATCTCGATGAGCTTGGTCGGGTTGGAGTCGAGGTCGACCATGTTGCCGGCCTCCTTGGCGGCCGACGTGCCCGTGTTCATCGCCACGCCGACATCGGCCTGGGCGAGGGCGGGGGCGTCGTTGGTGCCGTCGCCGGTCATCGCGACCAGCTTGCCGCCCGCCTGCTCGCGTTTGATGAGCGCCATCTTGTCCTCGGGAGTTGCCTCCGCGAGGAAGTCGTCGACGCCTGCCTCCTCGGCGATCGCCTTGGCCGTCAGCGGGTTGTCACCCGTGATCATGACGGTCTTGATGCCCATGCGGCGCAGCTCGTCGAACCGCTCCCGCATGCCCTCCTTGACGACGTCCTTGAGGTGAATGACGCCCAGGACCCGCGCGCCGTCGGCGTCCTCGACCGCCACGAGCAGCGGCGTGCCGCCCGCCTCCGAGATGGAGTCGGTGAGGATCTCCGCGTCCGGGGCGACCTGGCCGCCGTGCTCCCTGACCCAGGCGATGACCGAACCGGCGGCTCCCTTACGGGTCTTGCGGCCCTCGACGTCCACTCCCGACATCCGGGTCTGGGCGGTGAACGCAATCCATTCCGCGCCGGCCAGCTCGCCCTGGTGGCGTTCGCGCAGCCCGTACTTCTCCTTCGCGAGGACCACGATGGAGCGCCCCTCGGGGGTCTCGTCGGACAGCGAGGACAGCTGCGCGGCGTCGGCGAGTTCGGCCGCGGTGACGCCCTTGACGGGCGCGAACTCGGCGGCCTGCCGGTTGCCGAGCGTGATGGTGCCCGTCTTGTCGAGCAACAGGGTCGACACGTCGCCCGCGGCCTCGACCGCCCTGCCGGACATGGCGAGGACGTTGCGCTGGACGAGGCGGTCCATGCCCGCGATACCGATCGCGGAGAGCAGGGCGCCGATCGTCGTCGGGATGAGGCAGACGAGCAGGGCCACCAGCACGACCATGCTGAGGTGCTTGCCGGCGTAGTCCGCGAACGGCGGCAGGGTCACCACAGCGAGCAGGAACACGATGGTGAGGGACGCCAGGAGGATGTTGAGAGCGATCTCGTTGGGGGTCTTCTGGCGGGCCGCGCCCTCGACCAGATTGATCATCCGGTCGATGAAGGTCTCGCCGGGCTTGGTCGTGATCTTGATGACGATGCGGTCGGAGAGGACCTTCGTGCCGCCGGTGACGGCGCTGCGGTCGCCGCCCGACTCCCGGATGACGGGGGCCGATTCACCGGTGATGGCCGATTCGTCGACGCTCGCGACGCCCTCGACGACGTCACCGTCGCCGGGGATGATGTCGCCCGCCTCGCACACCACGAGGTCGCCGATGGTCAGCGCTGTGCCCGGCACCTGCTCCTCGCCGCTGCCGTCCTTGGCCAGACGGCGCGCGACGGTGTCCGTCTTGGCCTTGCGCAGCGTGTCCGCCTGCGCCTTGCCACGGCCCTCGGCCACCGCCTCCGCCAGGTTCGCGAAGATCACGGTGAGCCAGAGCCAGGCGCTGATCGTCCAGCCGAACCAGTCGGACGGGTCCTTGAAGGAGAACACCGTCGTCAGGACCGAGCCGACCAGCACCACGAACATCACGGGCGACTTGACCATGACGCGCGGGTCGAGCTTGCGGCAGGCGTCCGGCAGCGACTTCAGAAGCTGCTTGGGGTCGAACAGTCCTGCTCCGACCCGGCCTTCCTGTGCGTGCCCTGAGGGCACGTCGCTGTGCGGCGCCCGCGTGGGAGTGGCTGTGGACATGGCGTCCTCGTCGTTTTCTGTACGGGTCTTCGCTGTACGAGTGGTCATGACGCCAGGCCTTCCGCGAGCGGGCCGAGGGCCAGGGCCGGGAAGTACGTCAGACCGGTGATGATCAGGATCGTGCCGACGAGCAGCCCGGTGAACAGCGGCTTCTCGGTGCGCAGGGTGCCGGCCGTGGCGGGGACGGGCTTCTGCTCGGCGAGCGAGCCGGCCAGCGCCAGCACGAACACCATCGGCAGGAACCGGCCCAGCAGCATCGCGAGCCCGATCGTGGTGTTGAACCACTGCGTGTCCGCGCTCAGACCGGCGAACGCCGAACCGTTGTTGTTGGCGCCGGACGTGTACGCGTAAAGGATCTCGGAGAATCCGTGCGCGCCGGAGTTGAGCATCGAGTTCGGCGGCGTGGGCAGCGCCATCGCCGCCGCCGTGAAGATCAGGACCAGGGCCGGCGTGATGAGGATGTAGCAGGCCGCGAACTTGATCTCGCGGGTGCCGATCTTCTTGCCCAGGTACTCGGGCGTGCGGCCGACCATCAGGCCCGCGATGAACACCGCGATGATCGCCATGATCAGCATGCCGTAGAGACCGGAACCGGTGCCGCCGGGTGCGATCTCGCCGAGCTGCATGCCCAGCATCGTGATGCCGCCGCCGAACCCGGTGAACGAGGAATGGAACGAGTCCACCGCACCGGTCGACGTCAGCGTCGTCGACACCGCGAAGATCGACGAGGCACCGACGCCGAAGCGGTTCTCCTTGCCCTCCATCGCGCCGCCCGCGATGTCGAACGCCGGGCCGCCGTGGTGGAACTCCGTCCACATCATCAGCGCGACGAAGCCGACCCAGATCGTGGCCATCGTGGCGAGAATCGCGTAGCCCTGCTTGAGGGAGCCGACCATACGGCCGAAGGTGCGGGTGATCGCAAACGGGATGACGAGGATCAGGAAGATCTCGAAGAGGTTCGTGAAGCCGTTGGGGTTCTCGAAGGGGTGGGCGCTGTTGGCGTTGAAGTAGCCGCCGCCGTTGGTGCCCAGCTCCTTGATGGCCTCCTGCGAAGCGACCGCGCCGCCGTTCCACTGCTGCGAGCCGCCCATGAACTGGCCGACCTCGTGGATTCCGGAGAAGTTCTGGATCGCGCCGCACGCCACCAGGACGATCGCGCCGATCACCGAGATCGGGATCAGGATGCGTATCGTGCCGCGCACCAGGTCGGACCAGAAGTTGCCGAGCTCACCCGTGCGGGAGCGGGCGAAGCCCCGGACGAGGGCGACCGCGACGGCGATGCCGACGGCCGCGGAGACGAAGTTCTGCACGGCCAGACCCGCGGTCTGCACGACGTGGCCCATGGCCTGCTCGCCGTAGTACGACTGCCAGTTGGTGTTCGACACGAACGACGCGGCCGTGTTGAACGCCTGGTCCGGGTCGATGGAGCGGAAGCCGAGCGAACCCGGCAGGCTGCCCTGGAGCCGCTGCAACAGGTACAGGAACAGCACGCTCACCGCGGAGAAGGCCAGCACGCCGCGCAGATAGGCGGGCCAGCGCATCTCGGTGTTCGGGTTGGCGCCGATGCTCTTGTAGATCCACTTCTCGACACGCAGGTGCTTGTCGGAGGAGTAGACCCTGGCCATGTAGTCGCCCAGGGGGCGGTAGGCCAGGCCGAGCGCCACGGTCAGTGCGAGGAGCTGGAGCACACCAGCGAGTACGGGGCTCATATCGGTGCTCAGAACCTCTCCGGGTAGATGAGGGCGAGGACCAGATAGCCAAGGAGTGCGACGGCCACGATCAGGCCGACGATGTTTTCGGCAGTCACAGCTTTGCGACCCCCTTGGCGATGAGAGCCACCAGCGCGAAGACCGCGATCGTGGTGACGACGAAGGCCACGTCGGCCATCGTGAGCTCCTGAATGAGGTTCGGAATTGAACGGACGCTTAGAGGAAACCCCCGTTCAGGACCGAAATCGCCTGCCCTTGACGCCTCCCATACGGCGGGGTGCACGGCCTTGACGCGTCCCATACGCGTCTTCGCGCCAAGGTGACGTGGACCACCCCGGCGCGCCCGCGTTCCCGCAGTTCACAAGCCCCTGGGCCACCTCGTCGAGCGATACCCGGGCTTGCCCGTCCCGCGAACATCCGGCCCCTTCGGTACGGGCTGCTCCTCGGCGGCGGCCCAGGCCGGAACCCCGCCACCGCGGCGGTCACTTTTGGTCTAGACCTTGACAGGTTCAGACCATGTTCGCTTGAGTGACCGACACCCCCCATGGCGGCGCCGGGATCCCCCAACTCGCGCCGCACCGAAGGAGCGTTGGCATGATCAAACGCGTCACGAGCCTTGTCGCCACCCTGGCCGCGGTCAGCGCCGTGGTCGTCATCGGCCCGGCCACCACGGCATCGGCGGCCGAGTGCGCCGCCCCCTGGAACTCCTCGTCCGTCTACACCGGCGGCGGATCGGTCTCGTACAACGGGCACAACTGGAACGCCAAGTGGTGGACCCAGAACGAGACCCCCGGCACCTCCGACGTCTGGGCGGACCAGGGCGCCTGCGGCGGCGGCGAGACGGACCCGGGCGACCCGGATCCGTCCGGCTTCGTCGTCAGCGAGGCCCAGTTCAACCAGATGTTCCCGAACAGGAATCCGTTCTACACGTACAGCGGACTGACCGCCGCGCTCAGCGCCTACCCCGGCTTCGCGAACACCGGCAGCGACACGGTCAAGCGCCAGGAGGCCGCGGCGTTCCTGGCCAACGTCAGCCATGAGACCGGTGGTCTGGTGTACATCGTCGAGCAGAACACCGCCAACTACCCGCACTACTGCGACACCAGCCAGTCCTACGGCTGCCCGGCGGGCACCGCCGCGTACTACGGCCGCGGCCCGATCCAGCTCAGCTGGAACTTCAACTACAAGGCGGCGGGCGACGCGCTCGGCATCGACCTCCTCCACAACCCGTACCTGGTGGAGCAGGACGCGGCCGTGGCCTGGAAGACGGGCCTTTGGTACTGGAACACGCAGAACGGCCCCGGCACCATGACGCCGCACAACGCCATGGTGAACGGCGCCGGCTTCGGCGAGACGATCCGCTCCATCAACGGCAGCCTGGAGTGCAACGGCGGCAACCCCGGCCAGGTCCAGAGCCGCATCGACCGGTACAAGGCGTTCGTCCAGATCCTGGGCACCACACCGGGCGACAACCTGAGCTGCTGACGAACCACCGCGCATGACGTGACCCGCCGCCGGGCGGGCCTGGAACCCACCAGGTCCGCCCGGCGGAGTCGTCACGGGGGCGGCCGGGCGACAGATGACCGCACCAAACGATGGGACCGGCAGAGCAGTCGGGCCGGCCTGGTTGTCCGTTGAGCAGCTTGCCGACGTTCCCTGGGGACCAGTGGCTCCCGGGTCATCTTCCTGCCGGGCGCGGCGCTCCCGAGCCGGCTCTCGACCGCCTCGGCGTCCGGGAAGGCGACGAGCTCCGACCCGTCCGCCCCGCTGATCCCGCCACCCCCCGTCCATGGGGTGCAGCGCACTGCCGACGCGACGGCCATCAGTGCGAAATGTACAATTTTATAGCGGTCGCGCGCGAGTGTTCCATCTGCGAGGTGACGCCATGCACTGGACTGTGTCGAGGCATCGCAAGGCCGTACTGATCCCGGTGAGCGCTGCCGTCGCGTGCGTGACAGCTCTCGCGGGAGTTCCGGCGTTCGCGGACGACGGGGGCGACGCGTCGAAGCTGAGCGCGCAGCAGCTCGCGGAAGACGCGAAGAGGGAACTGCTCGACGCGAAGTCCCTCCATGTGCTCCTGAAGAACCACTCCACGGGACCCGCCGACGCCCAGTCCCCCGCGGTCCTCGATCTCGTCCTGGACCAGGACGGCAACTGCGCCGGATCCCTGAAGATGGGCACGGGCGGCGCCTATGGCGGCACCGTCGAACTCGTCAGACGCGGCGACGAGTTGTGGATGAAGCCCGACACCACGTTCTGGAAGTCCCAGGTCGAGGGCAGCGCGGGGGAGCTCGCGGCCCAGACGTTCAAAGGGCGCTATGTGCACGGCAATGCGAACGACGGCCTGCTCAGGAGCCTGGGCGACGCATGCGACCTGACCGCGTTCCAGGCCCAGCTGAACGGCGGCCCCTCCAGCGCGCCCCCGGTGAAGCTGACGAAGGGCAAGCAGACCAAGGTGGACGGCACGGACGTCGTGCCCGTGAGCGGCAAGAACGACGGCAGCGACGTCGTCCTGTTCATCACCGCGAAGGATCCTCACCGGCTCATACGTGCCACCCAGAAGAGCGGCGACCTGAACACGACGATGACGCTCACGGACTACAACCGGCCGGTGCCGACCGCGACTCCGTCGAAGCACGACTCGGTCGACGTGTCCAGGCTCCAGAACCTCTCCCCGGAGGCGACACCGCCGCAGGCCGTGGCGCCGGGTCGAGGCGTGTGGTGAACTGCCCGACCTGCTGAGCGAGTTGAGCGCACGCCCCTCGTGCAGGACGTCAGGTGCCGACACCGCCGAATCGGGCGTGGTCGGCCAGGACTTCGTCGATCACGCGGTGATTGACCGCGGCGCTTTCCGGGTCGGTGCCGAGTGACTGCGCCATGACCAACAGGGACTTCCACAGGGCCCAACCGCGCGCTCGGGCCCAGGTGCCGGCGTCCTGGGCGACCGTCCGGCGGAAGGCGTCACGGCTGTCTCCGGAGAACGTGCACCAGGCGATCACCAGATCGCAGGCGGGGTCGCCGACGCCCGACGTGCCGAAGTCGATGACGGCCGTGAGTTTGCCGTCGGCGACGAGCAGGTTGCCCGTGGCGATGTCGCCGTGGAACCACACCGGCGTCCCCTGCCACCGCGCCGCGAGCGCGGCCTCCCACACGGCGGCCGCCCGACCTGTGTCGACATGGCCCTCCAGCGCCGCGAGGCAACGCCGCGTCTCGTCGTCGTAATGGGTGAGCGACGCGCCCCGGTACCAGCTGTGTCTTCCGGCCGACGGTCCCCCGACGCTGTCGCAGCGTTGCAGCGCGAGGACGAACTCGGCGACCGAGACCGCGAACTGCGCCATGTCGTCGATGGGCCCGCGGGCCGCCGTCTCTCCGTCCAGCCAGCCGCGTACGGACCACGGGAAGGGGTACCCCTCGCCGGGCGCGCCCTTGGCCAGGACGGGCGGGACGGCTACGGGCAGTGACGGCGCGAGCCGTGGCAGCCACTCGTCCTCCTTGGCGACCGCGGGAACGTAGCCGGCCCCGGTGGGCAGGCGGGCCGTCATCGCGTCACCCAGGCGGTAGGTCCTGTTGTCCCAGCCGTCGACCTCCACCGGTGTCACGGGGAGGCCGCTCCACTGGGGGAACTGCGCGGCGATCAGACGTTCCACGAGTGCGGCGGTGATTCCGGCACGGCCGTCGGAAGGACTCGGTGTCGAAGCCATTCAGGGATCATCACGCCCGGAAGCCGCGCGGGGCAACGGAATAACCGGGCCTGCGGACCCGGCCGCGGCTACACCTCAAGGGCGATGGCTACGGCTACGGCCTGCGGCGCGGCTTCCCGCGCTTGGCGCCGCCCTTGGATCCGCCCTTGGGGCCGCCCTTCGCAGTGCCCTTCGGCCCGGGTTTGGTCCCGCCCTTGGCGCCGCCGCTGCGGGGGTTCTTCCCGCCGGCCGGCTTCTGCCGCGCCGTCCCGCTCTTGTCGGTGCGCGCCGTTTTGGGCTGCGGCGGGGTCGCCGTACGACCGCGTGTGCTGTTGACCGTCCGCCCGCGGACGATGCCGATGAACTCCTCCACCAGATCGGTGGTCTCGTCCTCCGGCCACGACAGCGCGACCCGGGACTCCGGGGCGTCGGTCACCGGACGGTAGGTGAGGTCCTTGCGGTGATACAGGCGGGCGAGCGACTGCGGGACCACCAGCACACCGATCCCGGCGGCCACCAGCTCGACGGCGTCCTCCGTCGTCTCCGGGCGCTCGAACGCGGGCTCGCCGGGAAGCTGCTCCCAGCCGAGGGTGTCGTCGAGGGGGTGCAGCACGGTCTCGTCGGCCAGATCGTCCAGGGACACCTCGTCGACCGCGGCCACGACGTGGTCCTTGGGGATCACGACCACGGTCGTCTCGGTGTAGAGGGGGATCGCGCTGAGCACGGTCCGGTCCACCGGCAGCCGTACGAGACCGGCGTCCGCCCCGCGATCCCGCAATACGTCGGATGCCTCGCTGGCGGACGTCGCGATGAGGGTCAGCGGAACGCCGGGCAGCCGCTCGTTCCAGATCCGCACCCACTTGGTGGGCGTCACTCCCGGGACATATGCGAGCCGGAACGAAGGGGATACTTCCGAGCCTGTCACTCCGCCAGGTTACCGGTCGTGGTCGGAGGTATCGCACACAGTCGATACCCTTGACACCATGACGTCGCACCAGACCACCCAGACCATGAAGCCCGCGACCGCGGCGAAGAAGCTGGGTGTGTACCTCGAGGCCACCCCCGCCGAGTTCCAGGAGGGTGTCGTCTCGCGCAGCGAGCTCAACGCGCTGCAGGCCGATCCGCCGGAGTGGCTCCAGGAGCTGCGCCGCAACGGCCCGCACCCCCGGCCCGTCGTCGCGTCCAAGCTCGGCATCTCCATCTCCGGTCTCGCCCGGGGCGGGATCACCGAGGCGCTCACCACCGAGCAGATCGAGGCCCTGAAGACCGAGAGCCCCGAGTGGCTCCAGCAGGAGCGTGAGACCCAGGCCGGGGTCCGCAAGGAAGCCATCCGCATCAAGGAGCGGAACGCGCAGCGCGCCGAGCAGTCCGGCGACCAGCGCTCCTGACCGCTCCCCCCGGCCGACCTCGCCGACCTCCCCTCGGGCCTGCCACGGCACGAACTCGATCCCGGGGAAGCGCGGGGACGGCCCGGAGGGGAGACGCTTGCCCCGGCCCCTCCAGTGAAAAGTGAAGGTCGAAGAAGGAGCCCGGACAAGCGTGTTCCCCGGCGGCTGCGCGGTCCGCGAGGATCGTCCCGCCGGCGACGGTCATGGCGTCGACCACCTCGGGCGGGAGCGCGAGCGCCCCGTCCAGCTCAGGTCCCGCGCAAGGCCCGCCGACACGACGGCCGACAGCTGACCGAACGGCGGGGCTGCTTCTTGCGCTCCGTCGATCAGCTCCCGAACGGTGGCCACACCTAGGCACGCTTCACGCGCCCTCGGGCCGGTCCACCGTCTCCGCCCCGTCAAGCGGGCTGCGCTCCAGGAATGCGGCCGCCGCGGGCACGGCCGTGCGCAGCCGCAGCAGTCCCGCCGCCGTCAGGGTGCGGCACACCGAGTCCTCCTCCGCCATGACGCGCTCGCCGAGCCGGGCGTGGAAGTCCGCAGGGGTGAGGGCCGCGCCCGGCCCGGCGGACCAGGTGCGGCCCGCGGGAGTGGGCCGCGAGCTGAGGGCGCACACGGCCAGGCGCCCCGACTCCACGTACCAGAGGACCACGGGCTCCGCGCGGGGCGGCTCGACGGTCTGCCCCGCGGACAGGGACATGGTGCCGAAGCAGTCTCGGACGGCCTGCGCGGCCTGCTCGCCGGCCCTTCCGAACAGGTCGCTGTCCGTCAGGGGAACAGGCGCGGACGGGGCGAGTCCGAGGCCGGTCAGGAGTTCGTCCTCGCAGGATTCGATGGCGCGGCCGAGGTCGGCGAACTCGTCCTTGGTGTGCGTCACGGGTCGGGCCGACGGGTCGGCGATCACCATGCGGATCCCGCGCTCGCGCAGGTCGTGGCCGAGGGCGCGCAGGAGGTCGGCCGCGACGGGTTCGATGCGGCCGACCCGGGCGAGGTCCAGGACGAACCAGCGGGCGGCCTTCGGGAGGTCGCGGGCCGCGCGCAGGGTCTGTTCTGCGGTGGCGAAGTCCAGGTCACCCTGGAGGACGTGGACGCGGATGCGGTCGGGGCGTTCGTCGAGCGCGGCGCGCTGGTCGCGGGGACGGTGGCGCAGTGAGCGCAGCGGGCCGGGGTCGAGGGAGCGGGGTGGCAGGGGGCGGCCGCTGCTGCCGGTGGCGCGCATGAGGTGCAGCCCGAACTGCTCCGACAGGAGGTGGCAGGCGGCGATGGCGCGGACGCTGTTGCCCTTCTCGTCCAGGGGCGGGCTGAACACTCCGATGCCGAACTGGCCGGGCAGCGCCACGCCGATCCCGCCCGAGACACCGCTCTTCGCCGGCAGGCCCACGCGCAGCATCCACTGCCCCGAGGCGTCGTACATCCCGCAGGTGGCCATGACGGCGAGGACGTGCTGGGCGTGCTGGGAGGAGACGACCCGTTCGCCGGTGAGCGGGTTCGTGCCGCCACCGGCCAGGGTCGCGTGCATCACGGCGAGGTCGTCGCAGGTCACGAGCACGGAGCACTGTCGGAAGTAGACCGCGAGCTGCTCCTCCACGTCGCCGGTGAGCGATCCCGCGTTGTGCATGAGGTAGGCGAGGGCGCGGTTGCGGTCACCGGTGGCGCGCTCGGAGGCGAACACCGCCTCGTCGACGGTCAGCTCCCGGCCCGCGAAGGCTCCCAGGCCGGCCAGGATGCGGGCGAAGCGCTCGTCGGGGTCGGCTCCCGCGACCAGTGAACTGGTCACGATGGCCCCGGCGTTGACCATCGGGTTGGGCGGGCGTCCGGTGCCGGGTTCGAGGCGGATCGAGCTGAACCCCTCACCGCTCGGCTCGGCGCCCACGCGCGCCAGGACGTCCTCCAGGCCCTGGTCCGCGAGTGCGAGCGCGAAGACGAAGGGCTTGGAGACGGACTGGACGGTGAAGGGCGCCTCGCTGTCGCCGCAGCTGTACACCTGCCCGTCGAGCGCACACAGGCTCAGTCCGAACAGGTCCGGGTCGGCCCTGCTCAGCTCCGGGATGTACGAGGCCGGCTCGCCGTCGGTGAGGTCGCGCAGCCGGATGCGGACGCGGTCCAGGAGCGCGGCGAGCGGATCGTCCGGCGGCTTGTTGTGCCTCACACCGCAATCGAACACCACGGCCGGGCGATGCGCCTTCCCAAGGGGGCAACGGGTGCCCGCGGTGCCCGGGTCAGATCCGGCTCCCGGACGCGGTGTCCGAGGACAGACGCTGGGCGAGGTAGATCGGGATGACGGACAGCAGGACCAGGACGGCGGCGACGACGTTGACGACGGGGGCCTGCTGCGGGCGCGCCATGTTCGAGAAGATCCAGACGGGCAGTGTCTGGATGCCGGGTCCGGCGGTGAAGGTCGTCACGACGATCTCGTCGAAGGAGAGGGCGAAGGCGAGCAGTCCGCCCGCCACCAGAGCGGAACGCACCAGCGGGAACGTGATGTCGAGATACGTGCGGAAGCTGTGCGCCCCGAGATCCATCGCGGCCTCTTCGTACGACCCCGGCATGCGCCGCAGCCGGGCGATGACGTTGTTGAAGACCACCACGATGCAGAACGTGGCGTGGCCGACGATGACGGTGAACAGGCCGAGGCCGACGCCGAGCGGTTCGAGGACCGTGCGGAAGGCGGTGTTGAGCGCGACGCCCGTGACGATGCCGGGCAGCGCGATCGGCAGGACGACGACGAAGGAGATGGCGTCGCGTCCGAAGAACTTGAAGCGCTGGCACGCGAAGGCGATGAGCGTGCCGAGGACGAGGGCGATCACGGTCGCGCCGAGCCCCGCCCTGACCGACGTCCACAGCGCGTCGCGGGCGCCGGAGCTGTGCCAGGCGTCGGCCCACCAGTCGAAGGTGAGCCCGGGCGGCGGCCAGCCCGAACTGCGATCCGGGTTGAGGGAGTTGACGAGGACCAGGAGCAGCGGCACGTAGATCACCGCGAAGCCGAGCGCGGCGGCGATGCGCAGGGTGATGCGCGCGGGGCGGGAGAGATTCATCCTGTCCTCCTTTGTGGATACCCCCTGCTTTAGCTGGGGGAGGAAACGAGGCTCCTGCGGAGCAGGGCAACGGGCTGCGATTCGACGCCAGGGCGGACCGCAGTGTTCTGACCCGCAGGTTTGGTTCTAACCAGTGGGCCCACTAGCTTGTGAGCGTGACCACGGGCCATGTGAAGCGGGCGTTCAAGTACCGCTTCCATCCGACGGATGCGCAGGCAGCGGAGCTGGCGCGCACCTTCGGGTGCGTGCGGAAGGTCTACAACCTGGCGCTCGCGGCCCGCACCGAAGCGTGGGCGCGGCAGGAGCGGGTGAACTACAACCAGACCTCGGCGATGCTGACAGTGTGGAAGAAGACCGAGGAACTGGCATTTCTCTGCGAAGTGTCGTCGGTTCCGCTCCAGCAGACGCTTCGGCACTTGCAGGTCGCTTTCACGAACTTCTTCGGTAAGCGCGCCAAGTACCCGCGTTTCAAATCCCGGAAGAAGTCCCGCAGGAGTGCCGAGTACACCACCAGCGGGTTCCGGTACCGAGACGGCCGGCTCACCTTGGCGAAGATGTCCGACCCGCTGGGCATCGTGTGGTCCCGTCCCCTTCCTGAGGGCGTGAGCCCGTCCACGGTGACCGTGTCGCAGGACGCGGCGGGACGCTGGTTCGTGTCCATGCTGTGCGACGACCCGGCCGTGAAGCCGCTGCCCGTGACCGATACGGCGGTCGGCATCGACGTGGGCCTGAACCACCTGCTGACGCTCTCCACCGGGGAGAAGATCGCCAATCCCCGGCACGAACGCCGCGACCGTATCCGTCTTGCTCTGGCACAGCGCCGACTGGCGAAGAAGGCCAAGGGAGATGGCGCCAACCGGGCCAGGGCCCGACGTAAGGTCGCCAAGGTCCACGCCCGGATTGCGGACCGTCGCCGTGACCATCTGCACAAGCTGACCACTCGACTCGTGCGTGGAAACCAAACGCTCGTGATCGAGGACCTGACCGTCCGCAACATGGTCAGGAATCACAGTCTGGCCCGCGCCATCAGTGATGCGGCGTGGTCGGACTTCCGGAGCATGCTGGAGTACAAAGCCGCCTGGTACGGGCGGGAAGTGGTCGCGGTAGACCGCTTCTTCCCCTCCTCCAAGCTGTGTTCCCACTGCGGCACCCTCGCATCGAAGATGCCTCTGCACGTCCGCGAGTGGGCGTGCTGCTGCGGTACGACCCATGACCGGGACGTGAACGCAGCACGCAACCTTCTGGCCGCCGGGCTGGCGGTGACAGTCTGTGGAGCTGGTGTAAGACCTCAACGGAGTTCTCCGGGCGGGCAGTCGGCGACGAAGCAGAAAACCCCACGGCGCGAGCCGTAGGAAACCCCCCTCGGTCACGAGGGGGAAGATGTCAACGGAGGGACCTTCGCTGTCTGTGCGTGATCCGGAGGGTCGGCGGGCGGGCGGCGGCACGGGACATCAAGGGTTTCGGAGGCGCCAGAGGGGCCTCCGGGCGTCACAGGCTGCTGAGGGCTCCGGTGCGGCGCACCGCGAGCAGATAGAGCACGATGATCACCACGGGCACGGTGCCGAGCGCCGCGGCGAGCGGCAGGTCGAGGGTGATGTTGGAGTAGATGAGGTTGCCGATCAGCTGGGTCTTGCCGCCGACGATCTGTACGGCGATGTAGTCGCCGAGGCTGAGCGAGAAAGTGAAGACCGAGCCGGCCGCGACGGACGGCAGGATCATCGGCAGGACCACGGAGCGGAAGGTGCGGCCCGTGCGGGCGCCGAGGTCGGCGGAGGCGTCGAGGAGGCTGTCCGGGAGCTGTTCGAGGCCGGCGTGGATCGGAAGGATCATGTACGGCAGCCACAGGTAGGTCAGGACGAGGACGGTGGCGGTGAGGCCGTAACCCGGACCCTTGATGCCGAGCGGCCCCAACACCCAGTCCAGCAGGCCGCCTTGGGCGAGGATGAGCCGCCAGGCGTACGCCTTGACGAGGTAGCTCGCCCACAGCGGGGTGAGGATGGCGACGACGAGGAGCGGCCGCCACCGGGGGTTCGCGATGCGGGCCGTGTAGAACGCGATGGGGAACGCGATGAGCACGCACAGCGCGGTGACCGCGAGGGCGACGCCGACGCTGCGCAGGGCGACCTGCCGGTAGACGTCGGTGGTGAACAGCGCGGTGAAGTTGTCCGTGTTCCAGATCTTCACGACGTTCGAGGTGAAGGAGTCCGTGGTCCAGAACGCGGACAGGAACAGGACGGTGAGCGAGCCCAGATAGGCCAGGACGAGCCAGGCCAGTGGTGCGGAGAGCAGCAGGGACAGCTGCAGCCGGGGGCGGCGGTACAGGGCCCCGGCGAGCCGCCGGACGGGTCCGGCGGCAGGCGCGGTGTCGGTCATGGGCGGCAGGTCCTAGCCCTTGATCTCGGTCCAGGCCTGGACCCACTTGGCGTACGGGACGCACTTGGTGTCTGTGCGGCCGTCGATGCACTGGGCGATGGGCGTGGTCCAGAAGTGGACGTTCTTCCAGTAGGCCTCGTCGGCCGCGTGGTAGGTGGCGCAGTGGTTCTTGTCGGCCGTCAGGTCACAGGCCTTCGCGTTGGCCGGCGCCTCGCCGAAGTACTCGGCGACCTGGGCGTTGACCTTGGACGAGATGATCCAGTCCATCCACTTGTAGGCGCAGTTGGGGTGCTTGGCCTTGGCGGAGAGCATCCAGGTGTCGGACCAGCCGGTGGCGCCCTCCTTGGGCAGGACGCCCTTCACGGGGACCTTCTCCGCCTGGGCGGTGTTGAGGATCACCTGCCAGCTGGTGCCGACGACGGAGTCGCCGCTCTTGAAGGCGGAGACCTCCTTGAGGTAGTCGCTCCAGTACTCGCCGACATTGGAGTTCTGCGCCTTGAGCAGGGCGACGGCCGCGTCGAACTGCTTCTGGTCCAGGGCGTACGGGTCCTTGATGCCGAGGGACGGCTTGGACTTCATCAGGTACAGGGCGGCGTCCGCGAGGTAGATCGGCGAGTCGTACGCGGTGACCTTCCCCTTGTGGGCGGAGGCCTTGTCGAAGACCGCGGACCAGGAGTCGGGCGCCGGCGAGACCTTCTTCGTGTTGTACATCAGGAGGTTGGCGCCGCGGCCGTGCGGGATGCCGTAGGCGACCCCCTTGACCGAGTTCCACTGCTGGTTCTTCAGCCCGGCGAAGACGTCCTTGTAGTTGGGCACCAGCTTGGTGTTCACGGGGGCCGCGTCGCCCGAGGCGATCAGCCGGAGCGACGCGTCGCCGGAGGCCGAGACCGCGTCGTACTGGCCGGTCTTCATCAGGTTGACCATCTCGTCGGACGTGCCCGCGGTCTTGGTGTTGACCTGGCAGCCGGTCTGCTTCTCGAAGTCGGTGACCCAGTCGACCTTCGGGTCGTTCGAGCCGTCCTCGGCGTAGCCGGCCCAGGCGATCAGGTTGACCTGCCCCTCCGACTTGCCGAGGGTCTTCTGCGCGGAGAGCTTCGGCGGGGTGAAGTCGCTGCCGCCGGGCGAGGATCCGGCGGTGTCCGAGGAACCGCAGGCGGAGGCGAGGAGCAGGGCGCCGAGCGCGGCCACCGCTCGGGACGTTCGGGTCAGTCGCACGGGGATCTCCACGGGGAGGGGACGGGCGGGCAGGCGGTGACGGTCGTACGGGGTCTGCGGCGACGCGGGCATGGCGTGTGCGTCTGCGTATGTGCGTGCGTGCGTCAGGAGCGTGGCGGGACTGGGGTCAACTCTCTTCGGGCACCTGGAAGTTGTGCCGCCGGTGCCACTGGAGTCTGACCCGGGAGCCGCGCAGGGCGACCACGTCCTCGGACGAGGTCTCCAGGTTCTGCTGGAGGGCGGTGAGCCGGCCGCCGGCGTCGAGGTCGACGAGGAACCGGGTCGCGTCGCCCAGATAGACGACCTCCGCGACGGTGCCGGTCGCGCTCGCGTGCTCCGGCTCGGCGGCGGCGGACTCCTTGAGCACGTGGATCTTCTCCGGGCGGATGCTGTACGTCGCCCGGTCACCCACGACCTGCTCCGCCGCGTCGCCGGACAGGAGGTTCGAGGTGCCGACGAAGCCCGCGACGAAGGGGGTGGCAGGACGCTCGTATATCTGGGCGGGGGTGCCGACCTGTTCGACGCGGCCCTGGTTGAAGACCGCGATGCGGTCGCTCATCGTCAGCGCCTCCTCCTGGTCGTGCGTCACGAAGACGAACGTGATGCCGATCTCCCGTTGGATCGCCTTGAGTTCGACCTGCATCTGCTCACGGAGCTTGAGGTCGAGGGCGCCCAGGGGCTCATCGAGGAGCAACACCTTCGGGCGGCCCACGAGGGCGCGGGCCAGGGCCACGCGCTGACGCTGGCCGCCGGACAGCTGGGAGGGCCGGCGCCCGCCGAAGCCTTCGAGCTGCACGCTCGCCAGCGCCTCCCGGGCCCGCGCGAGGCGCTCGGCCTTGGGCACCTTGCGGACCTTGAGGCTGTAGGCGACGTTCTGCTCCAGGGTCATGTGCGGGAACAGGGCGTAGTCCTGGAACACGGTGTGCACGTCACGCTCGAAGGGGGCCCGGCGGGTGACGTCGGCGCCCGCGAGCTCGATGGTTCCGGCGGTCGGAGCCTCGAAGCCCGCGATCATCCGGAGCACCGTGGTCTTGCCCGAGCCGGACGGCCCCAGCATCGAGAAGAACTCGCCGTCCGCGATCTCCAGGTCGACCCCGGCCACGGCCTCCGTCCTGCCGAAGGACTTGCGCAGGCTCTGCAGCCGGATGGCCATTCCCTCCATGGGCGGGAACCTTTCTGGTGCTGTCGGGAGTTAGCCGTAAACATATGAAGCCATAGTTCTAATTTCAAGGCCCCGCTAAGGTAAAGGCTGTGCCAAGTGGCAAGGTGGTGACCGTGAACCGAGACAAAACCGGCGTCCGAAGAGCCGTCTTCACACCCGTCGACACACTCGCCCGGGTGGACGCCGTGGTGCGGCGGCTCGGTGACGCCATCGACCTCGGGCTGCTCGCCGACGGTGAACAGCTGCCCGGCGAGAGCGACCTCGCCGCCCAGCTCGGCGTCTCCACCGTGACCCTGCGCGAGGCCCTCATGGCGCTGCGGCAGCGCGGCCTGGTCACCACCCGCAGGGGCCGCGGCGGCGGCAGCTTCGTCACCGTCCCCGACGGCCCCGCCGAGGACCGGCTCCTCGCCCGCCTCGCCGACTGGAGCACCGAGGAACTGCGCGATCTCGCCGACCACTGGGCCGCCGTCTCCGGCGCCGCCGCCCGCCTGGCGGCCCGGCGCACGGAGCCCGCCGATCTGCGGCAACTGCAGAGGTCTTTGGGAGAGTTGATGGACGCCAAGGACTCGGGGGCCCGCAGCCGCATCTACGGTCGCTTCCATGTCGAGCTGGCCGCCGCCGCCCAGTCCGCCCGCCTGACCAGGGAAGAAGTCACTCTGCAGACCGAAGTCGGGGCGCTGCTGCGACTGGTGCTGCACGACGACGACCTCCTCGCGGACGCCGCGGACCGTCACCGCGCCGTGATCTCGGCCGTGCATGATGGGGCGGACGACCGCGCCAGGGCCCTGGCCGAAGAATGCGTGCAGACCTCCATGGCGCGCCTGATCGAACTCCGCCTCGGCCCGGCCGGCGGCGCGAGCGGTCCTGGTCCGAAGGAGGCCCCCGATGGGCAGCAACCCCCGTCCCGCACAGGCCGGATCGGCGCTGCTTGACGACCTGTCGGCAGCCGACGCGGCCGCCCGCGTCCGCGACGCACTCGAAGGGGTCTTCGACGCCGTCGGCGCCACCGCCGCGGACATCGAGTCGGTGCTCTCCTCCGTCGCCGCCGAGGGCCGCCGCCCGGCCACGGACGACCTGACCGCGCTGCGCCCCGGACTGCACACCCGGCTCGACCGCTACGACCTGGTCTCGGGGATCGGCTTCGTCGCTGTGCCCGGCCTCCTCGACGACGTACCCGCGTGGCTGGAGTGGTGGCAGCGGACCGCGGACGGATCCGTGCAGCCGCTGCTGCTCGACCTGGACCCGCAGCGCTCGGCGTACTCGGACTACACCCACTGGGACTGGTTCACGCTGCCCCGCGACACCGGACAGCGTGCGGTCGCGGGCCCCTACGTCGACTACCTCTGCTCCGACGAGTACAGCCTCACGCTGTCCGCGCCCGTGACGGTCGGAGGGCACTTCATGGGGGTGGCCGCGGCCGATGTCTACCTGCGCCGCTTCGAGTCCGTCGTCATGCCGCTGCTCCAGCGCCTCCCGGGGCCCGCCCGCCTGGTGAACGCGCGCGGCCGCGTCGCCGCCTCGACGGACCCCCGCCACCTCGTCGGCTCACTCACCAAGGGCCCCGACCTCGCGGCGGTCCTGGCCGGACCGGCACAGGGCACGGACCACGACGAGCTGCGCCTGCTGCCGTGCGACGGCGTCCCGTTGATCCTGGCCACGGCGCCTCCGACGTCCGCCACCAGGCGGTCGTAGACCTGCTCCGGACCCCTCAGGCGCCACCCGGCGCACGCACCGCCGCCGCCGCGACCGCGCTGTACGCGCGACCGTCCACCACGTACTCGCCCAAGGGCCGCATACCGAACCCGTCCACGTGCACGCGCCAGGAGGGCCGGTTCGTGGACTCGATGAACGCGACCACCGCGTCGGCCCGCGCCGCGGCCGCCTCGACGGCCATGGTGAACAGGCCACGCGCCACCCCGCGCCCCCGGTAGGCGGCGTCGACGACCACGGGACCGTAGAGCAGCCAGCGCACCTCGCTCAGCGGACGGCCCTCCCAGCGCAGCGAGTCCTGCGCGGCGAGGAGCCCTGCGACCGGTGGCGGTGGTGCGGGCAGTTCGTCGGGGCCGGAGAGGGCGAGGAGACCCGCCACCCGACCGTCGTCGTCGGCGACCAGCAGCGTTCCGGCGGCGGCCATGACGCGGAGTGCGGCGGCGTCGAAACCCCCTTGTACGAAGCCCTGTTCCTCCCGCTGCTGTTCCGTCAGGGCGTCGCGGCGGTTGGCGGCGAACAGCGCGGCCATGGCGGGAGCGTCGGCCTCGGTAGCCCAGCGATACATCATGAAACCGATCCTGACACGGCAGGAGCGGCACGCAGGTCACGCACGGCACGCACGGCGGCGGCTATCCCAGGAACGAGGCCACCGTCTCCGTGAAGCGATCGGGGTCGTCGACCCACGGGAAGTGGCCCGCGCCTTCCTGGACGATCAGCTGGGCGTGCGGGAACAGCTCCGCGACGGCGGCGGCGACCCGGGGCAGCGGGCCGCCGTCCCGCTCGCCCGCCAGGACCAGGACCCGCGCGTCCCACCCGGTCAGGGCGGCGCGGGCCGCGGCGGGGTCGAAGGATCCGGGGGACGCGTAGACATCCGCCGCCTCCTCGTTGGTCTGGTCGACCTCGCCGGCGGCGTGCGCCTCGGCGGCCGCGTCCCAGCGCCCGTAGAAGAACGGGACGGCCGCGTCGAAGTCCTCGTCGGTCGCGGTGCCGTCCCAGACGCGTCCGAACGCGTCGCGTGCGCGGAGGAACCAGGGTTCGTCCGCGCGCAGGTCGGCCGCTTCGAGTCGCTGCTCCGTGGTGAAGCCGACACCGAGGGCGCGTGCGCGGGCGGTGACCAACGTGAGGGTGCGGACCCGCTCGGGATATCCGGCGGCGTAGAGCAGCGCGAGGTCTCCGGCAGCCGAGTGCGCGAGCAGATCGACGTTCTCCAGGCCGAGTTGGACGCGGAGCGCCTCGACGTCGTCGACCTGCCGGTCGCAGCGGTACGTGGACGGGTCCGCCGGGACGCCTGAGTCGCCGGTGCCGCGCAGGTCCAGCAGGACGAGGCGGCGCCGCTTCGCAAGCCCGCCGAGGTCGCCGAGGTAGGCGGAGGCGCGCATGGGCCCGCCGGGCAGGCAGATCAAGGGCTCACCCTCCCCCACGACGTGGTAGGCGAGCCGGGTGCCGTCGGGTGCGGTGAAGGCGGGCATGGCGTCATCCTCGGGTCCGCGCGCCGATCATGGCAAGCGGATTGGCCCCCGGTGGATGGGGCCAGGAGCCGTCAGCGCGGATCCGGATCGGGTAGACGCGTGAACTCCCTTACGGCCGATGCCAGTTCGGTCGGCCGGTCCAGGGGGACAAGGGTGTAGCTGTCCTCGATCTCGACCAGCCGTCCGTGCGGGAGGAGTTCGGCCAGGCGCCGGCCGTGGTCGAGCGGCATCACGCGGTCGTCGCGCGCCCAGATGATGAGCGCGGGCCGGTCGAATCCCGGCAGGCGCTCCGCCGCCCTGAGCAGGACGCGCGTGTCGGAGAACACCGCGCGCAGCATCCGTACGGCATCTCGGCGAATCTCCGGCTGCGTGATGACCGGCCTCATCCACCGACCGGTCGCAGCGCCGCCCCGTTTCGTCAGCCACCCGAACGCGACCGGCAGCCTCCGCACCACGCCGAACCGCATCTGCTGCATGAACAGCCCGAACATCCGTGGCGGCAGTTTCCCCGCGCGAGCGAGCATTCTGCCGGTCAGCCCCGGTGGAAGGTTGTCGAACGCCTCGCACGAGACGAGCACCACGCGCCCCACACGCTCGGCTGCGCCCTCGGAGATGACCAGTTGAACGAGCGCGCCGCCGGTGTCGTTGCCTACGAGGGTGACGTCGCGCAGGTCGAGTCGGTCGAGGAACTCGACCACGAGTCGGGCGACGCCGGACAGCGACAGATCGGCGTCGGTGCGCATCGCACGGCGGTGTGCGCCGAGGGGCAGCGCCGGCGCCACGCACCGGTGCTCGCCTGACAGTTCCGCGATCGGTCCGTCCCAGAGCGAGGCGTCCATCATCAGGCCGTGCAGGAAGACGACGGTGTGGCCACTGGCATCCGCGTCCGCCTGCCCGCCCGTGTCCTCGTACTCGATGGTCCCCGCGGAGAGCTCGATCTCCCTCATGACGGGCTCCGGACCGAAGGATCAGCAGTCGCCGCGACACCATCGCCATCAGGTCCCTCATCGATCAAGTGGCGCTGGAGAAAGGCGAGTTCGGCCTCAACCGCCGGTTCGTGCGCGTCCATGAAGGGCGCGTAGTGCCCTCCCGGCAGGTGGACCGTCTCTGCCTGCGGTGCTCGTCGCGCCGCGGCGACGGCCGGCCCTGGCAGGGCGGACCGGTCCTGGTCGCACACGACGACCATCAGGGGACATCGCGCCTTGGACGCGTGGCGACCCGGCCGGTAGATGCTGAGGCTCAGTGCTGAGCGGGCGGCGACCTCCTGCCGCCAGTCGGGGTAGCGGTTGTCGGGGTTGAGCGCCCGGTCCCCGTCGTTGCCGTCCGGCGTGGTGAGCATCGCCACGGTCCCGGGCGGCCCGGCGAGCGGCATCAGCAAGGGCTTGCGTCCGACGAGACCACGGGCGGCATCGAGCAGACCCCTGACAGTGAGCCGCAGCATGCCCCACGGCGTCTGATACGCCATCGCCCCGCGCGACGCCTCGGGGCCGTCGGCCAGCGGTGTCTGCGCGATCGCTGCCGCCAACTGCGGTGTCCGCGCCGCGACTTCGAAGATGTGGCCACCCGATGCCGAGAACCCCCAGGCCGCGAGCCGGGCGGGGTCGACCTCCGGCAGGGCGGCGGCGCACGCGATCGCGGCCTGCCAGTCGGCGAGCTGCTCCCTGATGTTCAGGATCTGGCGCGGCGCTCCCCCGCTTTCGCCGAGGTGCCGGTAGTCGAAGGCCAGGACGCTGAACCCGGCGGTGTGGAAGCGTGCCGCGAACGGGTCGGTGCCCGGCTCCTTGGTCACCCCGCCGCCGGCCGCCATGACCACACACGCGCCGTTCGTCCCCTGGTAGTGCCACGCGGCGCACTCGGTGCCGCCGCTGGGGAATCGGACTTTCTCCCGCTCCATGGACATCCGCATGACCGGCCTCCGAGTGGATCCGATTGGATGAGAAGCACCCTCGCAAAAAGTGAACCACGTGGTTCACAACGTGTCTACGTCTCCGCCCACGGGGCCCGGCAGGATCGGGGGCCGTCCAGCGCCGCGGTTACGCCTCCGCGGCCTCCTCCCGCTCCAGCGCGCGGGTCAGCGCCTCGAACCCGGCGGCGACGCCCTCGGCATCACCGCTGGTCCGCGCGTCCACCAGAAAGCCCCGGAGCGTGGCGAGGACCATCTCGGCGACCTCGAGCTTGCGACGGTCTGACCAGTGCCGGGGACACACGGACAGCAGAGTGGGCAGATACTGCTGCGACGCCTCACGGCCCAGCGCCGCATGGCGTTCCGGGTCGTACATCGCCAGCCCGATGGCCTGGTCGAGCACGCGCGCCTGCTCCCCTACGAGGATCGGCCAGACCGCGCGTACCCAGTCCGCCAGCGTCCTGCGGTCGTGACCCTCGGTGGCGGTGGCCAGCGCCTTCGCGATGCGCCTCTCGCGCAGTTGGACGATCGCTTGCGTGAGCAGGTCGTCGGCCCCGTCGAAGTGGTACAGGAGCACCTTGTGCGTGGTGCAGGCCGCTCGCGCCGCGCGCCGGAGCGAGAAGTCCACGAGCCCGTTGACCGCGAGGTCCTCGGTGACGCGGGCGAGGAGTTCCCGACGCCGGGCTTCACCGCGCGGCGACCCGGCCGACCGCCGGTAGCCCGCCCGTCCTGATGAGCCGTCGTCGGCAGGGGTGTTCACGTCGGCGGCTTCCATGGCCGGTCCTCCTCGCGCAGCGAACGCTCGGGCCGACCATAGCCTCCGGGGGCGGACCATGATCCGCACGTCCCACCGGGGTCCCGTCAGCGAGGGAGCGCCGCCGCCGGTCGCGGGCGCCGCAGCAGCCACTGCCAGAAGCCGCGGCGGGGCGGCCTGGGCGGCCGTATGGTGACGCTGCCGCTGTGGACCTCACCCGTCATCCGGATACGCAGCCTGACCGGCGTCACGGGCTCGGGCCGCGCCTGATGGCGCACGCTGCCGCCGCGTACGGCCAGGTCGTCGACGTCGGCGACGACGTCGGGCGGCACCAGCAGCGTCACCGAACCGCTGCGCACCGCGACCTCGATCTCCAGGGTGGGCGCCGCCATGACGGCCTGGGTGAAGTCGAGAACGACGGAACCGCTCCTCGACTCGATCTCCAGACGCTTCGGAACCACCCAGTCGCCGTCCCGCTTCCCGCTCGCGCTGTCGACGACGATCCGCGACACGTCCCTCGGGGTTGCGGCCGCGCCCCCGGCCGCCCACGCGGGACCGGCGTCGGGCAGGTCGGCGAGCAGGGCCGCCAGCTCACCGTGGGTACGGGCCGTCAGCGCGGCCTCGAGCCGTTCGTCCAGCTCGTCCGCGGTCAGGCGGCCGTCACCGGCGGCGACAGCCAGCCGCTCCACGACCTGGTCGCGCTCCTCGTGCGACGCACGCAGCTCGCGGCGGTCTGGCACGTTTTCACCCGGCATGGAGGCACTCTAGTGGCGTGGCCGCCGCCCGTGGAACCGGCCCGAGCGGCCACCCGCGACCGGCCCGCCCCCGTCAGGAGTCCAGTACCGCCGCGACGCCCTCGATCTCCACGAGCTGGTCGTCGTACCCGAGCACCGTGACCCCCATCAGCGTGCTGGGGACGTCGTGGTCGCCGAACGCGTCGCGCACCACCTTCCACGCCGTCACGAGGTCCTCCCGGCGCGTGGACGCGACGAGGACGCGGGTGCTGATGACATCGCCGAGCGTGGCGCCGGATTCGGCGAGTGCCGTCCGCATGTTCTCCACGGCCTTGGCCGCCTGTCCGGCGTAGTCGCCCACGGCGGCCGTCGAGCCGTCCTCGTTCAGCGGACAGGCCCCCGCGAGGAAGATCAGCCGCGCTTCCGCGGGCGCCGTGGCCGCGTAGGCGTACTCGGCGACGTCGGACAGCGAGGACGAGCGGATCAGCGAGACGGCGCGGGGCACGTGGCTTCCCTTCGAAGCGGGTACGACGGGTGGTCATCCTCGCAAGGAACCCCGGCGGGCGCCCCGGAATTTCCCGGCGCGCAGGCGTGCGGGTGGCGAACAGCTGCCGCCATCGTCACCCGAGGTGAAGAATGGACGGGAGAGGAAAGCCACCTTCAGGACGGAGCGGGGCACCGTGGGGACGAGCGAGCACAGCGATGCCACCGAGCAGCGCTTCGACGTGGCGGACGCCGCGCCGGTGCTGCTCGACACGCACGGGGTGGTGTCCGGCTGGTCGGGCGGAGCCGGGCGGCTGCTGGGGTACGCGGCCGCCGAGGTCGTGGGCCGGAAGGTGGCCGAGCTGCTGCTGCCCGCGGACGCGGCCCGGGTTCCCGCGCTCAGCGAGCGATGCAGGAGGAGCGGCGGCTGGTCCGGGATCCTGACGGCGAGGCACCGCGACGGCCACTCGGTCACCCTGATGGTGCGCGTCGTCGAGGCGCAGCTCAGCCAGGGGTCCGAGCGCTGGATCGCGCTCGTGACGGACCTGACGGGGGCGCCGGGATGGAACATGAGCCGCTCCGTGCTCGAGCAGATGGCCACGCGCTCCCCCCTGGGGATCGCCATCGTGGACACGGATCTGCGGTACGTGTGGTCGAACGAGGCGCTGGCACAGTTCGGCGGCGGTCCGGCACAGGACCGCATCGGTCGCAGGCTGGCGGACATCCAGCCCGGGCTCGACTCCGAGCGGCTCGAAGCGAAGATGCGGAAGGTCCTGGAGACGGGCGAAGCGATCGTGGGCTACGAGCAAGTGGGCCGCGTACAGTCCGAGCCGCACCGCCAGGTCGCCCACGCCATGTCGTTCTCGCGGCTCGACGACGACAGCGGACACCCCCTGGGCGTGTACTACACGGCGATGGACATCACCGACCGCTATCTGGCCCGGCAGCGGCTCGCCCTCCTTGACCGGGCCGGTGAGCACATCGGCCGGAGTCTGAACGTCCTGCAGACCGGGCAGGAACTGGCCGATGTGGCGGTGCCCGGCCTCGCGGACTTCGTCGCCGTGGATCTGCTGGAGTCGGTGCTCGAAGGGTCCGAGCCGACGCCGGGGCCGCCGGATGACTCCGAGACGGTGATGCTGCGGCGCGCGGGTCACCGGTCTGTGCGGGACGGCGCCCCCGAGACCGTCGTCCGCATCGGGGAGACGGTCCGCTATCACGCGGATTCACCCCCCGTCCGGGTCCTGACCAGCGGTGAGTCCTGGCTGGAGGAGCGGGTCGACGCCCGGGCCGAGGACTGGGCGGCGGCCGCCCCGGGCCGCCCGGCGGCTTTCCTCATGGAGCTCGGACTGCACTCGATGATGATCGTGCCGATCCGCTCGCGCGGCATCACGATGGGCGTCACCAGCTTCTTCCGGCGGGACCGTCCTGACCCGTTCGACGCGGAGGATCTGGCGCTCGCGGAGGAGTTCGTCGCGCGGGCCGCGATCTGCGTGGACAACGCCCGCCGCTACACACGCGAACGCGACGCCGCGCTGGTGCTGCAGCGGAGTCTGCTGCCGAGCCATCTGCCCGAGCAGGACGCGGTGGACGTCACCGCCTGCTATCGGCCCGCGGACGAGCTGACGGGCCTCGGCGGCGACTGGTTCGACGTCATCCCGCTGTCCGGCGCCCGGGTCGCCCTCGTCGTGGGTGACGTCCCCGGCCACGGCATCGACGGCGCCGCCGCCATGGGGCGGCTGCGCACCGCGGTCCAGACGCTCGCGGATCTGGACCTGCCGCCGGAGGAGGTCCTGGCCCACCTCGACGACCTCGTCAGCAGGGGCGCACGCGAGGAGGACGCCCGCAGCGCGGTCCAGGCCGTGGGCTCCAGCTGTCTGTACGTGGTGTACGACCCGGTCAGCGGGCAGTGCGCCATGGCCAGCTCCGCGCATCCCCCACCCGCGCTCGTGACCCCGGACGGCGAGGTCTCCTTCCCCCAGCTCCCGATCGGGCCGGCGCTGGGCACGAGCGGTCTGCCCTTCGAGGCGGCCGAGTTCTCCCTCGCGGAGGGCACTGTGCTCGCCCTGCACACCGACGGACTGCTCGCCATCGACCCCCGGGAACCCGGCCGCGAGCCCGGCCTCGACGCGGGCAGGGAGCGCCTGCGCAATGTCCTGGAGCTGCGCGGCCAGTCCCTGGAGGGCCGCTGCATCGCCGTCGTCGACGCGCTGGTGCCCGCGCGCCCGAACGACGACGTGGCCCTGCTGATGGCCCGTACCCACCGTCTCGGCGCCGGGCAGGTCGCGTCGTGGGACCTGGAGAGCGACCCGGCGGTCGTCGCCGAGGCACGCAAGAAGGTCACCCAGCAGCTGTCCGCATGGGGGCTCGATGAACTCGCGTACACCACGGAACTCGTCGTCAGCGAACTCGTCACCAACGCGATCCGGTACGCCTCCGGGCCGATCCGGCTGCGTCTGATCGTCGAACGGGCGCTGATCTGCGAGGTGTCCGACGCGGGCGCCAGCGCTCCGCATCTGCGCCACCCCCGCACC
Organism: Streptomyces sp. NPDC107517; assembly: GCF_055582645.1. Taxonomy (NCBI): domain Bacteria; kingdom Bacillati; phylum Actinomycetota; class Actinomycetes; order Kitasatosporales; family Streptomycetaceae; genus Streptomyces; species Streptomyces sp. NPDC107517. Next base: position 288,117 of record NZ_JBVJPM010000007.1, on the reverse strand, counting down.
ACCGACGAGGGCGGGCGCGGGCTGTTCCTCGTCTCCCAGTTCTCCCAGCGCTGGGGAGCGCGCTACACCCTCGAAGGGAAGATCATCTGGGCCGAACAGGCCCTCGGCGACGAATCGGACACCGAGACCGGGGCCTACGAACCGCCCACGGAGACCACGCGCTGAGGCAGCGCCGCGCCCGCCGCGCCACCGCATCCCCTCCAGGCCGCAGCGAGGTCGCCCGATCACCGACTGCCGGGTACCGATATGCAGTTGACGTGCGGCGATGCGCACGATTTCCTGCTGCGATGACTGATCTGCGCATAGCGAAGGTGCAGGGCGACGCCCTGATCGAGGACTGGCGTCACGTCCACAACCTGATCATCCCGGCCGACCCACTGTCCCTCGACGACGTGCGCGAGCGGGTGGGCCGCAACCATCTGGAAGTCGCCTACCTCGGCGACACCCTCGTGGGCTGCACGACGGTGCGCCCGCCGACGAACGACACCGCCACGGCCACGGTGATCGCCCGCGTACTCCCCGGCCACCGCCGGCAGGGCTTCGGCGAAGTGCTCTACCGCCACGGTCTTGCGTACGCGCGGACGCTGGACGCCGCCGTCATCGAGACGGTCATCCTGGCGTCCAACGTGGCCGGGGTGCGGTTCGCGCAGAAGCACGGGTTCGTGGAAGTGGAGCGCTACGTGCTGCCGGAGGACCCCGCGCTGTGGTTCACGATGCGACTCGCCGAGGACGGGCTCACCTGACTATTCGTCTATCTTGACGCGTATGCAGTCCTACACGATCGGCCAGGCCGCGCGGCTTCTCGGCGTGAGCCCGGACACCGCGCGCCGATGGGCCGATGCGGGCAGAGTGGCCACCCACCGCGACGCGAGCGGGCGGCGGCTCATCGACGGCAGGGACCTCGCCGCCCTCTCGGTCGAGGTCGCCAGGACCGGCGGCGAGGACGACATCTCGTACACCTCCGCGCGCAACGCCTTCCCCGGCATCGTCACCGCCGTGAAGCTGGGCGATGTGGCGGCCCAGGTGGAGATCCAGGCGGGCCCTCACCGGCTGGTGTCGCTGCTCACGCGCGAGGCCGTGGAGGAGCTGGGACTTGAGGTCGGCGCGGAGGCCACCGCCCGCGTGAAGTCGACGAACGTGCACATCGACCGCACCTGACGTCTGCGGGCGGCGGCCGTCTCACCGGCCCCGGAAGTCGCCGGTCGACCAGGCCTCAGGAGCGGTCGGTCGACGGGGAGCAGGTGTACGCGCCCGCCGACCGACCGCTGCGCACGCTCTCCTCGACCGCTACCCGGCCGGCGGTACCGGCCCGGGTCCCGTGTACTGGTGGCGCTCTGGCCCGGTCACGCCCACGACGTGTAGCGGCCGTCCACGCGGATCGCGTTGATGCCGCTGATGTGCCGTGCCCCGCAGCGGTCCTGGGGCAGGACGAGCTGGGGGCCGGCCCGGTCGAGGGGCGTGTCGTCGATGGTGACGGCGAGCAGGACGGGTGCCCGTCCGAAATCCGGGTCGATCTCCGCCCAGGACAGCAGGGCGTGATGGCCGTCGGCTCCGGTCACCGCGATCAGGAACCGCAGGCGGTCCTTGCGCCGGGCCGGGTCGAAGCCGGGTCCCGCGTCGTGCAGGACGTCGTGCAGCAGCGGGCCCGCGAAGCTGTGTTCCTGGATGCCGCTGGTGGCGCACTCGAAGCTGACCCGGGCCGCGTGCTGCGGCCAGTCGAGCAGATCGGGCACCGTCAGCCGGGCCGGGCGCGCGACATCGCCGGTCAGGGCGAGCTCTGCCACCGGACCGGCGGCCGTAAGGGATCGACGCACGGACTACCACCTCCCGAATGACCGTACCCGGGCCGCGGCCGGAGCACTCTCATACAAACGCACATGCCTACCCCCGCCTGCACATGATCCAGCTCATGCGATGCAACAAGAGACTTCCGCCTCGCATCTGCGGCAGTATGATCCGTGCATGCGCACCTACCGGATCGGGGAGGCGGCCGCCTTGATGGGCGTCAGCGCCGACACCCTTCGGCGCTGGGTCGACGGCGGGAAGCTGCATGCCGAGCGTGACGAACTGGGCCGCCGGATCATCCCCGGGCCGGACCTGGCGTCCTTCGCCCGGGAACTGCACCGCACCGAGCGGACGAACAACGGATCCTCGGCGCGCAACCGCCTCTCCGGCATCGTCACCGAGGTGGTCCTCGGGGATGTGTCGGCGCAGGTGGAGATCCAGGCCGGACCCTTCCGGATCGTGGCCATGGTCAGCCGGGAGTCGGCCGAGGAGATGGAGCTGGAACCCGGTGTGCCTGCCGTCGCCGTGATCAAATCGACCAACGTGGTCGTCGAAAGTCATTGAAGTGTCCGCCGGACGCTTCGCGGAGAATCAGCCCGATTCTTCGCCAGAGAGCCCTAGGGAGTAACCCCGTGATGACCCGTTACGCGCGCCGGACCCTGCAGGTGACCGGCATAGGCGTCGCCGCGCTGCTGGCGCTGAGCGCCTGCTCCTCCGGCTCGGACTCGTCCTCCAAGAAGGACTCTTCCCCCTCGGCGTCCGCGGACTCCTCCAAGAAGCTCACGGGCACGGTGACCGTCTTCGCCGCCGCCTCGCTCAAGGAGAGCTTCACAACCCTGGGCAAGGACTTCGAGAAGGCGCACCCAGGCACGAAGGTGACGTTCAGCTTCGGCGGCAGCGACACCCTCGCCGCCAGCATCACCGGTGGCGCGCCGGCCGACGTGTTCGCCGCCGCCAGCCCCAAGACGATGGCGATCGTGACGGACAAGAAGGACGCGGCTACTGCTCCGTCGACGTTCGTGCGCAATCAGCTGGAGATCGCGACCCTGCCGGGCAACCCCGACAAGGTCGCCTCCCTCAAGGACCTCACCAAGTCCGGCCTCAAGGTCGTGCTCTGCGACAAGACGGTGCCCTGTGGCGCCGCCGCGCAGAAGGCGCTGGACGCCAGCAAGCTCAAGCTCACCCCGGCCTCGTACGAGCAGGACGTCAAGAGCGCCCTGACGAAGGTGGAGTTGAAGGAGGCCGACGCCGCCGTCGTCTACAAGACCGACGTGAAGGCCGCGGGCGACAAGGTCGAGGGTGTCGAGTTCCCCGAGTCCACCAACGCCATCAACGACTACCCGATCGCTCTCCTGAAGAACGCGCCGAACGCCGAAGCGGCCAAGGAGTTCATCGCGCTCGTGCAGTCCCCCGAGGGCCAGAAGGTCCTGACGGCGGCAGGGTTCCTCAAGCCGTGACCGAGCTCGACAAGTCCGGGGCCGCGGCCGAGGTCCTCACGGGTGGCGACACCCGTGGGGCCGGGCCGCGGCGTCGGCGTGCCCGGCCGGGCGCCCGAGGACGTGGGGCGCCCCTCCCGCTCCTGCTGCCCGCCCTCGTCGGCCTCGCGTTTCTGCTGCTGCCCCTGATCGCCCTGCTCGTACGGGCCCCTTGGCGCAGCCTGCCGGACCAGCTGACAAGTCCGGAGGTCTGGCAGGCGCTCCAGCTCTCGCTGATCTGCGCGACGGCGGCCACGGCGGTGAGCCTGGTCCTCGGGGTGCCGCTGGCCTGGCTGCTCGCGCGCACGGAATTCCCCGGGCGCGGCTTCGTCCGGGCTCTGGTGACGCTGCCGCTCGTGCTGCCACCGGTGGTGGGCGGTGTGGCGCTGCTGCTGGCGCTCGGGCGCAACGGTGTCGTCGGGCAGTGGCTGGACTCGTGGTTCGGGATCACGCTGCCGTTCACCACGGCGGGGGTCGTGGTCGCGGAGTCGTTCGTGGCGATGCCGTTCCTCGTCATCTCCGTGGAGGGCACGCTGCGGGCCGCAGATCCGCGGTTCGAGGAGGCCGCCACGACGCTGGGCGCCTCCCGCTTCACGGCGTTCCGCAGGGTGACGCTGCCTCTGATCATGCCGGGTATCGCAGCGGGCGCTGTCCTCGCCTGGGCGCGCGCGCTCGGCGAGTTCGGCGCGACCATCACCTTCGCGGGCAACTTCCCCGGCCGTACGCAGACCATGCCACTGGCCGTGTACCTGGCGCTCCAGAACGACCCGGCCGCCGCGATCGCCCTCAGCCTGGTGCTGCTCGCCGTGTCGATCGCGGTCCTCGCGGGGCTGCGTGACCGCTGGATGACGGCGTCATGACCGGCCCTGCCCTCCCCCACACGGTCCCCGCCGGACCGTCCGACCACCGGATGACCGCCCCATGACGCACATCGACCAGGTCACCGGCGGCATCCCCGCCGCCGACATCCGCGCCGAAGGGCTGGACGCCCACCTCGTCGTCGACCGCGGCACGTTCCGCCTCGACGTCGCCCTGAGGGTGGCCCCGGGCGACGTGGTCGCGCTCCTCGGACCGAACGGCGCCGGCAAGACCACCGCCCTGCGCGCGCTGGCGGGACTCACGCCTTTGACGGGTGGTCATCTGCACCTGGACGGCGCCGCGCTGGACCGTACGGCGCCCGAGTCCCGGCCGGTCGGCGTGGTCTTCCAGGACTACCTCCTCTTCCCCCACCTGAGCGCCCTGGACAACGTCGCCTTCGGCCCGCGCTGCCATGGCGTACCCAAGGCCGAGGCACGCGATCAGGCCGCGCAGTGGCTGGACCGCATGGGCCTCGCCGACCACCACGGCGCCAAGCCGCGCCGGCTGTCCGGCGGCCAGGCCCAGCGCGTGGCCGTGGCCCGCGCCCTCGCCACCCGTCCGCGACTGCTGCTCCTCGACGAGCCGCTCGCCGCGCTCGACGCCCGCACCCGCCTCGACGTGCGCGCCCACCTCCGGCGCCACCTGGCCGAGTTCGAGGCCGTCGCCGTACTGGTCACTCACGACCCGCTGGACGCGATGGTGCTCGCCGACCGGCTCGTCGTCATCGAGCACGGGCGCGTCGTCCAGGAGGGCGCCCCCGCCGACATCGCCCGTCGCCCCCGTACGGACTACATCGCCCAGCTGGTCGGCCTGAACCTCTACAAAGGGCAGGCCGACGGGCACGTGGTGCGGGTCGACTCCGGGCCGGAGATCGCGACCAGCGAGGAGCTGTCGGGACCCGCCTTCGTGGCGTTCCCGCCGATCGCCGTGACCCTGTACCGGGACCGGCCCACCGGCACCAGCGCCCGCAATCTGTGGCGCTGTCAGGTCGCCGGGCTCGAGACCCACGGGGACCAGATCCGCGCGGATCTCACGGGGGAACTCGAGCTCGCCGCCGACCTCACGACGGTCGCCGCAGCCGAGCTGGACCTGCACCCGGGCGCGCCGGTCTGGGCCACGGTCAAGGCGGCGCAGACGCACGCGTATCCCGCCTGACTCGGCGCCCACGGGCCCGTAACAGATTCGGCGCCTCCGACCTGCCAGGCGCCCACGCCCCCTCGCCTCGCAGATGCGACGGGCCTCACCCACAGCCGCACCCAACCCGACTACGGTGATGCTTACGCAGGCCCAAAACCTGACATTCCAGACCATTCCTGTGAGGCGTTCCGCATGAGTCTGAGCATCCGCAATCAGCTTCCCGGCAGCGTCACGGGCATCACCGCGGGTGAAGCCATGGCGACGGTCAAGGTCCGCCTCGACGGCGGCCAGGACATCACCGCCGCGATCACCCTGGACGCCGTGAAGGACCTCGGCCTCACCGAGGGATCCGCCGTACGCGCCCTGGTCAAGTCCACGGAGGTCTCCCTCGCCACCAGCAGGGTCGAAGGGCTGTCCATCCGCAACCAGCTCGCCGGAACGGTCGACGACATCGCCATGGGCGGCGCCATGGCCTCTGTCAAGGTCAGCGTCCCGGGCGGCGAACTGACGTCCGCGATCACCAAGGACGCCGTCACCGACCTGGCCCTGGCCCCCGGTACCTCCGTCATGGCCCTGATCAAGTCGACCGAGGTCTCGCTCGCGACCGCGTGACGGCCGGGCGTCGAACTGCGCCCGACCGAGGAGACGCGGCCACCGGAGGAGGCGGCGCCGCCCGGACGACCGTCACATGTTGATCATGTGTCCGGCCAGCCCGTGCACCGCCTCCTTCACGGCCTCGCCGAGCGTCGGGTGGGCGTGCACGTTGCGGGCCACCTCGTGAACGGTCAGGTCCCACTGCTGAGCCAGCGTCAACTCCGGTAGCAGTTCGGTTACTTCGGGGCCGATGAGGTGGGCGCCGAGCAGTTCGCCGTACCGGTTGTCGCTGATGACCTTGACGAAGCCCGTCGGCTCACCGAGGCCGTGAGCCTTCCCGTTCGCGGAGAACGGGAACTTCGCCACCTTCACGTCGAAACCGAGTTCGCGGGCCTGCGCCTCGGTCCAGCCGAAGCTGGCGATCTGCGGCTGGCAGTAGGTGGCGCGCGGGATCATGGTGAAGTCGACCTCCATGGTCTCCGCGCCGCCGATCGTCTCGGCGGCGATCACCGCCATGGCCTCCGCCGCGTGCGCCAGCATCAGCTTCGCGGTCACGTCGCCGATCGCGTACAGGTGGGGCACGTTGGTGCGGCCGCGTCCGTCCACGTCGATCGCGCCGCGGTCGGTGAGCCGTACGCCGGTGTTCTCGAGCCCGTATCCGGTGGTCCGCGGCGCGAAGCCGATCGCCTGGAGGACCTTGTCGGCCTCGATCACGCGCTGCTGCCCGTCCTTGGAGACGGTGACGCGCACCTTGGCCGCCGGGTCGCTGTCGTCGATGGACTCCACCCGGGTCCCGGTGTGCACCTCGATACCCAACTTCCGGTACTGACGGGAGAGTTCCTTGGACACGTCGGCGTCCTCGGTCGGCACCATGCGGTCCAGGAACTCGACGACGGTCACCTTGACACCGTAGTTGTGCAGGACGTACGCGAACTCGACACCGATCGCTCCGGCGCCCGCGATGACGATGGACTCGGGAAGCGTCTCGGAGAGGATCTGCTCCTCGTAGGTGACCACGCGGTCGCTGAGGGCGGTGCCCGGCAGGAGGCGGGTGGTGGCGCCGGTCGCGATGATGCAGTTCCCGAAGGTGACGGTCTCGCTCCCGCCGGCGGTCAGGTCGACCCGGAGCGTGTGGTCGTCGATGAACGTGCCGCGCCCGTCGTACTCGGTGATGCCGTTCTTCTTCATCAGGTAGTGCACGCCCGCGACCCGGCCGTCGGCGACCTTGCGGCTGCGCCGGTAGGCCTCGCCGTAGTCGAAGCTGACCTGCCCCTCGACGTGGATGCCGAAGGCCGAGGCCTGCTGCGTGAAGATGTGCGCGAGTTCGGCGTTGCGCAGGAGCGCCTTGGACGGGATGCAGCCCACGTTCAGGCAGACACCGCCCCAGTACTTCCCCTCGACGACCGCGGCACGAAGCCCCAGCTGGGTGGCGCGCACGGCCGCGGTGTAGCCACCGGGCCCGGCGCCCAGGACGACGACGTCGTAGTGCGTGGTACTCATGGAGCGTTCCTGCCGTTTCGGTGAGAAGCGAGTCTGGCCCTGACGTGCACGACGGTACGTCCGCGACCGGGACCCACGCAGATACGCAACGCCAGCGCCGCCCAGGTCCGAGCGCCGTCGCGCCCCCGGGCGCAGCTCAGTCCCCGGCCCGACGAGCCGCGCTCGACCTGCTCCACCTCGATGCCGAAGTCCTGAACGAGCTGCTCCAGGCCGCCCGCGTAGCCCTGCCGCCCAGGAGGAAGTCCCAGTCCCCGTTCGGTCCGCGGCGGAACGAACCGCGCACCAGGGCGGTCTCGCCCGAGCGGCCGTCGGAGACCTCGAGCCGTCCCAGGTCGGCCGGCCTCGGGTCGAGCAGGCGGATGCAGGCGTCCGTGAAGCCGGAGAGGTCGGCGTCCGGGTTCGCCTCCGGGGCGTTCGCGGCCACGAGCACGAACCGGTCGGCTGCATCCGACAATTCGAACTCGTCGAAGGAGACGTGGGTGACTCCTCCCCCTCACAGAAGACCCTGCAGCGACGTGACTTGAGCGTCCAGTTCCTCGGTGCGGCGCAGGGTCTCGGCGGCCCGCCGGTACTCGCGGTGGTTCTGGAGCGCTCGCCGTTGACAGGCCGGGCTTGCTGCGCTCCTTGCCTCTGCGCTCCATCGGTCAGGTGGCCTCGGGCCGGTACCACCGTCGGACTTCACCTGATCACCGGCATATGCTGTGGCCGCCCGGAGGAGGGGCCATTCACGTGAGTGCACAGCGATGCCCCTTGTGCGGGTCCGAACCGATTGCCGGCCGGCAGCCGGTGTGCGGCTGCGCGACGCCCGCACCGGCGGTGCCGGTGAACCCGGTGTTCGGGCAGGTGGCCCCGCCCGGTCAGTCCGCCGGGACGGTGGCCCAGGAGGATCTGCAGCTCTTCGAGGGGCCGGTCCGGGTCGGGCCGGCCGTCGAGGGTATGCCGGTCCGGACTTCGGAGCATGCTGTCGCCGCCGGCCGTGGTCTTCGGCCGCCCGCGCCCCTCAGGCGCCGGCGGGTGATCGTCGGGGCCGCGGCGTTGGGTGTCGGGGCGGCCGCCGTCATCGCCGTGGTGAGTGGCGTGTTCAGCTCCGGGACCGGCCCGAGCCGGACCGTGTCGGCGGCGGAGGATTCCGCCGTGCCCGCGCCGTCCGGACCTGTCTCGTCGCGGTCGGCGGACCCTTCTCCCGAGAACGGCGGCGCGCACGCGACCCGCTCCCCCGGCCCTTCGACGTCGGCCGCCTCCGGAACGGCGTCCACCTCGGCGGCGGCACCCGCCTCCACCTCGGCGAAATCCTCCTCCACGACGCCTTCCGCGCCCGCATCCGCGGTGTCTTCCGCCGCCCGCCCGGTGTCCGGCGCCCGAGTCCTGTCCACCGGCAGCCATGGCGGTCAGGTCAAAGACCTCCAACAACGGCTGACCCAGCTCAACTTGTACACGGGGCCGGCCGACGGCAGGTACTCGACCGATGTCGCGGACGCGGTCCACCGGTATCAGGTGGCCCGCGGCATCGACGAGGACGCCGGTGTGTACGGTCCGAAGACGCGGGCCGCGCTGGAGGCGGAGACCCGGCGGGGCTGAGAGCATGGCCGCCCGTCGCCGTCCCGTACCACGTGAGGAAGTTGACCCGTCATGTCGCTCGTGCCCGCCGATCCGACCGTGCTTCACCCGATGCCGGGGCAGTCGCGGGTCGTGCTGCTCAAACCGCTCGTCACCTCGCCGCTGATCGAGGTCGGCGAGTTCTCGTACTACGACGATCCTGACGACCCGACCGCCTTCGAGACGCGCAATGTGCTGTACCACTACGGGCCGGAGAAGCTGGTCATCGGGAAGTTCTGCGCGCTGGGCGAGGGCGTGCGGTTCATCATGAACGGCGCCAACCACCGTATGGACGGCCCGTCGACGTTCCCCTTCCCCATCATGGGCGGTTCGTGGGCGGACCACTTCGATCTCATCAGCGGGCTGCCCGGCCGGGGTGACACGGTGGTCGGGAACGACGTGTGGTTCGGCTACCGCACCACGGTGATGCCCGGCGTGCGCATCGGGCACGGGGCGATCATCGCCTCGGGTTCGGTGGTCGTCGACGACGTGCCCGACTACGGGATCGTCGGCGGCAACCCGGCGAGACTCATCCGCCGCCGTTACTCCGACGAGGACGTCGAGCGCCTGCTCGCCCTCGCGTGGTGGGACTGGCCCACCGAGCACCTCGCCGAGCACGTGCGCACCGTCATGTCCGGCTCCGTCGACGCTCTGGAGGCCGTGGCCCCGAAGCCGCGGTGACCGGGGCGGCGGGCATCGCTCGGCGCAACCAAGTCGAGTGTCTCTTCGGCAAGATCCGGATGTTCCGCGTCCTGACCGGCACGTCCGAGATCCAGAAGAACGGCATCGCCAAGGGCCTGGCGCTTCCCGGCTGAACCGGGCCGTCGGCCCACCGGGCGACCCTGCAGGCCAAGGCGCCTGCGGGGTCGCTGCTCGCACTTGGTACACGCCAATGCCTTGACGCCACGATGGGCACTCCTTTAAATCAAGAAGTGAAGGAAGTGCCTCAAGTGGCCGTCGTCGGCGTTCACTTCCGGATGCTTCGCTTGCTTCTTTGTCATGCACGCGACCCCCCACACGACCCCCACACGTGAAGCGATGTGATGACCGTGCGCTCATCCTGGCGCCGTCGCGCCTCCCTGTACGCCGCCTCCCTGGCCTGCTGCGCCGCGAGCCTGGCGGCGATGCCCAGCGGCGCGTCCGCCGCCCCTGCGCCCATCGACAGTCCCGCGAAAGCCGCCGCGGCCACGTTCACCGATGATTTCAACGGCGCCGCGGGCTCTGCCGTCGACGGCGGCAAGTGGCAGATCGAGACCGGCGACAACGTCAACAACCATGAGCGGCAGTACTACACGGCGGGCAACAGCAACGCCGCGCTGGACGGCCAGGGCAACCTGGTCATCACGGCCCGCAAGGAGAACCCGAACAACTACCAATGCTGGTACGGGCGTTGCGAGTACACCTCGGCCCGGCTCAACACCTCGGGCAGGTTCACCCAGGCCTACGGTCATGTCGAGGCCCGGATGAAGGTGCCGCGCGGGCAGGGCATGTGGCCCGCGTTCTGGATGCTCGGGGACGACATCGGCAGCGTCGGCTGGCCCGCCAGCGGCGAGATCGACGTCATGGAGAACGTCGGCTTCGAACCCAGCACGGTCCACGGCACGCTGCACGGCCCCGGATACTCGGGCTCGGGCGGCATCGGCGCGGCCTACACGCTGCCCGGCGGACAGGCCTTCGCGGACGGATTCCACACGTTCGCCGTCGACTGGGCCCCGAACTCCGTCAAGTGGTCCGTCGACGGCAACGTCTACCAGACCCGAACGCCCGCCGACGTCGGCGGCAACCAGTGGGCGTTCAACAAGCCGTTCTTCCTGATCCTCAACCTCGCGGTCGGCGGCTACTGGCCCGGCGACCCCGACGGCAGCACGAGCTTCCCCCAGCAGCTCGTCGTCGACTACGTCCACGTGACCACACAGTAGGAGGGGACGATGTCCCGGGGTGGAGGGTGTCCGACGGACTCCACTGCCCCGGGACATCGGCGTCCGGTTCACGGTGCCGCCGGGCCGTACCCCGTCAGCTCGTCCGTCAGGGTCATCAGGCGCCGGCGGGCCTCCTTGTCGTAGGCCTGTTCGTGGGCGCGGGCGTCCGTGAAGCGGTCGAAGTACCGGCCCGTGGTGGAACCGAGCTCCGGGTCCGTGATCAGCCGCACCGTCGGCCGGACGCCCTCGTCGATCCCCGTCACCGGAGTGAAGCCGTACGCGCGCACGCCTTCCGTGTCCATAAGATGCGCCGGATGCAGGGCGTTGACCGTGACTCCGGTGTCGTCTAGTTCCGCACCCAGTTCGAACGTGGCCATGATCAGGGCGAGCTTGCTGCGGCAGTACGCCCGCAGCCCCTCGTAGTCCCGCTCCAGCATGACGTCGTCGAAGTCGATTCGCTCCTGCCCCATGGAGGCGACGTTGACGACGCGGGCGGGCGCGGAGGCCTTGAGCAGGGGCAGCAGGCCGCGGATCAGGGCGTAGGGGGCCAAGTGGTTGACGGCGAAGCGCAGTTCGTGGCCCTGCGCGCTCAGCTCCCGCCGCAGCGGCTCCGCGCCGCCACCGGCGACCGCGTTGTTGACCAGCGCGTCGAGACGGGGTTCGGCGTCGCGGACGCGGTCCGCCATGGCCCGCACCTGGTCGAGGTCCGAGAGGTCGGCGAGATACGTACGGACCGTGGCGTCCGGTGCGGCCGCCCGCACATCGGCGACGACCGCTTCGAGCCGTCCCGCGTCACGGCCGTGCAGGAGGAGGGTGTCGCCACGCGCGGCGAGGTCGAGCGCGATGCCGCGGCCGAGGCCCTGGGTCGCTCCGGTGATCAAGGTGATGCGCGCGGGGCGGGAGAGATTCATCGTTTCTCCTTCGTGGATACGCCCGGCTTTGGCCGGGGGTGGAAATGACGCTCGCGCGTGGGCGGGGCAGGGAGGGCGGATTCGCCGTCGGGGCGGATCGGCGTACACCGAAACTGCTGGCGAGGGGCACTGCGAAGAGCAAGAGGGCTCAACTGTCAGTCCTCCCAGGTAGGTTCCGATGCATGACGACAGAAGCGACCACGCAGGCGGCCGGCCATTGCCGGTACACCTACCGCGTGCGTCTGTCGGCGTCGGCCCGCACTGCGCTCGAAGCCGAGTGGGACCGGGCGCGTTGGGTGTGGAACGAGTGCGTCGCCAAGTCCAAGGCTGTCCACGCGCACAACCGGGCGAGTGGCGAGAAGACGACGTGTGGGCCGGTCCAGCTCGCGGCGATGCTGACCGAGGCCCGATCGCGCACGCCGTGGCTGGCCGATGGTGCCTGCGTTCCTCAGCAGCAGCTGATACGCGACTTCGGCAGGTCGCGTGCGAAGGCCCTCAAGGACATCAAGGCGCGGTTGCCGATGCGGCAGCGGGCCGGGATGCCGAAGTACAAGAAGAAGCGCGAAGCGCTGCCCACCCTCGAATACACCAAGCGAGGGTTCCGCCTCAAGGACGGCCGTCTGCATCTCGCCGGCCACATCGTGGTGCCGCCGGTGTGGTCGCGCGAGCTGCCCGAGCCACCCTCGTCGGTGCGCGTGTACCGCGATGCGGTGGGGCACTGGTGGGCGTCCTTCGTCGTCCCCGCACAGACCGAGAAGCTGCCCGCAACCGGTCGCGTGATCGGCATCGACTGGGGTGTCAAGGAGACCGCGACCACCACATCCGACGACCACGACCTTCCCCATTGCCAGCACGGGCGGACAGCCGCGCAGAAACTTGCCCGCTATCAGCGGATGATGGCCCGGCGCCGCCCTGCGAAGGGACAGGCCGGATCGAAGGGATACCGCGAGGCAAAGCGGCAGAGTGCGAAACTGCACCGCAAGGTCGCGGCCCAGCGGCAGGACACCGGCCGCAAGTGGGCCAAGAAGGTCGTCCGCGACCACGACGCCCTGGCCGTCGAGGACTTCAAGCCGAAGTTCCTTGCGAAGTCGACCATGGCCAGGAAAGCCGCAGATGCCGCGATCGGCGCCACCAAGGCGGCGCTTGTCGAGATGGCCAGGAAGCACGGCCGGACCATCCATCTGGTACACCCCGCGCACACCACGATGGACTGCGCGCAGTGCGGAGCGAGAACCAAGCACGCGCTACCTCTTTCGATGCGAACGTATGCCTGCACCGCATGCGGAGCCGTCTCGCCGAGAGACAAGAACTCCGCCCGTGTGATGCTGGTCCGGGCTGGTCTTCCACCCGGCTAGTGCTGATCGTGTAAGATCTGCACCCCCGCCGGGGGGCAGGCGACGTGAGCTAGGAATCCCCCTCAATTGGGGGAGGAGTCAAGACGCCCATCCTGGACGGCGCGGCGCCACAGATGGAGGGAGCGCACCACGCCTGGTGTTCCCCTCACCACTCATCGCTGCGCACGTCGCTCCTCCCGCCGTTCGACGACGGCTGCCGCCAGTTCCCGTACGTCGGGGTCCGGGTCGGACACCAGGCGGGCCAGGAGCGCGTCGACCCCGGGCGTCGACCAGCCGGCGACCGCGTCGGCGAGAGCCTCGCGGACCGCCGGCTCCGGGTGGTCAGCGAGCCGGGAGAGCCGTTCCACCGGGCCCCGCCGGCGCAGGCCGAACCAGTGCAGCGCCTCGCACAGCGCCGTGGCGTCGCCCGGCTCTCCGGCCGCCGCCACACGTCGCAGCAGGACCGGCGCCGGGGGCGGTGGGCCGTCGTACGGGTGCGGCCTGCGCTCACGCAGCCGCCGGGACCCGTATTCGCCTCGCACCCGGCAGCCCGCACACGTGCACGGCACGACCCCGTGCGCGTCGGGGAAGTAGCGCCAGCCGGTCACCTGCCGGACGGCGCGGACGCGGAGGACCTCGCGTTTGGCGACCGCCCGGGGGACGAACACCTCCCACCCGCGCGGGTCGTCCATCGCGGCCGCACGGCGCACCGCGTCAGCAGCCGTCGTCGCCAGCGGGTCGCGGTGGTACCGGCCCACCGTGACCGGCTCGTCGTCCGGCAGCCGCACCTGGACGGCGACGAGCCCGCGCGGCCCGCCGTGCCGTGCCAGCTCCCGCAGCCACTGGTGCGTAAGCGTGTACGACGCGAGCACGGGAAAGCAGAACACTCCGCGCCCGCCGTCGTGGTGCCGGCTGACGGCCCGGATACCCGCCCGCCTGATGCGCGCCGCGTTGGCCTGGGGGGTCAGGTGTACGAACATCGCCATGGCCGCGATCCTAGGCGCCGCCGCCCGCCGGCCGGCCGGCGTGTCACTTGCCGAGTTCGGCGGCGCGGGCCGCCCGGCGGGCGAACACGCTGTCCTTCGTGTCCTCCATCTCGCGCAGCGCCGCCTGGCGTTCACGCCGGGCGAGCCGGTCCAGATACGTGCGGCCGTGGAGGTGGTCCGTCTCGTGCTGCAGACAGCGCGCGAAGTAGCCCCGGCCTTCGATCACCAGCGGATTGCCGTCCTTGTCGTGACCCCGGACGACTGCGTGGTCCGGCCGGGCCACGAGTTTGTAGGGGCCGGGGACAGACAGGCACCCCTCCGACTCCTCGGCCAGGACGCGTTGCGCGGCGGGCAGTTCGTCGAGGACCGGGTTGGCGATGTGCCCGACATGACGCACGCCCCAGTCGTCCGTGATGTCCCACACGAAGAGCTGGAGGTCCACATCGACCTGGTTGGCGGCGATGGCCGCGCCGTCTGCGACAGCGTTCGTGGCGAACATGTCGTCGATCAGGCGGCACAGATCGGGGGTTCCGAACTGGGTCACCTCACGGCATCGGCGGTGCAAGATTCCCTCCCCCACGACGGTGATACGACGCACCGTTCCGCGCGCGGCCTCCGGCGGAAGGGTCGGGTAGGAGTCCACCGGTACACCCTGCACCCGCACCCTGAGATCTTGTGATGTTCCGTCACTCAGTCGATTGCACATGGGTGTTGAAGCCTCCTGAGCAGGCCGATGGAGGGCCGGGAGCGCGCACCCGGCCCCGCTCGGCGGACTTGACCGACTTGACCAACTGCTTTGCAAAGTAGCACTCTTTGCAAAATGAGCGACCAGGAACGACCCACAGCCCCAGCCGGCCCTGACCTTGGCTCGGTCTCGACCTCGACCTCGGACTCCGGCTCCGGCTCCGGCTCCGGCTCCGGCTCATGGAATCCACGGCACGGAGCGCGCCGCCCCCTGCCCGACCATCCGGTCCGCGTCGCGCTCCTCGACCTGCTCGCCGAGGTCGGCACGGTCACGTCCACCGAGGCCGCTGCCCGCCTCGGCCACAGCTCCGGCCTCTGCTCGTTCCATCTGCGCCAGCTCGCGCGCTACGGCCTCATCGAGGAGGCGCCACCCACGGACGGACGGGCCCGTCCGTGGCAGTTGCGCTGGGAGTCCGACCACCTGACGGACCAGGCCGGCGCAGTGGAGTTCACCACGCCGGCCCACGGCCTCCTGGACGAGCGCTACCGGCACCGCCTGGCCCACCTGGAACAGGCACCGCCAGCATGGCGCCACGACGACTCGTTCAGCGCCGTGCTGCGCCTCAGCCCTGACGAGGTGAGCCAACTGGCCTCGTTCATACGCCAGTTGATGACCGATTTCCAGGCGCGTCACGACGCGGCCGCGACGCGCCCGGCGGACACCGTGGCGGTCACGGCCGTCGCGCGACTGTTCCCTCTGCTCGACGAGGACGCGGCTCCCGCTCCACGGCAGAGCGAGCCCCCGACGGCAGCTAGCGGATCTTGAAGCTGTCCACGATCAGCTAGCTGCCCGTCTTCATCACTCCCTTGATCGTGTGCTCGCCCTGCGCCAGGCCCGACTTGCTGAACACGGTCTGCTGATGCTGCCGCGTGGGGCTCGCGTTGTCGATCGTGCCCGCCGGCTGCCCGTCCACGTAGAGGTCGACCTGCCCCTCGTCGCTGTTGATCTGGGTGATGACGTCGATCGCCGTGCCGTTGAAGGTGAGCTCGAAGGAGTCGCCCTTGTTCTGTGTGGCGTGCACGTCGTCGGCCCAGCCGCCCGCCCCGCCGCGCGAGGCGTTCTTCCAGTCCCAGCCCGAGCCGGTGTACACGACCCCGGGCGTGTTGTTGATCCGTTCGCCTGACTCGGGCTTCTGGACGGTGAGTTGAGAGGATGCCTGGTTGCGCCAGATCGCCAGCGGGACGTCGGCGCCCGGGGCCGAGCTGTTGTAGACACTCCAGAAGCTGTCGCGGCCGGTGACCTTCTTGCCGTCGATCTCCCGGATGACGTCGTTCGTGCGCAGGCCCTGCCGATACGCCTCCGACGTGGTGGGGACGGTGGGCAGATGCAGACCGTCGTAGTCGGTCAGACCCGTGGCCGACTTGACCGCGTCGGAGTAGATACGTGTCGCCGACGCCCCGAGCAGCGGTTCCTGGAACGCGTCGAGCGTGTCGGTGGGGGTGTCGTCGACCCATTCGAGCGGGGGTGGCGTGGGGCTGCCGGCCTTTCCGAAGCCGTCCATCGCGAAGGGACGGAAGCCGAGGGCGCGCGCCGGGGAGTCCGCCTGGAGCGTGTAGTCGAGCTTCTTCGGATCGGTGAAGGGCGAGGCTCCGGTGAACTTGGGGTCGGCCGTCACCGAGTGCGTGTCGAGGCCGAGGGCGCGCCACGCGTCGGTGACGCCGGTGACCGGCCTGCCGTTGTTCCAGAACAGGTTGTTGTCGACGGTCGGCTCGCTCTTCGCCATGTCGGCCTGGATCAGGCTGTACGGGGTGCCGGTGACGAAGACGTTCTTCTCCACCGTGTCGCCGCTGTCCGCGTACCAGACGTGGAAGTGGGCGCCGCCGTTGACGAAGATGTTGTTGCGCACGGTCCGGTGGAAGCCTTCGCGGAGCTTGACCCCTCCGTTGAGGAGGAGGTTGTCCTCGATGAGGTAGTTCGAGCTTCCGTCGTCGAGGTCGATGTCCCAGTGCGAGGAGTGGCGGATCCGGTTGTGCCGGATGACGGTGGTGTCCATCGCGTCGAGCTTCGCGTACGACTTCTTCGTCGCGTCGTCGGCGGCCAGCGGCCAGAACCGGTCGCGGCCCCAGGAGTTGATCGGCCCGTGGTCGGAGGTCTCCTTGACGCAGTTGAAGATGTCGTTGTTCTCGATGACGTGTCCGCCCCAGGTGCCGTCGTTGATGTCGACGCAGGCGCGGGGTCCGTCGTGGATCGTGTTGCCGTCGACGGTGACGCGCCGGCTCATCGAGATCTGCACGCCGGAGGTCTGCTTCTCGAACTGCCCGTTGTCGTGTATGTAGTTGTCGCTGATGTGGATGTCGCGCGGGTAGTTCTCGGTCTTCGGCCCGGGTGTGGTGTCCGTGATGGTCTTGCGCATGCTGTCCCAGGTGGACGGCTCGCGGACCGCGTCGCGGTTGCCCACCACGGCTACGTCGGAGGCGCCCGAGTGACTGAACTCGTTGCCGGAGACGGTGTCTTCTCGGTTGTAGCCGTCGACGAAGAGGGCGTTGCCGCCTACCTGGTCGAAGAGCGAGTCCCGTACGGCGACGTTCTCGGTGTTCTTGAGGTGGACCGCCGCGGCGCGCGCGATCGCCCAGTCGCCGAGCTGGAGCTTCTCGTACGGATGGTCGAAGAGGGTGCGGTGGGTACGGGCGAACGTGAATCCGGAGAAGCTCAGATCGTGCACGGCGTCGTCCGGTCCGCCGCCCTGCACCCTGATGAGTTCGTCGAGTTCAGCGGTCTCGATGTGCGCGGAGGCGAGATCGGCCCCCTTCGGAGGGAAGAAGTAGAGCTTGCCGGCCGCCTTGTCGTAGAACCACTCGCCGGGGGCATCGAGTTCCTCGAAGACGTTCTCCACCATGCGGTACGTGGTGTGCAGGCCGCTGCCGCGGTTGTTGTCGCCCACCCAGTCGAGCTGCGGGGTGCCGTCGGCCTTCAGCCCGGCGACCCGGTAGGAGTTGCCGCCCCACTCCCCTTGGTGCAGGCCGCGCACGAGCGCGGTGGTGGGGTTCTTCCAGCGGGCGGCTCGCTGCGCCGAGATGGCGTCAGCCGCGTAGCCGCCCAGGATGGCGGTCCTGGGGTCGAAGTTGGGGTAGCGGGCGAGGACCTGGCGCTCCCCGTCCAGGAAGAGACCGTCGAAGTCGAGGCCCGTGCCTATGTCGGCGACCTTGACACTGTCGTTGTACGAGTGCCACTCGGGCCGCAGCGATCGGCCGCCGCTGACGACGACGCGTTCACCGGGTGCCGCCAGGTAGTGGACCGGGGCGCGGTCCGTGCCGGAATCTTTCGGGCCGAACGTCAGCGTGTGGTCGAGGCGGTAGGTGCCCGCGTGCACCACGACGTCGACGGGTCGCTCCCGCTGCTTGCGCACCTCATTGCGGGCGGCTTCCTGGGCGCGCTCCACTGTGCGGAACGGCCTGGCCGCCGAGCCGTTGGCGCGATCGTCGCCAGTGGACGCCACATGGAGGGTGACGGTCTTGCCGCCACCCGCGGCCGCCGACGCGGTGGGCGCGGTGGCGGCGCCGAGGCCCAGCGTGACACCCACCGCCGCGGCGAGCAGGCAGGGGAGCGGGGATCTTCGGCTCTTGCGGAAACCTGGGACGGTACGCACGGGGACTCCTGAGGCCGGGCAGGTCGGGGTTGACCATCGATCTACGGACCGAACATCCAACGTTTGATGGACAGTTGGCTCAAGTGAGGAGCGTCTGGCCACGGAAGCTATAAATTCATCGGATGACTGTCAAGGGATGCTGCACGCATCGGCTGCCCGATGCCCCGTCGAAGGCGTCCCGGCGGGAGAGACGATCAACTACCCTGCCTGCGACCACTGCAGCAGACCGGTCACTGCGGTACCCCCGGCTCCCCACGCTCCCCCGCCCACCAGCGGATATCTCAAGAGATGCGGTCCGTCATGCGCGAAGACACCCTCGTCCACGCCGCCAAAGGCGTTCATCTGGTCCACGGCAGTGACACGAACTGGGTGATCCTGAGCGAGGGCGACGCCGTCACTCTCATCGACTGCGGCTATCCCGGCGACCGGCAGCAGGTCCTGGACTCACTGGGCGCGGCGGGCCACTCGCCCGAGGCGGTTACGGCGATCCTGCTCACCCACGCGCACAACGATCACCTCGGGTCCGCCGACTACCTCAGCCGCACCTTCGACGCACCGGTGTACGCGCACGAGGCCGAAGTCCCGCACGCCCGGCGCGAGTTCTTGCACCAGGTCCCGCTCGGCCGGGTCCTGCGCAACGGCTGGCGCCCGGGTGTCCTGCCCTGGGCCGTCCACGCCCTGCGCTCCGGCGGGACGACGGACGCCCGCGTCGACCGGGCCCAGCCGTTCCCCACTGAGGGCGCCCTCGACCTACCGGGCCGCCCCGTCCCCGTCCACACCCCTGGGCACACCGCGGGCCACTGCGCCTACCACCTTCCCGGCGCGGGCATCGTCATCTCCGGCGACGGCCTGGTCACCGGCCACCCGACCTCGCGCATGCGGGGGCCTCAGCTCCTGCCCACCATGTTCGACAGGGACCGCGACCGCACCCGCGACTCCCTGGACGTGTTCGCGAGTCTCGCGGGCGACATGCTGCTGCCCGGACACGGCCCGGTACACCACGGTTCGGTGAGCGAGGCCGCCAGGACGGCACACGAACGTGCGACCCCGGCGCGGCACAGGTCGTGACCGGACTGTCTCAGTCCTGCGAACCGGAGCGGCGCCTGGCTGCGACTGCGTACACGCCGGCGCCCACGGCACCGGCCACCAGTGCGGTGCCCGCCAGGAGCTGTGCGGCGTCGGCGTTGGAAAGGCTTCCGCCGTCACCGGCCTCCACTCCCCCCGGCACGGTGGGCGTGGTGGGACGCGTCCCTCCGCCGGAGATGACGAGCTTGGCGGTGCCACGCTGCCCCTTGCAGTCGAACGTCACGTCGTACTGGGCACCCGGCTTCGCGTCGCGGGAGACCGTAGCCTTCGCCGAACGGCCACCATTGAGCGTGACGTCACCGAAGACCGGCGCCGTGACGCGCACGGCCGGCGTCTTGCACCGGGTGGCATTGAGGGTGACGGTCCCGCCGGGGGACACGGACGTCGGAGAGACCGTGAATCCGAAAGGGTTGCCCTTGTTGCCGCTGCCATCAGTGCGACCTGCACTACCGACGTCGTCGCCACTTTGATCGGTACCGCTGTCGGAACGGCCACCACTGTCGGATTCGCGCGAGGGGGTGGTGTCGCCCCTGTCGGCTTCGGGGGTGAGGCTGGTGCCACCACTGTCGGCTTCGGGAGTGAGGGCGGTGTCACCGCTGTCGGAATCGGGAGTGAGGCTGGTGCCACCACTGTCGGAATCGCGAGTGAGACCGGTGCCACCACTGTCGGCTTCGGGAGTGAGGCCGGTGCCACCACTGTCCGACTTAGGCGTGGGGGTGGCGCCACCACCATCGGCCTCGGGGGTGAGAGCGGTGTCACCACTGTCCGACTTAGGCGTGGGGGTAGCGCCACCATCGGCCTCGGGAGTAGGGGTGGCGTCACCACCGTCGGCTTCGGGATTGGCGGTGGCGCCACCACTGTCGGCGTCGTAAGTGGGGGCGGTGGAAGCACCGCCGTCCGCCAGGGACACCGGCGCGGTCACGGACAGAAGCGCGGCGGCGCCGAACAGCGCTGCGGAAGCGAGACCTATGGAACGCACAGTGGACCCTCCAGACAGAAATACCTCCTGACTGTGGGAACGCTAGGTTCGGCTCCGGCGGGCAGCGACCCGGGCGCCGCCGAACGGACCAGCCCTGCGGTGCTCCGCAGGGGATCACGTTCAGTGACCGGCGAAGAGTTCCGTCACGAAGGCGTTGCTGAACTTCCCTGCCGGGTCCAGCTCTTGTCGTAGCCGCTGGAAGTCGGGGGCTCGTTCGTAGAGCGCGGCGACGGTACTGGGAGCCGCCGCCGTCAGCTTCCCCCAGTGAGGGCGCGCCCCGAGCGGCAGCAGTCGGTCCTCGATGGCGCCGATGACCGGGAGTACGTCGTCGGGGCGGCGCACCCAGGTGAAGTGGAGGGCGAGGGATGCGCGGCCATGGCTCGGGCTGAGCCACAGGGCGTCCGCGGCGACGGTGCGGATCTCCGAGACGAGGAGTACCGGGGCGATCCGGTCTCCGAGCGCGCGCAGGGCCGCCATCGCTTCGGCCGCGGCCTCGCGCGGCAGGAGCAGTTCGGACTGGAGCTCCTCGCCGTTGCTCGGGGTGAAGTCGGGGCGGAAGTGGGGCAGGCGCTCGTGCCACGGTCCGGGGACGCCCAGCTGCTCGGTGCAGAAGGCCGGTGGCATGCCGGGGACCGGGTGGCGCGGGCCGTCCGCGAGCCGGCCGCCCATCCAGCGGTCTCCCGGGGTGCCGGTCGGCAGGCGGTCGGTGCGGCGCTTCAGCCACACCGTGGCGGTGTCCGCACGCCAGTCGGTGAACGCGCTGACGCTGTACGCGGCGCCGAACACGGCGTCGAAGTCCTCGGCGATGCGGTCCAGCGGCACGTCGTCGTACACCCACTGGGCGACGTCGAAGGCGGGTTCCACGGCGAGTGTCATTCCCACCACGACACCGAGTGCGCCCAGATTGACCACGACACCGGGGAACTGGTCCGGGTCGGAGGCGCGGTCCACTGTCGTCCGCGTGCCGTCGGGGCCGATCAGCTCGATTCCGGTCACCGCGGTGGCCAGACCGCGCAGTGAGTCCCCGGAACCGTGCGTGCCGGTGGCGCACGATCCCGCGACCGAGATGTGCGGCAGCGACGCCAGGTTGGCGAGAGCGAGACCCCGCTCCTGGAGCGCCGAGGCTACCTCCGCGTAGCGCATGCCGGCCGAGACGCGCACGGTGGCGCGGTCCTCGGACACCCGCACCCGGCGCTCGAGCCCGTCGATGAGCACGAGGTCGCCGTCGGTGTCCGCGATGCGGTTGAAGGAGTGTCCGCTGCCGAGGACCCGTACCTTCTCGGCGGAGGCGACGGTCCGGCTCAGCTCGGCCTCCGACGTCGGACGGTGGACCCGCGCCGCGCCGAAGGTGACGTTTCCCGCCCAGTTCCGCAGTGGTGTATCGGTCGCGGGCATCCGCATGTCCGTCCTCAAGGGGGTGTTCGCGTTCAACTATTTCGACACTGAAGACGCATGTTGCGAAACCTAGAAGGATCTTGCCTGTGCGTCAAGGCTGCTGGGGTGCGTTGATCCCCTTGCCCCGTCTCACCCCCAAGAAGTTACGATCCGTACCGTGAACTCCTCAGCGGTGCAGAAGAAGCAGACCCCGGCGTCCCAGGAGGCTTCCGGGGCCGGCACGGCGACGCTGGCTGAGATCGCCCGCGAGGCGGGAGTCTCCGCACCGACTGTTTCGAAGGTCCTCAACGGCCGGGCCGACGTCGCCCCGGCCACCCGCGAGCGGGTCGAGGAGCTGCTCCGCCACCACGGATACCAGCGCCGCAGGGCCAACACCACGGCCATACCCCTCCTTGAACTGGTCTTCCACGAGCTGGACAGCTCCTGGTCGATGGAGGTGATCCGCGGGGTCGAGAACGTGGCGCGCGAGGAGGGACTCAGCCTGGTCCTGTCCGAGCACGCCGGGCAGCTCAGCATCGGCCAGTCCTGGGTCGACGGCGTTCTCGCCCGCCGTCCCACCGGCGTGATCGTCGTCCTGTCCGGGCTGGACGCCGCTCAGCGGGCGCAGCTCACCAGCCGTGACATCCCGTTCGTGGTGATGGACCCGGCGGGCGACCCCGGTGACGACGTGCCCGCGATCGGCGCCACGAACTGGCAGGGCGGGCTCGCCGCCACGCGGCACCTGCTGGAGCTGGGGCATCGCCGGATCGGTGTGATCGCCGGCCCCGCGGGGATGATGTGCAGCCGTGCCCGGATCGACGGCTATCGGGCGGCCCTGGAGACGGCCGGGGTCGCCTTCGACCCGGCGCTGATCCGTGAGGGGACCTTCCACCACGAGTCCGGGCACGCGGCCGGTCTCGAACTGCTCGGCCTGCCGGACCGGCCGACCGCCGTGTTCGCCGGCAACGACCTCCAGGCGCTCGGCGTCTACGAGGCGGCCCGTGAAATGGGCCTGCGGATCCCGGACGACGTCAGCGTGGTGGGCTTCGACGATCTGCCTCTGGCCCGCTGGGTCGGGCCGCCGCTGACCACCGTCCGCCAGCCCCTGGTCGAGATGGCCGAGGCGGCGGCACGGCTCACCCTCGACCTGGCACGGGGCAAGAAGCCCGCCACGCTCCGCATGGATCTGGCGACCCGCCTCGTCGTGCGGAGCAGCACGGCGGCGCCCGCCGAGCGGTAGCCCCCGCTCCCACCTGGTCACCTCGCCTCCCCGCCTCCTCGCCACCTCGCCACCTCGCCACCTCGCCACCTCGCCCATGGACCATCACGCCTGGCGGCGAGCTTCGAAACTGTCGGCGCGCATCGTCCGCGCCCTCTTCGGCGGCCCGAAGCGGACCGCCGCCTCGTCGTGCCCTTTCGTCACAAGGCCCGACCGGCGCCAGGCGCCCCGTCGATAACGCTTCGGAAACCCGTACGCCGAGGGTTGACCACCCCTTCGGCGCACCTTAGCGTCACACCGCCGAATACATTTCGCTCTCTTGACCGACACTTTCGAGAGGCTCCAAAAGATGAAGACACCCGCACGGATCTCCCGCGCCGTCGCCGGAGGTGTGGCGCTCGCCCTCGGTCTGACTCTGTCGGCCTGTGGCGGCGGCTCCTCCGACTCGGCCGGCGGTGGGAACTCCGACAAGATCCACGTGCTGGTGTACGGGGACGCGGCCAACAAGGTCGAGAAGCAGCTCGTCGCCACCTTCAACAAGACGTCGAAGGTCAAGGCGGTCCTGGACACCATCCCCGGCGCCGACTACCAGCAGAAGCTGCAGACCATCATCAGCACCCCGCAGGCCCCCGACATCTTCTTCAACTGGGGCGGCGGCAGCATCAAGCCCTTCGTCGACGCCGACCTGCTGATGCCGCTCGACGACTTCATCAAGAAGGACCCGGCCCTCAAGTCCAGCTTCCTGCCGTCGGTCTTCGACAGCGCGAAGGTCGACGGGAAGCCGTACGGGGTCCCGATGCGCGGCACGCAGCCGGTGCTGCTCTTCAACAACAAGAAGGTGCTGGCCGACGCCGGTGTCACGCCGCCGAAGACCTGGGACGACCTGCTCGGCGCGGTGAAGGCGCTGAAGGCCAAGGGCGTCACCCCGATCGCGCTCGGCGGTGGCGACCAGTGGCCGACGCTGATGTGGTTCGAGTACCTCTACGACCGTGTCGCCGGCCCCGAGGTCTTCCAGAAGGCGCTCGGCGGTGACAAGAGCGCCTGGGAGAGCGCGGGCAGCAAGAAGGCTCTCGGCATGCTCAGGCAACTCGTCGACGCGGGTGCCTTCGGCACCAACTACGACTCGGTCAAGTTCACCGACCAGGGCTCGCCCACGCTGCTCGCCACCGGCAAGGCCGGCTTCGAGCTCATGGGGTCCTGGGAGTACTCGACCCAGCAGGACTCCCACCCCGCGTTCGCCAAGAAGGACCTCGGCTACTCCTCGTTCCCGACGGTCGCGGGCGGCACCGGCGACGCCGCCAACCTCGTCGGCAACACCAACAACTTCTACTCCGTGATGAAGAAGACGAAGCACCCCGAGGCCGTCGCCGAGTTCCTGAAGCTCCAGTACTCCGACGAGTTCGTGAAGGCGCAGCTGGGCATCGGCAACCTGCCGACCACGACCAACACGGAGAAGTTCCTCGGCACCTCCGCGAGCCCGGACTACTCGAAGTACCAGCTCGACCTCGTGAAGAAGGCCCCCTCGTTCCAGCTCTCGTGGGACCAGGCCTACCCCCAGTCCGCCTCGACACCCATGCACCAGGCGGTCCAGCAGTTCGTCAACGGCGGCCTCGACACCGACGGCTTCATCAAGGCCATGCAGGCCTTGCCCACCGCGTGAGAACCGATACCGAGATGACCACCACCGTCACCAAGGCCGCGGTCGTCGCCGAACGGCGGCCCGCGCGGCGGAGTACGGCCGGCGTGGGGCGCCCGGGTTTCGCCTGGGCGCTGCCCGCCACCGTGTTCTTCGTCCTGTTCGCCGTCGTCCCGCTCGTCCTGGTCGCTGTGCTGTCCTTCACGAGCTGGAACGGTCTGGGCGCGCCCCGGTTCGCCGGCCTCGACAACTGGACCAAGCTCCTCGACGACCCGGTGATGCTCAACAGCCTCTGGCTGAGCGTGCTGATCACCGTGCTGGGCGTGCTCGTCCAGACGCCGCTGAGCATCCTCCTCGGCGTCTGGGCGGCGGGCCGCCAGCGCAACCGCGCGATCCTGTCCGCGATCTACTTCGTCCCGCTGCTGCTGTCCGCCACGGCGGTCTCCGTCCTGTGGCGCACGCTGCTCGACCCCAACTTCGGTGTGCCGTCACAGGCCAAGTGGCTGTTCGGTGACGGCAATCTGCTCGGTATGCAGAGCGGGGCCATCGGGGTGCTGGTCTTCGTGGGGGCCTGGCAGTTCACCCCGTTCCACACCCTGATCTACCAGGGCGCGGCGCGGGCCATCCCCCAAGTCCTCTACCAGGCGGCCCAGATCGACGGTGCGGGCACGGTGCGCCAGTTCTTCCACATCACGCTGCCACAACTGCGCAACACCATGATCACGTCGATGATCCTGATGGTCGTCGGCGGCCTGACCACGTTCGACACGGTCCTGATCCTCACCCAGGGCGGACCCGGCACGGACACCACCATCAGCGCCTACTACATGTACCAAAAGGCCTTCAAGAGCTTCGACTTCGGCGCGGGATCGGCCATCGCGCTGCTCCTGGTGGTGGTGGCGACGGTCATCTCCCTCGTCGTCGTACGGGTCTCGGGCTACGACAAGATGCGCAGCTCGGTGGAGGGCCTGTGAGCAAGCAACGCCCCAACTACCTGGCCGGCCTCGGCTCCGTGGTCTGGCTGCTCGTCGTCGGCGCACCGCTCTACGTCCTGGTCGCGGCGTCCGTGCAGTCACGCGCGGACTTCGGCGCCAGCGGCCCGCTGAGCCTGCCGCGGCACTTCACGCTGCACAACTACATCGACGACTTCTCCACCGGCTTCGGCCGGTACTTCCTCAACACGGTGATCGTGACCGTGTGCGTGGTCGCCATCGTCCTCGTGGTGGTGCCGCCGCTGTCGTACACCATCGTCCGCAGCCGCGGCCGCGTCACGACCGCCGTCTTCCGCCTCTTCCTGCTCGGCCTCGCCATCCCCGCGCAGGCGGTGATCGTGCCGATGTTCTACGTCATCAGCAAGGCGGGGCTCTACGACAACCTCATCGGTGTCATCCTGCCGACCGCGGCCTTCTCGCTCCCCATGTGCGCCCTGGTCCTGACCGGCGTGATGCGCGACATCACCCCGGATCTGTACGAGGCGATGGCCATCGACGGCGCCTCCTCGTGGCGGGTGTTCGGTCAGCTCGTACTCCCCCTGTCGCGGGGCGGGCTCTCGACGATCGCGGTCTTCTCCGCCCTCCAGGCGTGGAACGGCTTCCTGTTCCCCCTGGTGCTCACCCAGTCCGACTCCACCAAGGTGATCACCTTGGGGCTCTACAACTTCCGCACCCAGTACGGCATCAACATCCCGGGGCTGCTGGCCGCCGTGGTCCTGTCCATGGTGCCCGTCCTGCTCGTCTACCTGTTCGCCCGGCGCACCCTGGTCCAGGGGCTCATGGGCGTGGGAGGAAAGTGACCCACAACGTGGCCGCAACGACAGACACCACCACGCCCCTGTGGCGCGACACGACCCTCGACCACGAGACGCGCGCCGACGCCCTCATCGCCGAGATGACCCTCCAGGAGAAGGTGGCCCAGCTGTTCGGCGTCTGGGTCGGGGCGTCCGACGAGGGCGGCGAAGTCGCCCCGCACCAGCACGAGATGGAGGAAGTGGTCGACCTCGAGGCACTGCTGCCGCACGGTCTCGGGCAGCTCACCCGGCCCTTCGGCACCGCCCCCGTCGACCCCGCCCTCGGCGCGCTGTCCCTGCTGCGCACCCAGCGACGCATCGCCGCGGGCAACCGCTTCGGCATCCCGGCCGTGGCCCACGAGGAGTGCCTCGCGGGCTTCGCCGCCTGGGGCGCGACCGCCTATCCCGTCCCACTGTCGTGGGGCGCGACGTTCGATCCGGCGCTGGTACGCCGCATGTCCCGGGCCATCGGGCAGGACATGCGCGCGGTGGGTGTGCACCAGGGGCTCGCCCCCGTCCTCGACGTCGTGCGCGACGCCCGGTGGGGCCGCGTCGAGGAGACCATGGGCGAGGATCCGTACCTCGTCGGAACGCTCGGCACCGCCTACGTCCAGGGCCTGGAGTCCGCCGGGATCGTCGCCACCGTGAAGCACTTCGTGGGCTACTCCGCCTCCCGTGCGGGACGCAACCTCGCGCCCGTCGGCATGGGACCCAGGGAACGCGCCGATGTGATGCTGCCGCCGTTCGAGATGGCGCTGCGCGAGGGCGGCGCCCGCTCGGTGATGCACTCCTACACCGACACGGACGGCGTCCCGTCGGCGGCCGACGAGCAGCTGCTCACCGGCCTGTTGCGGGACACCTGGGGCTTCACGGGGACGGTGGTGGCGGACTACTTCGGCGTCGGATTCCTCAAGACCCTGCACGGTGTCGCCGCCACCTGGGGCGAGGCCGCCGGCACCGCGCTGAGCGCCGGGGTGGACGTGGAGCTGCCCACCGTCAAGGCGTTCGGGCAGCCGCTCCTCGACGCGGTCGCGGAGGGGCGGGTGTCCGAGGCCGTCGTGGACCGGGCGCTCCGTCGTGTGCTCGTGCAGAAGGCGCAGCTGGGCCTCCTCGACGCCGGATGGGACGCGGTGCCGCAGGCACTGGCCGGAGCCGGCCTCGGGGACCCGCAGGCGCTGCGCGGAACCGTGGTCCTGGACACTCCGGACCGCCGTGCCCTCGCCCGGGAGGTCGCCGAGCAGGCCGTCGTCCTGCTCCGCAACGACGGCACACTCCCCCTGGCCCGGCCCGCCAGGATCGCGGTCGTCGGCCCGACCGCCGACACCTCGACGGCCGTCCTCGGCTGCTACGCGTTCCCGGTGCACGTGGGTGAACGGCACCCCGAGGTGCCGGTCGGCATCGAACTGCCCACTCTGGTCGCGTCGTTGAGGGCCGAGTTCCCGGACAGTGAGGTCGTCACGGCGCCCGGGTGCGGCATCGACGACACCGGCACCGGCGGCTTCGCCGAGGCCGTGGAGCTGGCCAGGGGCGCCGACGTCGTCGTCCTCGCGCTGGGCGACCGCGCCGGGCTCTTCGGCCGCGGCACCAGCGGCGAGGGCTGCGACGCGGACTCGCTCGCGCTGCCGGGCGTGCAGGAGCAGCTCCTGAACACGCTCCTGGACACCGGCACACCCGTCGTGCTGACGCTCCTGGCGGGACGCCCGTACGCGCTCGGGCGTGCGGTGCGGGAGTCGGCCGCCGTCGTCCAGTCGTTCTTCCCCGGCGAGGAGGGCACGCCCGCCATCGCCGGTGTGCTCAGCGGGCGGGTCGCCCCATCGGGACGGCTGCCCGTCAGCATCCCGAACAGCCCGGGAGCCCAGCCGTCCACGTATCTGGCGGCGCGGCTCGGGCAGGCCAACGGGGTGTCGAACATCGACCCGACACCGGCGTTCGGCTTCGGGCACGGCCTGACGTACACGTCGTTCGACTGGTCCGATCTGACCGTGGAGCACACGACGGTAGGAACGGACGGCGAGGCCCAACTCGCCTTCACCGTACGGAACTCGGGCGACCGGGACGGTACCGAGGTGGCGCAGCTCTATCTGCACGACCCGGTCGCCTCGGTCGTGCAGCCCGTCCAGCGGCTGATCGGGTTCGTGCGCCTGGCACTCGCGCCCGGGCAGGCCGCTCGGGTCCGGGTGACGGTGCCCGCGGACCTCGCGTCGTTCACCGGGCGGGACGGGCGGCGGATCGTCGAACCGGGCGCGCTGGAGCTGCGGCTCGGCGCGTCCAGCACCGACCTCCGGCTGACCGCGGAGGTTACGCTCACCGGACCCGTACGGCCGGTGGACCACACCCGCAGGCTGCACGCCGATTTCGGCGTCACCACGCGATGAGACAGCCGTGGCCCGTACCTTCCGGAGAGGTACGGGCCACGCGTCACCGGCGCGCTACCAGATGCGCACGCGGTCGGCCGGGTCGAGCCACAGGCCGTCGCTGTCCGACGTGCTGAACGCGTCGTGGAACTCGTCGAGGTTGCGCACGATGTTCGCGCGGAACTCCGGCGGGGAGTGCGGGTCGATCGTCAGGTACTGCTGCTCCTGCTCCTTGCGCCGCTTGGTGCGCCAGCAGAACGCCCAGTTGAGGAACAGCCGCTGGGAGCCGTCGGTGGCCTCGTGCTCCGGCGACGGAGTGTCGCCGAGCGAGATGACGTACGCCTTGTGGCCGATGGTCAGGCCGCCCAGGTCGCCGATGTTCTCGCCGACCGTGAGCGCGCCGTTGACGGTCTCGCCGGGCAGGTTGCGCGGCGAGAAGCCGTCGTACTGCTCGATGAGGGCCTTCGACTTGGCCTCGAAGGCCGTCTTGTCGGCGGCGGTCCACCAGTCGTTGAGGTTGCCCGCGCCGTCGTACTGGGCGCCCTGGTCGTCGAAGCCGTGGCCGATCTCGTGGCCGATCACGGAGCCGATGCCGCCGTAGTTCTCGGCCGCGTCGGCGTCGGGCGCGAAGAACGGCTTCTGCAGGATGCCCGCGGGGAAGCAGATCTCGTTGGTGCCCGGGTTGTAGTACGCGTTCACCGTCTGCGGCAGCATGAACCACTCGTCGCGGTCGACCGGCGAGCCGATCTTGGCGAGCTCTCGGTCCGTCTCGAACGCCGCGGCCGCCTGCGCGTTGGCGAGCAGGTCGTCCGCGGTGACCTGGAGCTTGGAGTAGTCGCGGAACTTGTCCGGGTAGCCGATCTTGGGACGGAACGTGGCGAGCTTCTCGTACGCCCGCTCCTTCGTCTCGTCGGTCATCCAGTCGAGCTGGGCGATCGACTGGCGGTAGGCCTCGAGGAGGTTGGCGACGAGCTCGTCCATCATCGCCTTGGACGCGGGCGGGAAGTGCCGGGCCACGTACTCCTTGCCGACGGCCTCACCCATCGCGCCCTCGACGAGCGCGACGGCACGCTTCCAGCGGGCGCGCAGCTCGGGGGTGCCGTTGAGCGTGCGGCCGTAGAAGTCGAAGTTGTTCTGCACGAACGCGTCCGAGAGGTACGGCGCCGAGGCGCGCAGCACGCGCACCAGCACCCAGTCGCGCCACTGCTCGATCGGGAACTCGGTCAGGACCTGGGAGAGGTGGGCGAAGTACGACGGCTGCCGGACACAGGTCTCGGCGATGGTCGCGTCGGTTCCGCCGATCGCGGCGGTGTAGCCGTGCCAGTCGAACTCCGGCGCCAGTGCCTTGAGTTCGTCGAGCGCGGTGAGGTTGTACGTCTTCTGCACGTCACGGGTCTCGGCCCGCTCCCAGTGGCCCGCGGCCAGCTTGGTCTCGATGGCGAGGACCGTGCGCGCGGCGGCCGCGGGGTCGGCGTGCTCGGCGAGCGTCAGGAGATCGGTGAGGTAGGTGACGTACTTGTCGCGGATCTCGGCGAACTTGTCGTCGCGGTAGTACGACTCGTCGGGCAGGCCGAGGCCGCCCTGCACGACGTTGACGAGGTAGCGGTCGGAGTTGCGGTCGTCGGTGTCGACGTACGACCCGAAGAGGCCGGAGCCGCCGACGCGCTCGAAGCGGCCGAGGAACGTCGCGAGGCCCCGGAGGTCGGTGATGGCCGCGACCTCGTCGATCAGCGGGCGCGCCGGCGCGAGCCCGAGCGCCTCGACGGCCCGCTCGTCCATGAAGGAGGCGTAGAGCGCGGCGATCTTGCGCGCCTCGCCGGCGTCGGCCGAGGCCGCCTCGGCTCCCGTCGCGAGTTCCTCGATGATCGCCTTGACCTGCTCCTCGGCGGTGTCGACGAGCTGCACGAAGGGGCCCCAGCTCGAGCGGTCCTCGGGGATCGGCTCGGTGTCCAGCCAGTGGCCGTTGACATGGCCGAACAGGTCGTCCTGCGGCCGGATCTCGGGGTTCATACCCGGGCGGGCGTCATCAAGAATGCTCATCGACGCAGCTTATGCGAGGTGCGGCCGGGACGTTTCGTAATCCCCCGGGCCGGGACTGTCACGGGGTTCTACGAACATGTTCGTTAGGAACTTGTTCGTAGCGAACATGTTCGTTACCTTGGCGGAACGGCTCCCGGAACGGCGGGCGCCACTCCACCCGAAGGAGCACGCCATGCCCACCACCACCCACCACCCCATCGCGATCGTCGGCGGAGGTCTCGGCGGCCTCGTCCTCGCGCGCGTTCTGCACCTCGGCGGCGTCGAAGCGGCCGTCTACGACCTGGAGGCCTCGGCCGCCGCCCGCCCCCAGGGCGGAATGCTCGACATGCACGTGGAGTCCGGCCAGGCCGCGCTGCGCGCCGCGGGTCTCCACGAGAAGTTCGTCGCCGCCATCCACGCGGGCGGCGAGTCCATGCGGATCCTGGACCGGTACGGCGTCGTACGCATGGAGGAGTCCGACGACGGCGGCACCGACGGCCGGCCGGAGGTCAACCGCCACGATCTGCGCGACCTGCTGCTCGCCTCACTGCCCGAGGGCACCATCCGCTGGGGCGCCAAGGTCACCGGCGCCCGCCCGCTGACCGGGGGCCGCCACGAGGTGACACTCGCGTCCGGCGAGACGTTCACCACCGACCTGCTCGTCGGCGCCGACGGCGCCTGGTCCAAGGTCCGCCCGCTGCTCTCCGACGCCCGCCCCGCCTACTGCGGCATCTCGTTCGTCGAGGCACACCTGGACGACGCGGACACCCTTCACCCGGAGAGTGCCGAAGTCGTCGGCGGCGGTTCGCTGTTCGCGCTCGGGGACGACAAGGGCTTCCTCGCCCACCGCGAGAGCGACGGCCGGCTGCACATCCACTGCGCGCTGCGGGTGCCCTCCGACTGGTTCACCACCAGCGGCATCGACTTCGCCGACACCGAGGCGGCCAAG
Organism: Streptomyces sp. NPDC107517; assembly: GCF_055582645.1. Lineage (NCBI taxonomy): Bacteria > Bacillati > Actinomycetota > Actinomycetes > Kitasatosporales > Streptomycetaceae > Streptomyces > Streptomyces sp. NPDC107517. The sequence goes on along the minus strand of NZ_JBVJPM010000007.1, from coordinate 256,289 downwards.
GCCCGCATCCTCACGTCCTTCGACGGCTGGGACGAGGCGCTGCGCGCACTCATCGGCGACGCCGACGGCGCGCTCGTCCCACGGCCCGTCCACGCCCTGCCCGTCGGACATCGGTGGGACCGGGTCCCGGGGGTGACCCTGCTGGGCGACGCCGCCCACCTGATGTCGCCGTTCGCCGGCGAGGGCGCCAACCTGGCGATGCTCGACGGCGCCGAACTGGCCGCCGCGATCCTGGCGCACCCCGGCGAGACCGAGAAGGCCCTCACCGTCTACGAGGAGGCGCTCTTCCCCCGCAGCGAACACGCCGCGGCCGGTTCCGCCGACAACCTGGACGTCATCTTCAGCCCCGACGCGCCGCAGGGCCTGCTCGACATGTTCGCGTCGTTCCGCGAGGAGGCGGCAGCCGCAGGGGGCGAGGCGGAGACCGCGGGAGAGAAGGAAGAGACTGCGGGAGACACGGCGCAGACCCTGGGAACAGGTTCGTGACGAACTTGTTCGTCACGAACCCGGCTCGTTACGGTGAGCATGTGTCCCCCCAGCCCGCAGCACCCCGCAGCCGCCGAGAGCGCCCGGCCAAGCCCGCCCTGACCCGGGACGGCATCGTCGCGACCGCGGTCACGATCATGTGCGACGAAGGCCTCAAGCGCGTCACCATGCGCCGCCTCGCGCAAGAGCTCGACACGGGCCCGGCCTCGCTCTACGTGTACGTGCGCAACACCGCCGAGCTGCACGCGGCCATCCTGGACGAGCTGCTCGGCGAGGTCGATCTCTCCCCCGCAACCGGTGCGGGCGACTGGCAGGACCGTATGGTGCGGATCCTGTCCTCGTACACCGCCGTGCTGTTCGAGCATCCGAGCCTCGCCCGGTCCGCACTCGTGGCGACGCCCTCGGGCGAGCACTACCTCGACCTGCTCGAAGCCCTGCTCGCGCTGCTCGCCGAGGGCGGTGTCCCGGACGCGCAGGCCGCATGGGGCGTGGACGCCCTTCTGCAGTACGCCACTTCGACCGCGGCCGAGCAGTCTACCCGCGACCAGGACGAGGCCGCCCAGGGCGACCGGGACGCCCTGACCACCGCGCTGCACGACGTGTCCGCCACGAGCCACCCGCGCCTCGCCGCGCTGGGCGACGAACTGCTGTCCGGTCCGGGACAGGCCCGCCTGGGCTGGGGCCTGCGGGTGCTGCTCAACGGGATGCCGCACACACCCAGGCCGTCCAGCGCCGACACCCCGTGACCCCCCAGCCGGTGTCGCGGCAGGTCAACGTGTCGCCCTGACGTCCAGGCGCACGGTCAGCCGGCGGCCGGTCATGCCCTTCGCGGCGGTCACACCGAACGCGTACCGGTCGACGACGGCCGACCCCACGACCGTCAGCCTGCGGCCCTCGACGGCCACACGCTCCACGGTGACATCGACCGGCCGACTGACACCGCGGACGGTCAACTGCCCTGTCAGAACTGTCACATCGGAGCCCACCTCGACGCCCTCGCCGCGGAACGCGAACTCCGGATGGGTGGCCACATCCAGGTAGTCGGCCGACCGTACGTGTGCGTCGCGGCGCGCCACACCCGACTCGAACGTGTCCGCTCCGATCCTCACGTCCACCGTGGACTTCTCGACAGGCCCGGTCACGTCGATCCGTCCGCGCGTGATCCGGAAGCTGCCCCTCACGGGGAACAGCCCGAAGACCGTGCGCATACGGAAGTTCACGCTCGACGCAGCCGGATCGATCTCGTACGTGCCGCTGTCCGGCACAGGGTGCTCTCCCGCTCGCGATGCCACCATGACCTCCATCGGTCTCGTCACCGCCACTTCGGCGGCCGACCTCAGCATGTCCGGTGGCGGGTGGCGCGCGGCAGAGCGAGATGTCGTCGCCCGGCCGGTACAAATGTCACCGCCGGCGGCCCGCACGGGCGCCCCGTCCACTCGTTGCGCCCAACCGGCATCCCACGCAGAGGTGTTCTACACATCCGGGTCCGACACCGCCCGAAGCGGCCCGCACGGCCGAACACAGTGCCGTCCCATCAACACCGCGCGGGGGCAATGCACCGAAGAACCGTGCAAAAGTGTGTGTGGTGTGAGTACCCTTCGGCACCAACACACAGCCCCACATCAACAGAAAGCGGGCAGTCATGTCGGACAGCAACACGCTCAAGTCCCAGTACTCCGCCCAGGTGGAGGCCGACATCGAGCGCAACGCCAAGGAACAGGAGCGCGTCGCCGCCGAGTTGGCCGCACTTCAGGAGCAGCTCCAGACGCTGGACCACGACCGCACCCTGCTGGTGGGGATGCGCGAGACACTCTCGGGTCAGGGCACGGCGGCGGTGGCCGAGAAGGCACCGGTCGCACCGAAGTCGGCGCCTTCCGCCGGACTCCCCAAGGCACGCAAGCCGAAGGGGGAGAGCGCGGCACCCAAGCAGCGCGCGAAGAAGGCGGCCGGCAAGAAGGACACGGAGAAGAAGGCACCCACCGTCGCGCAGCCCCGCACACCCGGCACCCCCACCCTGCGGGAAATCGTCCTGAACCTCATCACCACGAGCACCGAGCCGCGTTCGGCCGCCGAGGTCACCACGACGCTCGCCGAGACCCACCCGGAGCGCAACGCCGGCGGCACGGTCGTGCGCAACACTCTCGAATCCCTCGTCGCCCGCGGTCAGGCCGAGCGCACCAAGCAGAACAAGTCCGTGTTCTACACCGCCCTTCCGGCCCCCGCCACCGCTGAGGACGCCGCCGACAAGAAGGACGCACCGGCGAACGCCTGAGATATTCGGTCCCGGCACCGCACAACCGCCGCTATGGTGCGCCCTCATGGAACCCACCCCTGAGACGTACACGGCACTGGCGACCCGCATCCGGGCGGCGCCACCGCGCTGCGGACCGGTCAGACTCGTCGCCGTGGACGGCCCGTCGGGGGCGGGCAAGAGCACGTTCGCCGAGCGCCTGGCCGGGGCACTCGGCAGCGCGCGGGTCGTGCACACGGACGACTTCGCCTCGTGGGACGACCCGTTGGGCTGGTGGCCCCGCCTCGAGGAGCAGGTGCTCCAGCCACTGGGGAACGGGGTGGCCGGCCGGTTCCAGCGCTACGACTGGGAGCGGCGCGAACTCGCCGAGTGGCACGACGTTCCCGTCGGCCACACCCTCGTCCTCGAAGGTGTGTCGTCGGCACGCCGCGCCGTCGCCGACCGTCTCACCTGCGCCGTGTGGGTCGAGACGGGACGCGCGGTGCGTCTGCGCAGAGGGCTCAACCGCGACGGTGAGGACGCGCTGCCGCTGTGGCGTGCGTGGATGGCCGCGGAGGACGAGCACTTCGCCGAGGACGGGACACGTGAGCGGGCCGACGTGGTGGTCGACGGCGGCCCGCACACCGCACCCGCCGACCCGGCGCACACCTACATGTGTCTGCAGTAGACACTTACATCCGTAAGGGGGTTCAGGACCGGTCTGCACGTGAGGTGCGCCGCGCAAGGATGTCCAGGACGCGCTCGCCCCACCGGAGGTTCTCCTCCTCGAAGGAGCGGCCGCGCATCAACGTCAGGTACGGGCCGATGCGTTCGGCGTCGCGCAGATACGTGTCCTCGTCGCGCCCGTCGAGCAGCCGCTCCCTGAGGCGTTCGTAGCGGGCCAGCTTGCCGCGCGCCCATCCCATGCGCTCCTCGACGAGTACGCGTACGGCGTCCGGGTCCGCGCCGTCCGAGGCCTGGATCTTGACCATGAGTTCGTCGCGGATGGCGGTGGGCCTCGTCGGGGCGAGGGCGAAGTCGTCCAGGGCGGCACGTCCCGCGTCGGTGAGCGTGAACATCCGCTTGTTCGGCCTGCGTTCCTGCGGCACGACCCGCGCCTCGACCAGGCCGTCCCCGGCGAGGCGCTCCAGTTCGCGGTAGAGCTGCTGCGGGGTCGCGGACCAGAAGTTGGCCACCGCCACATCGAACACCTTGGCCAGGTCGTACCCGGACGCCTCGCCCTCCAGGAGAGCCGCGAGGACCGCGTGCTTCAGAGACATCTGGACACGCTAACACCGGCACGATTAATCTCAGTCGCACCTATTCAACTAATTGACTATGGAGCGGCGCATGAAGGCATTCCGCAAGGCCGTGGAAGCGAACGACCCCGACGCCGTCGAGGCGCTCCTCGCCGAGAACGTCGTGTTCACCAGCCCGGTCGCCTTCCACCCGTACCCCGGCAAGGCGATGACCGCCGCGATCCTCCGGGGCGTCATGCGGGTCTTCGAGGACTTCCGCTACGTACGGGAGATCAGCAGCGCCGACGGACGCGACCACGCCCTGGTGTTCGTCACCCGCGTCGGCGACCGCGAGGTCAACGGCTGCGACTTCATCCACCTCGACGAGGACGGGCTCATCGACGACTTCACCGTCATGGTGCGCCCCCTGTCCGGCGCCGAGGCCCTCTCCGAGGCCATGGGAGCGCAGTTCGAGCGGATCCGGCAGGAGGCCGCGGGCGCGTAGCCGCGCCGCCACTGCGGCCGGTGGGGGCTACCAGCCCCGACCGGCCTCCAGGAGCTGGGGCCGCGGGGGCGGGCGGTGGCGATGACGAGGTCGTACCGTCCGGTGCGCAGCTCCTCGAGGAGCAGGTCGGTCAGCCCGGTGGTGACGCGCAGCCGCACCCCCTTTTCGACCAGTGGTGCCAGCGCCGGCAGGACGCAGTGGCACAGCATCTCGGCCGGTCCCGCGAGGTGGACGGGCTCGGCCGCGGCGTCGGTGCCGGGTCCGCCTCCGGCGACGGCCGACAGGGCGTCGAGCGGGTCGACCACCCGGGACGCGAGCTCGTCGGCGAAGGGGGCGGGGGCGACGCCGCGCGGCAGCCGCTCGAACAGCTCGCGGTCCAGCTGCCGCTCCAGCGCGCGGATCTGTGTGGTGACGGTCGGCTGGGACAGACCGAGCAGTCGCGCGGCCGCGGTGAAGGAACCCGACCGGTACACCGCGAGAAAGGTGCGCAGCAGATTCAGGTCCAGCGGGCCCGTGTGCGCCGTCCGGCCTATTCCCGGGGACCCATTCGAATCCCTATTTCTCATATTGACCACCCTATTGGATTCCTATGGGAGACCCGTCCTACGGTCGGTGCCGTCGCCACACACTGACGATCTGGGCACAGAGCGTCAGAGGTTCCGCGATCCGAACCCGTCCTCCGGGCCCGCGGGGCCCGCACCCTCGGAGCACTCACCATGTCGAAGATCCTTTTCGTCGTCACCGGCGCCACCCACTGGACGCTGGCGGACGGCACGCTGCACCCGACCGGCTTCTGGGCGGAGGAGGCCGTCGCCCCGTACGAAGCCTTCAAGGCGGCGGGCCACGACGTCGTCGTGGCCACCCCCGGCGGCGTCGTCCCGACCGTGGACAAGGGCTCCCTCGCGCCCGAGTTCAACGGCGGCCAGGAAGGCGCGGACCAGATGGCCGCGGCCCTCGCCTCCTTCGGCGAACTCCGGCACCCGGTCAAGCTGGACGACGTGAACCTCGACGACTACGCGGCGGTGTTCTACCCCGGCGGCCACGGCCCCATGGAGGACCTCTCCGCCGACGCCGACTCGGGCAGGCTCCTCACCCGCGCCCTGGAGACGGGCAAGCCGCTCGGCATCGTCTGTCACGGCCCGGCCGCCGTGCTCGCCGCGATCAAGGTCGACGGCTCCAACGCCTTCGCCGGGTACAAGGTGACCGCCTTCACCAACGCCGAGGAGACCTGGGCCGGCTTCGCCGACAAGGCGAAGTGGCTGCTCCAGGACCGCCTCGTCAACGCGGGCGTGGACTTCCAGGAGGGCGAGCCGTGGGCCCCGAAGACGGTCGTCGACCGCAACCTGGTCACGGGCCAGAACCCGGCCTCCGCCGCCCCGCTCGCGGCCGAACTGCTCAGGAAGCTGGCCTGACGATGGGCGCCGACCGGCTCGACGAGGTCCTCGACGCCGCCTACGACTGCCTGACCAGGTACGGCGTCCGGCGCACCACGATGGACGACATCGCCTCCACCATGGGCGTGTCCCGGTCCGCGGTCTACCAGTACGTACGCAACAAGGACGACGCCTTCCGCCGGCTCGCCGAGCGTCAGCACACGCAGGCGCTGGAGCGGGCCCGGCGGGCGGCAGCCGCCGAGGACACCCCCGTGGCCGAGCGCGTCCGGGGTGTACTGGCCGCCAAGCTCGACCTGGTCCTGCGCCTCACCGGGGACTCGCCGCACTCCGCCGAGCTTCTCGACGCGAAGGCCCGGCTGTTCGGCGACATCTGCCACACGTTCACCGCGGATCTGCGCCGACTGCTGGCCGGCCTGTTCACGGAGGCGGGCACCCCCGCCGCCGTGGAACCCGCCGAGGCCGCCGACATCTGCATCGCCCTGGTGGTCGGCCTGGAGTCGGTGTCCGACGCACGGCGGTTGTTCACGCCGACCACGGACGCGCTGCTCACAGGGCTCCTCGGCAGCCCCATATCCGTATGCACCTCGCGGGTGACAACGCCCGGCGGGGCGCCGCCCGGATCCGCGACGCATCCCGCCTGACCGGCCACACTGTGCCCACCCCGGGCCACCGCCGCGGACTTCCCCCACCCCTGACGTCCCGCTCGGCACCCGCCGAGCACCCCCTCGCAGGAGACCCCTCGTGACCGACATCGAAGACCTCGTCGCCCGCCTCCGCGCCACCTTCGCCGGTGGCCGCACCAGGCCGCTGGCCTGGCGCAGGGAGCAGCTCACCCGGCTGCGCGCCATGTTCACCGAGCACCGCGGTGACATCGCGGACGTCCTGTACGCCGATCTGCGCAAGCCGCGCGCCGACGTCTTCGCCACCGAAATCGACTTCCCCGTACGGGAGATCGACCACACCCTTCACCATCTCGACGAGTGGTTGCGCCCCCGGCCCGTGGCGTCCGGCGCCCTCGCGGGCCTGCCCGACGGCTCGGCCGCCGCGACGCAGTACGACCCGCTCGGCACCGTCCTCGTCATCGCGCCCTGGAACTACCCGGTGCAGCTGCTGCTCGTGCCGCTCGTGGGCGCGCTCGCGGCCGGCAACACCGTCGTTCTCAAGCCGAGCGAGGTCACCCCGGCGACCTCCGCGCTCATCGCCCGCCTGGTTCCCGAGTACCTCGACAAGGAGGCCGTCGCCGTCGTCGAGGGTGGCATCCCCGAGACCACCGAGCTGCTCGCCCGGCGCTGGGACCACATCTTCTACACCGGCAACGGAACGGTGGGCCGCGTCGTCATGCGCGCCGCCGCCGAGCACCTCACCCCGGTCACCCTCGAACTGGGCGGGAAGTCACCGGTGTTCGTGGACCGCGACGTCAATCTCAACCGAGTCGCCGAGCGCCTCGCGGGCGCCAAGTTCCGCAACGCCGGGCAGACATGTGTGGCCCCCGACTATGTGCTGACCGACCCGGAGACCGCCCCCGAGCTCGCCGCCGCGCTCGCCAAGGCGGTCGAGGCGATGTTCGGCACCGACCCGCAGTCCTCGGACGCGTACGGGCGCATCGTCAACGAGCGGCACTTCGACCGGGTGTCCGCGCTGCTCGGCTCCGGGACGACGGCTTTCGGCGGGCAGACCGACCGCGACGACACCTACATCGCGCCGACGGTCCTCACCGGTGTGAAGCCCGACGAGCCGGTCATGCGGGAGGAGATCTTCGGACCCGTCCTGCCCATCGTGGAGGTCGCCGGGCTCGACGAGGCGATCGAGTTCATCAACGGCCGCGACAAGCCGCTCGCCCTCTACGGCTTCACGGAGAGCGAGGACACCCGGCGCCGCCTCGCCGACGAGACGTCCTCCGGCGGCATCGGGTTCGGGCTGCCGATGGCCCATCTCCGCGTCCCCGAGCTGCCGTTCGGCGGAGTCGGCGAGAGCGGTCTCGGCAACTATCACGGCCCTCACTCCATCGCCACGTTCAGCCACCGCAAGGCCCGGCTCGACGTGCCGCTGCGCTGAACCGGCCAGGGCGGGGCGGGTCCCGGCGGCCCGCCCCTCTCGCAGCCGCGAGCCGTGAGCCTCGACTGCCCCCGCATACGCGAGTGTGTGGCAGTCATGTGGAGCTTCCTCGCACCGTATACACCGTCCGCCTCCCGCGCCCTAGGCTCCCCGGTTGATCAACTCAATCCGTGCGCCGGGAGGCACCCCATGGCAGAACAGAGCCGTTCGCCACGTGAACCCGTAGAACCCGATGGCCCCGGCGGTCCCGGACGCCGGCGGGTGCTCGCCTATCTGCTCGCCGCGCCGACGCTGGCGGTCGCTGCGCGCATCGGCCTGGACGCCGTGGGCGGTGAGTCCGCAGAAGCCGCGGTGCCTTCCGTGCCGCAGCCCGAGGAGCTCTTCGACCTCGGTGACATGCAGACCCTGGCGGCGGCGCCCACGTCGGGCCTGATCTCCGTGCAGGTGCACTCCGACGGGACGGCGTCGTTCGCGGTTCCGCGCGCCGAGGTGGGCCAGGGCATGACGACGGCGGTCGCCATGATGATCGCCGAGGAGATGGACCTCCCGCTGGCGAAGGTACGGGTGTCCCTGGCCGACGCACGCCCGGAACTCCTGATGAACCAGCTGACCGGCGGCTCCAACTCGATGCGCAGCATCTACCTCCCCGTCCGCTCCGCCGCGGCCGTCGCCAGGCAGCGGCTCGTCGCCACGGCCGCACAGCAATGGGGCGTACCGGAGTCCGAACTGACCACGCGCGAAGGCGTGATCACGCACGGCACCGCGAAGAGCGCCACGTACGGCTCGCTCGCCGAGGCCGCCGCCACCACGCGCACCGTCACCGCCTCCGCCCACCTCAAGTCCACGTCCGACTTCACGATCCTGGGCACACCGCAGAACCGTGTCGACGCACGCGACATCGTGACCGGCGCCAAGAAGTTCGGCATGGATCTGCACGTGCCCGACGCCAAGCCGACGATGGTGCGCAGGCCGCCCACGGTCAACGGCACGGTGGTCGCCGTCGCGAACGCCGACGCCGTCAGGAACATGCCGGGCATCACCGATGTCGCCACCGTCGAGCACGGTGTCGCGGTTCGCGGCGAGACCTTCGGTCAGTGCATCGACGCGCTGCGGGCGCTCGACGTGACCTGGGGCCCCGGCACCGTGGACAAGGAGTCGGACGACACCGTCCTCGCCAAGCTCAGGGCCGCGGCGCTGCCCATGGTCGTACCGCCGCTCCTCACCAAGAAGATCGACGCCGAGTTCACCTTCGCGTTCGCCAGCAACAGCCCGCTGGAGCCGGACAACGCGATCGCCGACGTGCGCTCCGACCGCGCCGAGATCTGGGCGAGCCTCAAGGTGCCGATCGTGGCGCAGCGCGACATCGCCGACCGGCTAGGGCTGCCGCAGACGGCTGTCACGGTGCATGTGGTGGAGGGCGGCGGTTCGTTCGGGCGGCATCTCTTCCATGACGTGGCCGCCGAGGCCGCGGAGATCTCTCAGAAGATGGGCAAGCCGGTCAAGCTGTCGTGGTCACGGACCGACAACTTCCGGCAGGGCCGAACCCATCCGATGTGCATCTCGCGCGTGCGCGCCACCTACGCGCTCGGCAACGTCGTCAGCTACGAGCAGCGTCACACCAGTTCGCAGACCGACTTCGGGCACGGGCTCGGAGAGATGATCACATCGACGGCGGCGAAGCTGCCAGTGGCCGGCAACCTCACGTTCGCCGAGACCATCTTCCAGCTGACCCAGTCCACGCCGTACAACTTCGGTGTCACCACACAGCTCCTCAACGAGGTGCCGCTGAAGTTCAACACCGGCAGCATGCGCAACATCTACTCGCCCAACGTGGCCTGCGCGCGCGAGCTCATCGTCGACCAACTCGCCGCGAAAATGGGCAAGGACCCCGTCGCGTTCCGCCGCGAGTTCCTCAAGGACAAGCGGCTGCGCGCCGTCCTCGACAAGGCGGCCGAGGCCGGGGAGTGGGGCAGGTCGCTGCCCGCGGGTGTCGCACAGGGGATCGCCCTGCACACGGAGTACCGCGGCGCCGTCGCCTCGCTCGTCGAGATCGACTGCCGGCCCGAGACGGTGAACCGCAAGGTCAGGGACGGTGTCACCGGCCCGCGCGTGACCCGCGCCCTGATGGTCGTCGACGCCGGGTTCGCCATCAACCCCCGTGGTCTGGAGGCCCAGATGATGGGCGGGATGAACGACGCGCTCGCGATGGCCCTCACCTCCAGCCTGCACATCAAGGACGGCATCCCCCTGGAGGGCAGCTGGGACCACTACTTCTACACGCGGCAGTGGAACACCCCGCCCGAACTGCGCGTCATCGTCATGCCGTCCACCGGTGACAAGCCCTCAGGGGCGGGCGAGCTGGGCGTCGCGCCCGCGTTCGCCGCCATCGCCTGCGCCTACGCGCGCGCCACCGGCACCCTGCCGACGAGCTTCCCGATCAACCACGCCACCCTCTCCTTCGACCCGCTGCCCCTCGAACCGTCCACACCCCAGTCCCCCACCGACGGTCTCGACCGCGCCTTCTGAGGAGCCCCGCCATGCCCAGTCACACCTTCAAGCTCAACGGCGAGCAGATCACGGTCGAGGCCGAGGACGACGTACGGCTGCTGTGGGTCCTGCGGGACCTGCTCGGCGTCACGGGACCCAAGTACGGCTGCGGCCTCGGCGTGTGCCAGGCCTGTACGTCGCACATCAACGGCAAGGCGTTCAACCCGTGTTCGGTGCCGGTGTCGAAGATCGGCCCCGAGGACGAGGTCACCACCATCGAGGGTCTGCCCGCCACGGTGGGCAAGGACCTCCACCCGATGCAGGAGGCCTGGCTCGACCTCGATGTCGCGCAGTGCGGGTACTGCCAGCCGGGCCAGATCATGACGGCGGTCGCCAAGGTCCGGCGCGCGGCGGAGGCCGGCCGCGACATCACCGACGCGGACCTCGACGAGATCCGCAACATCTGCCGCTGCGGCACGTACACGCGTATCCGCGAGGCCATCAGGGCGGGCGCGAAGAACATGTGAACGCCCGTCGTGCGCCGTCCCGGCCAAGGGCCCTAGGTCAGCGGCCGGGGAGGTGCGGGCCCTCTGCCGACGTCGCGTACGAGGTCCAGGCCGAGTACCCGGTCCACATACGCGAAGGTCTCGAAGAGCGCTCCGGCCGGGGCGTCCCCGGAGTGCTCCAGGCGGTGCAGCGTGCGCAGCACCCCGGGCAGGTCGAGGTCGTTCTCCAGGCAGTCGCGAATGCTGTCACGGGCGGGTCCGGGCATGGGCCGGGACGGGCTGTCCGCCCAGGTGGCCACCGCGTGCCGCCACCGCAGCAGCGTGTGATGGGCGGCGGACACCGACGCGGGTGCGAGGCGCAGGGACACCGTGCGCGGCTCGGTCAGGAGCGCGAGGCGCAGGGCCAACGGGTCGTCGGCGCGGTCCGCGACACCGTCGGCGGCGTGGACGTCGCCGACGGCGAGCCGGATGACGTCCCCGTTCGCCTCGTCGGGCGCGTCCTCGTCCGGTCCCACACGGACAGCGAACGGGCCGCCCAGCTCGCCCTCCACACCCCGCTCGTCCCCGTGCGCGGCGGCCGGGTGCATGCCGAGCTCGGCGGCCCGCGCCTGGAGCGCCGCGCGCCGCTCGTCGGCCCCGTCCGGGCAGATCAGCCCTGTGTACGCGATGGTTCCGGAAAGCTCCAGTACGCGGGTCAGGACGTCGGCGACGAGCATCGCCCGTACGTCGGAAAGCGCCTCGCCGCCCTCGGGAAGCGCCAGGGGCACGCCGATGCGCACCACGCTCCGGTGCATCACCGGAGCGACAGGGAGGCCCGAGCAGGCATCGACGAGGCGCAGCATGGCGCGAAGCCTATGCGCAACTCCCGCCGCCCGCCGAGACGTGCGGCCGAATCCGGACCTCGCGCGTCGCGAATCGGGGGTCCACGACCGGCGTTCATCCCCAACTGACCGCCGCCGCCTGAGCGTTGGCGGGGCGGTCACGCGCGGCGGAGCCTGACGCCGGTGACGGCCACCAGGAGTACGGCGACGACCTGGATCACGCCCACCACGGCGATCAGCGCAAGGATGGAGATGTCGTGCCCCCCGACGCGGCCCCGCCCACGACTGCGCGCAAGGTGCCCTCACCCCCTGCACACCGGTCGCCGGCCCCTCACCAGAGCGCCGAACGCGATCGAGGCAAGGAGGGGCCGGTGACCGAGCGGGCGCCCGCGTGGGCGAAGTCGACGAGGAGTACTGACCGTGCCGAACCCGACCACGAACCGCCAAGGCCTCATCGCTGTCGCCTCTTGGGTCATCCGGCCGCCTCCCCGCCGCCTTTCGGGTAGGTCGGCGCCGCCCCGGCCGATGAATCCGCGCCGCGTGGGGAGTCTCCCCTTCGACCCCACACTCGAGAAGGTGGATCGATGACCAGCTTGCAGGACATTCTCGCGCCGCACGTCCACGACGGCTCGCTGCCCGGGGCGGTGGCGCTGGTGGCCCGTGGTGACCGGGTCGACGTGGAGACCGCGGGTTCGGCCGCCCTCGGAGGCAGTACTCCGATGGCCCGGGACTCGATCTTCCGCATCGCCTCGATCACCAAGCCCATCGTCGCCGCGGCCGTGATGATGCTGGTCGACGAGGGGCGGATCGCGCTGAACGACCCGGTCGACCGGTGGCTTCCCGAGATCGCGAAACCGGTCGTGGTCCGCACGCCGGACGCTCCGGTCGACGACGTGGTCCCCGCGGCCCGGCCGATCACGGTGGCCGATCTCCTGACGTTCCGCGCGGGGTGGGGCTTCCCGTCCGACTTCTCGCTTCCGGCGGTCCAGTCGCTGTTCGGGCTCCAGAAGAACGGCCTCTCCCCCCAGCTCGCCCCGCCGCCCGACGAGTGGATGGCGCACCTCGCCCGAATCCCGCTGCTCAACCAGCCGGGTGAGGCATGGCTGTACAACACGTGCTCCGACATCCAGGGAGTGCTGATCTCCCGGGTGACGGGGAGCGCGCTGCCGGACTTCCTGGCCGATCGCGTCTTCGAGCCGCTCGGCATGACCGACACCGGATTCGAGGTGCCGGCCGGCAAGCTCGACCGGTTCACCACGTCCTACCGCCCGCGCCCGGAGGGCGGCCTCGAACTCGCGGACGCTCCCGACGGGCAGTGGAGCAGCCTGCCCGCGTTCCCGTCCGGAGCGGGCGGGCTCGTCTCGACCGTCGACGACTGGCACGCCTTCGCCAGGATGCTGCTCGCGGAAGGGGTCACGGGCGACCGGCGTCTCCTGTCGGCCGACGCGGTACGGCAGATGACGACGGATCATCTGACGACCGCTCAGCGCGAGGCCAGCGGCCTGTTCACGGAGGGGCAGGGCTGGGGCTTCGGCGGCTCGGTCGACGTGGCGCCCATCGACGTGTGGAACGTCATGGGCCGCTACGGCTGGGTCGGCGGCACCGGAACGACGGCACACCTCGTCCCGTCCACGGGCGTGGTCGGCATCCTGTTCACGCAGGTGCACATGACCGATCCGACCCCGCCCGCGCTGATGCGCGACTTCTGGCGGTACGCGGCCGCCGCGAACGCCTGACCGTCAGGGGAGGCCGAACGCGTCGGCCGCATGCCGGTCCTGGCCACGAGCAGCGTTCTCCGCGCGTCTGCTCGCGGTGGGAGCCCTGGGGGGGGCGGGCGGCTCAGTGCGAGATCGAGTCGATCAGATCACGCGCTCCCTGCCGCAGCAGGGCCACGGCGACCGAGGTGCCGAGGGTCGCGGGGTCGAGTGGGCCGGCCCACTCGTGAGCGTTGAGCACGGTCTTCCCGTCCGGGGTGAACACGCAGGCCCGCAGCGACAGATCACCGCTGCGCTCCGCCCTGGCGAACCCGGCGATCGGGCTGTTGCAGTGCCCCTGGAGGACATGGAGGAACATGCGCTCCGCGCTCGCCTCGCGGTGGGCGTCGGGGTCACCGAGCCCGGAGACCGTGTCGATCAGGTCGGTGTCGCCCTCACGGCACTGCAGAGCCAGGATCCCTGCGCCGATCGGCGGGCACATGACCTCGGGCGACAGGACCTCTGTGATCACGTCCGTACGCCCGATGCGTTCGAGGCCGGCGGCGGCCAGGAGGAGCGCGTCGGCGTCGCCCGCCGCGAGCTTCTCCAGGCGCCGGTTCGCGTTGCCTCGCATCGGCACGCACTCGAGGTGCGGGTACGCGGCGGAGAGCTGGGCGATGCGGCGCACGGAGGAGGTGCCGATCCGCGTGCCGGACGGGAGTCGGTCGAGCGTCAGGCCGTCCGGATGGATGAGGGCGTCCCGGATGTCGTCCCGCTTGAGGAACGCGGCGAACACCGTTCCCGCGGGCAGGGGCCGGTCGGCAGGCACGTCCTTGACGCAGTGCACCGCGAGGTCGGCCTCACCGGCGAGCAGCGCGGCATCGACCTCCTTGGTGAACGCCCCCTTCCCCTCGACCAGGGACAGGTCGCCCATCCACTTGTCGCCGGTCGTCTTGACGGGGACGACCGAGGTGCGGATTCCCGGGTGCAGGGCGGCCAGCTCGGCGCGGACGCGCTCCACCTGGGCCAGTGCCATGGGCGAGTCGCGGGAGACGATGCGGATCAGTTCAGGGGCGGACATGTCCTCCACGATAGAGGGTCATGTCCGCCCGTCCGACGCGTATTCAGCCGCCGGTGGTGAACTGGTCGCCCGTCACGGTGACCTTCCGGCCGTCCGCTGTGTCGGTCGAGGTGCTGCTCAGGCAGCTGCCGGACGCGGGGTCGGTGACGGTGGGGAGGCTTCCGGTGTATGTGTTCCCGCCCTCCGTCCCGACGGGTGTGCCGTAGGTGACGGTGACCTGCTGCGAGCAGCCCGCCGTCAGGTACGGCTCGATGAACCCCTGGTCGGCGGGCTTGAACCGGCCGGACGCGACGGGAAGCCTGAAGCTGCCGATGTGCGCGACGCCGGCCCCGGTCTCGGTGTCGACGACTTCGCCGTTCATCAGCTGCGTCGTACCGTCGTCGCTCACCCGCGAGAGCTTGACGGCATACATCGTGCCCTTCGTGTACGGGAATTGGACGGCGCAGCTGACGCCCGCGCCGCCGTCGGCGCCGTACTTGCAGTGACTGTCCGTGGTGGTGGCGTTGGCGTTGAAGGAGCTGAAGACGGCCTGGAGGGTGGGCTTTCCGTCGACGGCGGGCTTCGGCTGGAAGCCCGCGTACGGCCGGGTCCCGCTCTCCAGGGTCGTGTAGTACGCGAAGTAGATGCCGGACGCGTCGGGGGCCGACTCGAACGACATCGGCAGGGTCAGCTCGGTGACGGGCGTCGGTGCGCCCGTCGTCCAGCGGACGGTGGGCGTCGAGGCCCAACTCTCGCCCGCCGCACCCATGGTGAGCAGTACGGCGGCTGCGGCGGCTGTGGCCAGACGGAGCGGATTCATCGTCTCTCCTCGTACTCGGTGGCGTGCGGGCTGCGCGACAGCATGTAAGCGTTTGCTATGCACTCGCAAGAGGGCTCGGAATGTTTCTGTCTTTTACTATGGCTGCGGCGATTTGGCGGGTAGTAACCGCTCACATGGGGAGGGCGGGTCGCACGCCCCGTACCGGCACACGAAAGGCGAGAAGTCCGTGGACACGAGCCAGGCCCGGCACACCGACGGCGACCTCACGGTCCGTAAGGGAGGGGCCGAGTTCATCGACCGCCTCGCTCCCCTGTGGCTCGCGCTGCACGCCCATCACCAGTCCGTGCAGCCCGGGTTCACCTACTTTCCCGACGAGGACTCCTGGGAGCTGCGCCGCGACCGCTACCGGCGCTGGATCCTCGACGAGGGCTCGTTCGTACTGCTCGCCGAACGGGACGGGCAGCCCGTCGGGTACGCCTTCGTACAGATCGAGGAAGGCCCGGACGACACCTGGGTGACCGGCGCCCGCATCGCCGAGCTCCAGTCGCTGTCCGTCCTGCCGGCCGAGCGCGGCCACGGCACAGGCACCCTCCTGCTCGACCTGGTCGACGCCGAACTGGACCGCATGGGCGTCACCGACCTGCTCATCGGCACCCTGGCCGCAAACACGGGGGCGCAGCGCCTGTACGAACGCCGGGGCCTGCGGCCGGTGTTGGTGTACTACGCCCGGTTCGCCGCCGCCGACGCGAAGCCGGCGTAGGAGCTCATCCCTCGCTTGGCCGCGCCCGCACGTGGAGCCGCTCGCCCTGAGGGCCGAACAGGGAGAGGAACTCGACCGGGTACGTACCGGCGTTGGCGAAGCCGTGCGGGGTGCGTGTGTCGAATTCGGCGGCCTCACCGGCCGTGAGGACGAGATCGTGGTCACCAAGGGCCAGGTGCAGGCGGCCGGTGAGCACGTAGAGCCACTCGTAGCCCTCGTGCGTGTTCTGCTCGGGCCGCACACCTTCGCCGAGTTCGCGCACCGGCATGATCTGTTTGTAGGCGTGCAGACCGCCCAGGTGCCGGGTCAGCGGGATGTAGGTGTGGCCGTTGCGGGTGATGGGGCGCGGGTGGATCCGCGGGTCGCCGGTGCCGGGTGCGCCGACCAGCTCGTCGAGCGCCACGTGGTGGGCCTTGGCCAGCGGCAGCAGCAGTTCGAGCGTGGGCTTGCGCTGCCCGGACTCCAGGCGCGAGAGGGTGCTCAGCGAGATGCCGGTCTGCTCGCTCAGCCGGGCCAGGGTCGTCCCGCGCTCGTGCCGCAGGGCCCGCAACCGAGGCCCCACGCCGGCCAGCACCGGGGTGAACTCGTCGTCACTCATGCCTCGATTTTGCTCTTACGGCAAATAACTTTGTCAACCGGGACGGAACCGGCGCAGGCTCGGTACCGAACGGAGGCACTCCCATGAGCAATGAGCTGAGCGAGCAGACGGAGCCGATGATGAGCGTTGACCCTTCGCGTGACGAGCGGCGCTACGACGTCGTGGTGATCGGCGGTGGCGCCGCCGGGCTGAGCGGGGCCCTGACCCTGGGGCGGGCGCGCCGCTCGGTCCTCGTGATCGACGCGGGCGAGCCGCGCAACGCCCCGGCCGACGGCGTGCACAACTACCTCGGCCGCGAGGGCACACCTCCCGGCGAGCTCGTGGCCACCGGCCGCGACGAGGTGCGCCAGTACGGCGGGGAGATCGTGACGGGCCGCGTCGTCACGGCCGAGCGGGACGGCGACGACTTCCGGGTCGTGCTCGACGACGGCGACGCCGTGCGCGCCGCCCGGATCCTGGTCACGACGGGTCTGGTGGACGAGCTGCCGCAGGTGCCGGGCCTCGCCGGACTGTGGGGTTCGGACGTCCTGCACTGCCCGTACTGCCACGGCTGGGAGGCCCGGGACCAGGTGGTCGGCGTCCTCGGTACGGGACCGGCCGCGGTGCACCAGGCCCTGATGTGGCGGCAGTGGAGCGAGAGCGTCACCCTCTTCCTGCACACCGCGCCCGAGCCCACCGACGAGGAGTACGAACAGCTCGCCGCCCGCGGGATCAGCGTGGTCGACGGCACGGTGACCGCGCTGGAGTGCGAGAACGGCCGGCTGGCCGGAGCCCGCCTGGAGCGCGGCACGTTCGTGCCGCTCCGGACCCTGGTGGTCGCGCCCCGGTTCACCGCGCGCGCCGGGTTCCTCGCCTCCTTGGGGCTCGAACTGTCCGAGCAGGAGCTGAACGGCATGGTCATCGGCATGCGCGTCCCCGCCGGTCCCACCGGCCAGACGGCGGTTCCCGGGGTGTGGGCGGCGGGCAACGTCACCGAGCTGACCGAGCAGGTGATCGGCTCGGCCGCCGCGGGACTGCGCGCGGCGGCGGCCATCAATGCCGATCTGGTGGCGGAGGAGACCCGTGCCGCCGTCGAGGCGCGGCGCGCCGACTTCTCCGGGTTCTCGCCGGAGGCCGAACGCCAGGTGTGCGAGCGGGTTCTGGGCACCCGGCGTCACGGCCTGTGACGCGGAGGGTCTTCCCTGAGCCGTGAGGCCCTGAGCCGCGCGCCGGCGCGGTGGGGCCCATGTCCCTTCGTCCTGGTCATAGGGCGAGCATGCGCTCGGTCAGATGGGCGGCCACGTCGGTGTCCGCGGCGAGGACGACGCGGCAGCGGGCGCCGGGCTGGTCCGGGAAGCCCTGGTGGGCGCCGCGCAGGTCGCAGATGGTCTGGCCGCGGCCGGGTCCGTCGGTGTCGTCCACGGTCACGTGCACGCGGGGGGCGATGCTCGCCACGACGCCGCCGGTGGCGACGGCGGCGGCCAGCGGGTCGTGCGCGGCGCAGCAGGGGCGGCCGAACGTCTGGACGTAGAAGGCGAAGTAGACGTCGAGCATCTCGCCGAGTGCGCGCGCCATGGGGCGTTCCGACTCCAGGAGCTGCGTGCGGTGCGACTCCTCCAGGGTGTGCGAGAGGGTCACGTCGAGGGGGACGAGGGTGATGTCCCACGGCGCGCCGAGGACCGCGTTGGCCGCTTCGGGGTCGTTGTAGATGTTCGCCTCGGCGACGGGCGTGACGTTCCCGGAGACGAGTCCGGCGCCGCCCATGATGGTGATGTCCTGTACCAGGGCCGGGAGTTCGGGGTCGAGCTTGAGGGCGGCCGCGATGTTCGTGAGGGGGCCGGTGGTCAGGAGCCGCAGGCGGCCCTCGTGGGCGCGGGCCAGGCGGACGATCATCTCGGGTCCGCTCTCGGCCTCGGGGGCGGCCTGGGCGTCGGCCACTTCGATGTCACCGATGCCGTTCACGCCGTGGATGTGGGGCACGCCGCCGGGGAAGGTGCCGGCGAGCGGGTCGTGCTCGCCGACGGCGACGGGTATCTCGGGCCGTCCGGCCAGTTCGAGGAGCGCGAGGGTGTTGCGGGCGGCCTGCGTCGAGTCGACGTTGCCGCTGACCGTGCCGATGCCGACGAGGGAGATCTCGGGCGAGGCCAGGAGGTAGGCCAGGGCCATCGAGTCGTCGATGCCGGTGTCGCAGTCGAAGTAGAGCGGCTGCGGTGCGTTGTTCATGGGGTTCTCGACTTCCTCGTGCACGTGCGGGTTCGTGTTCCGGGAGGCCAGGGTGTCAGGAGTGGCCGGTGGGGACGTCGGGGTTTCACTACGTGGTCGGTGCGGGGCGCCGCGATGCGGAGGCTGTCCCGAGGGCGAGGACGGCGATGGCGAGGACTCGCCGGGGAGCGCGTCCGCGTCAGGGACGTCAGCCACCGCCCATCCCGCCCTGTGCCGCCACCATCGTCATGCGGAGACCGCCGACCGCCTTGCCCAGGCCGGGGGCCACGGCGTCGAGCCGTGCCGTCAATTCCCCGATGCGGTCCTTGCGGGCGTGGGCATCCGATCGGGAGACGACCGACCGGATGCCGCCGGCGGCGGCCAGGGCCACCAGCGCGGCGTCGGCGGGCGCGATCCGCGCGGCCGGCTCGATGCCGTGCAGAAGCCCGGCCGCCGTGGCCTGGAGCGAGGTGACCGCGGAGGCGTCCCGCACCGTCACCTCACGGCGGGACCGGCCGAAAGACGTCTTCTCCTCGACCGCGAGGACTCCCTCGGCGACGAGCCTGTCCTCGACCGCGTGCAGCGTCTCCTTGCGGTCGTGCCTGATCCAGGACTTCCAGCCGCGCCGGGCGCTTGCGACATGGCTGAGCGTCAGGTCGAGGACCGGGTCCCCGGTCGGTCCCGGCGTCGCGACCGACACATCGCCTCCGGAGGCGACGAGGTTCCCCCGGATCGCCAGCTCGGCCAGGACGGCGGCCCGGATCAGGAACCCGGTCCTCGTGCGGTCGTAGAGGCCGTGGGCGGAGGTGTCGTAGGCCATGAGATAGGTCCGGCCGTACAGAGTCTGCGTCATGGCGTCGACGCTACGGCGATCACGACCGTGAGTGATCCGCCCAGTGGGTGGAGCGGTGCCGGGCCCAGCCGGCGAGCCGGCCGGGCGCGCGTCCTGAAGGGCGCGTCACGCCACCGGGGTCGCCGGCGGACGTCAGGCGTTCTCCTTGACGTAGGCCTCGAGGCAGTCGGCGAGCTCTATCGGGTGACTCAGTGCCGCCAGATGGCCGCCCGGCACCTCGTCGGGGGTGATGCCCAGCCGGTCCTCCGCCACCCGGCGCTGGAAGTCGGCGGGGAAGAAGCGGTCGTCGCGGCCGGTCACCACCCGCGTCTCCACCGCCGGCCACACGTCGAGGGTGAACGGCGTGGCGAAGGCCGCCGCGGACTCGTCCTGGTCGTGCTCCGCCGACGCGTCGATCAGCGTCTGCGACAGGTCGTGCAGGAAGTACGTCTCCAGGTCGGTCTCCGCGTCGGGGTCGCGGCCCGCACGCACGTCGTTCGCGCGGCGGGCCTCTTCATGACCGGTGTGGGCCCACCACTCCCCCGGGGTCTCGCCGGGCCGCGGGATCATCCCGTTGACGAGTACGAGGAGCGACACGGGCAGGCGCGGGCACACCAGCGGCGCGGTGAACCCGCCGAGGGACTGCCCCACGACCACCAGGTCGGTCCGGTCACCGACCGCGTCGACAACCGTGTCCACGTACTCCGGAAGACCTGCCCGGGCGTCGTCTCCGGGCAGGTCCACGGAGACGACGTCCCGTCCCCGGCGCATCAGCTCGTCACCGACCCCGTGCCAGTACCAGGCCGAGCCGCCGGCTCCAGGGATCAACACGTACGTGGTCATGGTGCACCCTCCACGATGGGACCGTCCGTCTTCTGTGTGACCGTCGTGCGCACGACGGTCCTCATCTCTGACTCTCGGTCCCCGCGGAACTCACCGCATGTCGGCGGGCCGGTCCTTGGATGTGAACGGGAAGCGGCGGCGGAAGTCGTCGGCCGCGTCCTCCAGGGTGCAGAAGGACACTCCCTCGTGGCCGGAGACATAGGCGATGAAGCGCTCCAGCATCAGCAGCACCTGGGGGCGACCCGAGACGTCCGGGTGCAGCGTCACGGGGATGACCGCGTAGTCGAGCTCGCGGTGGACCCAGTCGAACTGGTCCTTCCAGTCCTGTTCGAGCGCGCGCGGCGACACGTAGCCGTGGCTGTTGTGGGAGTGCTTGTTGAACATCATGGGCGGCAGGTCGTCCACGTACCAGTTGCCGCAGAACTCGACGAGGTCGACCTCGTGGCCGTGGATGAGGGGCTTCATCCAGTCCTTCGCCTCACCGGAGTAGTCGATCTTCGTCCAGGAGTCGCCGACGCGGGCGTAGAAGGGGGTGAAGTCACGGTAGTTCTGCGAGTGGTCGTAGGAGAAGCCGTACTTGTGGAGCAGCGCGGCGGTCGACTCGGACATCTCCCACCAGGGCGCGACGTAGCCCTTGGGCCTGCGGCCGGTGAACTGCTCGATCAGTTCGACGGACTTCGCGAGGACGTCCTCCTCCTGCTGGGGGGACATCACGATGGGGTTCTCGTGGCTGTAGCCGTGCGCGCCGATCTCGTGGCCCGCCTCGACGATCATTCGGGTCTGCTCGGGGAACGTCTCGATCGAGTGACCGGGTATGAACCACGACGTGCGGATGCCGTGGCGTTCGAACAGCTTGAGCAGGCGCGGGGTGCCGATCTCTCCGGCGAAGACGCCGCGCTGGATGTCGTTCGGGGAGTCCTCGCCGCCGTAACTGCCGAGCCAGCCGGCGACGGCGTCGACGTCGACTCCGAGGGCGATCTTGATGTCCTTCATGGGGGTGGCTCCTAGGTCACAGGGCGGTGCGGATGCGGGTGACGGCGTCGTCGAGGGCGGCGGTGTCGGTGGGCGTCCAGTCGCGTTCGGCCAGGCTGTGGACGGAGATCCAGCCGGTCATGGCTGAGCCGGTCTCCACGGGGGCGAGCATCTGGGCCCGTACTCCGTAGACGTCGATGAGGGCCTGCGGCGGGTGCGGGTCCGCGTGGAAGCGGGGCTGGACCAGCGGCCTCCGATGGCGTTCGAGCCACGCGACGGTGTTCAGGTTGCGCTGATCGAGTGAGGCGTCGCGGCGGATCGGGCGCACGCCGGGGCGCAGCGCCTCTCCGGCGGTGAGGTCGACGTGGAGGCCGAGTTCGGGCAGGTCGACGCGGAACGTGGTGCGGTCGGCGCCGGTGGCGGCGAGGAGGCCGGTGAGGGTGTCCTGGATCAGGGCCCGCAGGCTGCCCGAGCGGAGCAGGTCGCCGTGGCCGGTGAGGCGGGGCGCGGCGCCCGCGAGGTCGAGGGCCTTCCAGAGGGTGACGGCGACCGAGTCCAACACCGGTGTGCGCAGGGTCTGTTCGAGCCGTTCGGCCTCTCCGGCGCCGCGGACGTTCGTGCAGAGGACGGCGACGGCGTGCGTGTCTTCCTCGGCGGCCCGCTCGATCTGCCGGGCGATGTCGGTGGCGGGGATACGGGCGAAGGCCTCGTTGTCGTCCTCGCCGAACGGCTCCGCGAAGGAACAGGTGATCCCCTCCTTCGCGTACGTGTCGACGATCCGCTCGCACACGTCCCGGGTGTAGGGCAGCGCGAGTCCGAGCCGCGTGACGCCGTACGCGGCGCAGGCGTCGAGGAGGGCGAGCGTGGAGGTGGTGGCGGGGATGCCGGTCTCGGCGGTGATCGCGGCGGCGAGTGCGCGGTCGCGCTCGATGCCGAGCCAGGAGCCCGACGTGCCGTTCCACGCGATGACATCGACCTTGGCGTCGGCGAGCTGTCGGGCCGCGGCCAGCATCGGGCCGGGGTCGAACTGGGCGTCGCTGTCCCCGTCCAGGGCTATCCGGGTGACCGGGACGCGCGCGAAGTGGGCGGTCGCGGCGGCCGTGCCGTGCAGGAGGGCATAGGTCTCCGGCTCCAGGGCGGTGTTGGACGACGGGGTCAGCATCCCGAGGCGGGGTGGCGTGTGACTGGTCATCGGGTGGCGAGCCTCCTGGAGTAGTCGATGACGAGGGACGAGACGGTGAACAGGACGCCGGCGCCGACGAAGTAGAGCAGGGCCCAGGTGTAGGAGCCGGTGCCGCCGACGATGAATCCCACGGCGATGGGCGTGACGATTCCGGCGATGTTGCCGGAGAGGTTCATGGCGGCGCCGACGACGCCCGCGTTGGCCCGGCCGCCGAGGATCGAGGGCAGGGACCAGTAGAGGCCGGCCCAGCGCAGGAAGAAGAGCACGCCGGAGAGCAGCGCGACCGCGGTGAGGGCGTCGGGCACGAGGACGACACCGAGGAGCCCGGCGACGACGGCGGCGCCGGCGATGCCCATCAGGGTGCGCATCACGCGGTTGGCCCCGGCGCCGGTGGCCTGCCAGCGGTCGGAGATCCAGCCGCCGGTCAGCTCGCCCACGAAGCCCGCGCCGAAGATGGCGAGGGTGGACCAGCCGATGGTCTTGATGTCGAAGCCCTTGGTCTCCGAGAGGTAGAGCGGGCCCCAGGTGAGGATGCCGTAGAAGACGCCGTTGAAGCCCATCCAGCCCAGGCACATGCCCCAGAACGAGCGGTACTTGAGATAGGCGCCGAGGCGGGCGCGCCGGTCGGTGCCGGCCGCGGCGTCCTCGGCGGCGTGGGCGCGGTCGATGTAGTCGACCTCCGCCGCGTTGACGCGTCGGTGGGCGCGCGGGGTGTCGCGCAGGAACCACAGGGCGAAGAAGCCGATGGCCGCGGTGAGGACACCGGCGACGACGAAGCTGATGCGCCAGCTGCCGGTCCAGGCGATGAGTCCGGAGATGGCGATGCCGCCGAGCGCGGAGCCGAGGGGTGCGCCGCCGTCCATGAGGACGGCGCCCCGGCCGCGTTCCTTCGCGGGCAGCCAGTTGGCGTTGAGTTTGCCGCCGGCGGGCATGACCGGTGCCTCTACGGCGCCGAGGAGCAGACGGAACCCGAGGAGGGAGCCGACGCCGGTGGCCGCGCCGGTGAGTCCGGTCGCGACGCCCCATCCGACGCAGGCGCCACCGGCCATGTAGCGGGGCCCGAAGCGGTCGATGAGCCAGCCGCTGGGGATCTGCATGAGCGCGTACGTCCAGAAGAACGCGCTGAGGACGAAGCCGGTGACCTCTTTGGAGAGGTGGAGGTCCTCGGTGATGAGGGGCAGGGCCACGGAGACGGAACCGCGGTCGATGTAGTTCAGGGCCACGACGGCCAGCAGAAGGACGAACACTTTCCAGCGGGTGCGGGTGGGCCGGGCGGCGGGGACGGGCCCCGCATCGGCCCCGGTTCTTTCATCTGTGCTGTGTACGGGGTTGACCTGCGACATGGCGGACCCTCGATTCGGCAGACTTCGGGTACGTGCTGACGTGCAACTTCCGCGCTATGGCATACCAAACAATGAAGGGAACCCCACGGCCTCGTCAAGCGTTTGGTATACCGTAAGGGCAACTTTTCGGGGAGGACACATGACACAGGGCCAGGCCCGGGACACCACGTCCCAGGGCGGGACGGGGTGGCTGCGCGACCAGGTCTGCGAGGGGATCCGCGACCAGATCATCGGCGGCACACTCAAGCCGGGCGACCGCCTCGTCGAGCGGGATGTGGCCGAGGAGTTCGGCGTCTCCCGCATCCCGGTGCGCGAGGCCATCCGCATCCTGATGAGCGAGGGTTTCCTCCAGGCCCTGTCCCCGCGGCGCATCGTCGTCAAGGAGCTGTCGCGCCAGGACGTGGCCAACCTTTTCGACCTGCGCGAGGCGCTTGAGGTCCTGGCGGCGCGCCGGGCCGCCGAGAACGCGGACGAGGCTCAACTCCGCCAGATGCAGCGACTGCTGGAGACCGCCCGCAAGGCCACGCTCGCCGGGCGCCCCGAGCGCGTGTCGCGCGCCAACACCGCGTTCCACCACCACATCGTCGAGACGGCGGGCAACGAACTCCTCGCCGCGACCCTCGAACCCCTGGAGGGCCGGCTGCGCTGGCTGTTCCACCAGATCGACGACCCCACGTCGGTATGGGAGGAGCACCGGCGCCTGTACGAGACGATCGCCGCGGCAGATCCCGAGGCGGCGGCCGCGTGCGCGCTGCGGCACGTGCGCCATTACAGGGAGGTGGCGCTGCGCCTCCTGTTCGACGCGCCCGACACCTACTGAGCCCCGAGCCCCAGCGGCCACCGAAGGGATCACGGCGCCACCCGCCCGAACGCGGCGGAAACGCAAAGGACTTGAGCCTCGGCGAGGTGGCGGCCGACGATGTGCGGCCCGAGGGTCAGGCCGTCCCGCGGGCTCGCGGTCAGTGTCCCGCGAGCAGCTTCACCCCCACCACGCCGGCCCCGATCACCGCGTCGACCGCGGCCGCCAGGCTCGAGGCGAGGAGCCCGCCGCCCATCCGGCGGCCACCCTCGAAGCCCCAGGCGGCGATGCCCGCGATGCCCGCGCCGGCCGCGATCCACAGGGCGGTGTCGAGGTCGAGGGCGCCTGCCGCGGACAGCGCGTCCATCGCGAGCGGGCCGGCCGCGGACGAAAGGAGAGGGCTGCTGACGTACAGCATGTGCCGCACCTCGGCGCGCCCCGGGAACCGCTTGTGCACGACGCGGTGCGCCTGCACGTCCGCGACCAGCGTGGCCAGCCACAGGCCGACCGCGGTGCCCGTCACATAGGCGGCAGCGGTCCAGTGCTCCGCGTGCGGGCTCTGCGCGAGGCCCACGACCACCGCGAGCATCGTGATGGCGGCGTAGATGCGCTCCTTGAGGCGCTCACGCAGGGTGTTGAGCAACTCCCCTTTTTTCTCCACATTCACAGCCATGCGCGAACAATAAATGCAGCGCCCGCCGGGAGATCACTCCCGACGGGCGCTGCACCGGTGTCCGTCCCGATCCGTCCTACGGCTTGCGCGCCACCGCGCCGTAGATTCCGCCGTTCTCCGTGGGCGGGACGTCCGTGTCCCGGAACCACTCCGTCGCCGTCACGAGGCCGGGCTCCACGAGTTCGAGCCCCTCGAAGAAGCGGCCGACCTCGTCCCGCGAACGGAACCCGAGCTCGATCCCGCCCTTCGCGTACTCGGCCGTCACCTGCGCGGACAGCTCCGGGAAGATGTCGGACGACGCATGCGACAGCACGAGGTAACTGCCGGAGGGCAGCGCTTCCACCAGGGTGGAGACGATGTCGTACGGCTCCTGGTCCCCGGGCAGGAAGTGCATGAGCGCGATGAGCGAGAGCGCGACCGGCCGGTCGAAGTCGAGCAGCTTGCGGGCGTGGTCGAGGATCTCGCGGGGCGCCCGTACATCACCCTGGACGTAGTCGGTCATGCCCTCGGGGCTGCTGACCAGCAGGGCCTCGGCGTGCCGCAGCACGATGGGGTCGTTGTCCGTGTAGACGACGCGCGACTCCGGGCGGATCCGCTGGACGATCTGGTGCAGGTTCGGCGCGGTCGGGATCCCGGTGCCGATGTCGAGGAACTGGCCGACACCGGTGCCCGCCAGCCACGCGACGGCACGGTGCATGAACTCACGGTTCTGGCGCGCCCCGTCCCGTGCCTCGGGCGGCAGTTGCTCCCCCACCGCCTCGTCGACGGGGTAGTTGTCCTTGCCGCCGAGAAGATAGTCGTAGACACGGGCGGGGTGGGGCTTGCTGGTGTCTATCCGGGGGCTGGGTGATGTCTCTGCCGTCATGGCCACGCAGTCTGCCACAGCAACTCGCTTGTCAGTACGGATGGTTGGCGGTTGACCTGCGGTCGGTCAGCTCACATTGAGCGATGTGTCGTCGATGACGAACGACGTCTGGAGCATGGACCCTTCCGTGCCGGTCAGCTTCACGGTCACCGACTGCCCCGCGTACGCGCCCAGGTCGAAGGTCTTGAGCGCGTAGCCCGAGGCCGCGTTCAGGTTGGAGTAGGTGCCGAGCGTCGAAAGGACGGTGCCGCCGCTGTTGAGGACCTGCACCTTGAGCGTGTCGTACGCCGTGGTGGTGGTGGTCTCGGCCGTGTCGATGTGGAGGTGGAGACTGAGGGTGGCGGCGCAGCCGGTCGGGATGTTCACCGCCTGCGACAAGGTGTCCGTGTGGGCGGAGCCGTAGCCGCCGAGCCACGCCTTGTAGGTGCCGGTGCGCGCGGGTTCACCGGTGTCGTCGGTGATGACACCGCTGGTGGCGGTCCAGCTGGTGCCGCCCGATTCGAAGCCCGGGTTGCCGAGGAGCTGGGCGGCCGTGCAGGTGCCTCCGCCGCCACTGCTGCCGGTGGCTCCGGAGAGCCACTCGGTGGCGTTCAGGGCGAGCGGCGCGTTCGTGCCGGCGGGGTCGTTCCAGCCGTCGTAGAGCGTGTTGCCGGACTGGCCCGTGCCGTCGTCGATCGGGGAGCTGTCGCCCCAGAAGGCGACACGGCCGCTGCCGAACGTACTGGTGGCGAAGAAGGCGCCCGTGTTGCCTGAATATCCGGTGCGGTAGACGAGGCCCTTGACCGCGGGGTTGTCGCCCGGCTTGAGCGTGGCCGTGGTGCCGCTGCGGATGATGCTGCCGCCGACCTTGCCGAACGACCCGTTGATGACGGGGTCGGTGGTGGAGGTGATGGCCTTGGGGTTGTCGGTGCTGATGCTCAGCGTGTCGACGGAGAAGCCGAACGGGTCCGTGGAGTCGACGGAGTTGTCGGTCATGAGGTCGTTGATGACCTCGACCGCGTCGTTGCCGTCGTTGTTGCGGTCCGCGCCGGTGTGGTCGGAGATCAGGAAGAGGCCGCCGCCGTTCTGGACGAACTTCATGACGGCGGTCTTCTCCGCCGCGCTGAGCAGCACGTTCGGCTCGGGCAGCACGAACGTGTCGAAGTTCTTGAGGTCCAGTGCCGACGAGGTCCCGTACGTGATGGTGTTGCCGGACGGCAGCGTCTTGAGCGCGTAGTCGCCGGTCTTCTGGAGGCCCACGCCCCATGCGGAGAGCGCGCCCGTCCAGTCGTTCTCGGCGGACGGGGTCGCGTCCTGGCCGAGCGGGTCGGGCTGGCTGGTGCCGACGATCCAGTCGGCGTTGCCGGCCGTCTCGGCCTTGGTGTTGTCGAAGAGCACGCGGTGGGGCGTCGCGGCGGCGGCGGGGGTGGCGGCCGAACCGGCCGTGACACCGGCGAGAAGCATCCCGAACACGCCCGCCGCGCACGCGACGCGGCGGCGGGTCCGTGTAGATCTGAGCATCCGTCATACCTCCGTGAGGGGTGAGGAGAAGGCGGTGCGGGCGCCGAGTCTGCGCGCGTAGAACGTCGGCCGTGAGTGGGGAAGGCCACGCATCATTGAACAGTACATGGCAACTTGGGGCTCGGACAGATGACGCGTCACGCCTCGCCGGTGCTATCCGCTCCGCACGCGACGACACCGCCCCGGCCCGGAGGCCCGCTTTCGCCGTCTCCCCCGTTCGCGCGACGAGTTCCGCCCCCGCGCACGGTCATACATGGAGCACGCACCCCCGCAGAGAAGAGGTCCCGATGAACAGCCCACGTATCGGCTTCAGCCTGCCGAGCTACGGACCGTACGCAGGCCCAGAGTCCATCGCCGAAGTGGCGCGGGCCGCCGAGCGGTTCGGGTTCGACAGCGTGTCCCTGTCCGAGCGGCTGCTGCTCCCCGCCCGCCCCGACTGGCGCAACGAGGCGCGGCTGCCCGAGGCGTACGTGTGGGATCCCCTGGAGACGCTGACCTGGGCCGCGGCGCACACGAGCCGGATCAGGCTGGCGACGGGCATCGTCAACGCGCTGTTCCAGCCGCCGCTGATCCTGGCCCGGCGGCTCGCCACCCTCGACCGGCTCTCCGGCGGGCGGCTCGACGTGGGGATCGGGCAGGGCTGGCTGCCGGAGGAGTTCACGGCCACCGGGGTGCCGACCGGTCGCCGGGGCGCGGGCTTCGAGGAGCACATCGCCGCGATGCGGGCCTGCTGGGGTCCGGACCCGGTGCAGTACGAGGGGAAGTTCTACCGGATCCCGCTGTCGACCGTCGGGCCGAAGCCGGTGAACGGCCCGCTCCCCCTGGTGATCGGGGCGGGCGCGCGTTCCGCGGTGGAACGGGCGGCCCGGCTCGGCGCGGGATTCGTCACCGTGGCGTTCCCCCAGGACTGGGACGCCGCCCGTACCCAGATCGGCTGGTACCGGGAAGCCCGCGGCGCCGGTCCCGTGGTGATCCGGATCCTCGCGGTGTCGCAGGACACAGCCGACCCGGTGGCCACGCTGGTCGACGGTGCGCATGAGGAACGTGAGCGGTGCGTGGAGCTGGGAGCGGACGAGATCCAGTGGGGCGACCTCAATCTGGCGGAGGTTCCCATCAGGGACCAGGTGGCCGCGATGGAGGCGATGGCGAAGGCCCTGGACCTCGACGCCTCCTGAGGGCCACTGCGGCCGACGGGCCTCGGCGTGCTCCCTCTACGATGGCGGCACACCGCCGCTCATGTGCCGGCGGGCCGCCGGTCGGGAGGGGCCACCAATGATCATTTTCGGTACACGGGGATATCTGTACCAGCTCGCCATGCTCACGTTCGTCTGTGGCAACTGCGGCAATCCCGCGGCGCACGCGCTGCGCAAGTACGTCACGAAGTTCACGCTGTTCTTCGTGCCGCTGTTCCCCATCTCGACCAAGTACCGCTCGCAGTGCACGTTCTGCGGCATCGAGCACCACGTCGCCAAGGAGCAGGCGGAGGCCCTGCTCGCGCAGGCCGCCGCGCCCGCCGGTCACCCGGCCCAGGGCCAGCAGCAGCAGGGCCAGCCGCTCGGCCAGAACCCGTACCAGCAGTAGTCGTTCAGGGGCTGGCGGCGAACGGCGCCGTGAGGCGCAGCCGCCAGTCCCGGTCGGTACGGACCACCAGATCGACCCGCCAGGCCGCCACGCGCAGCGGAAGCAGCGGCCGCACCCGGTCCCGCACGAGCTCCGCCTCCTCGTCCGTGGCCCCCGTCGCCAGCGTGACATGCGGTTCGGGACGCTCCCCGAACCGGCCCCCGTACGGCACGATGTGCGGCCAGCGTGAGCAGAACGCGTCGGCCACGGCCTGCAGCGCGGGCACGGGCACGGCGACGAAGCGCGGGGCCACCACGAAGTCCTTCAGATCCGTCTCGACCGCGGGCAGCGATGCCGCGAGGTCGCGCACCTCGGCGTCGACGTCCGCCGTCAGCTCCGCCGGGGGCAGGAACGGGTAGAGCAGCGAGGCATGGGCGGGCAGGCCCTTTCTCACCAGCGCGGGGTTGACCTCCGCCGCCGCTTCGAGCAGCGGGTTCGCCATGGGCAGGGTGATGACCAGAGCGCTCCGGTCCTGCGGGGCGCGCCCCTCGCCGACGGCCGCCATGGCCACCTCACCTCCGTGCTGGGACATGCGTGCGGGGGCGGACCAGGAACGGCCCGCCCCCGCACATGTTCTCAGCCCTGAGCGGCGCCGCGACGCTTGCGCGTCGCCCACACGAGGCCGCCACCCGCGACGATCACCACGGCGGCTGCCCCGGCGATGAGCGGCGTGGCGCTGGACGAGCCCGTCTCGGCGAGGTCGCCCGAGTCGGCGCTCGGCTTGGACGAGGGCACCGCGGCAGCGGAGCTCGTCGCCGTGCTGGGCTTGTCGCTCGGCGTGGGAGACGCCGTGTCGGCCGGCTTGGACGGCGTCGGAGTCGGCTTCGGCGTGTCCGACGGCTTGGGCGTGCTGCCCTCGCACACCGGGGCCGTCTTCTCCTCGTCACGCGAGTACTGGTCCCCGTCGCTGGCCTTCACGACCAGGCGGACGGTGAGTTCCTTGCTGTGCTCGGGCAGGTCCAGCTTCTTGTGGAAGTCGTTCTGGAACTTCTCGGTGGGCAGCAGGTCCTTTCCGTCCACCGTGACCGTGACCGTGTTGTCGGACCGCGACCCGTAGTTGGTCAGGTCGAGGCTGACCTGGGAGCAGGTCACCTCCCACACGGGGGTGTGCGCCTGCGCAGGGCTCGCGAAGAGACCCACACCGAACGCACCCGCAGTGGCGGCCGCTATGAGGGCGCCCGACGTCCGCCACGTCTTCTTGTTCTCAACCACCGAATTTTCCTCCACGATGTGTTCGCCCCGTTTGACAGTGCGCGCACCATACTCCTGGCGCACAAGGAACTCACAACCGCCTCCCCCTTAACCTGCGCCCCATGGTTCAGAGGGAGTTGGGAGCGTCCCCGAAGTCCGGGATGTCCAGACGTGCACCCCCTCGAAGGGCCGACTCGTGGGCGACGATGCCGGGCAGGGTGTAGCGGGCGGCCACCCACGCGTTCACCGACGGCAGGGTCCTCGTGGCGACGGCCGTGACGAAGTCGTCGACGAGGAAGTGGTGGCTTCCCTCGTGGCCGTTGGGCATGTGGTCGAACTCGCGGGGCAGCCGGGCGCGGTCGTGCACGGGCGCCGAACCGGAGGTGAACGCGTCCCTGAGCGCGGGCGCGATGTGCTGGAGCGAGGGATCGTCGGCCGGCAGGGTCGGCTTGGGCTGCAGGAGTTCCGAGATGTCCTGCACCCCCTTCTTGTCCTGCCAGAAGCTGACCGTGGCCAGCTGCTCCATGCTGGCGTCCGTGCCGAAGAACCGGAACCGCGATTCCCGGATGTGTGACGGATAGCCGACCCGGCGGAACTCGTTCGTACGGAACGAGCCGCCGCCCGCGACCTCGAAGAGCGCCGTCGCGTTCGACAGGTCGTTGCCGAACTGGCTGACCTCCTTGTCGAAGACCCCGTCACCGCGCTCGTCGGGCACACCGATCGCGGAGACGCTCACGGCGTGGGTCTGCCAGGCGCCGAGCACGCCGCCGACGGAGTGCGTCGGATAGAGCAGGGGCGGATAGCTGGCGGTGGCCTTCCAGTTGTCGCCGCCGCTGTAGCGGTAGGCGTCGTAGAAACCGAGGTCCATGTCGTGGACGTAGTCGCCCTCGGCGTAGAAGAGCCGCCCGAAGGCGCCGTCGGCGATCTGGTTGCGGGCGTGCACCGTCGCCGGGTTGTACTGGCTGGTCTCGCCCATCATGTACGTGAGCCCCGTGTCGCGCACGGCGTCGATGATGGCGGCGATCTCGTCCTCGGTGATCGCCATCGGCACCGCCGAGTACACGTGCTTCCCGGCGCGCAGCGCCTGCAGGACGAGGGGACCGTGGGTCCAGCGCTGGGTGAAGACCGCCACGGCGTCGACCGCGTCGGACTCCAGCATGGCGTCGAACGAGGGGAAGGTGCCGGTGAGCCGCTCGGCGGCGACGAGCTGTTCGGCGCGCTCCGGCAGCAGGTCCGTGACGTGGATGTCGCCGACGCCGGGGTGGGCGCGGAACAGTTTGGCGAACTGCCCGGAGAACTGCCCGGCGCCGACGATGCCGATGGAGAACGTCATGAGGATCCCTTCACAGACTGAACTTCGCTGAACGTCGTAGAACTTCACGCAACTTCATCACTGCACGCTCCGCCGCTTCCCTGAACTTCACTGGGAGAGCAGGAGGTTGATCTGGCTGTTGGTGCGGTCGAGGTCGCCGACGGGCGCGTCGTTGGCGTAGATGTCCTGCATGGTGGGCCGCATCAACGCGTACACGTCCGCCGCGTAGTTGGTGATCGGGAAGGAGAAGGTCGTCTTGTCGGCGACCGGCTTGGTGAACGCCGTGACGTCGATGCCGTCCTTCTTGTACGCGGCCACGGCCGCCGCCGTGCCGTCCTTGGTGGCCGGGAACACGATCCCGTGCTCGCCGACCGTCCGCTGGCAGGCGTGGGAGGCGAGGTAGGCCACCCACTTCTCGGCGCCCGGCTTGTTGCGGGCGTTCTTGGTGACGGAGTCGGCGAGGCCGTTCATCATGGTGGCGCGCCGGCCGCTCGGGCCGACCGGGGTGAGGGCGGTGCCGGTCTCGATGCCCTTGGACCCGTAGTACGTCTTGATCATCCACGAGCCGTTGAGCGAGGTGGCCGCCGTGCCCGCACCGAACTGCACATCGGGGCCGTTGGTCTGGGAGAAGTCCTTCTGGGGCGGGAGATAGCCCTTCCTGGCGAGACCGAAGTACCAGTCGATCGCGGCCTTGAACCTCTTGTCGTCGTAGTTGTAGTGGGTGCCCCAGGCCGGCTGGTCGGTGTAGCGCCAGCCCATGGACGCGGCGAACGCGCTCCACTGGGTCTGGCCGTCGCCGTCGCCCGCGTCGTTCGTGGCGAGGCCGTAGACCTTGACGTGGTTCTTGTCGAAGCCCTTCTCGTCACCACGCACGCCGTTCTTGTCGACGGTCAGATGCGCGATGGCCTTCTCGAAGGTTCCGCCGTCCTCGGGATTCCAGGTGAGGTTGTTCAGCCGGTCGGCGGTCAGTCCGGCCTCGCGCGCCATCTTCTTGTTGTAGAAGAGGGCGACGGTGTCCCAGTCCTTCGGCGCGCCGTAGCGATGCCCGTCCTGGCCGACCCAGGAGGCGGCGAGCCCGGGCTGGTAGTCCGTGTCCTTGATGCTCCTCGTGTGCGGGAGCTTGTCGAGGGGCGCGAGCACCTCCAGGTCGGCGAACTGGGCGAACTTCTGGATGTGGTCGGTGAACACATCGGGCTGGGTGCCCGCGATGAAGCTCGCGGTGAGCTTGGTCCAGTAGTCGTTCCACCCCATCTGCGTGATCCGTACGTCGAGGCCCGGGTTCTCCTTCTCGAAGTCCTTGGCGCAGGCCTCGTACGCGGGCAGCTGGTTGGAGTCCCAGAGCCAGTACGTGACGGTGTGCGAGGCGGAGCCGGAGGAGGATCCCGCCGAACAGCCGGACACCAGCGAGAGGGCGAGCGCCCCCGCGAGGGCGGTGAAGGCACGCAGTCGCATCAGGTTCCTGCCTCTCTACTTGATCCCGCTGAAGCCGATGGAGTTGACGATGCGCCGCGCGAAGCAGCCGAAGAGCACGAGCATCGGGAGTGCGGCCACGAGCGTCGCCGCCATCAGGCCCGACCAGTCGGTGCCGCTCTGCGGGGTCTGCGAGCGGAAGATGCTCAGCGCGACGGTGAGCACGCGCGAGCTGTCGCTGTACGACACCATCAGCGGCCAGAAGTAGTCGTTCCAGGCCGTGATGTACGTGAGGACGCCGAGCGTGATGACGGGGGTCGACGCCATCGGGAGCAGTACGCGGAAGAAGATCCGGACCTTGCCGGCGCCGTCGAGCAGCGCGGCCTCCTCGACCTCGCGGGGCAGGTTCATGAAGAACTGCCGCAGGAAGAACACCGCGAAGGGCGTCATGAACAGGCTGGGCAGGGCGATCCCGAGCAGCGTGTCGACCAGGCCGAGCTGTTTGATCAGGATGAAGTTCGGCAGGAACGTGAAGATGGTCGGCACCATGAGCCCGGCGAGGAAGAGGCCGAACATCCGGTCCCTGCCGCGCCAGCGGAGCCGGGCGAAGGCGTATGCGGCCATGGCGGAGAACAGGATCTGGCAGACGGTGATCAGGGTCGAGACGACCACGGAGTTCAGCAGATAGCGCCAGAAGTCGATCGACCCGCCCGAGCCGCCCTGCGCGAGCGCCTCCTTGGTGCTCTGCTGCCCGAAGACCCGGGCGAAGCCGCCGCCTGTCAGGCCGGTGGGCAGCGGGGACGAAGGGTCGGCGGTGAGCGCGGCGTTGGAGGACAGGGCGGTGCGCAGGATCCAGTAGAACGGCACCAGGGTGATGACGACGATCGCGGTCATCACGGCCCAGGCGAGGGCGCGTCCGGGCGAGATCCTGCGCCGGGCGCGGGTGCGGGGCGCTGTGGTGGTCACGGCGGCCATGGCGATGGGTCCTTTCTCTCGCTCGTCGCTAGCCGAGGTCGGTGTGTCCGGCGCGGGTGAGCCGGTACTGGATGACGGTGATCACGCTGAGGACGACCAGAAGGGCCACGGACATGGCGGAGGCGTAGCCGAACTGGAAGCGGCCGAACGCGGAGCCGTAGATGTACAGCTGGAGGACGTTCGTGGCGTTGGCGGGCCCGCCGGCCGTCGTCACGGCGACGGAGTCGAAGACCTGGAACGACCCGATGACGGTCATGATCAGGACGACCGCGAGCACCGGCCGCAGCAGCGGCAGCGTGACGCGCCAGAACATCCGCCACTCGCTCGCTCCGTCGACCTTCGCCGCCTCGTACACGTCGGAGGGGATGGCCTGGAGCCCGGCGAACAGGAGCAGCGCGGTGTAGCCGACGTGGCGCCATACGTTGATCAGCGCGATGGTCGGGATCGCCCAGGTCTCGTCGGTCAGGAAGGGGATGTGGTCGAAGCCGAACGCGCCGATGACGCGGTTGCCGATGCCCAGCTGGGTGTCGAGCATCCACAGCCAGACGATGCCGGCGACGACGTTCGACACGAGGTAGGGCGTCAGGACGATTCCGCGCAGCAGCGCCGACTGCGTCAGCCGCTGCATCAGGACGGCGATGGCCAGCGCCGCGACCGTCTGGACGCCGATATTGATGATCACGTACTCGACGGTGACC
Organism: Streptomyces sp. NPDC107517; assembly: GCF_055582645.1. Classification (NCBI taxonomy): domain Bacteria; kingdom Bacillati; phylum Actinomycetota; class Actinomycetes; order Kitasatosporales; family Streptomycetaceae; genus Streptomyces; species Streptomyces sp. NPDC107517. Next base: position 221,277 of record NZ_JBVJPM010000007.1, on the reverse strand, counting down.
TTCAGCGACCCCCAGAATATGGGGTCGTTGACCATGCGCACATAGTTGTCGAGGCCGACCCACTCGGCGGGCGTGAGCAGGTTGAAGCGGGTGAAGCTCAGATAGATCCCGCGCAGCGTGGGCCAGAGCAGGAAGACCAGGAAGCCGAGCAGCGCCGGGGCGATGAAGACCGCCGCGAGGGCCCCGTCCCCTCCGCTTCCGCCACCGTCTCGTTCCCTGATCCGGTCCTTCGTCTTGTTCCTGGCTGCTTCGGCACCGGGCAGCCGCACTCGGGTGGGTGGGCTGCTTGAGGCGACAGTCATCTGAGACTCCCTCGTCCGCGACTCGTCCTCGCGCCGATTACTTTTGACGCGAAACAATCACCGCGTCAAGGGGCCTGCACCGACCTTCTCGAGGCCGCTTCTTCCCGCATTGGACCTTGACATTGGTTCCGTGCCGGAATAATTCTGTGTCACGGGATGTGACAGGCTCAGGTCTGCACCGCACCCCCTTCAACCACCAGCGCGAGGAGCCCATGAGCGCACGTACCGCGAGCTGGCTGCCCCTGAGCCCCGGCGAACGCGCGGTGGCGATCGAGGTGTTGACGCACGGCCCGCTGTCCCGCAGCGAGATCGCCAAGCGGCTCAGCCTGTCCCCCGGCAGCCTCACCCGCCTGACGAAGCCGCTCATCGAGTCGGGCCTGCTGGTCGAGGAGGCCACGACGGCGGCGTCCCTGCGCCAGGGACGCCCCTCGCAGCCGCTCGACATCGTGGCCGGGTCACAGAGCTTCGCCGGGTTCAAGATCACGGGTGACGCGGTCTACGGGGTGGTCACCACCCTCAGGAGCGAGATCGTCGCCCGGCGCTCCGAGCCCCTGAACACGCACGATCCGCAGGAGATCGCGGACCTCCTCCACCGGATGACCACCGGTTTCCAGGAGAGCTTCCCCCGCCTCGCCGGAATCGGCATCGGCGTGGGCGGCAACGTCAGACACCGGGCGACCGTCGTCGCCAACGCGTTCCTCGGCTGGGAGGAGGTGCCCCTCGCCGAGATGGTCGAGGCGCGCACGGGGCTGCCCGTCGTCGTCGACAGCGACGTGGCGGCGCTGATCGAGGCCGAGGCCTGGTTCGGCGCGGGCCGCGGCCTCGACCGGTTCGCGGTCCTCACCATCGGGGCGGGCATCGGCTACGGCCTCATGCTCGGCGGACACCTGGTCCGCACCGGCGAGGACGGCCACGGCGTCGGCAAGCGCTGGATCATCGACCCGAACGGCCCGCTCACCCCGGAGGGCGAACGGGGCAGCGCCACGGCCCTGTTGACCATCCCCAGCATCTGCTATCAGGTCCGCGCGGCCACCGGCCGGGACGTGACGTACGAGGAGATCCTGGCCGGCGCCGCCTCCGGCGACCCGCTCTGCTCCCGCGTGATCGGCGAGGCTGCCCGCGCCCTGGGCACCCTGGTCGCACAGATCGCCAACTTCGCGATGCCGGAGAAGATCCTGCTGGCGGGCGAGGGGGTGGGCCTCGCCGACGTGGCGGGCGGCACGGTCCACGAAACGATCCTCGCCAACCGCCACCCCGAGGCGGACCCCGTTCACCTGGAAACAAAGGTCTCCGACTTCCACGAGTGGGCCCGCGGCGCCGCGGTCCTGGCCATCCAGGTACTGGTCCTGGGGACGAACGAGGGGTGAGGGGCGCCCTGACGGGCGCCGCGCACGACGCCGGTGGTGCGCTCTCGGCGGTATGGCGCCACCGGGGAAGGGCGCGAGCCGGACGGACGGAGCACGGGCTCACGAGGATCTGACGGGCACCGTGCCCTACTGGTCGGAAGAGCCCCGGTTAGTGGCATCGTGGAAAGTGAGCGCACCGCCGGTCCCGCTCCGTGTGAGCGGTCCGTACGGCGGGCCGCGGAGCGAAGGCGGTGACGGCTGTGGCAACCACTCTGAAGGCCGGAGGGAGCCGGTTCAAGGCCGACCGGCAGCTGACCGTGCGCATGCTGGTCACCGTGTTCCTGCTGGGCCTGCTGTACGTGGCCTTCGTCGGCGCACTCCTGGTCCTGCTCAAGTCGACGCTCCTGGTCGTCGTGCTCGCCGCGGGGCTCCTCGGGTCGCAGTACTGGTTCTCCGACCGGATCGCCCTGTACGCCATGCACGGCCGGATCGTGACCCGTGAGGAGCAGCCCCAGCTGCACGGCGTCGTCGACCGGCTGTGCGCGACCGCTGACATGCCGAAACCGCAGGTGGCCATCTCCGGCACCGACCTGCCGAACGCCTTCGCCACCGGTCGCAACGCCGATCACGCGGTGGTGTGCGTGACCAGTGGACTGCTGCGCCGCCTCGAACCCGACGAACTGGAGGGCGTCCTCGCGCACGAGCTGTCCCACGTCGCGCACCGCGACGTCGCCGTGATCACCGTGGCGTCGTTCCTCGGAGTGGTCGCCGGCATCGTCGTGCGCTTCGCGTTCTACTCCGAACTGCTCGGCGGCCGGCGCAGGACCGACCAGAACACCTTGGTGGTTCTCGCGGTGGTGGTGGGCGTCTCGATGGCCGTCTACGCGATCAGCTTCGTCCTCATCCGGGCGCTGTCCCGCTACCGGGAGCTGGCCGCCGACCGGGCCGCTGCACTGCTCACCGGCCGGCCGTCGGCGCTGGCGTCCGCTCTGACCAAGCTCGACGGGGACATCGCCCGCATCCCGAACAAGGACCTCCGGACCGCCCGCGCGTTCAACGCGTTCTACTTCATCCCGGCGCTGTCGAAGAACGCCCCGCTCCCCCGGCTGTTCTCCACGCACCCCTCGCTCGAACAGCGCCTCGACCAGCTGGCGGCGATCTCCGCCGACCTCGGCCGCCCGGCCTGAGCCCCGAAGGGATCCACATGGGTTTCCTGGACATCCTGCTCGGGCGCACCAGGCCCGCCCCACCGGACCTCGACCGGCTCTTCGGCCTGCCGTCGGCCGCGGTCACCCTTGAGGCGGCGGCCGGGTTCACCCCGACCGGCCTGGGCTCGGTGTGCTTCACGACGGTGGAGGGGACGGCCTTCGACACGATCCGCCAGGACGTGGGGGCGCTCCTGAACGCCGATGCGGACCGGGCCGGCGCGACGGAGTTCAGCCGGGACGAATACGGCTACACATGGCTGCTCTCCCGACGCGCCCCCACGGACCTCCCGGCTCTGGTCGGCGATCTCCACGCGGTGAACGCCACACTCGAAGGCAACGGCTTCGGCCCCCAACTCCTCTGCTCCCTGGCCGGCTTCCGCAACGCGGAGGGCCGCTCACTGGCGCTCGTCTACCTCTACAAGCGGGGCACGTTCTACCCCTTCGCCCCGCTCCCCGGCGAGAAGCGTGACAACGGCCTGGAACTGCGCGTACGTGCGGTGGTCGGTGACGACCTCCGTATCGAGCCGGACCTGGAACGCTGGTTCCCGGTGTGGGGCGCACCCGGCCTGGAAGAGTCCAGGCCCTGACGCCGCACCCAGGACAAGGGCCCGCTCCCTAGACTCGTTCCGCCTCCACGAGCCGGAGCACGGCGTCGAGTCCGCGTCGGGCCCCGGGGGCCGCCCCGGAGGGCAGGACATAGGCGCGCAGCCCCGCGGCGACGGCCCCGCCGTCCTTGGCCGGGTGGTCACCCACCATCAGTGCCTCGGCCGGCGAGACGCCCAGTTCGTCGCAGGCCAGCCGGAAGAGCACCGGATCCGGCTTCTCGGTGGCGTGCTCATAGGAGTGGACCCAGCTGGAGAAGAAGCCGTCGAGCCCTCGCCGGGCGAAGGTCGGTCGCAGATCCCAGCCGACGTCACTGACGACGCCCAGCAAAATCCCCCTGTCGGCAAGCCGGACAAGGGTCGTCTCCACATCGGCGTACGGCACCCAGTGTCCCGGGTCGCGCAGCTGCTCGTACAGCACGTCGGCGACCGGAGCCAGCCGCGGGGACGACGCGTACCAGGTGGTGAAGGCGTGCCGGTGGGCCTTCGCGGACACGTCCCTGCCGAGCTGCGCGGCGACCACGTCCGGGTCGTTGAGGCCGGCCTCGAGTCCGTCGAGGACGGCGTCCATCGCCGGGCCGTCGACGGGCCCCAGCACGGCCCTGATCCTGTCGGCGTACGTGCCGATCTAGAACAGGGTGCCGGAGAAGTCGAAGAGAACGGCACGCACAGGCAGTTCGGACACAGCGGGTCCGGCGCGCAGAGGCCCTTCGGGCCCGCAAACGGTAGGTCGACTCATCCGGTCTTCCTAACCGCCCCGGCACGCCCCGTCAACGATTGCGGCCCTCACGCCCGCAGAGCGACAACGGCCTCGTCCGTGTACATCAGGAACGTCAACGTCTCCTGGAAGTACAGCTCGACGCCGGTGGCGTCGTGCGAGGTGTAGCCGATGGACAGGTCCTGGCCGATGCGGAGTTCGTAGTCGCCGCCGCGGGTGGTCAGGACGAACGCGCCGTTGATCGCGGGTGCCCAGATCAGGTCGCCGTCGAGGAGGCGGGCGATGTGGCCGGACACGGGGAAGCCGTGGTCGGTGGTCTCGCTGACCGCTGTGTACGCCTCCGCGCCGAGCAGGAGCGAGTACGGGCCGTCGACGCCGGCGAGGCGCAGGGCGCTGAGGGCCCTCGCGATGGTGTCGGGGTAGTCGCGAGGCTCGGCCGGCAGGCTCAGGACGGGGTTGGACGTGCGCTCGCGGACGCCTTCGATCCGGGCCGCGGCGTAGCCGTCGAAGATGGCCTGGTCCTCGGCGAAGGCCATGGTGCGGGCCGCGTCCTTGACCGGCTGCCAGTCGGAGTCGTTGGAGCCGCGCGCGACATCGTCCACGGCCTCACGGCTGACGGTGAAAGGAACGCGCAGTTCGACAAGCGGCTGGGCCTCGCGCAGGCGTGCCATGACTCCCGGGGCGGGCGGCGTGACGGACCGCAGATGCCCGGTGCCGACGGCGGCGAGTTCGAGCCCGTCGGGGCCGGTGACGTCGAGGACGCGGCGTCCCGCGACATGACGCTGGAAGGTCCGGCCGGCCTCTTGCTCGATCTCCGCCCAGGCGGCTTCGCTGATGGGGGCGAGTTCGCGGTGCAGGTTGTTCATGACGCGGGGGCTCCTTTGAGGCCGCCGATGCCCAACGAGCCGTCGGGCGGGGCGACGACGGGCTGCGGTGACGCGGCAGGGACGGGAAGTTCGCGTGCGGCGTCCTGCAGGGCGGGCGGGTCCGGCAGGTTGTCGAGGAAGTCTGCGGTGGGGACGAAGAACAGGTTTCCCGTGACGGCGGTGGAGAAGTCGAGGATCCGGTCGGTGTTGCCGGGCGGGCTGCCGATGAACATGTTCTCCAGCATCTGCTCGGTGACCGCGGGAGTCCGCGCGTAACCGATGAAGTACGTCCCGAACTCGCCGCGTCCCAGCGTCCCGAACGGCATGTTCTGGCGGACGATCTTCCGCTCCTCGCCGTCCTCGGTAATGGTGTTGAGGGCGACATGGGAGTCGGCGGGCTTGGTCTCGTCCGGCATCTCGATGTTGTCGGCCTTCGACCGGCCGATGACCTTCTCCTGCTCCTCCGTCGACAGAGCGTTCCAGGCGGTCATGTCATGCAGGTACTTCTGCACCACGACGTAACTGCCGCCCGCGAACGGGGCGTCCTCATCGCCGATGAACACGGCCGAGCGCGCCGCGTCACCGGTCGGGTTCTCGCTGCCGTCGACGAACCCGAGCAGGTCCCGGTCGTCGAAGTAGTTGAAGCCGTGCACCTCGTCGACGACCGTCACGGCGTCGCCGAGCTGTCCGACGATGTGGCCGGCCAGCTCGAAGCAGAGGTCCATGCGCCGCGCCCGCACATGAAAGAGCAGATCCCCCGGAGTGGCGACGGCCCGATGCCGATCGCCGTTCAGCTCACGAAAGGGATGCAGCCCGACGGGCCGCGGCCCGCCGAACAACCGGTCCCAGACAACGGACCCGATCCCGACGGTGCACGACAGGAACGAGTCCGGAGAGCGGAACGAGACCGAGCGCAGCAGCCCGTTCAAGCCACCCAGCTGGTCGCGGACGCGGGGTTCGGCGCCGGGTGCCGTGGTCACCACGAGAAAGAGGGCCGCTGTCGAGTACGGCGCCATGACAGGCTGCGATTGCGTCACTGACTCTCCCGCAGGGGTGCACGATGCGGTCGGCTGACTTCCGTCACCCTAAGCCGGGCTCACCGCTCCCGCACGGTCAGTCGGTGACGCGCCGTGGATCACGCCCTCTGCGGACGTCCTCCACGAGGTGCATGGCGGCCTCCTCCGCGGACGCGGCCGCACCGTCGATCCCGACGTCCTCGGCGAACAGCTCGCGCTCCTCGTCCTTGCGCACACCTTCGTCGGGCGCCACGAGCCGCCCGGCGCGCGCGCCTCCCACCTCGTCGTCGAGCGGTTCGCCATCGGTGTCCCACGTGTCGCCGATATCGTCGTACTCGACGTCATCGGGCACCACCAGATCGGGGACCTCCTCGGACAGGCGCTCGTCGAGCGTCTCGCCGAGCCGCTGCTCCGTGCCCGTGACACCCGTGTGCTCGACCCCCCAGGGCCGCTCGGGCGGCGAATAGCCCTGGTCGAGCGGATCGGTGACGCCGCCGCCGAGCAGGGTGTCCTCCTGGTCGAGGAGACCCTCGTCGTCCTGGACCTCGGACCCGTCGGGCTGGTAGACGTCGTCTCCCCGCCCTTGATCGTCGATGTCCACGTCGCCTCCTTCAGCGGTGGCCTCTCACTCCATTGTGGGCGGCGAGGGGGCGGCACGTCCTGCTGAAGGAGCCCGGACATGAAGGTGCCCCGACCGTGACGGGGGATCACGGCCGGGGCGGTCTGCGTGGCCACGGATGGCGGTCGCCTCTCGGCGGGGGCTCCACAAGGCATCAGCCGAACGATCGTCCTTGCAGGCAAATGAGATGAGGCCCGGGGACACAGCTCCATCCGCGTCCACGCCTGATTCAACGAAGAACCACCCCGGGGAATTCCCCACCCCGCAACCGGCCCTATGAACTGTGTCACCGACCGGCCCCGCGCCCGAAACACACCGGCCGAAGGCGCCCCGCACCAGCCGCCGCACCGGACCCCACCCCCCACCGTCCCGTCACGGCGTCACGGTCACACCCTCCAGCGCCGAGATCCGCCGGCCGATGGCCTCGAGCGCACCGGGCCGCCGCCCGGGAACCGCCCGCCGCAACCGCGTGAGAGAGGCCGCAAGCGCACGGGCCTGCGCCGGATCACCAAGCTGCTCCCACTGATGGTGAGCGCGGTCGACGGCGGCCTCGACATCCTCCGAACCCGCCGCCTGCCCGCGCGCAAGCCGGGCCTCGGCCGCAGCCGTCCACAGTTCGCAACTGCGCCCAGGATCCTGAGCGAGCCGCGCGAGATCGGCACGCACCTCGAGCCAGTGGAGCGCCTCCGGCGACCCCGCACCATGGGTACGCAGAGCAGTGCTCTCCCACATCGCAGCGAGGGCAGCGGCCTCACCGTGCCGCCCGGACCGCGCGGCGGCGAGGATCGCCGGGTGCGGATCGGCATCAGGGCAAGGCTCTACGACAGGGACCTCCTCCTGCCGAGCGGCGGGCACAGGCGGGCGGGGAGCCGCCGGAACAGGCCGAGGACCACCGTCGACCGCGAGGAACAGGGCGCCGTCCGGACCGGCCTCGCCGGCCGCCTGAGCATGAAGATGCGCAAACGGCGGACGGTGCCCGTTACGCCATATCGAGGCGTAGGTCTTGAGATAACCAGGCACGGCGGTGGAACGACGCGAAGGGGGCGGCGAGACCCGCCCGAACAATCGAACGCCCACCCCCACGCCGAACCCTCCGCCCCGCATCTGTTCCCAGGCATCCCCGTCGGCCACCAGGTCAAGGACGACCGTGGTGGTGTCGGGCCGCCGCAACGCGAGTTCACCGGTGAGCCAGTGCCAGGGCAAGGAGGTGTACCGCAGGGTCGACGGAGTGGTACGGGCCAGGGCGAGATGAAGCAGACGCTGGCGCTGATCCAGATGAAGCTGCCCGGTCACGAACAGGGCGAGAGGCCCCGGCGTGGCGACCGCCGTGCGGATGCGGGTGAGGACGGTCTGCGGGTCGACGGGATCGGCGAGTTCCACGACGGTCGCGGCGGCGGTCCCGGTCAGGGCACTGGGTGGTACGGCCGCGAGCGCGGGCAGTACGGAAGTCGCGTCGATGAGGCAGCTCTTGTTCGCCGGGGCGGCCGCGAGAAGCAGCGCGGTCCCGGTCACTGTCTGTTCCCCGTTGTCCTGCTGAGTGATCACCACTACAGCACCGTAACGGGTCCTTCTGTGCCGCGCGTGACCGCCCGGAGCGGCTCGACTGGTGCTCATACAGGGCGATTTGGAAGTAATCGGGAAGTGGCTGCCGTACGCGCACGCGTTCCGTCATTGTGGACGGAACGAGAACGCCACGCGTCCGGCGCCGGGACGCTGTCCGGGTGCGGAGCCGATTCACCTCACGGAAGCTGAGGACTATGGACGAACCTGAAGGATTTCCCCCTGTAGTCGTGCACGCCTCTCAGCCCGGCGGGCGCCGGGTGACGATCCGGGGGGAGGACGCCGGGCTGGCCACCGGGCAGGAGGACGTGCTCGAGTTCCTGCGCCGCGCGGGCCTGGAGGACGCGCGGCTGGACGACCCCGAGCTGGTCGAGTGGCGGGGTGGCGGTACGAAGGTGTGGCCGGCACAGATCTAGACCCGACCGCCGAGCCCCCAGCACCCAGTACCCAGCACCCAGCACCCAGCACCCAGCACCCAGCACCCAGCACCCAGCACGCACAACGTCAGCGTCAGCGGTAAGAGCTCGCGTCAGCCGGCTTTCCAGGATCCTGCACCTCGACGAGATAGCGCCACGCGTCGGGCCGGCTCCCGTCGACGTCGGTGAACCCGTACACCTGGGCAAGTGCCCCACTGGACGTCGACTGCCCGTTCCAGCGGGCCACTTCGGGGTCGGCGGCGAGCGCGGCGACGGCCCGGCCGACGTAGAACGGGGTCTCGGAGATGCCGAAGTGCGGCGTCTGTTCCAGGGCGTCGCGCCAGTTGTCCTCGGTGACGCCGTAGTGCCCGAGCATGATCTCCGAGCGGAGCCAGCCCGGGGTGAGGGCGAGGGCTGTGGCGCCGCGCGGACCCAGCTCCTGCCCGAGGGCGAAGGCCATGCGCAGGACGGAGCTCTTGGCGAGGTCGTAGAAGAAGGAGACGCGATAGTTGTCGCGGTTGTATTCAGCCGTGCCGTCGGTCACCTCGACCACGAGACCGCCGGGGTTGCGGAGCAGGAGCGGCAGCGCGTGGTGACTGGTGATGGCGTGCGTCTCGACGGCGAGGCGCAGCAGCCGGAGCCCGTCGTCGAGGTCGTGCTCCCAGACCGGGGTGTCCCAGGCGAAGAGGTTCTCGCCGCCCCAGATGTCGTTGACCAGCACATCGAGGCGCCCCTGGTCCTCGGCGATGCGGTCGACGAGGGCCTTGACCTGGGCGGACTCCAGGTGGTCGGTGGGCACGGCGATACCGCGCCCGCCGGCCGCGGTCACCAGGTCGGCCGTCTCCTCGATGGTCTCCGGCCGGTCGTACTCGGAGCGCCGGGCCCGCGTGGTGCGCCCGGTCACGTACACCGTGGCGCCGGCCGCGCCGAGTTCCACGGCGATGCCCCGTCCCGCGCCGCGGGTCGCGCCCGCCACGAGGGCGACCTTGCCGTCCAGCCGGGCGCTTCCGGTCCCGGATTCCTGCGTCATGAAGCCGCCTCCTCGCTGCTGCCGGACAGGCCGTCGTGGCCCGCCTTCCGTTCGAGCATGACCCGAAATCAGGACACCGGGTGTCGCCATTCCTGAGCGGATGACGGCGATGACGACGGCGCCCGGAACGAGATGCGCGTTCTCGCCCAACGGTCACATTCCAGGGCCGACCCGTGTCATAACAGTGACCAGGGAATCCGCCCGATGCGACAGGGAGACGCCGATGCCACCCGCCCGGACCGCGAAGCAGCGCAAGCAGGACACCCTCGACCGGCTCGAACGCGACGAGGACGTATGGGTGGCCACGGCGGACACGTCGGACGCGGAAGGCGCGACGCCATATCTCGTACCGCTGTCGTTCCTGTGGGACGGTTCGACGCTGCTGCTCGCCACCCCGGCGGCCAGTCCCACGGGACGCAATCTGCGGTCCACGGGGCGGGCCCGGCTCGGCATCGGCCCGACGCGTGACGTAGTCATGATCGAGGGCACGGTACAGACGCTGACGGCCACGGAGCTCCCGGACGACGTCGGTGACGCGTTCGCGGAGAGGACAGGGTTCGACCCGCGCGGGCTGACCTCGGAGTACCTCTATTTCCGGGTCACTCCGCAGCGGGTCCAGGCCTGGCGGGAGGCCAACGAGCTGGCGGGCAGGGAGCTGATGCGGGAGGGCGAGTGGATCGAGGGCTGAACCACCGGCGCCGCCCCACGAGTTGACACCCACCGTCACCCCCCGAGCCCCGAGCCCGAAAAACACAGAACGCGCCCGCCGGAATCCCTCCGACGGGCGCGCCCAGCGCCACACACGCAGCCGGCGAAGCCGGCCGACCGACCGGCTCAGCCGGCGGCAGGCTCCAGCTCCTTCTCCTCGCCGCCCGGCCTCGCCGTCTCGTTCTCGGCGTGCCAGTCCTCGTTGTCGGCGAGCGGCTTCTCCTTCAGCACGAAGGCGAGGACGAGACCGACCGCGAAGACGGGCACCAGGTACAGGAAGATCGGCACGAGTGCCTCCTGGTACGAGGAGACGACCGTGGCGCGCAGGTCGGCCGGCAGGGCCCGTACGAGCGCCGGCGTCAGTGAGTCGCTGTCGCCGACCTTCGAGGCGGCGTCCGCGGGCAGGCGCGTGGCGAGCTGGTCGGTGAGGCGGCTGGCGAAGACCGCACCGACGACGGCGGTGCCCAGGGTCGCGCCGATCTCGCGGAAGAAGTTGTTCGCGGAGGTGGCGGTGCCGACCTCCGCGCCCGGGAAGTCGTTCTGCACGGCGAGTACGAGGGTCTGCATCATCAGGCCGACACCGGCGCCCGCGAGTCCGACGTAGAGGCAGACCAGCCAGACCGGGTCGCTCACGTCGAGGCGGGACATCAGGAACGCGACGAGCATGATGATGACCGTGCCGACGATCGGATAGACCTTGTAGCGGCCGGTCTTGCTCATGATCGCGCCGGACGGCAGCGCCGTGGCCATGATGCCGACGACCATCGGGATGAGCAGCAGCCCCGACTCGGTGGCCGTCTTGCCGTAGACCATCTGCAGATACGTGGGCATGTAGCCGACGATCGCGAACATGCCGAGGCCGATGACGATCATGCCGAGCAGCGTGGCGACGTTGAAGATCGGGCTGCGGAAGAGGTGCAGCGGGATGACGGGCTCGGCGGCCCGCTTCTCCGCGACGAAGAACAGCACCCAGGCGACGACCGCGCCGACGCCGAGCCCGATGACCAGCGGGTCGGACCACTCGTACTGCGTGCCGCCCCAGCTGGCGAACAGCACGGTGCAGGTGACGGCGGCGGCCATCAGGGCGGTGCCGAGGTAGTCGAGGGTGACCTTGACGGCCTTGCGGGGCAGCTTGATCGCGACGGCCGCGACGAAGAGGGCGAGGATGCCGAGCGGCAGGTTGACCCAGAACGCCCAGCGCCACGAGTGCTCGTCGGTGAACCAGCCGCCGAGCAGGGGGCCGACGACCGAGGAGAGACCGAAGACGGCGCCCATGGGAGCCATGTACTTGGCGCGCTCCCGGGGCGGTACGAGGTCGGCGATGATCGCCTGCGAGGTGATCATGAGGCCGCCGCCGCCCAGGCCCTGGAGGGCGCGGCCCGCGACGAGTGTCCCCATGTTCTGGGCGAGCCCGCAGACCACGGAGCCGATCAGGAAGAGCGCGATGCCCGCGAGGAAGATGTTCTTGCGGCCCATGAGGTCGCCGAGCTTGCCGTAGACCGGCATGCCGATGGTGGCGGCGAGGATGTACGCGGTGGTGATCCACGCCATGTGCTCGATGCCGTTGAGCTCGCCGACGATGGTCGGCAGGGCGGTGCTGACGATGGTCTGGTCGAGCGCGCCGAGCAGCATCGTCAGCATCAGCGCGCCGAAGATCAGCCCGAAGTTGTGCGGCTTGGCTATGCCGTCCTCAGGGGCGGGATCGGTGCCCGCCGGTGCGGGGGCGTGGGTCATGCTCAGGTCTCCGTACGTGAAGGGGTGGGGTGCGCGGCGCGCGAGCGGTCGCCGCCCGGGGAGGCTGGGGAGTCTTCGGGGCTCGGGTGGGGAGTCGTGTGAGGCCTTGCGCGGGGAGCGCGCACCGGTGCCGTGGGGGCGGCAGCCGGGTCGCGCTTCGGGAGCCGCGCCTCAGGCCTCCCGTTCGGTGGTGGCGTGGGGGGAGTCCGCCGGGGAGAGGAGTCCGCGCAGGGCGGTGAACGAGTCGCGCACCGAGGCCGCGGGACCGTCGGGGTGCTGCTTGTCGCGGGCCCATCGCATGAGGCCGTTGCGTACGGCGGTCATGGCGATCCCCGCGAGAAGTGCGACCGTCTGCCCGTCGGGGGCGTCCGTGGTGCGGCGGGCGATGACGTCGGCAAGATCCCGTTCGAGCGCGTCGCACTCGGCGAGGAACGCACCGAGTGCCGAGGGCACCTTCTCGACGATGGCGAAGATGTCCTCGAACGCTCCGGCGTCGGGCGCCATCTCGTCCGCGTGCGTGGCGAACACCTCGCCCAGGTCCCGCAGCACGGCGTCCGGGCCGCGGCCGGGCGCGGAGACGAACTGCTCCGCCTCGGTCTCCGTCAGGCCACCGGGCCAGGCGAAGAGCGCGGTCTCTTTGGTGCGGAAGTAGTTGAAGAAGGTCCGCGGGGAGACGCCTGCCTCCTTGCTGATCATCTCGACCGTGACGTGTTCGAGGCCGTGTTCACGGGCCAGGCGGACCGTGGCGGCGTGCAGTTCGGCCCGGGTCTGGCGCCGTCGCCGGGCGCGCAGCCCCTCGGCCGGCGCCTGCTCGCGGACCGCCGACGTCGCGGTGCCTGATGTCATCACGCCAAAGATTCTTGCACACACTGCAATCTTTGCGCGCACTGCACCCAGGGCCCCTGAACCCCACGGCACTCGTGGACACGCCGGCGACGCAGGCACCGACGCGGACCGACGCCGGACCGACGCCGGACACTGCCATGGGCAGAGCTATTCATCCGAGATAGGATCCATAAGCGTTATTTCGGGTGAAATGTGAAAAGCCACTGTTCGCCGGGAGACCAGACTGATGCCCACTCGCACCGTTCTTGCCGCTGCCTCCGCGCTGCTCGTGTCCGCGACCGGCGTGTCAGCCACCGGAGCCTCCGCCGCGTCGGCCGACCCCCGCCCCGCTCACCCCGCCGCCGCACCGGCCGCCGCCCTCAAGCAGTGCGGGGAGAACGCGCTGACGCTGCGGGCGGCCGCATCGGGCGAGGACCACGTCCTGCGCCTGAGCGTCAAGAACCACTCATCACACGCCTGCATCGTGGGCCACGTACCGCTGGTCAATTACGGCAATCTGGACGGGGCAGCCGTCCCGTTCCCGCTCTCCGGGAGCGCCACGTACAAGCTCGACCCGGGGAAGACCGCCCACGCCTCCGTGCGCTCCGTGTCCGCGAGCGGCGACAGCGATGTACGGTCGGTCGGCTACATCGTGGTGGCGGCGAATCCGGCACACCAGGGACAGAGGTTCACCGCCGCCGCGCTCGACGAGCCGAGCGGGCTGCGCGTCTGGTCGCCGGTGACGACGCTGTGGCAGCCGACTCGGGACCTGGCGGACGAAGTCCTGGCCGAGTCCGTCGGCGCAGGGGTCCTGAAGGTCTGATCCCGCCCCCTCGAACACTCGCCCGCGGCCAACAGACGGACCCCATGCCCCCGCTCCCTGATCCAGCCTGATCCGAACGAAAGACCCTAGGCCGCGACCCGGACCGCGAGGAGTGAGGCGTCGTCCCGGAGCCGGTCCTCCGCATGGCAAAGCAGGTCGGCGGCGAGGGCGTCGGTGAAGTCCTCGAGGACCGGGCTCACCAGGGCCGCGGCTCGCTCCGCCAGCGGGTAGAACGCCCCGCGCGCGTCCCTGGCCTCGCTCACCCCGTCCGTGTAGAGCAGCATGCACTCCCAGGCGGTGGCGGGCACCGGTTGGGCGGCGCACCAGCCGGAGTGCAGGTCGAGCAGGCCGAGCGGTGGCGCGGGCGCGGGGACCGCCGCGTGGACGGCGGCGCCGTCGCGCAGCAGGACGGGCGGCGGGTGTCCGCAGCAGACCAGTTGGGCGGATCCGTCGGGTTCGACGCTGAGCAGGGTCGCCGTGACGAAGCGGTCGGGTTCGTCCGAGCGCGCGACCAGCGAGTGCAGCCGTACGGCGATTCCTTCCAACCGCGCCTCGCAGAGGGCAAGATCGCGCCAGGCACGTAAGACGCTGTCGGCGGTACGGGCGAGCGCGCGGCCCTTGCCCATGACATCCCCCATCAACAGGCGTGTGCCATAAGGGGATTCGACGGCTCCGTACACGTCGCCGCCCGCCCCCGCGGGGCTTCTCTCCACCGGCGCGACGGTGGCGTTCGCCAGGTGCCGGGCGCTGACGCGCAACGTGCCGACCCGCTCGGGCAGAGGAGAGACCGGCTGGGAACGGGCAGTCATGCAGGGGCCTTCCGGGGTGCGGCCGGACGTACTGCCCGACGTGACGCGCCGCGCAAGTGTAGCCAGCCGAGCGCGCCCGGTAACCGATTGTCACCGAATCCGACCAACCGGATTTCGCCGTGCCGAAGTCGTCAACTTCGTGCTCGCACACACTCGTTCACGTGTCCGGGTCGTAGGCCTCCGACCCCGCCACGCCCACGCCGCGCCGGCACACCCGCCCGCGGACGGCGTTCCTCAGTCGGCGAGGTCCGTGAGGTCGGCCCGCAGCGTCAGCAGGTTCGTGCCGAGGGCGCGCACGGCGGCACTGTTGTACCGGGGCAGGCGCTTCAGTCGCGCGCGGGCGTCGTCGTCCGGCAGAAGGTGTGCCGTACCCGTGTGCCAGCGTCCCTTGATCCGTACGCGGATCTTCGGGTCGGCCTGGATGTTGCGCACGTACTGCGACTTGTCGCCGTACTCGGACACCCACCAGAACTCGCGGCCGACCAGGCGGCCCCCGACCGGTGTGCGTCGCGGCAGCCCGGACGTGCGGCCGGTGGTCTCCAGCAGGATCTGGCCGGGGAGCCGGGAGAGGAGCGGGTTGCCGATGCGCCGCTGGAACCACGTCACTGCCCTGAACTTGAACTCGCGATACCGCGACATGCGCGTCCCTCCGCCGGCACTGTGACTGCCCGCAGCACTCTAGGCGACCCGGCGGGACCGGTCGGGCAGGCGCCTCCCCCGGGACCGCGGCGGCGGGGCAGCGCGAGGGCCGCCGTCACCGCGAGCGCCCCGACGACCGCGGCCCACACCTGCCGGAACTACAGGACGGCGGTGAGCAGCATCGCGGCGAACGCCACGGTGAGCAGGAGTGCGGCGAGCGTCGCGAACGCGAAGGCCGGGATGCGCAGGAGCGGCAGTTCGACGATGGGGACCGGGTGCCGGGCCGAGCGCAGCCAGATCGCCGCCGTGAGGATCACCGCGGCGGCCAGCGAGCCGAGCACGCGGCCCGAACTCCAGCCCCATGCCTCGGCCTTGACGAGACCGAGCGCCAGGGAGCCGATGGCGAGCGTGCGGCGCCGCCAACTGGTTCGTCACCGAGATGAAGGGCGAGACGTACCGGGACGGCGCCGCGGAGAAAAACTGATGGGCCGGCACCCAGGCGGGCAACGGCCGTTGGGCCTGGACGCCGGAGGTGTACTTCGCGGGTGGCGGCAACTACGAGGGCGGCGCGGGCCTGTTGATGCCGGGTTGCTGCGCCTGCGCCGACACCTGTGCCCCCGTACCCGTCTGGGCCCGCCGACCCTGCGGCGTACCGGGGGTCGGGTCCGGTCACGACCTCCGATGCGACCGCCCCGGTCACCCACCCCGGTTCGACAACCCCGTCCGTGATCATCAAGACTGCTGATCATGCGATTCGGCGTGAACCTTCTCAATTTCGGCTCCGGCACCACCCCGCGAACCCTCGAGCGCCAGGCGACGGACGCCCGCGCGCTGGGCTTCACGTTCGCGATGATCTCCGACCACATAGCCGTCACCCCCGACGTGCACGAGGTGTATCCCGCCCCGTTCTACGACCAGTTCGTCCTGGCCGCGCATCTCGCGGGCCGGGTCCCGGGGCTGCAGCTCGGCACGACCATCACCGTCATCCCGTACCGGCACCCGCTCCAGACGGCGCGGCTCGCGGCCAACATCGACCAGCTCAACGACGCCGGGTTCATCCTCGGCGCGGGCGTCGGCTGGTCGGCCGCCGAGTACCGCGCGCTGGGCGTCCCGTTCGAGGAGCGCGGCGCCATCACCGACGAGTACCTGGCCGCGATCCGCGCCGCCTGGGCACAGGACCCGTGCACCTTCGAGGGGCAGTACGTCTCGTACGAAGGCATCCGTACGACCCCCGCCCCCGCTTCCGCGCAGCTGCCGGTCTGGGTCGGCGGCGACTCGCCCGCCGCGCTGCGCAGGGCCGCCCGGCTCGGCGAGGGGTGGCACCCCTTCATGCCGACGCTCGAGGGCCTGCGCGCGAAGCTGCCGGTCGTGGCCGCCGAGGCCGAGAAGGCCGGGCGGCCCGTGCCGGCGCTCGTGCCGCGGCTGCAGATCATGCTCGGGGCGCGGCCCGACACCGCGGACCGTCCGCTCGGCCACGGCAGTCTCGACCAGGTCCGCGGCGACCTGCACGCGCTGGCCGGACTCGGCGCCACGCACGTGCTGTTCGACACCTACCCGGGCGGCCCCGCCGCGCGCGCCACGGCCGACGAGGACCGCCGGGTCCTTGAGGCCCTCGTGGAGAAGGTCGTCGACCCGGCCACGGGCGACGTGCGCTGACGCCACCACCCCCGAACGGAGACGTTCCATGCCCAGGGCACCCGTCAGCACCTCTCAGAACCTGCTCACCGCGCCCTGGGCAACCGTTCACCGAACTTACGCAAGCAGATTGCAATTCTTGCGCTAATCTTGCGTGCCATGACACGGAGACTTGCTCAGGTGGCACAGAAGGTCGGCGTCAGCGAGGCGACGGTCAGCCGGGTGCTCAACAACAAGCCCGGCGTCTCGGAGGCCACCCGGCAGGCCGTGCTCACCGCCCTGGACGTCCTGGGCTACGAGCGGCCGACCCAACTGCGCGGCGAGCGAGCCCGCCTGGTCGGGCTCGTCCTGCCGGAGCTGCAGAACCCGATCTTCCCCGCCTTCGCGGACGTGATCGGCGGCGCGCTCGCCCAGCAGGGCCTCACCCCCGTCCTGTGCACCCAGACCAACGGCGGCGTCTCCGAGGCGGACTACGTGGAACTGCTGCTCCAGCAGCAGGTGTCCGGCGTGGTGTTCGCGGGCGGCCAGTTCGCCCAGGCGGACGCACGGCACGAGCACTACCGGCTGCTCTCGGAGCGCAAAGTCCCCGTCGTCCTCGTGAACGCGGCGATCGAGGACCTCGGTTTCCCCTGTGTCGCGTGTGACGACGCCGTCGCGGTCGAGCAGGCCTGGCGGCATCTGTCCCTACTGGGGCACGAACGCATCGGGCTCGTGCTCGGCCCGGACGACCATGTGCCGTCGATGCGCAAGCTCGCGGCCGCGCGGCGCGTGGCGCGGGCAGCCGGCGGGACACTGCCCGAGGACGCGGTCGAGCGGGCCATGTTCTCGCTGGAGGGCGGCCAGGCGGCGGCGGCGCGGCTCATGCGACGCGGCATCACGGGCATCATCTGCGCGAGCGACCCGCTGGCGCTCGGCGCGGTGCGAGCCGCGCGGCGCGAGGGTCTGCGTGTGCCGGACGACATCTCGGTGGTCGGGTACGACGACTCGGCGTTCATGAATTGCACGGAGCCGCCCCTCACCACCATGCGCCAGCCGATCGAAGCGATGGGCCGGGCCGCCGTCGAGCTGCTCGTCACCCAGATCCAGGGCGGCTCGGTGACGCCCGGTGAGCTGCTGTTCGAGCCCGAACTGGTGGTGCGCGGCTCCACGGCACAGGCTCCGTCCCGCGTAACCGCGGCATAGTCAATTTTTTGCGGAGTCTGCACAACATATTGCGGGTACCTGTTCGCGGTGGTTGAGTGTGCCGCGCCCCGGCTGCTCGACAGCCGTAGGCCTCCCCGCGGTTGTCGTCAGCCGTGGGCCCTCCATGCTCATGCCCGAAGGGGACCACCGATGAGAAGCTCCTGGTTCCGCCCCACCCGCCGCACCTCCGCGACCGCGGTCGCCGCCGTGCTCACCCTGACCTCCCTCGCCGCCTGCGGCACCAGCAGCAGCGACGACAACAGCGGTTCGGGCGGCGGCTCGAAGGCCGGCATATCGGCTCCCCTGGATCCGAAGACCAAAGTCACGCTCACCATCGACTGCATGCCGCCGGCGGCGAAGGCGGCCGAGCTCAGGGAGTGGAAAGAGGACGTCAAGGAGTTCAACAAGAAGTACCCGAACGTCACGATCAGCGGGAAGTCGACGCCGGGCCAGTGCGAGGAGCCCGCCCGCTTCACCGCCCAGCTCAAAGCGAAGTCCCAGCCGGACGTCTTCTACACGTACTTCACCGATCTCCAGCAGGTGCTCGACAACAACGGGGCCGAGGACATCTCCGCCTACGTGACACCCAGGACCGTGCCGGCCCTGAACTCCATCGACCCGAACGTCCTCGGCGTCCTGAAGAAGGACGGCAAGCTCTACGGGCTGCCCACCAGCAACTACACGATGGGCCTGCTGATCAACCGCAAGCTCTTCGAGCGGGCCGGGCTCGACCCGGACAAGCCGCCGACGACCTGGCAAGAGGTCCGCGCCGCCGCCAAGAAGATCGCCGGCCTCGGCAACGGCATCTCGGGCTACGGCGAGTACAGCGCGGAGAACACCGGCGGCTGGCACTTCACCGCCGCGATGTTCGGCCTCGGCGCCGACGTCGTCTCCGCCGACGGCAAGAAGGCCGCGTTCAACGACGCCACCGGCAAGCAGGTCGCCCAGCAGCTGCACGACATGCGCTGGAAGGACGACAGCATGGGCAAGACGCAGCTGCTGAAGTGGGGTGACCTCCAGAAGCAGATCGCCTCCGACAAGCTGGGCATGTTCCTCGCCGCGCCCGACGACATCACGTACATGGTCCAGCAACTGGGCGCCGACTACGAGAACTTCGGCATGGGGCCGATCCCCGGCGGCAAGGCCACGCTCTTCGGCGGCAACGACTACATGATCAAGAAGGGCTCGTCACCCGACAAGATCAAGGCGGCCGTCGCCTGGCTGAACTTCAAGAACCTCACCCCGGGCAAGGGCCAGTTCCAGTGGGACCGCACCAAGGCCGACAAGCTGCCCGTGGGCCTGCCGCAGCCGAACTTCTTCACCGGTGACACCAAGGCGAAGGACCTCGCGTCCCGCACGGAGAACGCGACGATGCCCGTCGAGAACTTCAAGCCGTTCCTGGACAACCCGGTGCCCGGCAAGGCGGAGCCGCCGAAGGCACAGGAGGTCTACAAGGTCCTCGACAACGTGATGTCGGGCGTCCTCACCAACCGCAACGCCGACATCGACAAGCTGCTCTCCACCGCGGAGCAGCAGGTCAACCAGGTGCTGGCCAACCAGTAGCCCACGGCACCTGCACCCCGAGGAGCGACCATGTCGGCCCCCACGCTGTCCAAGAGCTCGCCGGCGCCCGCCCGCGCGCCGCATCAACTCACCCAGCGGCACGGCTCGTTGGCGCGGTCGGTGAGACGCAATCTCTCCGCCCACGGCTTCCTGATCGGCGCGGTGCTCTGCTTCTCCTTCTTCTCCTGGTATCCGATGGTCAGGGAGGTCTTCCTGGCCTTCCAGAAGAACAAGGACGGCAGGACCACCTGGGCCGGCTGGTCCCTCTCCTACGTCTTCGACGACCCGGCTTTCTGGCAGGCCTGGCGCAACACCCTCCTGTTCACGGGGCTCGCGCTCGTGCTGGGGTTCGCGGTGCCGTTCCTCGTGGCGGTCCTGCTCAATGAGTTCCGGCACGGCCAGGGCTACTTGAGGATGCTCGTCTACCTTCCGGTCATGCTTCCGCCGGTCGCCTCGGTACTGCTCTTCAAGTACTTCTACGACCCCGGCTACGGCCTGTTCAACCGGGTCCTCGGCATCTTCGGGATACCCGACCAGCAGTGGCTGCAGTCCACCGGTACGGCGATGATCTCCGTCGTCATAGCGGCGACCTGGATGAACATGGGCGGCGCGACCCTGATCTATCTCGCCGCCCTCCAGGGCATCCCCGGCGAGCTGTACGAGGCGGCGGAACTGGACGGCGCCGGACTGTGGCGCAAGATCTGGCATGTGACGATCCCTCAGACGAGGCTGATCCTCTCGCTGATGTTCCTCATGCAGATCATCGCCACGATGCAGGTCTTCACCGAGCCGTTCCTGCTCACCAACGGCGCGGGGCCCGAGGGCTCCACCATGACCGTCGTCTACCTCATCTACCAGTACGCCTTCAACTTCAACAACTACGGGGGCGCGGCGGCTCTCGGCCTGGTCCTGCTCGTCCTGCTCGCGGGGTTCTCCGCGGTGTACGTCCGCCTCAGCCGCACCCAAGAAGACTGACCGGCACGGGAGTTCACATGGCTACCGACACGATGCGCCCCCGGACCCTGATCTCGCCGGCCCAGCTCGCCAGGCGACGCGGCAAGGCCGTCTACTGGGTCGTCTTCGCCCTGGTGATGGTTCTCTTCACGCTGGTCTTCCTGGGGCCGATGTACTGGATGGTCAGCGGCGGCCTCAAGACCACGCAGGAGTTCGTCAAGTCCCCGCCGACGCTCGTACCCACCAGCGTGCACCCCGGCAACTACGGGGACGCGTGGCGGGTGATGGATCTGGCGAAGCTGCTCGGCAACACGCTGTACTACGCGTTCGGCGCGCTCGCCTTCCAGCTCGTCCTCGACGTCGCAGCGGCCTACTCGCTGTCCAGACTGCGACCCCTGTTCGGCAACGTCATCCTCGGCATGATGCTGGCGACGCTGATGATCCCGGCGACGGTCCTGGTCGTGCCGCAGTACCTGACCGTCCTCGACGTGCCGGTCTTCGAGCGCAATCTGCTCAACAGCCCCTGGGTGATCTGGCTGCCGTCCGTCACCAACGCCTTCAACATCTTCCTGCTCAAGCGGTTCTTCGACTCGATCCCGCAGGAGCTGCTGGACGCGGCGTCCATCGACGGGGCGTCCGCGCTGCGGACGCTGCGGTCCGTGGTGCTGCCCATCTCGCGGCCCATCCTGGGCGTCGTCTCCATCTTCGCGGTCGTCGGCGTGTGGAAGGACTTCCTCTGGCCGATGCTGACGCTGCCCGACCCCGGCAAGCAGACCCTGAACGTCGGCATCTACTCGCTGGCCAGCGGCGTTCCCGAGAACTGGCTGATCGCCGCCCTCACCATCGCCTCGCTGCCGACCCTGATCCTCTTCCTGCTGTTCCAGCGCAACATCATGAGCGGTCTCACCGCGGGCGGCCTCAAGGGCTGACGCCCGCCGCCCCTCCCCGTACGCCGCCTCCGTGACGGCGCGCCCCGGCACGCCCTCCTGCCCGAAAGGACCACTACGTGGCAGCCCCCCATACCCCAGACACCGGCGACTGGTGGCGTTCCGCCGCCATCTACCAGGTGTACGTACGCAGCTTCGCCGACGGCGACGGAGACGGGACGGGCGACCTCGCGGGGGTCAGAGCCCGGCTGGGCCACCTCGCCCGCCTGGGGATCGACGCGATCTGGTTCACCCCCTGGTACCGCTCCCCGATGGCGGACGGCGGCTACGACGTGGCCGACTACCGGGCGATCGACCCGTCGTTCGGCACGCTCGCCGAGGCAGAGAAGCTCATCGAGGAGGGGCGCGCCCTCGGCATCCGCGTCATCGTCGACGTCGTGCCCAACCATGTCTCCGACCGGCACGCCTGGTTCGAGGCCGCGCTGGCGGCGGGCCCGGGCAGCCCCGAGCGCGAGCTGTTCCACTTCCGCCCCGGCCGGGGCGCGCACGGCGAACTGCCGCCCAACAACTGGCCTTCCCAGTTCGCCGGCGAGACCTGGACCCGCGTACCCGACGGCGAGTGGTACCTGCATCTGTTCACGCCCGAGCAGCCGGACCTCAACTGGGCGCACCCCACGGTGCGTCACGAGCACGAAGAGGTGCTGCGGTTCTGGTTCCAGCGAGGCGCATCGGGCGTACGCGTCGACTCGGCGGCGCTCCTCGCCAAGGACCCGGCACTGGCCGACGCCGCCGAGGACGACACGAGCGGCTATGTGGACCGCGACGAGCTGCACACCGTCTACCGCTCCTGGCGGGCCGTCGCCGACGAGTACGACGGCGTGCTCATCGGCGAGCTGTGGGTCCCCGACCCCGAGCGCTTCTCCCGCTATCTGCGCCCCGACGAGCTGCACACGGCCTTCAACTTCGACTTCCTGTCACGCCCATGGGATGCGTCGGAACTGCGCGAGTCCATCGACATGACGCTCGCCCACCACGCGCCGGTGGGAGCTCCCGCGACCTGGGTCCTGTGCAACCACGACGTCACACGGACGGTGACCCGCTACGGCCGGTCGAACACCGCGTTCGCCTTCGCGTCGAAGCGCTTCGGCACACCCACGGACCTGGCGCTCGGCACCCGCAGGGCGCGCGCGGCGGCGCTGCTGTCGCTCGCCCTGCCGGGGGCCGTCTACCTCTACCAGGGAGAGGAGCTGGGCCTGCCCGAGGCGGAGGTTCCGCCCGGCCGCATCGAGGACCCGATGCACTTCCGTTCCGGCGGCACCGACCCGGGCCGCGACGGCTGCCGCGTGCCCCTGCCCTGGACGCAGGACGGACCCTCGTACGGCTTCGGGTCGGCCGGGGAGCCCTGGCTGCCGCAGCCGGCGGGCTGGGGGACGTACGCGGCCCTTCGGCAGGACGCCGATCCGGGCTCCATGCTGTCGCTCTACCGGGAGGCGCTGCGCCTGCGCCGCACGGAGCCGGGCTTCGGCGACGGGCCGATGCGCTGGCTCCCGAGTTCCCCTGGCGTACTGGCTCTTGCCCGGGGCGAGGGCCTGGTCTGCGTCGTCAACTTCTCCGATCCGGCCGCTCCGCTCCCGGCGCATTCACGTTTCCTGCTGGCCAGTGGCCCCTTGGACGACGAGGGGCGGCTCCCACGGGACACGGCGGTGTGGCTGCGCGTGTGAACCGGACGCCCGGGAGGACTCAGGTATATGCCAGAAGCATCACCGCACCGGGTGTTGCCAAACCCCTTACGGGGCCTGTCCGGCTGTGCAACAGTCATTACCGGTCCTTCCGTCAGTCTTGGTCGTGCCGCGCCTGTATCGGAGTACGTCATGCCTCCCCATGTCTTCGCGGACCGCCCCGCCGCCCAGCCGCCGGAGCACGGTTCGGTCGACGCGCTGATCACGCAGACGCGTCGGCTGCTCGGTGATGTCGACGCCGTGCGCCGCGAGGCCATTTCGGACGACGGTGACCCCGAGCGACGCTGGCAGCGCGCCCTCTACGAGCTCGCCGTGCACCAACTCAGCGACCTCGACAAGCACTTGGCACAGCTGCGCGACGGGCCGCCGCGCCCGACGGCGGATTCGCTGGTCCCCGAGGCCGGCGGCTGTGGGCCGGCCGAGCCGCCGAGCGGCTCCCTGCTCAGCCGCGTGGGCAGCGCCGAGTGGAATCTCCTCACCGACGAGGCGAGCTGGTCCGGGGAGCTGTTCCAGATCCTCGGCCGCAGCCCCGACGCGCCCCCGCTGACCCTCGACGAACTCCCGTCCGTCGTGCACACCGATGACCAGGCCATGCTCACCAGGATGGTGACGGACTGCCTCATCGAGGGGAAGCCGATCGACGGCGAGTTCCGCATCCTGCGCACCAACGGCACCGCCCGCACGGTGCACATGATGGGCGAGCCCGTGCTCGACGCCGACGGCTCCACCGCCTCGATGTGGGCGGTCCTGCGCGACGTCAGCGAGCTGCGCCGCACCCAGCGGACCGTACGCGAGACCCATGACTCGCTCCAGCGCCGGCGGCACATCGAGCAGACGGAACACCGGCTCGCGGTCGAGCTCCAGGAGGCCGTGCTGCCGCCGTGGCGTGGCTCCCTGCGGTTCTCCCAGGGGGCACCGCACGACCTCGACCTCGCGGCCCGCCATCTGCCGTCGTCGACGGGCGAGTTCGTCGGCGGCGACTGGTACGACGCACTCGAACTGCCGGACGGTCAGACCCTGTTGAGCGTCGGCGGCCTGACCGGACACGGTGTGGCCGTGACCTCCGGCATGGCGATGCTCCTCGGCGCCCTGCGCGGCATGGCCGTCACGGGTACCCGCCCCGACGAGCTGATGGGCTGGCTCAACCAGCTGACCGACACGTCGGTTCAGCCGTCACTGGGCAGCGCCGTCTGCTGCCGCTACGATCCCCGGTCACGCACGCTGACCTGGGCGCAGGCGGGACACCCCGCCCCGCTGCTCTTCCGCGACGGGGTGGGGCGTGCGCTGACGCCGCCGGAGGGCGTGCTGCTCGGAGCGACACCGGGTGCCACGTACGGGCTGGCCGAGGAGTCGCTCCGCGCAGGCGATCTGCTGCTGCTGCACACCGACGGCCTGGTCCCCCACCGCAGCGGCGCCGCGGCGGTGAACAGGCTCCTCGATCTCGCGCCACGACTCGCCGAGGCCGCCACCGCGCAGGACTGTGTGCGGACGGTCTTCGAGGAGTTCGCCGCGCATGAGCGCACGGACGAGGCCTGTGTGCTGGTCGCCAGGATCGGCTCCTGACGCGGACAGCTGCTGGCAGAGAGCTACTTGTTGAATTCGGACCACGTGCCCCCGAGGGTCACGCCTGAGCGCGCTTGCCTCCCGTGGGCTTTCCTGGGGTCTTCGGCAGCGCGAGCTTGATCTCCTCACGCAGGTCCACGATCTTCGGGTACCCCGCGTACTGCCCGGTGAGCCGGTACATCTCGCGGAGCCGGTCCCAGGTGCGATGGGAGGAGTTGGCCCCCATCGACACCAGCGCCAGGCGCGCGTACCGGTCGGCCTGCTCCGGGTCGTCGGCGATGAACAGGGCCGACGCGAGCGAGATGTAGTCGAAGATCTGCGACCGCTGCCGCCCGTTCGCCCGCAGTTCGAGGGCTTCCTTGGCGTGGCGCTGCGCGGTGCTCGCCGCGGCCGGCTCGTGGTCGGCGAGGGTGCGGTACGCCAGGGCCTGCATACCGTGCAGGTCCGCCTCGTCGAACATCTGCATCCAGCTGGGCGGCGGGACGTCGCCCTTGTCGGAGACGAAGAGGTCCTCCGCCTGGCCGAGGGTGCGCCGCATGGCCTGGCCCTTGCCCATCGAGGCCTGTGCCCAGGCCTCGATGGTGTAGAGCATCGCCCGGGTACGCGGCAGGGTCTGGTCGCCGGATCCGGACTTGGCGAGCTTCATGAGGTCGAGTGCGTCGTCGGGCCGGCCGAGGTGCACCATCTGACGGGCCGCCCTGGACAGGGCCTCCCCGGCGCGCGGCCGGTCGCCGCCCTCCCGCGCCGCGTGCGCGGCGATGACGAAGTACTTCTGGGCCGTGGGTTCGAGGCCGACGTCGTGCGACATCCAGCCCGCGAGGACGGCCAGGTTGGCGGCGACGCCCCACAGGCGCCGCTGGAGATGGTCGGGGTGCCGGTAGCTGAGCATGCCGCCCACTTCGTTGAGCTGGCCCACCACCGCCTTGCGTTGCAGGCCGCCACCGCGGGCCGCGTCCCAGGCCCGGAACACCTCGACGGAGCGCTCCAGTTCCTCGATCTCCTGCGACCCGATGGGGGCGGCCTCATAGCGGTCGAACCCAGCGGGGTCGGCGTGCAGGGGGTCTTCGAAACGTGGGGAGTCGGCCGCGAGGGCCGGGTCGGTGTGCAGCCAGTCGTGCATGGCGCCGCTGAGTACGGATCCAGTGGCGAGCGCGGCACCCGCGCCCACCAAGCCGCGTCGGTTGAGCATGAGGTCCATTCCCGTGAATTCGGTGAGGACCGCAGCAGTCCGCTCGGGCGCCCACGGCATTCCGTCGGGGTGTTGCACAGCCCCGTCGTCACGCCGTTTCCCCGTGCGCCCGTGCCGGACCAGACCGAGGTCCTCGATGGTCACGACACGGCCGAGTCGCTCGGTGAACAGAGCCGCCAGCACCCGTGGCACCGGATCGCGCGGGATCTCTCCCATGTCGATCCAACGCCGCACCCGTGAGGTGTCGGTCGCCAGCTGTGGGTGGCCCATGGCCGCCGCCTGCCGGTTGACCAGCCTCGCGAGCTCCCCCTTGGACCAGCCGGCGAGGCCGAACAGGTCGTTCAGGCGGGTGTTGGGTTGTCCGTTCACGTCAAGCCCCCAGGTTCTCGGCTGAGTTGACAGTAACCCTCTGTCAGTTGCAGAGCGACTATTCGCCAGGGTTCGCCAGGGTGCGCCAGATGGTGTGCCAGTGGGCACCGGGTGTCAGGTAGGAATGCGCCACCCCGACCCGGTTGCCGCGGCTCACTCCCCAGGGTGCACCACGGTTCCCCGGGGCGGGTGGCGCAGGCAACTCGCAGGCACACGAAGGGATCTGTTCGCCCATGTACGCAGCATCGTCCTCCGTGTCCGCCCCGCCCCGGCCGCTCTACGCCCGGCCCCCGGCTCGCGGCAACGGCCGCGCAGGGGAGGCCCCGACGGCGGGCAGCGGCCCGTATCTCGACCCCGCGCGACCTGCGGCCGCAGCGCTCGGCTCCGGTCGGACAAGGCGCGTCCCCGGGGTCGGCACCCAACCGCTCAGCGGGAGACTCGACTTGTCCGGTCCCCAGGGCGCGCAGCTGCGCACGGCGATCGCGTCGGTGCACCGGATCTGCCCGGAGTTCAATCCGGTGCAGGTGCTGCGCCGCAGTGGACGGTCCGTGCTCCTCGTCGGCACCACAGGGCGCAGCACCGCCGTCGCCAAGTGTTTAGTGGACCACTCTCCCGTCTGGGCCGAGCAGATCCGCCATGAGATAGCGGCATACCGCTCGTTCGTCCGGCACCGGCCACCGGTCCGGGTGCCGCGGCTGATCGCCGCGGACCCCGACAACTGCACGCTGGTGATCGAGCGGATGCCCGGCCGGGTCGCCGCCCTGCAGCGGCACCCGGCCGAGGCACCGCCCCGGGCGGACGTGCGGGCCGCGCTCAGCGCGATCTGCCGGCTCAACCTCTGGCGTCCGCCGGCCGGCACGTTCAACGCGCCCCTCGACTACGCGGACCGGATCTCCCGCTACCACGACCTCGGACTGCTCACCGACCGGGACATGGGCGATCTGCAGAAGCTGCTGCACGGCATCGCGCACTCGTCGGGCCGCCAGGGCATGGGCCAGTTCTGTCACGGTGACGCACTGCTGTCGAACATCCTGCTGTCCCCGGCGGGCCCGGTGCTCGTGGACTGGGAGCACGCGGGCTGGTACCTGCCGGGGTACGACCTGGCGACGCTGTGGTCGGTGCTCGGTGACGCGCCGGTGGCGCGCCGCCAGATCAGCCAGCTCGCGCAGTCCGGCGGGCCCGCGGCGCGGGACGCGTTCCTGGTGAACCTGATGCTCGTGCTGACGCGGGAGATCCGGACGTACGAGACGGCCGTGCAGCGTTCGATGCACGACACGACCCCGGCGGCATCGGGCACGGCCCCGCACGGTGCTGCGCCGTCCGGCGAGGAACAGCGGCTGCTGCTGAGGCGGCTGCACGACGACTGCCAGCTGGCCCGCAGGGCCGTGCGTGCTGCGGTCGGCACTCGCTGAGGGGACAGGAACCGCGGTGCGCCAGGACAGCGGCGCACCGCGGTTTCTCGTGTGCCCTTGTCCCAGGGGCCTACGGGTTACTGAACTGCACGGCGTCCACGTCGAACGAGTTGTCCTGCGGGGACTTGAACACGAGGTACAGCTTGTGCGTTCCGGTCGGTGCGTCGACCGGGACGGCGGGCGTGGCCTGGTAGGTGTCCCAGCCGCCGGTGTTCGGGACGGGTGTGGTGGACAGGAGCTTTCCGTCGGGGGCGTCCGCGCGCAGCTCGATGGAGCCGACGCCGTACGGTGACGACAGTTTGTAGCTCACCTGTCCGATGCCCTCGACGCTCATCGGGTGATCGACGCCGTGCAGGCGCGCGTTGCCTCCATCGCGCACACTCAGCCGGACGTCACCGGCCTCTCCGGGGCGGGCGCGCGGCGGGTAGTAGGCGCTGAGCTCCCGGCCGACCATGGCGCGGACGACCTGGCCGGTGCCGGTGTCCTCGGTGCGTACGTTCGTGACGTGCCGGCCGTCCTTCAGGACGGTGATGCGCTGCGAGAGGTCGAAGACCTCGCGCAGGCGGTGCGAGATGTAAAGGTCCAGGGAGACCCCGTGCAGCACCCGTACACCGAGAAAGCTCTTGGACACGCCGTGCATCGTCAACATCGTCTGTGTCGCCTGCATCGTTCAGCCTCTCCGGCCTCTTCGGCAGTCTTCATCAGCGGTCTGCATTGCAATGCGCTGACCCTTCTTTGACCTGTCAAGGGTCCAACCATGGTTTGTACAAAGGAAACTGACGGGTACTTAGGTCGATCGGCGAACAGCATCGGGCTTGTGAGCAGCGGAACCCGTCCCTATCGTGACTGCCATGCCTGGAGCGCCGGATCACCCAAGTTCCGCGCCGCCGTCGTCGCCCGGCGAGGTCCTCGCCCTGCTGCGTACGGGGGCCGCCGCGACCCGCGCGGACATCGCCCGGATCACCGGTCTCGCGCGTTCGACCGTGTCGCAGCGCGTCGACGCGCTCATCGCGCACGGCTTCCTCATCGAGGCAGGGGCGGAGGCCGGGGACTCGACGGGAGGCAGGCCCCCGCGCCGCCTCCATCTGCGCACCCGCGAGCACGTGGTGGCGGGCGTCGACCTGGGCGCCTCGCACTGCCGGGTCGCACTGCTCGACATCGGCGGGGAGCAACTCGCCCTGCGTGAGGACCAGTTGTCGATCGCCGACGGTCCTGCGTCGATTCTCGGCCACGTCGAGCGGACGCTCCACGCGCTCGTCGACGAGGCGGGCCTCGACCCGGCCTCGCTCCAGTCGATCGGTGTGGGCGTGCCGGGCCCCGTCGAGTTCACCACCGGCCGGCCCGTGGATCCGCCCATCATGCCCGGCTGGCACCAGTACCCGATCCCGGAGTTCTTCGCCGACCGCTTCGGCGTGCGGGCCCTCGTCGACAACGACGTGAACGTGATGGCGCTGGCCGAGCAGCGCCGGGCGTTTCCGGACACCCGCTATCTCCTCTACATCAAGGTCGGTACGGGCATCGGCTGCGGCATCGTCGCGGACGGTCGGCTGCACCGGGGTGCGCAGGGCAGCGCGGGCGACATCGGGCACATCCGGGTCGGCGACAGCCGTCAGGAGGCGGCGCCGTGCCGGTGCGGGAACTCGGGCTGCCTGGAGGCGGTGGCGGGCGGCGCGGCGCTGGCCCGCGAGCTGTCGGACCTGGGCCTGGACGCCGCGTCGAGCCGCGATGTCGTGCGCCTGGTGAAGTCCGGCAACCGTGACGCCGTAAGGATGGTGCGCGAGGCGGGGCGTGCGGTCGGCGAGGTTCTCGCGGGGCTGGTGAACTTCTTCAACCCGGACACGGTGGTGGTCGGCGGCGCACTGGCCGCCGTCCACGACCAACTCCTCGCGGGCGTACGGGAGGCCGTGTACCGCCGCTCCCATCCGCTGGCCACCCATGTGCTGCGGATCGAGCCCAGCCGCACCGGGGCGAACGCGGCCGTGGTCGGCGCCGCCATCCTGGCGATCGAGCACGCCCTCTCCCCGGAACAGGTGGACCGGGTCCTCGGGGGCACGTCAGCGCGCTGACTGCCCAGGGCCGGCTGTGGAAGGACACCCGCGTGGCCGATCCCCCGTTCAGGTGGAGTACGCGAGTCAGGCGCGCGGAGCCCGCCCGTATGCCGAGACGGCGGCCCGACTCTTTCCGAACGGTCATTGGTCCACTCCACTGACGCGCCGCAGGCGGTGAGGCCTCCCCGGCGAAAGCCCGCCGAACGGGCGCTGACATGGGAAATCCCCTGCCCTGAGCATGATTGACGGATCGTCGTCAAGCCGATACCACTGACCCACGATCGCCCCCGCACACCCGTCGAGATCTGTCCCAGGACCGTTCCCAGGAGGCCGCTTTGCCCTCGACCACCAGCGACCGCTCCCCGGCCGCCCGCAGACGCACCAACCAGGCGGCCCGGGCGGCGGGGACGCTCGCGACGGCGGCCCTGCTGCTCCCCCTCCTCGGCGCCGCGCCCCCGAGCGAAGCCCGGGAGGCGTCGGACGCGAGCCTCCAGCACGCGTTCGCGAGCGCGGCAGCCGAGTACCGCGTGCCCCAGAGCGTCCTGCTCGGCGTCTCCTACCTGCAGTCCCGATGGGACACCCACGGTGGTGCGCCCAGCGTCACCGGCGGCTACGGCCCGATGCACCTCACGGACGCCCGCGCCGCGCTCGCCGGTGTGGCCGCGCACAGCGAGGCCGAGGGCGATCCGCGCGGCGACTCGTCACGGCCGGCGCTCACCCCGAAGACGAAGGTGCCGCAGAACTCCCAACTCCCGGCCCGCCTCAAGTCGTTGACGCGCGCCGCCGAGCTCAGCGGCATCCCCGCCGCACAGCTGCGCTCCGACCCGGCGGCCAATGTGCGCGGCGGCGCCGCGCTGCTCGCCGCGGCGCAGAAGGCCCTCGGCAAGCCCCTCAGTTCCGACCCGGCCGACTGGTACGGCGCGATCGCGAAGTTCTCCGGCGCCGACGACACCGCCACGGCGGCGACGTACGCGAACGACGTGTTCGCCGTGATCCACGACGGCGAACGGCGCACCACGGACGCCGGGCAGCGCGTGGAGCTCGCGGCCGACCAGAGCCTGAAGCCCGACGCGGCGCAGGTACAGAGCATGGGTCTGCGCAAGTCCGACGAGAGCGGCACGGAGTGCCCACCGACCGTGTCGTGCGAGTGGATCCCGGCGCCCTACGAGGAGTTCGGCGACGGCGACTACGGCAACCACGACCTCGCCGACCGGCCGAACGACCAGAGCATCGACTACATCGTCATCCACGACACCGAGGCGACGTGGGACACGACGCTTCAGCTGGTGCAGGACAAGACGTATCTGGCCTGGCACTACTCGCTGCGCTCCACGGACGGGCACATCGCCCAGCACGTGAAGGCCAAGGACGTCGGCTGGCACGCCGGCAACTGGTACGTCAACGCCAAGTCCCTGGGCCTGGAGCACGAGGGCTTCCTCGCCGAGCCCGACTCCTGGTACACGGAGGAGATGTACCGGGCGTCGTCGCGCCTGGTGAAGTACCTGGCGAAGAAGTACGACATCCCGCTGAACCGGCAGCACATCCTGGGCCATGACAACGTGCCGGGGACCACACCGGGCGGGATCCCGGCGATGCACACGGACCCCGGTCCGTACTGGGACTGGGCGCACTACTTCGCGCTGCTGGGCAAGCCGTTCAAGGCGACCGCGGGCAGCAAGGGCGGCCTCGTCACCGTGGCGCCCGACTTCGCCGGGAACAAGCCGGTGTACACGGGCTGCGTCAAGGCGGGCGAGACATGTGCGGAGCACGGCTCCGGTGCCGTACGGGTGTACACCGCACCCAGCGAGGACGCCCCGCTGATCAAGGACATCGGGCTGCGCCCCGGCGGCCAGGACTCCACGACCGACGTGAACGACGTGGGCGCGCGCCTGTCGACCGGCCAGCAGTACGCGGTCGCGGAGCGCAAGGGTGACTGGACCGCGGTCTGGTACCTCGGCCAGAAGGCCTGGTTCAAGAACCCGAAGAAGCAGCCCACGGCCGTGAACGCGGCGGGCCTGGTCATCGCCCCGAAGGCCGGCCGCACCGACGTCCCGGTGTACGGGCGCGCCTACCCCGAGAAGGAGGCGTACCCCGCGGACATCACCCCGCAGGCGGTCACCCCGTTGCCGTACAAGCTGCTCGCGGGGCAGCGCTACGTCATGGGCGGCCGCACGACCGCCGAGTACTTCTTCTCGCCGACGTTCGACACGACGTCGCACCGGGTGGTGCGTGGCAAGGACGTCTACTACGAGATCCAGTTCGGTCACCGGGTGGCGTA
The DNA here is from genome assembly GCF_055582645.1 of Streptomyces sp. NPDC107517. Classification (NCBI taxonomy): domain Bacteria; kingdom Bacillati; phylum Actinomycetota; class Actinomycetes; order Kitasatosporales; family Streptomycetaceae; genus Streptomyces; species Streptomyces sp. NPDC107517. The sequence goes on along the minus strand of NZ_JBVJPM010000007.1, from coordinate 189,237 downwards.
CGTCCGGGCCGCCGACGTGCAGGTACTGCCGTCGGGAGCCTAGAGCGCACATGACTCGGCCGGGTCCGGATCTGCTGTGGGGGCGGATCCGGGCCCGGCCGGTTTTCCTGGCTCAGGCCTGCTGGAACAGCTCGGGGGGCAGCGGCTTCAAAAGCGCGTAGAGGTCGTCCGTGATGGGCCGGTCCCAGGCCGCGATGGTCACGAGGACGTTGTCGCTGCGGTCGAACTGCACGCAGGAGATCCGGCCCTCGGAGAGCTTGAGGCGGCGCACGATGAGGAGGTTGTCGCCCTGCATCACCGGGACGTCCTCGGTGTCGACGACGGTGACCTCCTCGTCGTTCTCCAGCGCGAGAAGGAGCTGGGCGACCTCGAAGGGGATCTCGCCCTCCGCGGTCTCGCGGGCCGATGAGCCCTCGGGGAGATTGCCGATGATCATCGCGGGGCCGCGGCCGCCGAACAGGTCGTAGCGCAGGAAAACGCCCTGGCAGCTGCCGTCGGGGGCGGGCAGCAGGCCCGCGCCGAGATTGCCCGGCCAGTCGCCCGGATCCATGGCGAGGACATCGAAGTCAGGACCCGCGGGTGTGGCGGAGCTGCGTCGGCGGAGGAAGGACATGCCGCAATGGTACGTGCACCGGGGCGCTCCGCGGCGCGCGGGCGGCGGCGCCGACGGAATCGCGACCGGGCCGACGCGGGCCGATCCGGGGGCATCGGGGGTTCGCGCTGCGGCGCCAGGGCCTGCTCGTCAGTGTGCAACCGGCAGGGGGCGCCGGCCCGGGCCCACGTCGGCACCCTCGCTCAACAGGCTCTCGCCCGCGGTGAGTTCAGTCCCGTACCGCCTCCGCGCGGTGCCGCTCGTGGTGCCGGGCGACCCGTGCGCGGTTGCCGCAGGACGGCTTGCACCACTCCTGGCGGGGATGGTCCTTCAGGAAGTAGCGCACACAGCGCGGGGCGTGGCAGGCCCGCAGCCGCTCGCGGTCGCCGCTCGCGAGAAAACCGACGGCCGCGCGGGCCAGGGCCGCGGTGAGCAGGTCGGCGGCGGGCACGGGGGTGCGCGCCTCGTGGCGTACGAGGGGGACGGCACCGTCGTCCCAGGTGAGGACGGGAACGGTGGGGGCGAGCGCCGCCGCCTCGTTGAGCCGCCGCACGGCCTCGCTCACGGGGAGCAGCCGGTGCGCGTCCGCCGGGCTGGGCTCACCGGGGCGCACGGCGTGGGCGAACAGCGCGCGGACGGCGGCCCGCACCTCGCGCACCTCGGCGAGCGCGGTCGTGTCCGCTTCGAACCCGGCGGCGCCCGGCAGCACGTCGGCACGCTCCCGCACCCAGGCCGTCAGCGCCTCGGGCCGGTCGAGGTCATCGGTGACACCACCGTGCCCGTCGTGCCGGATGGTGAGGACGAGGTCCAGGGCGAGCGGTGCGCTCTGTGGATCGGCGCTGATGTCACACATGGGACTAATGATAAGGTCCCGCGCATCCATTAGATCGCGGGGGAGGCCGACTGTGCTCTCGTACTGGCGGGCGGGCCTGAGCGACGTACCGGACGGCGTGTGGGATCACCCCCGCCTGGAGGTACTCCTCCTGCCCGACAACGCACTCACCCGGCTCCCCGACCGCATCGGATCGCTCCCCCACCTGCACACTCTCGATCTCGGGCACAATCGCCTCACCTCGGTCCCGGACACGCTCGGTGACCTGACGGGCCTGACCCGTTTCCTCTATCTGCACGACAACGAGCTCACCGCGCTCCCGGACTCGCTCGGCAGGCTCTCGCGGCTGGCCTATCTGAACGTCGGGGAGAACAGGCTGACCGGACTCCACGAATCGATCGGCTCGATGAAGGGCCTCGTGGAACTGCGCGCCCAACACGCCACCCTCACCCGGCTCCCCGAATCGATCGGTGGCCTGACCGCGCTGCGCGAGCTGTGGCTGCGCGGCAACCGCCTCACCGACCTCCCCGATTCCGTACGGCACCTGCGTGAGCTGCGCGAACTCGAACTGCGCGAGAACGCCCTCACCGACGTGCCCGGATCCCTGCGCGGACTTCCGCTGCTGCGGCGGCTCGACCTACGGTCCAACCGGCTGCGCGACCTGCCCGACTGGACCGCCGAGCTGCCCGCGCTGGAGAAGCTGGACCTCCGGTGGAACGACATGCACGTGCCGTCCAGGCTGCGCGAGGCCCTCACAGCGCGGGGGTGCACGGTGTTGCACTGACCCGCCGAGGATCTTCTACGGCACGACCTCCGGAACCGGCGGCACGACCGCGACCGGACTCGCCGCGTGCAGCAGCACCGCCAGCGTCACCGTGCCGAGCATCGGCGCGGGGCGCGTGAGGCGGCGGCGGTGGCGGCCCACGACCACGAGGTCGGCCTCGCGGGAGTTCTCGACGAGGTGCCCGGCCGCGTCGCCCGGCGCCACGTACAGGTCGACCTCGACATCCGGGTGCATCTTGCGGAAGGGCGCCACCGCCGCGTTCACCAGCGTCAGCGTCTCGTGCTCGGCCGCTTCCTGGTCGACCGTCGTGGGCGTGAAGTCGCCGAACGTCGTCCAGGCGAGCACCGGCCACGGAAACACCGCGATCACCTGAAGGCGCGCCCCGCCCCGCTCGGCCTGCTCGAAGGCGAAGGCGAGGACGGTGTCATCGGGCTCGTCCACGTCCACGCCGACGACCACGCGCGGTCCGGGCGGTACGTCGCTGTCACCGTGCACGGTGCGCCCGGGCCTGGGCACCACGACGACGGCGCAGGCGGCGTCCCGTGCCGCGGCCACACCGTTCGAACCGAGCAGCAAACTGGCGAAGCCGCCACGTCCCCGAGAGCCGAGGACCAACAGCTGTGCATCGGCGCCGAGTTCGGGCAGGACACCTGCCGGAGCGCCGTCCAACGTCACGTATTCCACCGGCGGCAGACCGGCTCGGCCGGTCAGGGAGGCGCGCACCTCGTCGACGACCGAGTCACCCGCGGGCTCCGGCGGGCCGGACATCAGTGCCCCTGGCTGGGTCCAGGGACCGTGCTGGCGCACATGGACGATCCGCACGGGCGCCCCGCGCCTGCCCGCTTCCGTCAGCGCCCATTCCAGGGCGCGCAGACTGTCTTCGGATCCGTCGACGGCGGCCACGACGGGCAGGGGGCGCGGGGTACTCATGTCCAACCTCCGACACCGGGGCACGGTGTCGACGGGCCCCGGCAAGAGCGACTGTTCCTGCCCCCAGCCTCGCGCACACCGGGACCAGGGGGCAGGGCTGTAAGTCACATGTCGCCGGAAAAGCCGGAAACGTCACCTGACCGCGGCTCGGGCCGGGCCGACTCGAGTCGGACCGGCTCGGGTCGGACCCGCCGAGGTCGGACCCGCTCAGGTCAGATCGAACTCCCCCTCGCGTGCCCCCAGCACGAACGCCCCCCATTCCGCGGGCGTGAAGATCAGGGACGGGTTCTGGGGACTGCCGCCGTTGCGCATCGCGATGAAACCCTCGACGAAGGCGATCTGGACGTCCCCCAGCCCCTTGCTGCTCGAATGCCAGTCCGCGGCACTCAGATCGAGGTCCGGCTTGTCCCAACCCGCGAGCGTGTGCTGCTCCATGGTGCTTTCGGCCACGTCCGTGCTCCTCCCGGTTCGTCGTCCGCCCGCCAGCCTAGCGATCGGCCCGCGCGGCGCACAGGCCGCGGCGCTGAGCCGTTCAGGACGTGGGCGGGTGCGCCCCGACGAGCCACATCGAGAAGAACTGCGAGCCGCCCCCGTAGGCGTGCCCGAGCACCTTCCGGGCGCCGTCGACCTGGTGTTCCCCCGCCTGCCCCCGGACCTGGAGCGCGGCCTCCGCGAAGCGGATCATGCCGGAGGCGCCGATGGGGTTGGTCGACAGGACGCCGCCCGACATGTTGACGGGCAGGTCGCCGTCGAGTTCCGTGACGCCCGATTCCGTCAGCTTCCAGCCCTCGCCCTCGTCGGCGAAACCGAGGTTCTCCAGCCACATCGGCTCGTACCAGGAGAACGGCACGTACATCTCGACGGCGTCGATCTCCCGTCGGGGGTCGCCGATGCCCGCCTGCCGGTAGACGTCGGCGGCGCAGTCCTTGCCGGCCTTCGGCGAGACGAAGTCCTTGCCCGCGAACATGGTCGGCTCGCTGCGCATCGCGCCACCGTGCATCCAGGCCGGCGGCTGCGGCGAACGGGCCGCGCCCGCACGGTCGGTGAGGATCATGGCGCACGCTCCGTCGGAGGACGGGCAGGTCTCGGAGTAGCGGACCGGGTCCCACAGCATGGGCGAGGACTGGACCTTCTCCAGAGTGATGCCGTGCTCGTGCAGATGCGCGTAGGGGTTCTTCAGCGCGTTGCGCCGGTCCTTGTACGCGACCAGGGAGCCGACGTGGTCGGGTGCGCCGGTGCGCCGCATGTACGCGCGCACGTGCGGGGCGAAGAAGCCGCCGGCGCCGGCGAGCAGGGGCTGCGTGAAGGGGATCGGCAGGGACAGGCCCCACATCGCATTCGACTCGGACTGCTTCTCGAAGGCGAGGGTGAGGACGGTCCTGTGGACGCGGGACGCCACGAGGTTGGTGGCGACGAGGGCGGTGGAACCGCCGACCGAGCCCGCCGTGTGCACACGGAGCATGGGCTTGCCGACCGCGCCCAGCGCGTCCGCGAGATACAGCTCGGGCATCATGACGCCCTCGAAGAAGTCCGGCGCCTTGCCGATCACCACGGCGTCGATGTCCGCCCACTTCAACTGGGCGTCATCCAGAGCCCGTCGGGCCGCCTCACGGACCAGTCCGGCGATCGAGACGTCCTTGCGCGCCGCGACGTGCTTGGTCTGGCCGATACCGACGACGGCCACGGGTTCTTTGTTGACCCCGCCGTTCACCCCGCCGCTCACCGTGCTGCTCATCGGGCCTCTCCTTCCAGGACGGCGACCAGGTTCTGCTGCAGACAGGGGCCGGACGTGGCGTGCGCGAGCGCCCGGTCGGACTCGCCGCGGTGGATACGGGCGGCGGCCTCTCCGATACGCAGCAGACCCGCGGCCATGACCGGGTTGGCGGCGAGCGCGCCGCCGGAGGGGTTCACGGCCACGTCGTCACCCAGCTTCAGCGCCTTGCGCAGGACGACCTCCTGGGAGGTGAACGGTGCGTGCAACTCGGCGGTGTCCACCGGCCGTTCGAACGCACCCGCTCGCTCGGCGGCGAGCCGCGAGGAGGGGGAGTCGGTGAGGTCGCGGACGCCGAGACTGTGCGCCTCGATGCGGTGGTCCATGCCGCGGATCCAGGCCGGCCGCTCGCACAATGCGCGGGCCTTGTCCCCGGCGGCCAGGATCACGGCGACGGCGCCGTCGCTGACGGGCGGGCAGTCGCCCTTGCGCAGCGGCCGCACCTCGTAGTCGCCCTGCGGCACCGAACCCTTCACCTGTGCGTGGGAGTTCGCCGCGGCGGACCCCCGGCTCCTTGCGGCGATCCCGGCCAGCGCGGGCTCATCGGTCTCGCCCGCGTCGATCAGGGCCTGCGCCTGAAGGGCCGCCAGGGCAACGGAATCCGGCCACAGCGGGGCCACGTAGTACGGGTCGAGCTGGCGCGTGAGCACGTCGCGCACCGAGCCCGGCGACGACTTGCCGTACGAGTAGACGAGGGCGGTGTCGACCTCGCCGGTCAGCAGCTTCACCCAGGCCTCGTACATCGCCCAGGCACCGTCCATCTCCACATGGGACTCGGAGATCGGCGGCCACGCGCCCACGCCGTCGAGGGTCATGGTGAAGGAGAAGGCGCGGCCCGCGAGATAGTCGGAGGAGCCGGAGCAGGTGAAGCCGATGTCGCTCGTCCTGAGGCCGGTCTGCGCCAGGACCTGGTGCAGCACCGGCATCACCATGTCGACCTCGGAGAGTTCGTCGGTCGTGCGCAGATGGTCGCTCTGCGCGAAGGCGACGATCGCTACCTCTCGCATCTACACCAGCTCCTTGTACGTGTCGTAGTCGGCGTCCGGTTCGCCGGTGGGCCGGTAGTGGTCGGGGTAGCGCCCGCCCTCGGTCCACACCGGCTCGACCCTGAGACCCATGCGCACCTGGTCGTAGGGGATGCCGGCGATGCGGCCGTGGAGCGCGAGGTCGGCGCCGTCTAGCGCGATGTGGGCGTAGACGTAGGGCAGTTCGATGTCGAGGTTCTTGGCCTTGACGTTGACGATGCAGAAGGTCGTGACAGTGCCGGCCGGGCCGACCTCGACCCGGTCGGTCGTGGCGACGCCGCAGGTGGGGCAGGCGCCGCGCGGTGGGACGTAGACCTTGCGGCAGGACGGGCAGCGTTCACCGACGGTGCGCCGGTCGGCGAGGGCGTTGATGTACGCGGTCTGGGCGCGGCCCGGGGAGTACACGTAGTCGAGACGGGCCTGGGCGACGATCCCGGTGACCGCATCGTCGAACCGCCCGTCGTGCGCGGCGGGTTCGGCATGCGCGAGCTCGCCCTCGTACGGCTCGAAGCAGGCGATGTCGGTGATGGCGCCGGTGCGTTCGGCGGCCCAGCGGACGCGGACGCGCATGCCGGTGGCCACGGCGTCGGGGCCCGGCGCGTCGAGTGCGTGAAGGAGGGCGGTGTCGGCGCCGTCGAGCTTGACCAGGACCCAGGCGAAGGGGGTGCCGAGGGGCTGGCCGCGGCGGGGTTCGGGGTTCCAGGCCCAGGTGGTGACGGTGCCGGTGGACTCGACCTCCACGAGGTCGCGGAGTTCGTCGGCGGTGACGGGGTCGTACTCGACGGGCGGGACCATGACCTTGCCGTCGGCGGTCTTCACACCGAGGACGGTGCGCTCGCGCAGGCCGGTCAGGAACGCGCTCTGGACAGGGCCGAGCGAGCGGGTGAAGGGGAACTCGACGACGAGAGGGGCTTTGAGGACTTCGGGCACTTCATGACTCCTTGACGGTCGGAGGGCTTCACGCGCGCCGGTAGACGGCGGGACGCTTCTCGGCGAAGGCCCTGGGGCCCTCCTTCGCGTCCTCGGTGGCGAAGATCGGCCAGCCGCGCTCCAGTTCGGACTTGAGGCCGTCGGTCTCGGTCATCTCGGCGGTCTCGTACACCGAGGCCTTCACCGCCTCCACCGCGAGCGGGCCGCAAGCGTTGACCTGCTCGGCGATCTCCAGGGCCTTGTCGAGCGCGGTGCCGGCCGGGACGACGCTGCCGATCAGCCCGATGGAGAGGGCCTCGGCCGCGCTGTAGTGCCTGCCGGTCAGCAGCATCTCCAGGGCGTGGGTGCGGGGGATCTGACGCTGCAGCCGCACGGTGGAGCCGCCGATCGGGAAGAGGGCCCGCTTGACCTCGGAGAGTCCGAAGGTCGCGCTCTCGGCGGCGACGCGGATGTCGGTGCCCTGGAGAATCTCCGTGCCGCCGGCCACGCAGTAGCCCTCGACGGCGGCGATCACGGGTTTACGGGGCCGGTGGTGGCGCAGCATCGCCTTCCAGTGCAGATCGGGGTCGGCCTTGAGGCGGTCCCGGTAGTGCTCGCCCTCCATCCCCTTCCCGGCGAGGGCCTTGAGGTCCATGCCGGCGCAGAAGGTGCCGCCCGCGCCGGTCAGGACGACCGACCGGATCGAGTCGTCCTCGTCCGCGGCGACCCATCCGTCGTAGAGACCGACGAGCATCGGCAGGGAGAGCGCGTTCTTGGCCTCGGGCCTGTTGAGCGTGAGGACCAGGGTGGCGCCTTCGCGCCGCACCGCGAGGTGTTCCGTCCCGTGCCCCGTCCCGTGTCCCGCGTCGTGTTCCGTGCCACCCATGGCCGTGCTCCCGTCTCGGATGCGTCTCGGATGCCGCGTACGTCTCGGATGCGAGAACAGGTTGCAGTAGGCGGGTGGCCAGTTCAAGAGTTTTCTGACAGTCAGTCAGATTTCTTGTGCGGGGACCCTTCCCTGTTCCCTGCGGCTCTGCTGAGATGACGGCCACATCGAGAAGGCGCCTGGGTCAGGAGGAGCGGTGGAGTACAACCTTGCCGACCTGTTCGAGTCGGTCGTGGACGTGGTCCCCGACCGCGAGGCGCTCGTGCACATCGACCATCCCGGCACGGGCGCGGAGCGCCGGCTCACGTACGCCGGACTCGACGCGGCGGCCAACCGCCTCGCGCACCACCTGATCGACAGCGGTATCCGCCCCGGCGAACACCTGGGCCTGCACCTCTACAACGGCATCGAGTACCTCCAGACGGTGCTCGCCTGCCTCAAGGCGCGGATCGTGCCCGTCAACGTCAACTACCGTTACGTGGCAGAGGAGCTGGTCTACCTCTACCGTGACGCGGACCTCGCGGCGCTCGTCTTCGACGCCGAGTTCACCGAACGCGTCGCGGCCGCTGTCCCACAGACGGAGAAGCTGCGCCACCTCGTGCGCGTGGGGACCGCGCCGACCGGCGCGCCGCCCGTCAAGGCCGTGGACTTCACGGAGGCGGAGGCCGCGGGCTCGCCGGAGCGCGGCTTCGGGCCCCGCTCGGCCGACGACCTCTTCATCATCTACACGGGCGGCACGACCGGCATGCCCAAGGGCGTGATGTGGCGCCAGGAGGACCTGTTCTTCGCGGGGCTCGGCGGCGGCGCGCCGACGGGTGAGCCGGTCAGCACGCCGCAGGAGCTGTCCGAGCGCGTCGCCGCCGGCGGCGACGGGATCACCTTCTTCCCCACCCCTCCCCTGATGCACGGCACCTCGACCCTCACCGCCTTCATCGGCTTCAACTTCGGTCAACGCATCGTCATCCACACGAAGTTCGTGCCCGAGGAGGTGCTGCGCACCATCGAGAAGGAGAAGGTGACGAGCATGTCGCTCGTCGGGGACGCGATGCTGCGGCCCCTGATCGACGCGCTGAACGGACCCATGAAGGGGACGGACTGCTCGTCGATGTTCAGCGTCTCGTCGTCGGGCGCGATCATGTCGGAGACGGTGCGCGCGCAGTTCCAGGCGCTCGTCCCGAACGTGATGCTCCTGAACAACTTCGGCTCCTCCGAGTCCGGCTTCAACGGCACGGCGACGGACGACTCCGGCCCGGAGAAGGGCTTCCGCCTGCGGGTCAACTCCCGTACACAGGTGGTCGATCCGGCGACGTACGAGCCGATCGCTCCCGGAGAGCCGGGCCGCATCGCCCAGCGCGGGCACGTCCCGCTCGGCTACTACAACGACCCCGCGAAAACGGCCGAGACGTTCTTCCAGAAGGGCGCCGAGCGGTGGGTGCTGCTCGGGGACATGGCGACGGTCGACGAGGAGGGCGTCGTCACCGTCCTCGGGCGCGGCTCGCAGTGCATCAACACGGGCGGCGAGAAGGTGTATCCGGAGGAGGTCGAGCAGGCCCTCAAGTCCCATCCGGACGTGTACGACGCACTGGTGGCCGGAGTGCCCGACGCCAAGTGGGGCAATCACGTCGCCGCGGTGGTCCAACTGCGCGACGGCGCGGCGCCGCCCTCGCTCGACGACATCCAGACCCACTGCCGCACCCGCCTCGCGGGCTACAAGATCCCCCGCCAGCTCGTCCTGACCGACCGCATCCAGCGCTCACCCAGCGGCAAGGCGGACTACCGGTGGGCGCGGGCGGTGGCGGCGGACGCCTCGTGACGGGACACGACGACGGTCGCAACGGACAGGGCAAGCGTTCCTGACACGGCGCATCCGCGTACCGGGGCACAAACCGTTTGCCGCCCCGGCGCGCCGGTGCTGGAGTGGCCGCATGGATCACCAAGCGGTGTTGTCCCGGTTCGACCGGCAGATGAGGCGGGACGCCAAGCCCGACGGCCCCGGCGCGCGGGTCGAGCGGGTGGACGGCGTGGTGCGGCAGACCGGCGCCGAGGGCAGCTCCTGGAACGGTGTCGTGTGGTCGGACCTCGACGAGAGCTCGGCGGACGCGGCGATCGCCGCCCAGGTACGACATTTCACCGAGCTCGGACGCGAATTCGAGTGGAAGGTGTACGGGCACGACCTGCCGCACGACCTTCCCCAGCGACTCACGGCCGCCGGCTTCGTCCCCGAGCCCGTGGAGACCCTGCTGGTCGCCGAGGTCGCGGCGCTGCCGACGGACGTCCCACCCCCCGAAGGAATCCGACTGCTCCCCGTCACCGACGAGACGGGCGTCGACCTCATGTCGCAGGTGCACGACAAGGCCTTCGGCAGGAGTCTCGGCCCCACCCGGCACCTGCTCCTCGCCCGGCTCGCCGAGGACCCGGACGCCGCGCCCGCGGTGCTCGCGCTGGCCGGGGACGTGCCGGTGAGCGCGGCCCGCATGGAGACGCACCCGGGGACGGACTTCGCGAGCCTGTGGGGCGGCGGCACGGTCGCCGAGTGGCGCGGGCGCGGGATCTACCGCAGCCTCGTCGCGTTCCGTACCCGCATCGCCGCCGAGCGTGGCTACCGCTACCTCCAGGTCGACGCCTCCAGCATGAGCCGCCCGATCCTGGAGCGTCTCGGCTTCACGGCTCTGAGCACCACGACTCCCTACGTCCACGGGGCCGCCGGGGGCTCCTGAGACCATCCGGCGGCGATTGAGTCCGTCCCGCCCCTTGACGCCTGCCCCCGCCCCTTGAATTACTGACCCTGAACGGATCAACCGAATGATCGGTCGGCCGATTCGCCCATTATATGGATCCGGGTGGACGGTCGGCCCTCCGGGCTCGGGAGTGCGGTCGACGATGACAGAACTGCTGGACGCAGGGGAACAGCTCGGCCCCGAGCAGCTGCACGCACAGCAGCTGGAGCGGCTGAGGGAGACACTGCGCCGCGTGTACGAGCGGGTGCCGTTCTACCGCGCGTCCTTCGACAAGGCGGGCGTGCATCCCGACGACTGCCGCTCGCTCGCCGACCTGTCCCGCTTCCCGTTCACCACGAAGACCGACCTGCGGGACAACTACCCCTTCGGGATGTTCGCCGTGCCGGAGACGGATGTGCGCCGGCTGCACGCGTCCAGCGGGACCACGGGCCTGCCCACCGTCGTCGGCTACACGGAGAACGACCTCTCCATGTGGGCCGACATGGTGGCGCGCTCCCTGCGCGCGGCGGGCGCCCGGCCCGGCCACAAGATCCACGTCGCGTACGGATACGGCCTGTTCACGGGCGGCCTCGGCGCGCACTACGGCGCCGAGCGGCTCGGCTGCACGGTCATTCCCGCGTCCGGCGGCATGACCGCCCGCCAGGTGCGGCTGATCCAGGACTTCCGCCCCGAGGTCATCATGGTCACCCCCTCGTACATGCTGACGATCCTCGACGAGTTCGAGCGCCAGGGCGTCGACCCGCGCAGCACATCCCTCAAGGTCGGGGTCTTCGGCGCCGAACCGTGGACCGAGGAGATGCGCCGCGAGATCGAGGAGCGCTTCGCCATCGACGCCGTAGACATCTACGGCCTGTCGGAGGTGATGGGACCGGGCGTCGCCCAGGAGTGCGTCGAGACGAAGGACGGGCTCCACATCTGGGAGGACCAGTTCTATCCGGAGGTCGTCGACCCGATCACCGGCGAGGTCCTGCCGGACGGTGAGCAGGGCGAGCTGGTGTTCACCTCGCTCACCAAGGAGGCCATGCCCGTGATCCGCTACCGGACACGCGACCTGACCCGGCTCCTGCCCGGCACGGCCCGCCCCTCCTTCCGCCGCATGGAGAAGGTGACGGGCCGCAGCGACGACATGGTGATCCTGCGCGGCGTGAACCTCTTCCCCACCCAGGTCGAGGAGATCGTCCTGCGCACGCCGGGCGTCGCCCCGCACTTCCAGCTCCGGCTGACCCGCGAGGGGCGCATGGACGCCCTGACGGTACGCGCGGAGGCCCGCGCGTACGCGACCGCTTCCGAGCGCGACGCGGCGGCCCGCGCCATCGCGACCGGCGTGAAGGACGACATCGGCGTCTCGGTGACCGTGGAGGTCGTGGACCCCGAGACGCTGGAGCGGTCGGTGGGCAAGATCAAGCGAATTGTGGACCTGCGGGGGCGGGAAGCGTAAGCGGTACGGCGGGGGCCGACACGCCACCCCCGCCGTACCGCCTTCGTCAGCTCGCGTCGTCCCACAGGTCGTGCGCGTACCCGTCGACGACTGCCCCGATCCTGGCGAGCACCTCCTCGGCGGGCAGCGGTGCGGGGCGGCGGCCGTCGCGCAGGCGCAGCGCGACCCGGCTGTCCGCCGCCTCTCTCGCACCGATGACCGCCTGGTACGGCACGAGCCGGGCCTCCCGGACGCGGGCGCCCAGGGTGCCGTGCTCGGGGCCCGCGACCTCGGCCCGCAGCCCGAGCTCGGCGCACCGGCGCGCGAGAGCGTCGGCGTGCGGCAGCTCGGCGTCCGAGATCGGCAGGATCGCCACCTGGGTGGGGGCGAGCCACGCCGGGAAGGCGCCGCCGTGCTCCTCGATGAGGTGCGCGACGGCCCGTTCCACGCTGCCGATGATGCTGCGGTGGACCATCACCGGACGGTGTTTCGCCCCGTCCGGGCCGATGTAGTGCAGATCGAAACGCTCGGGCTGATGGAAGTCGACCTGGACGGTGGAGAGGGTCGACTCGCGCCCCGCACCGTCGGCGACCTGGACGTCGATCTTGGGCCCGTAGAACGCGGCCTCGCCCTCGGCCGCCTCGTACGGAAGACCCGACCGGTCGAGGACCTCGGTGAGCACCGCGGCGGAGCGCTGCCACATCTCCGGGGCGGCGACGTACTTGCCGCCCGGCCCCGGCAGCGAGAGCCGGTAGCGCGCCGGGGTGACGCCCAGCGCCTCGTAGGCCCTGCGGATCATCTCCAGGGCCGACAGCGCCTCGCCGGCCACCTGGTCGAGGGTGCAGAAGATGTGCGCGTCGTTGAGCTGGATGGCCCGTACGCGGGTCAGGCCGCCGAGCACGCCCGACAGCTCGGAGCGGTACATGCCGCCCAACTCCGCCATGCGCAGAGGCAGTTCGCGGTAGCTGTGGGAGCGGGAACGGTAGATCACTGCGTGGTGGGGACAGAGGCTGGGCCGCAGGACGACCTGCTCGCCGCCCAGGTCCATCGGGGGAAACATGTCGTCGCTGTAGTGCGACCAGTGCCCCGAGATCTCGTACAGCTCGCGCTTGCCGAGGACCGGCGAATACACGTGCCGGTAGCCGGCCCGCCGCTCAGCGGCGCGGATGTACTCCTCCAGGGTGTGCCGCACAGCCGCGCCGTCGGGCAGCCAGTAGGGCAGGCCCGCGCCGATCAGCGGGTCGGTGTCGAAGAGGCCGAGCTCACGACCGAGCTTGCGGTGGTCGTGCTTGGGCCGCTCGTGCTGCGGGCGCTCGTACCGCGGGTGTTCCTGATTGCGCTGCTCGTGCCTCTGCGGGTCCTGGTCCTGGTCCTGTTGCTCGTGCTTCTGCTGGCCCTGCATCTGCTGCTCGTGCTTCTGCGGGCCTTGCATCTGCTGCTCGTGCATCTGCCGGCCCGGCTTCTGCTGGTTCATTTCGGGATCCCTCGCGGTCGTCGGGCGAGTGGTCCCATGGCGAAGCCCCGGGGCACTCGCCCCGGGGCTTCGGACAAACACAGCTGTCAGCGCGCCGGGACACTCTCCGGCGTCGTCGTCCTGACAGCAGCGCGTCGCTTCATGCCCGGACCGTAACAGCCCCCCGGCCGGGCCCGCGCGTCAATTTCCGGCGGGCTCAGTCCGTCGTACTGAACCGGTCCCGCAGCTCCCGCTTGAGGATCTTGCCGCTGGCGTTGCGCGGGAGTTCGTCCACGAAGACGACCCGCTTGGGCGCCTTGAAGTGGGCGAGCTTCTCGCGTGCGTGGTCGATGAGTTCCGTCTCGGTGACCTCGCCGCCGCGGACGACGACGGCCGTGACGGCCTCGATCCAGCGTTCGTCGGGCAGTCCGATGACGGCGGTCTCGGCCACCTGCGGGTGGGTGTAGAGCGCGTCCTCGACCTGACGTGAGGCGACGAGCACACCACCGGAGTTGATGACGTCCTTCACACGGTCGACAACGGTGAAGTAGCCCTCGCCGTCGCGCACCGCGAGGTCCCCCGAGCGGAACCAGCCGTCGCGGAAGGCCGCCTCTGTCTCCTGCGGCTTGTCCCAGTAGCCGTCGCACAACTGCGGTGAGCGGTAGACCACTTCACCGGCGGTGCCGTCGGGCACCTCCTTGCCGTCCTCGTCGACGACCCGTGCTTCGACGAACAGGACGGGCCGCCCGCAGGAGTCCATGCGGCCCTCGTGCTCGTCGGGTCCGAGGACGGTGGCGAGGGGCCCGATCTCGCTCTGACCGAAGCAGTTGTAGAAGGCGAGTCCGGGCAGATGCGCGCGGAGCCGTTCCAGGACCGGCACCGGCATGATCGACGCGCCGTAGAAGGCCTTGCGCAGGCCGCTCAGGTCCCGGGTCGCGAAGTCCGGGTGCTGCGCGAGGCCGATCCAGACGGTGGGCGGCGCGAAGAGACTGTCGGCGTCACCCGCCTCGACGAGGTCGAAGATCTTCGCCGCGTCCGGCGCGTCGAGGATCGTGTTCTGCGCGCCGACGGCGAGGTACGGCAGCAGGAAGACGTGCATCTGCGCCGAGTGGTAGAGCGGCAGGGAGTGGACGGGCCGGTCCGTCTCCGCGAGGCCGAGGGCGTGGACCGCGCTGACGTACTCGTGGACGAGCGCCCGGTGCGACATCATCGCGCCCTTGGGCAGCGCGGTCGTGCCGGAGGTGTACAGGAGTTGCACCAGGTCGTCCGCGTCCGGCTGCGGTCCGTCGTACGGCTCGGCGGACGGGATCCGGGCGAGCAGGGAGTCGTCCGCGTCGCGCAGCGCCAGGGTGCGCACACCCGCGGGGAGCCGGTCCGCCAGGTCGGGGTCGGTCAGTACGAGCGCGCAGCCCGACTGGCCGACGATGTAGGAGAGGTCGTCTCCTGTGAGGTTCTGGTTGACCGGCACGTGCACGAGCCCGGCGCGCGAACAGGCCAGGAAGCCGATCAGGTAGGCGTCCGAGTTGTGTCCGTAGGCGCCGACGCGGTCCCCCCGTCCGAGGCCGAGGCCGCTCAGCACGCCGGCCGCGCGCGAGACGGCCGCGTCGAGTTCGGCGTACGTCCACGCGCGTGGGCCGTAGCGGACGGCGACGCGTTCGGGGGTGCGTCGTGCGCTGCGGCGCAGCGTCCCGTCGACCGTGCTGGCGCGTACGTCTTGTTCATTCCGGACACCCGTCATGGCGCGATCCTGTGCCCCGGCCGACATGAAATCAAGGCAACCGACACGCGACGCGGGAAGGCCGCTCCGGATCCTGCTCGCGCGGGCATACCCGTTGGTACGCTCAACCGCCCCTTCCCTCACTGCAGTTGGGAGGCACGATGCGCACCCGCCCGAGACGTCTCGCGGTCATCGGTTTCGCCCTGTTGACCGCGCTGAGCACCACGGCCTCACTCCCGTCGGCGGCCGCCGGCGGCCACGGCCGGCCCGAGCACCACCCGCACGACGACGGCCTGTCCGCCACGATCCGCTACACCGAGTACGGCATTCCGCATATCGTCGCCAAGGACTACGCGGGGCTCGGCTTCGGTACTGGGTGGGCTCAGGCGGCCGACCAGGTGTGCGCGCTCGCCGACGGATTCGTCACCGTGCGCGGCGAGCGCTCCCGTTACTTCGGGCCCGACGCGGCCCCCGACGGTTCCCTGTCGTCCGCCACGAAGAACGTCTCCAGCGACCTCTACTTCCGGGGTGTCCGTGAGGCGGGCACCGTGGACAAGCTCCTCGCCGAGCCGGCGCCCGCGGGCCCGAGCCGAGAGGTGAAGGAGACGATGCGGGGCTTCGCCGCCGGGTACAACGCGTGGCTGAAGCAGAACAGGATCACCGACCCCGCCTGCAAGGGAGCCGACTGGGTGCGCCCGGTGACGACCCTCGACGTCGCGGCGCACGGCTTCGCACTCGCCGTGCTCGGCGGTCAGGGCCGCGGCGTGGACGGCATCACGGCCGCGCAGCCACCGACCGCGCAACCACCGGGCGGCGCCGACGCGCAGCCGCCGTCCGCGGGAGCCCCTGCGCCGGACAAGGCCGCGACAGCCGCGGCGGCCAAGAAGCTGTTCTCGAACGAGGACGCCGACATGGGGTCCAACGCTGTCGCGTTCAGCGGTGCCACCACGGCGAACGGCCGCGGTCTGCTCCTCGGCAACCCGCACTACCCGTGGCAGGGCGGCCGTCGCTTCTGGCAGTCGCAGCAGACGATTCCCGGCGTTCTGAACGTCTCCGGCGGCTCGCTCCTCGGCTCGACGACAATCTCGATCGGCCACAACTCCCGTATCGCATGGAGCCACACCGTCGCGACGGGGGTCACGCTCAACCTCCACCAGCTGACGCTGGACCCGGCCGACCCGACCGCGTACCTCGTCGACGGCACGCCGGAGCGGATGACGAAGCGGACCGTGAGCGTCGCGGTGAAGGACGGTGCGCCGGTCACCCGCACCCAGTGGTGGACACGGTACGGGCCGATCGTGAACTCGCTCGGCGCGTCGCTGCCGCTGCCCTGGACGGCCACGACGGCGTACGCACTCAACGACCCGAACGCCCTGAACCTGCGCGCCTCGGACACGGGACTCGGGTTCAGCAAGGCGCGCTCCACGGACGACGTGCTGCGCTCGCTGCAGCGTACGCAGGGGCTTCCCTGGGTGAACACGATCGCCGCCGACGCCTCCGGGCACTCGCTGTTCGCGCAGGCGCAGGTGCTGCCCCGGATCACCGACGACCTGGCCGCGCGCTGCTCGACGCCGCTCGGCAAGGTGACGTATCCGGCGTCCGGTGTCGCGGTCCTGGACGGCTCGCGCGGCGACTGCAAGCTCGGTTCCGACAAGGACGCCGTGCAACCGGGCATCTTCGGACCGTCCAGGATGCCGGTCCTCAAGGACGCGCCCTATGTGGAGAACTCGAACGACAGCGCCTGGCTGGCCAACGCCGACCGGCCGCTGACGGGGTACGAGCGGGTCTTCGGGACGGTGGGCACGCAGCGGTCGATGCGGACGCGCGGGGGCGTCGCGGACGTGTCGGCGATGGCGGGGCGCGGCGGCCTGACCGTCGGCGACCTCCAGCGGCAGCAGTTCGCCGACCGGGTGCCCGCGGCGGATCTGGCGGCTGCGGACACGGCGCGCGCGTGCTCGGCGCTGCCGGGCGGCACGGCAACAGGCAGAGACGGCACGGTGGTTGACGTGAGCCAGGCCTGCGATGTGCTCGAGAAATGGGATCACACGATGCGCACGTCGAGCCGGGGAGCGCTGCTCTTCGACCGGTTCTGGCGCAAGCTCACGGCGGCCGTGCCGAACGACAAGCTGTGGAAGGTGCCGTTCTCGGCCGCCGACCCGGTGCGCACGCCGAACACGCTGAACACGCAGGCGCCGGGCTTCGCGACGGCACTCGCCGACGCGGTGGGCGAGCTGCGGTCGGCCGGGATCACTCTGGACGACCCGCTCGGCGCCCACCAGTTCGTCGTACGCGGCGGCAAGCGCGTCCCCGTCCACGGCGGCACGGAGTCACTCGGCGTGTGGAACAAGGTCGAGACGGTGTGGGACGCGAAGGCGGGCGGCTACACGGAGGTCGTCCACGGGTCGAGCTACATCCAGGCCGTCGGCTGGACCGGCGGCGGCTGCCCGGTGGCCCGCACCCTGCTGACGTACTCCCAGTCCTCGAACCCGAACTCGCCGCACTACAGCGACCAGACGCACCTGTTCTCGGACGGCGAGTGGGTGACGTCGCGCTTCTGTGAGAAGGACATCCTGACGTCACCGGCGCTGAAGGTGGTGCGGGTGCACGGCTGAACGACGGGAGCGGCTCGGGGAAATGCCCCGGGCCGCTCCTCCGTCGCTTGTCCGCGTGGGTCACATCGCGCGGGTGCGGCCCTCCCAATAGGGGTCGCGCAGACGGCGCTTGTAGAGCTTGCCGTTCGGGTCGCGCGGCATCGTCTCGATGAAGTCGACGCTCTTCGGCCGCTTGTAGCCCGCGAGTTGGCGCTCGCAGTGGGCGAGGATCTCGGCGGCGAGCGCGTCTGTGGCGGTGTGCCCCTCCGCGGGTTCGACGACCGCCTTGACCTCCTCGCCCCAGTCGTCGTTGGGGATCCCGAACGCCGCGGCGTCGGCGATGGCCGGGTGGGTGAGGAGCGCGGACTCGATCTCGGCGGGGTAGATGTTGACGCCGCCCGAGATGATCATGTCGATCTTGCGGTCGCGCAGGAAGAGATACCCGTCCTCGTCGAGAATGCCGAGGTCGCCGACGGTGAAGAAGTCGCCGATGCGGTTCTTCTTCGTCTTGGTCTCGTCCTTGTGGTACGAGAATCCGCCGGTGCTCATCTTCATGTAGACGGTGCCGAGTTCACCGGGCGGCAGCCGGTTGCCGTCGTCGTCGAACACGGCGAGTTCGCTGATGGGCCAGGCCTTGCCGACCGTGCCCGGCTTCTTCAGCCAGTCCTCGGCGGTCGCGAAGGCGCCGCCGCCCTCACTGGCCGCGTAGTACTCCTCGACGCTGTGGCCCCACCAGTCGATCATCGCGCGTTTGACGTGGTCGGGGCAGGGCGCGGCGCCGTGGATGGCGTGCCGCATCGCCGACACGTCGTAGGCGCTCCTGACACTGTCGGGCAGGGCGAGCAGCCGGTGGAACTGGGTCGGCACCATGTGCGTGTGTGTGCACTTGAAGGTGTCGATGAGGCGCAGCATGTCCTCGGGGGTCCACTTGTCCATCAGGACGAGGGTGTGTCCGATGTGCAGGGACGCGCCCGCGAACTGGAGCACGGCGGTGTGGTAGAGCGGCGAGCAGACCAGGTGGACGTTGTCGTCGAACGGCTTGATGCCGAAGATGCCGAGGAAGCCGCCGAGGTAGGTCTCCTCGGGGAGCTTGCCGGGCAGGGGGCGGCGGATGCCGCGGGGGCGGCCCGTGGTGCCCGAGGTGTAGTTCATGACCCAGCCGAGAGTGCGGTCGTCCGGCACCGACTCGGGCTGCCCGTCGAGGAGTCGGGCGTAGGGGCGGAAGCCGTCGACGGTTCCGACCGCGTACCGCTGCCCTGCGGGGAGCGCGGCCTCGTCGGCGGCGGCCACGGCCTGTTCGGCGAACCGCTCGTGGGCGATGAGGACCTTCGCTCCGGAGTCGGCGACGATCCAGGCGATCTCGGGGCCGACCAGATGGTGGTTGACCGGGACGAGGTAGAAGCCGGCCTGGGAGGCGGCGAGGTACGCGGTGAAGAACTCGACTCCGTTGGGCAGGACGACGGCGAACGCGTCGCCTCGTTCGAGCCCGGCGGCCCGCAGACCGTGCACGAGCTTGTTGACGTCGGCGTGCAGCCGGCCGGCGGTCCACTCCTCCCCGTCGGGTGCGACGAGGACGGTACGGCCGGGATCCGCGGTGGCCTGGGCCCAGAATCCATTGGGGGGCGCGCTGTTGGGGGTGGGGCCGGTGCTCACGACTGGCCGCTCCTTCCTGCGATGCGGTTGATGCGGTCCACGGCGCGCTCGAAACCGCGCGTGAGGTCGTCGAACACGGCCTGGACGGCGCGTTCGCTCGTCATCCGGCCGACGATCTGCCCGACGGGCGTGCCGAGCAGCGGATCGACCTCGTACTTCTGGATACGGGAGACGGCCTCGGCGACGAGCAGCCCCTGCAGCGGCATGGGCAGGGTGCCGGGACCCGACGGGTCGTCCCAGGCGTCGGTCCACTCCGTGCGGAGC
This sequence comes from Streptomyces sp. NPDC107517, assembly GCF_055582645.1. Classification (NCBI taxonomy): domain Bacteria; kingdom Bacillati; phylum Actinomycetota; class Actinomycetes; order Kitasatosporales; family Streptomycetaceae; genus Streptomyces; species Streptomyces sp. NPDC107517. The sequence goes on along the minus strand of NZ_JBVJPM010000007.1, from coordinate 169,675 downwards.
TGGCGCGCGGGCTTGCCGGTCAGGGCGCGGGAGCGGACGGTGTCGCCGGAGCCGGCCGCGAGGAGTTTGGCGGTGAGTGCGCGGGAGTGGAGGTCGGCCTCGGTGGTGGTGAGCCAGAGGGAGCCGAGCCAGACTCCCTGGGCGCCGAGGGCGAGGGCCGCCGCGATCTGTTCCCCGCTGCCGATGCCGCCGGCCGCGAGGACGGGCAGCGGGGCCACGGCGTCGACCGCTTCGGGCGTGAGCACCATGGAGGCGATCTCGCCGGTGTGCCCGCCTGCCTCGTAGCCCTGCGCGACGACGATGTCGATGCCGGCGTCCGCGTGTTTGCGGGCGTGCCGGGCGCTGCCCGCGAGAGCGGCCACGAGGACGTTCTGGTCGTGGGCGCGCCGGATGACGTCGGCGGGCGGTGAACCGAGCGCGTTGGCAAGGAGTTTGATCGGGTAGTCGAAGGCGACGTCGAGCTGGCTGCGGGCGACCTGCTCCATCCAGCCGGTGATGCGCCAGCCCGACGCCTCGCCCTCGGCGAGCTCGGGCACGCCGTGCTTGGCGAGGGTGTCTCTCACGAACTGGCGGTGTCCTTCGGGGATCATCGCCTCGACGTCGGCCTCGGTCAGTTTCTGGTGGTTCGGGCCCTCGACCTTCTTCGCCGGCATCACGACGTCGAGCCCGTAGGGCGCGCCGTCGACGTGTTCCTCCATCCAGTCGAGGTCGCGGGCCAGGTCGTCGGGTGCGGTGTAGCGGACCGCGCCGAGCACACCGAACCCCCCGGCCCTGCTGATGGCGGCGGCCACCGCCGGGAAGGGGGTGAAGCCGAAGATGGCGTGCTCGATCCCCAGTTTCTTGCTCAGCTCCGTCTGCATGGGCGCAGAATGCCGCACTCCTCCGCACGAGGGAAGACACTTTCTGATGCTGCGTCAGATTTCTGTGAGGCAATTCCGAGTCTTGACACCACCGGAGCCTGACATGAAAGTTTCACCCGTCGAGCTAGATCCCGAAAGATTCTTTCAGAAGAGGTTCGTTCATGACTGACGGCGCGGCGGACAGACTGCACGACACGGACGGCGGGCTCTCCCGTCGCCAACTGGGCGCGGGTGTAATGGCATTGGGCGGTGCACTGGCCATCGCTCCGTTCCCGGCGGGGCCCGCCGCCGCGGCGGACACGCGCTCGGGCGGGGACGCCGACGGGCACGCAACCACGCTGCGCCGCGGATCCCCCGAGCGGGCCGGCCTGATCGCCGAACATCTGCGCCAACTCGTCACCGACGCCGAGAAGTTCCTCGGCCCCTCCCCCAAGCACCCCTGGTACGCGGGCGCCGTACTGCTCGCCGGACGCGGCGGCACGGTCGCGCTCCACCAGCCGATCGGCAAGGCCGTGCGCTACTCGGCCTACGACGACAAGACCGACACGGGTGTGGAGTTCCCCGCCGACCAGCAGATCGCGGCGGCCGAGGACACGGTCTACGACCTGGCCTCCGTGTCGAAGCTGTTCACCTCGCTCATCGCCGTACAGGAGATCGAGCGCGGCAAGCTGGAGCTGGAGGCCACGGTCGCCTCCTACATCCCCGACTTCGCGGGCGCCGGCAAGCAGGACATCACGATCCGTCAGCTCCTCACGCACACCTCGGGGTTCCGCGCCTGGATACCCCTCTACAAGGAGACGACGCGCGAGGGACAGCTCCGCCTCATCTGGAACGAGGCACCCCTCAACCCGCCCGGCACCGTGTACCTCTACTCCGACCTCAACCTGATCTCGCTCCAGCTGGTCCTGGAGAAGCTCACGGGACAGACCCTGGACGTGCTCCTGCGCGAGCGGATCACCGGCCCCCTCGGTATGCGCCGCACCCGCTACAACCCGCCCGCGTCCTGGAAGCCGAAGATCGCCGCGACGGAGGACGCACGCCTGCCCTGGTCCGGCCTCGACCGCGGACTCGTCTGGGGCGAGGTGCACGACGAGAACGCGTTCGGGATGGGCGGAGTGGCGGGCCACGCCGGTGTCTTCTCCTGCGCGTGGGACCTCGCGATCCTCGGGCGCACCCTCCTCAACGGGGGTTCCTACGGCAAGGCGCGCATCCTGTCCGAGGAGTCCGTGCGGCTGCTGTTCACCGACTTCAACCAGGCGTTCCCCGGCGACGAGCACGGCCTCGGCTTCGAGCTCTACCAGCACTGGTACATGGGCGCGATGGCGACGCCGCGCACCGCCGGACACACCGGTTTCACCGGAACGTGCATCGTGCTCGACCCGACGACCGACTCGTTCCTGATTGTGCTCGGCAACTCCGTGCACCCCGTGCGCAACTGGCGATCCGGCTCCGCTCCCCGGGTCGCGGCGGCGAACAACCTCGCCCGCGCCGTCGCCGTACGCCCCGCTCACGGGCGCACCGCCTGGTTCTCCGGCATGACGAGCGCCACGTCGGCGACGCTCACGCTGCCCGGCCTCGACGTCACCTCCGACACGACGGGCCTCGCCTGCGACCTGTGGTGGGACACGGAACCGAACTCCGACCTCCTGTACCTGGAGGTGTCGGCCGACGCCGGGGCGACCTGGCAGCCCCTGCCGTTCACGACCACCCGTAAGGGAGAGGACGCCGAGGACCACGCCAAGGGCACGGCCGACGGCTGGTCGGGTCGCGTCTGGCACCGCCTGACCGCTGCCCTCGGCGCCTTCAAGGGCAGCCAGGTCCGCCTGCGCTGGCGCTACACGACCGACCAGTTGTACGTGGGGCGCGGGGTGTACGTGGACGGGGTGCGCGTCACCGACGGCCGCCGGACCGTGTTCGACGAGACACGCCCGTCCGACGCGGCGCTGATCGAGGCGGTGGGATGGTCACCGTCGCAGGACTGAGCGGAGCGCGGCCCCCTCACGGGGGCCCGCGTCGGTCCTGAGCCGGCGGCTCGCGTCGGGGGCCAGGGCCGGCGGCTCACTTCCCGAGTACGGCCATCGCCGCGTTGTGCCCGGGAATGCCGCTGACCCCGCCGCCGCGCACGGCGCCCGCGCCGCACAGCAGGACGTTGGCATGGGCGGTCTCGACGCCCCAACGGCCCGTCCCCTCCTGGGAGTACGGGAAGGACAGGTCGCGGTGGAAGATGTTGCCGCCCGGCAGGCGCAGGTCCCGCTCCAGGTCGAGCGGGGTCTTCGCCTCGATGCACGGCCGGCCGTCGGCGTCCTGGGCGAGGCAGTCCTCGATCGGCTCGGCGAGCTGCGCGTCGAGCTGGGCGAGGGTGGCCTTCAGGAGCTCGGCTCGGGCGGCGTCGTTGTCTCCCGCGAAGAGCCGGGCGGGCGTGTGCAGGCCGAACAGGGTGAGGGTCTGGTAGCCGCGCGCGACGAGGTCCGGGGCGAGGATGCTCGGGTCGGTCAGCGAGTGGCAGTAGATCTCCGACGGGGGCGCCGCGGGCAGTGACCCGGCCGCCGCCTGGCCGTACGCGGTCGCCAACTGCTCGTAACCCTCGGCGACATGGAACGTTCCGGCGAACGCCTCGCGCGGGTCGACGGACGTGTCGCGCAGCTTCGGCAGCCGGGTCAGAAGCATGTTGACCTTGAGCTGCGCACCCTCGGCCAGGGCGGGCGGCTCGTCGCCGACGAGGGCGGCGAGGGCCTGCGGCGACGCGTTGACGAGCACGTGCCCGGCGCCGACGCGGCCCACGTCGCCCTCCGACTCGTACGTCACCTCGGCGTGCCGCCCGTCGGTCTCGACGCGGGTCACCTCGTGCCCGGTGACGAGCTCGGCGCCGGCCCCGCGGGCGGCGTCGGCGAGGGCGTCGGTGAGGGCGCCCATGCCGCCGACGGGCACGTCCCAGTCGCCGGTGCCGTTGCCGATCACGTGGTAGAGGAAACAGCGGTTCTGCTGGAGGGACGCGTCGTGGGCGTCGGCGAACGTACCGATGAGGGCATCGGTGAGCACCACTCCGCGCACCAGGTCGTCCCTGAAGCGCTCCTCGACGGCGGCGCCGATCGGCTCCTCGAAGAGCATCCGCCAGGCGGCCTCGTCGCCGACCCGCTCCCGGAGCGCGTCCCTGGTCGGCAGCGGCTCGGTGAGCGTGGGGAAGACCCGCTCGGCGACGCGGCGGGTCGTCCCGTAGAAGTCGGTCCACGCCGCGTACTCGCGCCCGCCGCCGGTGAGGCGCTCGAAGGAGGCGCGGGTGCGCTCCTCACCACCGCCGACGAGCAGCCCGGTCGCCCGCCCGTCGCGCTCGGTCGGCGTGTACGAGGACACGGTGCGGCCGCGCACGGCGAAGTCGAGCCCGAGATCGTCGACGATCTTGTGCGGCAGCAGGCTGACCAGGTACGAGTACCGCGACAGGCGCGCGTCGACCCCGGCGAAGGGCCGCGTCGACACGGCGGCACCGCCGGTGGCGCCGAGCCGCTCGAGAACCAGGACGGAACGTCCGGCCCGGGCGAGGTAGGCGGCGGCGACGAGGCCGTTGTGACCTCCGCCGACGATGACGACGTCGTAGCGCTCGTGTGCTGGCATCCCTCTTGGTAACACGCGTCGATCATGCCGGGCCAGACCCTGGCCCTGTGGATCGCGGAGCGGCGGGGTACGGGCGGGCGCGCGTGGGCAGGGGACCGCACGCAATCCATCCCCTGCAGACGATCGCGGGCACGCGCCGCGGGCCCGCGACCGCGAAAGGTCGACCGCGGGCGGAGGAGCCTGGACGTCGCTCGCGGGGAGCCGGCCGCAGGCAGACTCTCGGGTGTCCCTCAAGGGCAGACGACCACGGGGAGCCGAGCCCGGGAAGACCACCGCAGGCAGGCGACCACAGGCGTCACTCACACGCAGACGCCCCCACGCGGTCCCTCAGCGTCCCCCCGACGCCCGCTCCTGGCGCAGCGCCGCCACGCGACGGTACAGCTCGACAGCCTCCGTGCCGCGGCCGAGTTGTTCCAGGCAGTGTGCCTCGTCGTTGCGGCTGGCGAGGGTGTCGGGGTGGTCGGCGCCGAGGACCTGTTCGCGGGCCGCGGCGACCCGGCGGTACTCGGCGAGCGCGTCGGACCACCTGCCGAGCCAGCCGAGTCCCACGGCCACCTCGCGCATGCTGACCAGCGTGTCCGGGTGATCGTCCCCGAGGACCCGGGCGCGGATCGCGCAGACGTCGCGGGCCTCGGCGAGCGCTTCCTCCCAGCGGCCCATCCGCCCCAGGTTGACGCCGAGGCCGTGGCGGGCGCGCAGGGTCTCGGGGTGGGCCGGGCCGCTGACGCGCGTACGGTCGTCGATGAGGTCGCGGTAGAGGCCGAGGGCCTCGGCGCTGCGACCGAGCCGGCCGAGGCTGATGCCTACCTCGTAGCGCGAGGCGAGCGTGTCCGGATGGTCGGGGCCGAGCGCCCGTCCGCGGGCCTCCGCCACCTCGAGGTAGGTACGCAGCGCCTCGGTCCAGCGCCCCAGCTGACCCAGCGCGTAGGCAACTTCGCAGCGCGTGACGAGTGTGTCAGGATGGCCGCCGCCGAGGACGCGGGCGCGGGCCGCGGCGACCTCGCGCGCCATGCGGTACGAGTCCTCGAGTCGCCCGAGCCTGCTGAGGTTGTAGGCGAGGTTGTGGCGGCAGCGCAGGGTGTCCGGATGGTCGGGGCCCATGGCCCGCTCACGCGCCGCGAGCACCGATGTGTACACCTGGTGCGCGTCGAAGTGGCGACCCAACTGACCAAGGACGTACGCCATTTCCTGCCGGGAGCCGAGCGTTTCGGGGTGCTCGGGGCCGAGGACCCGCTCGCACCCCTCGGTGACGCGGCGGTACTCGCGCAGGGCGTCGGCGGGACGTCCGGTGCGGCTGAGCGTGAAAGCGACCTCGTAGCGGCTGGCGAGCGTCTCGGGGTGGTCGGGGCCGAGGGCGTGCTCGCGCTCCGCCGCGACGGCGCGGTGAACCTCGCCGGCCTCCTCCCAGCGCCCGAGCCGGCCGAGACTCAGGCCCGCGTTGTGCCGGGCGGCGAGATGGGCGACCAGCTCCGGTGCCGGCGTGGGGCGTTCCGTACGCACGGGCTGCTCCCCGCGCCGCGACTCGGGGCGCGCGATCCACTCCCCGGCCAGGCCCGCGGCCGCGTCGGGCGGCGTGCCGCGCAGCAGGGGTGGACCGGCCGCCTTGTGGCCCGTCGTCATGCCGCGCGTCCAGGACGGCAGCCGCGGTTCACGGGACACCGGCTGCTGCGGCTCGACCGCCGTCCGCCGTACCGGGGCGGTGACCACCGTCGGCACATACCCGGACGGGGAAGGGCCGTCACCGATCCGCCGGGCCAGCTCGCGGGCGTCCCGCGGCCGTTCGTCCGGGTCCTTCGCGAGGAGGTCGACGATGATCCGGTCCAGGAAGCCGGGGAGCTCCGCCCGGTGCGTGCGCGGCGGTTCGGGCACGGTGTCGCGGTGCCCGACGAGGACGGCCCAGGCGTCCTCCAGGTCGAACGGCGGCGCTCCGGTCGCGATCTCGTAGAGCACACAGCCGAACGAGTACAGGTCGCTGCGCCCGTCGACATGGTCGCCGCCGATCTGCTCGGGCGACATGTAGTGCGGGGTGCCCATCGCGATGCCGGTGCCGGTGAGGCGTGAGGTGAAGCCGATGTCGTGGCCGAGGCGCGCGATGCCGAAGTCGCAGATCTTCACCGTGCCGTCGGCGAGCCGCATGATGTTCGCGGGCTTCAAGTCACGGTGGACGATGCCCTGTTCATGTGTGTAGGCGAGCGCGGCCGAGACCTGGCCGGCGATCTCGACGATGTCGGCGACGGGTAACGGGTGCTGTCTGTTGTCCTCCAGGAGCTGGCTGAGGTTCTTGCCCTCCAGAAGCTCCATCACCAGGTACAGCACGCCTTCGTGCTCGCCGAAGTCGTGGACGACGGTCACCCCGCGATGCTGAAGGGCGGCCGCCACCCGGGCCTCCCTGCGGAAGCGTTCCCGCAGGACCCGGGTGAAGGACTGGTCATGCTGCGGCCCCATCGGCTTGAGGCACTTGACCGCGACTCTGCGCCCGAGCGACTCGTCCCTGGCGCGCCACACTTCGCCCATACCGCCCCGCCCGATGAGATCGAGCAGCCGGTACCGGCCCTGGATCAGCCTGGTCTCCCCCGACTCCGGCATCTCGCGCTGTCGCCCCCGTCGCCTCGCTGCGCCCTCCCCGGCCTGTCCAGTATGGCCGTCCGACTCCCGCTTTTGTACGGTGCCGGGCGGCTGCCGGGGCCGAGTCGTGACATGGCGCGCAGGATGTGTTTCGGCGGGAGTTGCCAGCGCACACGTGCGGGAACGCAGCGCAGGACGGTGCCGGTGAACCGCAGCCCCCGGGTCACGGCGGCCGGAGCCGGGGCCGGCCTGCCGTACAACTCGTGGGCGTACTGCGGCAGAGAGGCGTACGCCAGATACGACACGCGCCTCCAGAGCGTTGCGCGCGCCGGGATCAGCAGCGGGTGGACGGGCGGCCTGCGCAGGAAGTCGTCCACGTCCCGGGCCTCCGGACCGGCGGCCAGCAGGAGTCTCATCCTCTCGAAGTACGCGGCGAGTTGTGCCCGGTCGCCGGGCACGTCGGCGGGGTCGAGGCCCACCAGCCGGGCGCTGGTGCGGTGTTCGGCGATGTACTGGTCGGCCTGCGCGTCCGTGAGCCGGAACCCGGAGCGTCGCGCAACATGGAGGTAGGAGTCGATCTCGGCGCAGTGCACCCACAGGAGCAGCTCCGGCTCGTCGACTCCGTACCGTTCACCGGTATCGGGGTCGGTGACCTTGAGATGACTGTGGATCTTCCGCACACGGGCACCGGCACGCTCGGCGGCCTCGGTGGTCCCGTACGTGGTCGTACCGACGAACCCGGCCGTCCGCATCAGCCGCCCCCAGGCGTCCTTCCGGAAGTCCGAGTTCTGCATGACGCCCCGCACGGCACGCGGAAGGAGCGCCTGAAGGTAGAGCGCACGCACACCGGCGACCCACATCATCGGGTCCGCGTGCACCTGCCAGGTGACCGACCCGGGCCCGAAGAGCCCGGGATCGCCCCGCCCCTCTGCCGCTCCTGTGCCCTCCACACCATCGCCTCTCTCTCGCATCAGCGGTGCCATGCCGGGTGCCCGGGCAAGGGCCGGGCGAGAAAACCCGGTGAAGAGGTGCCGGCAGACCGGCAGAGTCGACCTGGCCACCCGGAGCGCGACGCATCGACGCCACGGCTACTTCGAGTATCCCGTTTACTTCGGTATCCCGTTGGATTCAAGGTGGCCCGGCCACCGGCCGCCCCCCTCGTACGGGGCCTCTCCCTGTGGCACCGGAATGCCTCGTTGCCGACTACGCGGGCCAGCAGGCCACCGGTGAGAAGCTGACCGAGCTCGCCCGAACGCCCGTGCCCCGACCGACAACACGTCGGCCCGGGCACGGGCGTTCAGTTCCTCAGGCCTTGGCCGCCGTCGCCGCCGACCGACTCCGCTCCTCGGCGTCCGCGTCGAAGCCGATCGGCTCCCAGCGCTTCGCCAGCAGGGCCGTCAGGCCGAGAACGGGCGCGGCGAGGATGACCCAGTAGACGTGGGTGCCGAGGCCGGTGCTGAGGATGGGGAAGAAGAAGAGGGTCAAGGTCGAACCCAGGCGCAGCACGGCCTGGTTGAAGCCGATGCTGACGCCGCGCATCGACGTCGGGAAGCCCAGCGAGGCGTAGCTCATGATGTGTGCGCCGGGGCCGAAGCCCTGCGCGAACATGAACGCGCCGAGCATCAGGATGCCCGCCGTCACGACGGCCGTCCCGGACGGATCCCCGATGAGACCGAGCACCGTGATGGCGGCGAACTGGATCGCGAAGCCCAGCGTCATCATCGGCCAGGCGCCACGGGTCGACGCCCAGCGGATGCCGAGCAGCCCGCCGGTCAGGGCGAACACGAGGTTCAGGGCGAAGGAGGACGCGATCGTGGTGAGCGGACCCTGCGTCATCAGCGTGGCGATGATGACCGGCAGTCCGAACGCGACCGCGTTGTAGCCGAAGGTCTCCGCGAGGCCGACCGCCACCGACTGAATCGTGCGCGTGCGGTACGGCGGGGTGAAGAGCCGTGCGTACGCGCCGAGGCCGGTGCGGGGCGGGCGGGGCGCCGTCCTGGGCACGTCGTCGGCGACGCGCGCGTCCACGCCGTACGACTGCCGCAGGATCTTCGCCGCGCCTTCCAGGTCGCCCTGGTCGGCGGCCCAGGTCGGGGACTCGTTCATGTAGCGCCGGCGCAGCAGCAGTACCAGCAGCGCGGGGACCGCGCCGAAGCCGACGGTGAACCGCCACAGCCAGCCCAACTGGGCGTCCGGCAGGAGGAAGTACAGCATCATGATCACGAGGTAGCAGCCGCTGGTCGCGGTGTACCAGGCGGGTGACCAGGCGGCCGTGCGGGAGCCCTTGCTGCCCTTGCCGTGCAGCCGGGAGAACTCGGCGAGGAACGCGATCGCGACCGGGATGTCCATGCCGACGCCGATGCCCATCACGAAGCGCGCGGCGATCAGCGTCCACACGTCCTGCGCGACCGCGCACACCAGCGCGGTGGCGACGAAGAAGAGCATGTTCGCCATGAAGACGCGGTAGCGGCCGATCCGGTCGACGAGCCAGCCGCCGAGGAGGGCGCCGAACAGCGAACCGACGCTGATCGAGGCGGTGACCGTGCCGGCCATGGTGGAGCTGAGGCCGAACTGCCGGGTGATGTCGGGCAGCCCGTAGGCCAGGGAACTCAGGTCGTACGCGTCGAGGAAGATGCCGCCGAGCGCGATGATCACGATCATCTTGGCGTGCCGGCCCCGCGCCGTGCCCGAGTTGACGAGATCGGAGACGTCGGCGGCCGAGCGGATCAGTACCGTGCCCGACGGCGTCACCGGAGATGTGCTGGTCGACAGGGGAGAGGTGGAACTCACGAGCGCCTTCCGGTGTGGTGCGAGGACGTACCGTCGGATCGTATGCACCGGCCGGAATTCACCCCTCCACATGTCCACATCGTGGGCACGCCTGTGGACTCGGCAACGACGCATGATCCAAGCTGTGCCCATGGATCCATCCCGGCCGCGGACACAGGCGACATCCGGCGTTTGCCGTTCATTGGGGCAGAGCTGGTGCGGCGATCCGGAAAGCGCTCTACCTTCGTGCGAATGAGAGCGGCGGATGGCGGTATTCGGGTCTGGGCACAGCGCGGCATCTGGGGGTCCGTGCTGCTCTCCTGCGGCGCCTGGGGCGCCGGCGCTCTGCCACGTGGCCTTCCGAACGGGATTTGGGGAGCCCCCGGACCCGCCCTCGCGCTGATCGGTGCGACGGCGGCGTATGCGGGACTCGGCCTGCTGCTCTGGTCCTGGTGGCAGTTGGGCACGCTGCTGCGGGCCGGCGCGATGATGAGCAGGCGTCGGCAGTGGCTCACGCTGGGAGGCTGGGCGCTGCCTCTGCTACCGGCGCCGGCGCTGTTCAGCACGGACATCTACAGCTACGTGGCCCAAGGCGCACTGGCCGGGCGCTCCTGGAACGTCTACGAGATCGGCCCCTCCGCACTGGGCGGGTCGCTCGCCGCGAACGTCCCCGAGGTGTGGCGGGACGCTCCGGCTCCGTACGGGCCACTGTCCGTCGTGGTGAGCCGGGTCGTCGTCTTCGTGACCGGCGAACACCATGTGGTCGCCGCTGTCGTACTCCATCGGGTGGCCGCGCTCGCCGGACTCGCCCTGCTGGCCTGGTCGGTCCAGCGGCTCGCGACGTGGTCGGGCGGCGACGGCTCAGGAGCCTGGTGGGCGGCGTCGCTGAATCCGCTGGTGCTGGTCCACCTGGTGGGCGGGGCGCACAACGAGGCACTGATGCTCGGCTTGATGATGGCCGGTCTCGTGGCCTGCCGCTCCGGACGATGGGTTCTGGGCGTCGTCGTCCTGACGTGCGCCGCGTTGGTGAAGGCCCCGGCCGCGGTGGCCCTGGGGTGCGCCGCCCTGGTGGCGGTCGCCGGACCGACGGGCTGGTGGCGACGTCTGGGCCGCGCGGCGGGGATCCTCCTCGCGGCCGTCGGGACGCTGGTGCTGACCGTGGCGCTCTGCGGGCTCGGCTGGGGCTGGCTCGACACGCTCCGCACACCGACGCACTCGTACACGCCCATGTCGGTGAGCACGGACGTCGGCCGGCTGCTGAGGTGGATCGGCACCCAGGCCGGCTGGGTCACCACACCGGACCCGGTGACGGTGATGCGTACGCTCGGCACCTTGGCAGGGTTGTGCGGGGCTCTGTACTTCCTGGCGCGCGCTCCCCGCCTCGGCGCCGAACGCGCCACGGCCCTCGGCCTGTTGACCCTGGTGGTGTGCGCTCCCGCCGTGCAGGGCTGGTACCTGCTGTGGGGGGCGGTGCCCCTGGCCACGGTCGCCTGGCACGCGCTGGCGGACACCCGGGTCAAGACGGCGGTCGTCGTTCTGGTCCTCATGGTGTTTCCGTCGGGCCGCGGGCCCACCGTCACGGATGTGCTCGGCGTTGTCCTGGGCGGCCTGGCGATCCTGCTGTGGGTCGCCTGGACCTCTCAACGAGCCCGTGACGCAGGGCTTCAGCCTGCTCCCCGGCCCAGTTACGGTGAGGCACCGTTGCGCTTTCCCTGACGCCAGGGTGCGGGCGTTCCGCGGGACCGGGGCCCGGAGTCGGAACGACCCCACGCGCCGCTCGCGTTCATCGAGGTCCGGGATCCTGGCTGATCCCCCGTGACCGCACCACTCAGGAGGCCGTCGCATGGAACCCGTCACGCTGATCACCGGTGGCTCGACCGGAATCGGCGCCGCCACCGCCCGCGCCCTGCTCAAGCAGGGCCACCGCGTAGCCGTCACCGGACGTGACGCGGGCAAGCTCGCCGCCTTCGCCGTTTCGGCCGCAGCGGGCGAGCGGCTGCTGACGATCACAGGCGACACCAGCGACGAGCACGACGTCGCCTCCGCCGTGCGCCACGTGCTGGACACCTGGGGCCGGCTGGACAACGTCATCGCCAACGCCGGTTTCTCGCTGCCCGGCAACCTGGAGAGCCACGCACCCGAGGACATGCGCGCCATGGTCCTCACCAACGTCCTGGGCCCGGCCCTGCTGGTGCGGGAGACGCTGCCGCACCTCAGGGAGTCCAAGGGGCGGATCGTGATCATCGGTTCGGTCGCCGGGGTGCGCAACACACCCGGCAACCTGTACTCGGTCACCAAGTGGGCCGCGCACGCGCTGGCCGAGAACACCCGGCTGCTGGTCGGCAAGGACGGGGTCGGCGTGACCGTCATCGCCCCCGGGGTGGTGGACACCCCGTTCTGGGACCAGCGCGGCGGCACCCCCGAGGCGGCGCCGGCGATGACCGCCGAGCACATCGCGGACACGATCGTCTTCGCCGTCAACCAGCCCGCGGGCGTGGACATCAACCACATCACCATGCGGCCGTCCGGGCAGCTCGGCTGACCCCGCGCCCCCGACGACCGCACGGAAAGGCGTCTCAGCGGCGGACGCGGGGCATGCCCAGGCCGATCCAGGAGATGATCTCGCGCTGGATCTCGTTGTTGCCGCCGCCGAACGTGAAGATCACGGCTGATCGGTAGCCGCGTTCGAGTTCGCCGTGCAGGACGGCGCCCGCCGAGCCCTCCTTGAGGGCTCCCGCCGCGGCGACGACCTCCATCAGCCAGGCGTACGCCTCGCGGCGCGCCTCGGAGCCGTACACCTTCACGGCGGAGGCGTCCTGCGGGGTGAGGCTGCCTTCCTGGACGGCGTTCACCATCTGCCAGTTGAGGAGTTTCATCGCGTCGAGCCGGGTGTGCGTCTGGGCGAGGCGCTTGCGCACCCAGCCGAGGTCGATGACGCGGCGCCCGTCGGCGAGCTTGGTGTCCATGGCCCAGCGCTGCACGTCGCGCAGCGCGCGGATCGCCATGGTGCCGTGGGCGGCGAGCGTCACGCGCTCGTGGTTGAGCTGGTTCGTGATGAGCCGCCAGCCCTTGTTCTCCTCACCGACGCGGCGGCTGACGGGAACGCGGATGTTCTCGTAGTAGCTGGCCGTGGTGTCGTGCGAGGCAAGGGTGTTGATGATGGTGCAGGAGTAGCCCGGGTCCGAGGTCGGCACCAGGAGCATGGTGATGCCCTTGTGCGGCGGGGCGTCCGGGTCGGTGCGCACGGCGAGCCACACCCAGTCGGCCGTGTCGCCGTTGGTGGTCCAGATCTTCTGCCCGTTCACCGTGTAGTGGCCGGTGGCCTCGTCCCCCTCGCGTACCGCCCGTGTCTTGAGTGCGGCGAGGTCGGTGCCGGCGTCGGGCTCGCTGTAGCCGATGGCGAAGTCGAGCTCTCCGGAGAGGATCCTCGGCAGGAAGTACGTCTTCTGCTCGTCGCTGCCGTACTGCATGATCGTGGGGCCGACGGTGTTGAGCGCCATGAGCGGCAGGGGCACGCCCGCCTGCGCGGCCTCGTCGAAGAAGATGAACTGTTCCATGGGCGTCAGGCCGCGCCCGCCGTACTCCTTCGGCCACCCGACGCCGAGCCACCCGTCGGTGCCGAGCCGGCGCACCGTCTCGCGGTAGAACCGCTTCTGCGCGGCGGGATCCTCGTAGCGGGCGTACGCGTTGTCGGGCACCAGCTCCGCGAAGTAGGCGCGCAGCTCCGCGCGCAACTGCTGTTGCTCGGGCGTGTATTCGAGGTGCACGGCCCCTCCTGACGGTCGCTGGCACACCGGGTCCCGGTCCTGACGGCGCACACAGTAGAACTCGTTCCAGAAATAAGGAATGGGCGCGGGCGGGCGGTTCCGGCGCCGAGCCCGTGCGGGGTCAATTCCTTTGCGGGGCTCGCGCCCGCGCGGTTAGGTTCGGCCGCGTCCCCGACTCTCCGCACAAGGAGCCCTCTTGTCGCTGCATCTCACACCGCTGACCGATCCGGCCGGCGGTGCGGACGCCCGCCGCCTCGCCTGGCTGGCGTCCGACACCGACGGGAACCCCGTCGGGTCCGCGTTCCTGCGGCTCATCGACCGGGACGGGCAGCGGCATCTCGCCGAGCTGACCCTCCAGGTCCATCCCGCGGAGCGGCGTCGCGGCGTCGGCACCCGGCTCCTCGACGCGGCGGTGACGGCCGCGAAGGACGACGGGCGGCGCTCGCTCACCGCCCCGGCCGACGACGGCTCACCCGCGGACCTGTTCCTGGCCGCGCGAGGGTTCCGCCGGGTGCTGAACCTGACGTACGCGCGACTCCCGCTCGCCGACGCGGACGTCCCGGCACTCACCCGGACGGCGCGGGCGGAGCACCCCGGATACCGGCTCGTCTCCTGGGAAGGGACGGTTCCGGACCACCTGGCCGCGACGTTCGCCGCGTCGCGTCGCGCCATGGACGACATGCCCATGGACGACACCGACTACGGGACGGTCGCGTGGGACGTGGACCGCGTCCGCGCGGTGGCCGAGGCGGTCGAGCAGCGCGGCGAACACCTCGACACGGTCGCGGCGGTCGACGCCCGTGACGGCACCGTTGTGGGGTTCACCGAGCTCGTCGTCCCCGGCGACGGCACGGGCGACGGACAGCACTACGGCACGGGCGTGCTGCCCGAGCACCGCGGCCACGGCCTCGCGCGCTGGATGAAGGCCGAGGCCGTTCTCCGCGCCCGCGGCCGCCACCCGAAGCTCGGGGGCCTGCTCACGGACACCGCCGACAGCAACACCCACATGCGCGCCGTGAACGACGGACTCGGCTACGTGCCGACGCATCGGACGTACGAGTACCAGCTCGGGCTCCAGCAGGGCTGAAGCCACGTGCGGTGGCCGCCGCGGGACCGCGGTGGCCACCGTCACACCCTCCCCCGTACCCCATCGGGCGAGATAGTTGTAGAGTACAACGTGAAAGGTTGTAAACACCAACCCGTCCAGCTGGAGGTCCTGCCCATGCCCGCCGATCACAAGGCACACCGCTCCGAGTCCGCGGGCGCCGTGCACGGCGTGCGGAATCCGGCGCTGCGCCATGTCCTGACCCACCTCATCACCCCCCTGCTGATGTGCTTGGGCATGGGGCTCGCGTACATGGGGGCCTTCGTGGCGCCCGAGCCGCACCACCTGCCGGTGGCGGTCGTCGGGGCGGGGCCCGAGGCGAAGGTCTTCGCCCAGACGGTGAAGGACAAGGCCGGCGACGCGCTCGACGTCCGAACGCTCGACAGCCGCACGGCGGCCGTGGAGCAGCTTCGGTCCCGTGACATCGACGGCGCGTACGTCCTGAGCGCGCAGTCCCCCGAGCTGATCGTCGCCACCGCCGGGTCCGACATGAGCGCGATCACCGCCGAGAAGATCTTCACCCCCGTCGCCACGCAGCAGGGCGTGCCGCTCAAGGTGACGGACGTGACCCCGACCGTCTCGGACGACCCGACGGGCCAGGGCCTGTTCTTCCTGCTGGTGGCGCTGAGCATCGGCTCGTACGCGTCGGTGGCCGTGGTCGGCGCGGCGGGTTCCGCCCTGTCGATGCGGACGCGGGCCGCGCTCGTGGTCGGCGTGTCCGGCGTGGTCAGTCTCGTCGGCGCGGCACTCGCGGGACCCGTGTTCCACCTGGCCCACCACGGCCTGTGGGGCATGTGGGCCATGGCCTGGCTCTACTCGGCGGGCATTCTGTTCATCGGCGTGGGTCTGCACACGTTCCTGAAGCGGTGGACGACCCTCGCGCTCATGGTGCTGTTCGTGATGCTGAACTTCACCAGCTCCGGCGGCCTCTACCGGCCCGAGCTGCAGAACGGCTTCTTCGGCACCCTGCACGCCTTCTGGAACGGCGCCGGCTTTGTCGAGGGCTCGCGCAGCCTGCTCTACTTCGGCAGCCACGACCTGGCCAGGAACGTATGGACACTGGCCGCCTGGCTCGTCGTCGGCCTGGCAGTGATGGGGCTCGCCGCGCTCACGGAGCGGCGGCGCGGTGCCGTCGAGGCCGAGGCCGAGCCGCGGCAGCCTGCCGCGCACAGCGTGACTCGGGCGCCTGCCAGCTCCACGGAGGCGGCGGAGGAAGAGGCGGCAGAGGAAGAGATGGAGGAGACGGTCGCGGTCTGACCGTCACCGACAGACCGGAGCCGTCGCGCCGGGCGTCCCGAAGTGGGCGCCCGGCGCGCGCGTGTCGGCCTTCGGCATCCCCGTCACACCCCGTGCGGAATTCGCTTCGCCTTGCCCCGCAGCTGGAACGCCGTGACGATCTCCACGACACCGACCGCCAGCAGCCAGCAGCCGGCGACCAGGGTGAGTACGGCGACGGACTGGAACGGCGAGACGATCAGGACCACACCGGCCAGCGCGCTCACGACGCCGAGGAAGATCTGCCAGCCGCGCGCCGGCATCGCCTCGTCGGAGATGGCCGCGACGGTCTGGGTGATGCCCCGGAACAGCCAGCCGATACCGATCCACAGCGCGAGCAGCAGGATCGACTGCGTCGCCCCGCGGAAGCAGAACAGGCCGAGCAGGATCGACAGCGCGCCGCTGATGAAGGCCATCACGCGCAGGCCGGTGGTGACATGCGTGCCGAAGGCGGCCACCAGCTGGAAGACGCCGGCGACGAGGAGATACACGCCGAAGAGCACTCCGGCGACGAACAGGGACGCCCCGGGCCAGACCAGGACCAGGACGCCCAGGATCAGGGCGGCTATGCCTGCCAGGAGCACTACTTGCCATGCGGATTGAGCCAGGCGTCCGAGGGGACCCTCGGGCGGGGATGTGCGCTCTTCGCGGGTCTCTTCGGCCGCCGGGATTCGGGGTTCGTGCGGTGCGTGCGTCATGTCCGACTGTTCACACGACGTCGGCGCGCCCGCCACTCGGGTGAGGCGAACGACGTACGCCTCCGGCGTCCGGGGGCCGTCACCGGACCGGCGGACGACCGCGGACACGAAGCCCGCAGACTCCGCACAATTGGGCCATGACAGAAAGCTCCAAGAGCTCCGAACCACACTTCCGCATCCGCCGGGTCTACGATCCGCCGTCGGCGGACGACGGAACCCGGGTCCTGGTGGACCGCCTGTGGCCGCGCGGCGTCTCCAATGAGCGGGCCGACGTCCAGGAGTGGATGAAGGACCTGACGCCGTCCTCCGCGCTGCGCTCCTGGTACCACGAGGACCGCGCATCCCGCTTCCCGGAGTTCGAGCGCCGCTACCGCGACGAGCTCGCGGAGCCGGACCGCGTGGAGCTGACGGACAAGCTGCGCGCGCTGGCCCGTACGGGCACGGTCACGCTGGTCACCTCGGTCAAGGACATCGAGCACAGCCATGTGCCGGTGCTGCTGCGGCATCTGACCGGGAGCTGACCGTCCGGGGACGGCGCGGATCGGTCCCGCCGCACCCCTCGTGCGTGCGGGCCCGGCCCGACAGCAGGTGCGAAGCGGCACAAGCTATGCCAATTTTGTGCAACGACGCGACCCGGGAGAGCCCGCATGACCACCATGGATGCCCCGTCCGCCGAACCGAGACCGCGGACGCGGACGGCGGCGCCGGCCGCGGCGCCGCCGTGACGCGGGGGACGCCGGGGCTGATGACGACCGCGTCGGTGGCGAGTCCACGGGCCGCTCCGGAATGGCGGTGTACGGCTCCCGACGGGCGTGGAGCAACCGTAGTGCCTGATCCACGCCCCGGACGAGAGCGCGGCCCCTCCGAGATCGAGCACATGGCGCAGGTGTTGGCACTGTTCCTGCGCGCGTACGCCACTGAAGCGCGCCGCTGACACCGTCCCTGGGAGACCGAAGTGACCACCTCCGACACCCCCGACTCCGTCCCCGACTTCGCCGACCGGTCCGACTTCGAGGAGGCGGACCGGGGCCTTGTCTCCCCGCCGCTCTCCTCGACCATCACGGCCGAGGACGGGCGCGTCGTGTGGAACTTCGACGACACGGCGTTCCTCGACGAGGACTGTCCCGACACCGTGCACCCGAACCTGTGGCGGCAGTCCCAACTGTGCGCGCGGGCAGGCCTGTTCGAGGTGACCGAGGGCGTCTTCCAGGTACGCGGGTTCGACCTCTCCAACATGACGCTGATCGAGGGCGACCACGGCGTCGTGGTCGTCGACCCGCTCGCCTCCGCGGAGACGGCGGCCGCGGCACTGGAGCTCTACCGGTCGCAGCGCGGCCAACGGCCCGTCGCCGCCGTCGTGTTCACCCACTCCCACCTCGACCACTTCGGCGGTGTGCTCGGCGTCGTCGGAGCCGACGACGAGGTACCCGTGATCGCTCCGCAGGGCTTCATGGAGAACTCCGTCGCCGAGAACGTGTACGCGGGTGCGGCGATGCTGCGCCGCGGCACCTACTACTCGGGCGCCAACCTGGAGCCCGGGCCCGAGGGTCTCGTGGGCACGGGGCTCGGCTTCACGGCGTCCACCGGCACCGCGGGACTGGTGGCGCCCACGGTCGAGGTCCGGCACACGGGACAGGAACTGACCCTCGACGGCGTCGTGTTCCGCTTCCAGATGACGCCGGGCAGCGAGGCACCGTCGGAGATGAACTTCCTGCTGCCGCAGCGGCGCGCCCTGTGCCTGGCCGAGAACGCCACGCACACCCTGCACAACATCCTGACCCTGCGCGGCGCGGTGGTCCGCGACGCCCGGATCTGGGCCCGCTACCTCAACGAGGCCATCGAGCTGTTCGGCCACGACGCGGACGTCCTGTTCGCCTCGCACCACTGGCCGACCTGGGGCTCGGACCGCATCAGGGCGTTCCTCGCCGAGCAGCGCGACCTGTACGCGTATCTGCACGACCAGACGCTGCGGCTGCTCAACCAGGGGTACACGGGGGCGGAGATCGCCGAGCTGATCGAGCTGCCGCCCGCGCTCTCCGCGGCCTGGCACGCACGCGGCTACTACGGCTCCGTCAGCCACAACGTGAAGGCCATCTACCAGCGGTACATGGGCTGGTACGACGGCAATCCCGCGTCCCTGTGGGAGCACCCGCCCACCGAGACCGCCGAGCGCTACGTCGACTGCATGGGCGGGCTCGAAGCGGTGCTCGGCAAGGCGCGTACGTACCTGGAAGAGGGCGATCTGCGGTTCGCCGCCCAGCTCCTGAGGCACGCCGTGTTCGCCGCGCCGGACAGCGCCGACGCCAAGGAACTGCTCGCGGGGACCTTCGAGCGGCTCGCGCACGGCGCGGAGTGCGCGACCTGGCGCAACTGCTACCTCACCGGGGCCCAGGAGCTGCGCGGCGAGATCGGGGCGACCCGGATCGGCGGCGGCGACATGAGCGACGCGCTGAACGTCGAGCAGCTCTTCGACTCGCTCGCGGTCCGGGTCGACGGGCCCAGGGCGTGGGACCACTCGCTCACCCTGCACTGGCATCTGTCGGACCTGGGCGAGATGTACCGCATGACGCTGCACAACGGTGTCCTGGTCCACACCCGTACGACCCGGCCCGCCGACAGCGCGGACCTCTCCCTCACGCTGACCAAGCCCCAACTCCTCACCCTGCTGGCCGGGAAGGGGCTCCACGGCGTCTATCACTCGGGCGACCTGGGCGCCCTCGACACTCTGCTCTCGGTCCTCGACGAGAACGATCCGGACTTCGCGATCGTCACTCCGTGACGGTGGTGACGGGGTGCGGTGGCCGCCCATACGCACTAGTCCAGCGGGCCCTCGGCCACCGCATGGCATCCCATGAGTACATGACACCGGACCGTGACGACCGTCCCCCGGCGGACACCAGCGACGACATGGAGGCGCTGCGCGCCCGGGTCGCTCGGCTGGAGGCCTCGGCGCCGGCCCGGCCCCGGCACCGTCTGCGCTCGTTCTTCGCCGGCCTCCTGATCGTCCTCGTGGCGATCCTGACGCCGCTCAGCGCGGTCGCGACCTGGGCCGGCGACATCGTCGGCGACACCGATCGCTATGTGGCGACGATGGAGCCGCTCGCCTCCGATCCCGATGTCCAGGCGGCCGTCACCAACCGCGTCACGAACGTCGTCATGGAGAACATCGATCTCAAGGCGCTCCTCAGCGACGTGGCACCCGCCGACCGGCCGAGGCTCGAAAAGGCACTGGGCACGCTGAGCGGCCCGCTCACCAGCGGGCTCAGCGGCTTCGTGCACAACACCGTCCAGAAGTTCGTGTCGAGCGACGCGTTCGCGAAGCTGTGGACCGGCCTCAACCGGCGCGTGCACACGGCGGTCGACAAGGCGCTGACCGGGAGCGGCGGCGGCGCCGTCAAGCTCACGAACGACGCGGTGACGATCGACCTGGCGCCCGTCATCGATGAGGCGAAGCAGCGGCTCGTCGACCGCGGCCTCGGGGTCGCCGCAAAGATCCCCGAGGTGCACACCGACTTCACGGTCGTGACGTCCGACTCCATCGGCAAGGTCAAGAAGGGCTTCCGGCTGCTCCAGCTCATGGGGGTCTGGCTGCCCGTCATCACCCTGGTCCTCGCCGCCTGCGCCGTCCTCCTGGCCGTCCGCAGGCGGCGCGCGCTGGTGGCGGCCGGGATCGCGATCGCGGTGGGCGCCGCGATCCTCGGCATCGGTCTGTGGGCCTTCCGCCCGTTCTATCTCGACGGGCTGCCCTCCGACGTGTCGCAGCCGGCCGCCGGCGCCGTCTACGACGCGCTCGTGCGGTTCCTGCGGACGACGGTGCGCATGCTGATCACCGTCGGCGTCGTGGTGGCGCTCGCGGCCTGGCTGAGCGGCGACGGCCGTGCGGCGACCCGGGTCAGGGCCATGTGGCGCGGCGGCATCGGCGCGGTGCGCGACGCGGCGGGCCTCGCCGGCGGGCCGGTGGGCGCGTGGGTGCACCGGGCGAAGACGTGGCTCAACTGGACGGTCGTCGCCGTGTCGGCCGTGATCATGCTGGTGTGGGACCGTCCGACGGGCGTCGTCATCGTGTGGATCGCTCTGTGCGCGCTCATCGCTCTCGCGGTGATCGAGTTCCTGGACGACGACGGATCACCGCATGTGACGGCCACCCCTGCGGTGTGACGCGGCTTCGGTGTCAGGCGCGCGCGGGTCGGCGTACCGCGCGCGGGCGGTACTCGACCACGGTCAGCGCCAGGGCCACGTACCGCTCGACCAACTCGTCCACGGATACGGGTCCCTCGGGCTGGTACCACTCCCCGATGGCGTTGCACATGGCGATCACCGCGCGCCGGGCGTCGTCCGGGTAGGGGGTGAGGAAGATGCCCTGTGCCACGCCCAGCTCGACGACGTCACGGAACTGCCGGCTGCCGCGCGCCTCGTTCTTCCGGTAGCGCGCCAGGTGCTCGGGCTCCAGGCTGCGCCCCTCGGTCAGCACGATGCTGCTCTTCACGGGGTGTTCCGTCCGGAACCGTACGGTCGCCGCGACGAGCGCCTCCAGTTGTTCGGCCGGGTCGTCGCCCGCCGCCTCCAACGCCTCGTCGCACGTGCTGAAGTAGGCGTCGAGACCGTCGTCGAGGATGGCGACCAGCAGGTCCTGCTTGCCCTTGTAGTAGTAGTACAGGGCAGACAGGCTCACCCCGGCGCGCTGGGCGATGTCGCGGATCGAGGTGGCTCCGTAGCCGCGCTCGGAGAACTCCTGCCGGGCCGCCTCGACGATGGCCTTGTGGCCTGCGGGTCGCGTGGACACAGCTCTCCGATCTCCTGCTCCTGTCCCGGCGTCTGGACACGTGCCGACGGGGACCGTAGCTTAACGAATGTTCTGACTGCACGCCCGTCGCACTCGTCGACAAGGGAGTTGCCGCGTGATCCGTCGCCATCCGAAGGGCATGCCGGCCCGCCTCTCCTACCCGGAGGCGTCCGTCGGGGACATCCTCGCCGGCTCGGCCAGGAGATATCCCGACCGCGTCGCCCTGCGCGACGGCGACGACACGCTGACCTTCGCGGAACTCCACGACCAGTCGCTCCGCTTCGCGCGGGGGCTGCGCGAACGCGGCATCGCCGAGGGCGACGTGGTGGCACTGCACCAGCCCAACTCCCTCTGGTTTCCGCTCACTTACTACGGGATCCTGCTGGCCGGCGCGATCGTGGCGCCCATCAACCCGACCCTGCCCCCGGCGGCCCTGCGCGCACAGCTGGACGAGGCGGGGGCCCGGGCGGCCGTGACGCATCCGGCGACGGCACCGGCGCTCCTCGCGGCCGGTACCGAAGGGCTCGAACTGCTGGTCCGCGTACCACCGTCGGCCGTCGCGCCCGGCGATCCGGCGCACCCGGTCGGCACGGTGCCTCTCGCCGACCTGCTCGCGGCGGCCCCCGGGCCCGGCCCGCGCGTCACGCCCGACGCGGTCGCCCACCTGTCCTTCACGGGCGGCACGACGGGGCGTTCGAAGGCGGTCCAGGTGCTGCACCGCCAGGTCGTGGCGAACTGCCTCCAGTTCACCTGCTGGCGCGCGGCCGCCGTGCCCGCGCTGGACCCCGACGGAGGCGTCTTCCTCGACCCGGTGCCCGAAGCCGCCACCGAGTACACGAACGAGCCCGGACAGGGCGTCTCGGTCGCCGTCGCGCCGTTCTTCCACGCCATGGGCCTGGTCGGCCAGTCGATCGGCGTGCTCGCCGGGCTGACGAGCGTCCTCGCCGGACGTTTCGACCCCGAGCGCTTCCTCGAACTGGCCGAGAAGTTCGGAGCCACCCAGATCGCCGGGTCCCCCGCACTCTTCCACGCCCTGCTCGCCGCCCCCGCCGCCCAGGGCCGTGCGCTCCCCGCGGTCCGCGTGGTCAACTCGGGTGCGGCGCCCATCGACACGACGACACTTCGCGCCCTGGGGACACTGTTCCCGCGGGCGTGCGTCGTGGAGGGGTACGGGCTGACCGAGGCCACGATGGGTGTCACGTCGGGAATCGTCGACCCCGACGACCCGGTGCCGATCGGGTCGGTCGGTCTGCCTGTGTTCGACACCGAGGTCGAGATCCGCGACCTGGTGCAGACGGAGCACTGCGTGCCCGACGGCGAGACGGGCGAGCTGTGGGCCCGCGGCCCGCAGATCACGGCGGGCTACCTCGGCCACCCCGAGCTGACGGCAGAGCAGTTCGTCGACGGCTGGCTGCGCACGGGCGACCTGGCGCGGTGCGACGAGCGCGGTCATGTCTACATCGTGGGCCGCGCGAAGGACATGCTCATCTACAAGGGCTACAACGTCTATCCCGGCCAGCTGGAGGAGATCCTCAGCGGGCATCCGGCGGTCGCGCAGGTCTCGGTGATCGGGGTGCCCGCGGCGGAGGCGGGTGAGATACCGGCGGCGTACGTCGTGGCGCGCCCGGACGCCTCGCCGGCCCCCGGCCCGGCGCTCGCGGAGGAGCTGATGGCGCACGTGGCCGCCCGCGTCGCTCCGTACCAGCGGGTGCGCGAGGTGCGGTTCCTGGAGGCGCTGCCCACCTCGGCCGCGGGGAAGGTCCTGAAGGCGGAGCTGCGGCGGGCACACCAGCCGAAGATTTAACGAACGTCCCACACGCTCGACGCCGGGTCCCCCGATCCGTGGTGGCCCGGCCCGGCCCGCTCACACCTCCCCCGCACCTCCCTCACACCCCCGGCTGACCTGGGCCGCATGGCGGGCCCCGTCCCGGGCAGGCGACCACTGTACGTGCGTGCCACATCACCCGTTCGGGCTAACCCGAGATGTCGTGGAGCCGATCCGCACGCACGTTTGGAATGTAGAGCCCGTGGGGTGCGTACCCGTCGGCAACCGCGCCGACGACCGGACGGGCGCCGGGGAGGTGCGTGATGCCGGAGATTTCCGTGGATGTCCACATAGGCCGATCCGTCACTGAGGTGTACGACTTCCTCTCCGACGCACGGAATCTCGCACTCTGGTTCTCGGGTGTCGACACCGTTGCCGAGAGCCCAGAACCTGCAGGTCCAGGCGTGGTCCATGTCTACCGCTTCCCCGGGCGCCACCGGGACCAGCTCCTCCAGTGCGTGGCGTACGTCCCGGGCGAACACCTCGTCTTCCGCGGCGACCGGATGTGGAACCCCCTCGGCGCCCAGACGCCCCTGTACTCGTTCACCCTCTCCCCGCGCCGCCGCGGCACCCTCCTGCGCCTCACGGTGCAGTGCCGTCTCGCCGGCGCCCTCACGCTCCTCGCGCCCGTGGTCGCCATGGCCTGGCGACGCGACCTGCCGACGGACGTGCGCCGGCTCGGCGAGCGCCTCGGCGCCCCGCACTGCCACGTCATAGCCGCCCCGCGACGGGTGCGCCTGCCCGGTCCTGCGTTCACCCCCGCCGCCGCGCCCACGACCCCTCCACCGGCCTTCACGCCGCCGCGCCCGCAGGTACGTCCCGACCCGCGGTCCCAGGTCCGTCCCGAGCAGCACGCCGAGCCCCGCCCCGCCTCCGTCCCCGCCGCCAAGGAACGTGAGTCGCGCCCCGCGGCATGAGCCGGCCCCGATCCGCCCACGGGAAATTCCCGTGCACCGGGTACGCAGGGACCAGTACCGTCCCCGCCCATGACGCTTCCTCGTACACGCCCTCCCTACGACGCCGACGAGCGAACGCAGCTGGTCGCCTGGCTGGACATGCAGCGCGCCATCGTCGAGTGGAAGTGCGAGGGAGTGTCCGAGAAGGACGCCCATCGGTCCGTACTGCCCGCCTCCCCGGCCATGACGATGGCGGGGGTCGTGTCGCATCTGCGGTGGGTCGAACACTGCTGGTTCGAAGTCATGCTGATGGGCGGCGCGGCCGAGGGCCCCCAGTTCGACGACGGGCCCGAGGACGCCGACATGCTGGTCGACGACGTTCCCCTCGACCAGCTGCTCGGCGAGTACGCGCGCCAGTACGCCCGGTCGAACGAGATCACCGCAGCGCACTCCCTCGACCAGGCGGGCCGGCACCCCGACTTCCGCGCGGGGGCCGCGAATCTGCGGTGGATCCTCCTGCACATGATCGAGGAGACGGCCCGGCACGCCGGTCACCTCGACGCGATCCGCGAGCTTCTCGACGGCGGGAAGGGCTACTTCTGACCCGGTTCTCATCCGCCTGTGACCCGCTTCCGGCCCGGGGCCTTCACGGCCTGCCGGGCCCTGTACGGGCGCGTAGTGCGACCTGCGAGACTGTCGCCATGCCCAGTCCGACCCGTACGTCGTCCGCTGCAGGCGAGGGTCTTCGCGCGAGACGCCGCCGCGAGACCGAGCACGCGATCCACGCGGCCGCGGTACGGCTCGTCGAGGGGCACGGCCTGGCCGGGGTGACGGTCGACATGATCAGTGCCGCCGCCGGGATCTCCCCGCGCACGTTCTTCAACTACTTCCCGAGCAAGGAATCCGCGCTCACCATCAGCCCGCCGCCGCTGCCGGACGCGCTCCGCCTGCGCCTCGCGCACGGCGACCCGGCTCCGCGGGCCACGCTCACCGAACTGCTCGACGTACTGTCCGCGCACATCACGGACGACGTCCTGCCCGACCGTGAACTCGTCCAGGCCACCTTCCGGATCGCCGACCGGCACGCGGAGCTGCGGGCGGCGCTGCACGCGCGGTTCGACGCCTTCGAGGAACAGGTGAGGGAGGCGGTGGCCGAGCGGATGGCCGCCCCTCCGGCCGACCCCCGGCCCCGCCTGCTCACCGGCATCGCGCTCGCCGTGACCCGCACCGCCCTGGAGCAGTGGTCACTGGCCGCGGCCGGCGACCACGCATCGCCCGAGCCGGATCTCCGGCAGTGCGTCGACCTGCTGCACACGCTGATGCCGCAGGCCTGAGACGCGCGTCGACACGGCCTTCAGCGGCTGTCGGCGAGCTGCTGCGCACGGGCCGTCAGATCCACTTTCCGGATCTTCATGGTCGTCGTCATCGGCATCTCGTCGACTATCTCCACGAGGGGAACCTTGTACGGCGCCATGCTCTCGCGGGCCCAGTCCCTCAGCACCGACGCTTCCACCGCATTCTTTTGACGGAGTGTCACGAAGGCCACCGGGATCTGGCCCCTCGTCGGGTCGGCGGCGGGGACCACGGCGGCCGTGTGCACGTCGGGGTGGCGGCACAGCAGCATCTCGACCTCCGCGGGGAAGACGCTCATGCCCTTGACCTTGATGAGGTCCTTGTCGCGGCCGAGGTAGTGCAGGCAACCGTCCTCATTGATCCGCCCGTTGTCGCCCGTGTGCAGCCAGCCGTCGCGCAGTTGGCGTGCCGTGGCGTCCGGCTTGTTCCAGTAGCCGGTCGTCACCGAGGGGCTGCGGACGACGATCTCGCCGGCCTCGCCGAGCGGCAGCGGTTCACCGGTCAGGGGCGACAACACGGCGATGTCCGTGCCGGGCATGGGCAGTCCGCAGAAGACGGGTTCGGCGTGCAGATCCTCGTCCCCGCCCTGGAACCCGTAGGGCGTCACATCGATGGTGTGCGTCTCGGTCATGCCGTACGCGGCCTCGCGCAGGACCGAGTGCGCTCCCGCGGCCGCCTCCCAGCGCCGCCGGACGCCGACGTCGAGTTTGCGGATGAACGAGGTGCAGAGCGGGTCGACGAGGGAACTCAGGTCGTACGAGGCGAAGTCGGGCCGGTCGAGGAGTTCGAGGTAGTTCTCCACGGTGCCGACCATGGTGGTGACCTTGTGCGCGTCGATCGCCCGCAGGACGCGCGCCGGATCCCAGCGGGGCATGAGGACCGAAGTGCCGCCCAGCATCAGAGGGCTGAGGATTCCCAGGTCCTCGCCCGCGATCCAGAACACCGGGATGTAACACAGGACCACCACCTCGCCGTCGGCCGTCTGGCGGGTGGCCCCTGCGCTGGTGGCGATGGTGTAGATCATGTGCCGCTGGGTGTGCATGCAGCCCTTGGGAAGCCCGGACGTGCCGCCGGTGTAGTTCAGGGCGGCCAGGGCATCGAGGTCTGCGGGGGCGCCGTCTACCGGCTCGTGGGCGACGGCCTGCGCCCACGTGTGGACCGCGAGCCCTTCGATCGCCACGGCGTCCGGGGCGGTCGCGGCGTCGGCCATCTCGGTGAGCGAGGTGACGAACACCCGTCGCACGGCTGTCTGTTGGCATACGGAGGCGAGCAGCGGGAGCGAGGTGTCCAGGGTGACGACGGTCTCGGCGCCGCAGTCCTCCAGTTCGTAGGCGAGTTCGGCGCCCTGGAACATCGGGTTGACCGGCACGTGCACCGCGCCGAGGCGCAGCACGGCGAGGAAGGCGATCAGGAACTGGGGGCAGTTGGGCAGGTGGACGGCGACCCGGTCGCCCACGCCGACGCCCTCGGAGGCGAGGCGTCCCGCCACCCGGCGGCTCAGCTCGTCAAGTTCGCGGTAGGTGACGGTGCGGCCCTCGAAGACGACCGCGGCCCGGTCGGGGCGCAGCCGCGCCCAGTGCGCCACATGATCCGGCACGGAGATCTCGCCGAGCGGGTACACGACGTCGGACGGTGTGCCGTGCGGGCGGACGCGGGCCTGACGGGCACGCAGATCCTCCAGGTACTCCTCGATCTTCATGCGGCTCCTCGGTTTGTTGTCCCGACCTGACCTGCCTGGACCTGCACCGCACCGGCGTCACCACGTGTCGATGAATCGACCGCGGGTGTGCCTCTCGGGCGTACGCGGGTGCGGATCCGGATGCGTGGGGTGCTGGGCGAACGTCGTGGTGATCCAGCGGCGGGTGTCGGCCGGGTCGATCACGTCGTCGACCTCGAAGGTCGTCCCCGCGTTGAGCGCCTTGCCCTGCTCGTACTGCTCCGCGAGCAGGGCCTCGTACGTGGCCTGGCGCTCCTGCGGGTCGGCGATGGCTTCGAGTTCGCGGCGGTAGCCGAGCCTGACGGCGCCTTCCAGGCCCATCGGGCCGATCTCGCCGGTGGGCCAGGAGACCATGGCCGTGGGGGCGCGGAAGCCGCCGCCGGTCATCGCCATCGCGCCGAGACCGTAGCCCTTGCGCAGCACGGCGGAGAAGACCGGCACGCCGAGGTGCGCGCCCGCGACGAAGAGCCGGCTGAAGTGCCGTACGGTAGCGGTCTTCTCGGCGTCCGGGCCGACCATGAACCCCGGGGTGTCGCACAGGGTGACCACGGGCAGGCCGTGGGCGTCGCAGAGTTGCAGGAAGCGGGCCATCTTGTCGGCGGCGTCGCTGTCGATGGCGCCGCCGAGGTGCTGAGGGTTGTTGGCGACCAGGCCCATCGGCCGCCCCTCGACCCGCACGAGCGCGGTGATGACACCGACGCCGAACTCGCGGCGCAGTTCCAGGACGGAGCCGGTGTCGGCGAGGAGGGTGACCGCCTCACGCACGTCGTACGCGCGCAGCCGGTTCTCGGGGACGACGTGCCGCAGCAGGCGCTGGTCCGCACAGTCCCAGTCGCTCAAGTCGCCCTGGAAATAGGAGAGATACCGCTTGGCGACCGCCACGGCCCCGGCCTCGTCGTCGACCAGGATGTCGACGACGCCGTTCGGCACCTGGACCGGCATCGGTCCGACCTCCTCGGGGAGGAACTGCCCGAGGCCGCCCGCCTCGATCATCGCGGGACCGCTCATGCCGACCGTGGCGTCGGGGGTCGCGATGACGACGTCGCAGCAGCCGAGGAGTGCGGCGTTGCCCGCGAAGCAGCGCCCTGTGACGATGCCGACCGTGGGCACCTGCCCGCTGAGCCTGGCCAGGGTGGCGAAGGTGGGGACGTCGAGTCCGGCGACGGCCATCATGTCGGTGTCGCCGGGACGTCCGCCGCCGCCCTCGGCGAAGAGCACGACCGGGATCTGCTGCCGCTCGGCGAGTTCGAGCATGCGGTCGGTCTTCTTGTGGTTGAGCAGGCCCTGTGTGCCGGCGAGGACGGTGTAGTCGTACGCGAGGACGGCGCACTGGCTCCGCCGGTCGCCGAACTGCGCGCCGTTGACGTGGGCGACCCCGGTGACGATCCCGTCGGCCGGTGTGTTGGCGATCAGGTCGTCGAGGGTCCTGCGGCGGCGCTGCGCGGCGATGGCCAGGGCGCCGTACTCGGTGAAGCTGCCGGGGTCGCAGAGGTCGGCGACGTTCTCGCGTGCGGTGCGGTGGCCGGTGCGCCTGCGCCGCTCGACGGCCTGTGGCCTCGCCTCGTCGAGAGTGACGCGATGGCGCTCGACGACCTCGGCGAGGTCCGGCCTGATCACGTCGAGATCGACGTCGGCCGCCGCCTCGTCGACGCTGTCGTCGCCCTGCGAAGGTGCGAAGACGACGAGTTCGGCACCGGCCGGGACGACGTCCCCGACGCTCGCGCGGACCTCGCGCACGACTCCGCCGCGGGGCGCGGTCAGGACGTGTTCCATCTTCATCGCCTCGAGGACGACGAGCGGCGCGCCGGCCGCCACCTCGGCGCCCGGCTCCACACAGATGTCGACGACGCTGCCCGCGGAGAGGGCGGTGAGGACCGAGCCGTGCCTCTCCTGAGAGGGGGCGGCGCCCGGTACGAGCTTGTCGAGGTGTTCGTTGACGAAGGCGGTCGTCACCGTGCCGCCCCGGAACGCCTCGTGGCGCAGGACGGCGCGAAGGAGCGGCAGGTTCGAGGGGACTCCCGAGAGCGTGAACTCGCCCAGTACTCCGGCCGCCTTCGAGGCCGCGTCGGCGAAGTCGCCGCGGACCGTACGAGTGATCACCTTGGCGACGAGGGAGTCGTACGAGCCCTTGATCTCCAGGCCCGCGCGGCCGTGGGTGTCCACGCGCACGCCGGGGCCGCCGGGTGCCTCGAAGGCGGTCAGCGTGCCCTGCGAGGCGCGGGCCGTGCCGTCCGCGGACAGCTCTTCGAGGTTGACGCGCGTCTGGATCGCGAAGCCGCGCGGCTGCGGGACGTCCGCCTGGAGGAGGCCGAGTTCGGCCAGTGACCTGCCCTGGGCGAGGCGCAGTTGGGTGGCCACCAGGTCGACGCCGGTGAGTTCCTCGGTGATGGTGTGCTCGACCTGGAGGCGCGGATTGGTCTCGATGAAGTAGGCGGCGTCCGGGTCGTCCGCGTCGACGAGGAACTCGAAGGTCCCGAGGCCGAGATACCGGGTCGCCGAAGCCATCGTGACCGCGGCCTCGATCAGCAGGTCACGCGTGCGCGCGGGGAGCCACGGGCTGGGCGCGACCTCGATCAGCTTCTGGTTGCGGCGCTGGACCGAGCACTCCCGGTCCCAGAGGTGGGTGACCTGTCCGGAGCCGTCGCCGACGATCTGGATCTCGATGTGCTTGGCGCGGGGCAGCAGCTGCTCGACGTAGACGTCGCCGGTGCCGAAGGCGCGCTCGGCCTCCGAGCGGCAGCGCTCGTACGCCCAGGCGAGGTCCGACGCGTCGTGCACCGCGCGCATGCCGCGGCCGCCTCCCCCGGCGACCGCCTTCACCATGACCCCGTCGCGCACGCCGGCGAGGAACTCCGTGGCCTGCGCGAGTGAGGTCGGGGCGCCGGTGGCCGCGAGGACGGGGACGCCGTGCTCCACGGCGAGCACCCGTGAGCTCGCCTTGTCGCCGAAGAGAGCGAGGAGTTCGGGGGTGGGCCCCACGAAGGTCAGCCCCGCCTCGGCACACGCCTTCGCGAAGTCGGCGTTCTCGCTGAGGAACCCGTAGCCGGGGTGGACCAGGTCGCATCCCGCGCGCCCGGCGATCTCCACGATCTGACGCGCGTCGAGATAGGCGGCCACGCCTTCGCCCTTGAGCAGGTGGGCCTCGTCGGCGAGCCGCACATGGGCCGCCGAGCGGTCGTCCGCGGAGTGCACCGCCACGGTCCGCAGGCCGAGCGCCGACGCCGCGCGGTGGATCCGGACGGCGATCTCGCCCCGGTTGGCGATCAGCACACCTGTCATCGGACGTCTCCTCCACGGGCCCGTCACGCGGGCCTTCTGTACGTGACGGCTTCGGGCTGTACAAGGCCGCTCCCGGCGTGCCGGACCTGCCGACGCGCCAGAGCATTGACGCTGGTGTCAACGTCAATGACGCGCCCAGTCTGCGTTGACGCCGTCGTCAACGTCAATAAGCTGGGGCCATGCCGATCGCGAGAAAATCCTGGACCGTGCGCGACAAGCTGGACCGCCAGGACAGTGCCACGCGGGCCCGACTGCTCACGGCGGCCCGCACGGTCTTCGAGCAGCGCGGCTATGCGCGCACGACGATCGCCGACATCACGGCTCAGGCCGATGTCGGCCGCGCCACCTTCTACGTCTACTTCGCCTCCAAGCAGGACGTCTTCGCCGTGCTTGCCACCGATCTGCGCGACCGGTTCCTCGCGGCACAGGAAGCGGCGGACCCCGAGGCCGAGGACCCCTACCTGCTCGCCGAGCGGACCAACGCGGCGTTCCTGGACGCCTACGTGGACAACCTCGCGTTCCTGACGGTGCTCGAACACCAGTCACTCACCGATCCGGCGATACGCGTGCTCCGCGACGAGATCAACGACCGCCCCCGTGGACGCACCGCGCGCTACATCGCCCGTCTGGTGCGCCAGGGCCTCGCCGAGCCGGCCGGTTCGCCGGAGTCAGTGGCCACCGCCGCGGCCGGCATGGTCGGGGGCTTCGCCCGGGCCGTGGCCGCCGCCCCGGGCTACCGGGACCGGGCGGTCGCCGATCTGACGGCGATGTACCTGCGGCTGCTCGGCCTCACACCCCGCGCAGGAGCAAAGCCCTGACCCCACGATTCCTCCGGCCCGCCCGTTCGGCCCACGCCCGGTCGCGCCAGGCCGTCGCTCCTGTGTTGGCTTGAGCCACGCATCCAGACGGAGGGGGAGGTTCCCATCGAGACACCACGCACGCCCTACGGGCAGGACCCCGGCTACGGGGAGGATCCGCACCAGCTCTACGCGCCCGACCCGGCACACCCCACCTACTCGGCGTACGGAACTTTCGTCGACAGCCCGCCGCCTCCGCCCCCGTATACGCGCGTCGACGCCCGCAAGATCTGGTCCGGCGGCCTGATGACCGCGCTCGTCGCCGCGCTGACCGCCGTGGCCGGGGTGCTCCTCGTCCGCGGTGTCCTCGGCGTCGCCGTGTTCGCGCCGGAGCGCGACGGCGCGATGGGGGACGCGTCCACCGGCCTGCTCGCGGCCGGCGCCGCCGTCGCGGCCCTCGTCGCGACGCTGCTCCTGCATCTCCTGTGCCTCGGCACACCACAGCCCGGGCGGTTCTTCTCCTGGATCGTCACACTGGCCACGCTCGTCATGGTGCTGCTGCCCTTCACCACGTCGGTGCCCCTCGTGACGAAGGTGGGCACGGCTGCCGTCTATCTCGCCGTCGGACTCACCATCGGGATGCTCCTGACCCCCGTGGCGCGCGGCGCGGTGCGCAGCCGCTGACCGGGCGTTCCATGCCCCGGCTGCGGGTGGGCGACCACCCCGCGGCTACCGTTACCGCATGGAACTCACAGGTGAGATCACCGTCGGCCGCCCCCTGCTCGTGCTGGCCGTGAAGGAAGAGGCGCAGTTCCTCGACACAGATCTCCCCGTCCTGCTCACCGGCATGGGCAAGGTCAACGCGGCGACCGCGCTCGCCACCGTCCTGGCCCGCGGCCCGCACCCCTCGGGCATCGTGAACCTCGGCACGGCGGGCGCGCTGCGCCCCGGCTGGACCGGCACCCACCTCATCGGCTCCGTGCTCCAGCACGACCTCGACAACGCCGTGCTCGCCTCCCTGACGGGCGAGATCTACGGTGCGCCGATCGACCTGCCCGACCACGACGGGCCCGTCCTCGCGACCGGCGACTCCTTCATCTCCGACGAGGCGGCCCGCGCCCGCCTCGCCGCGCACGCACCGCTCGTCGACATGGAGGGCTACGCTCTCGCGTCCGCCGCCCAGCAGGCCGGTGTTCCGCTGCGCATCGTCAAGCACGTCAGCGACGAGGCGGGCGACGGCGCGGCGAGGACCTGGCGCGAGACGGTCGCCGACTGCGCACGCGTCCTCGCCGACTGGACCGTACGGAACATTTCCGTACGCGCCTGATCCACGACTCCCCGGGCAGGCTGCGGGGTAAGCGATGAGATGATCGCGGGCCATGCCCCGCGCGCCGGCACTCCCACCGAGGCGCCGGGCGCCCACCGACCGAGACGAGCACGCCTTGGGAACCCGGCCGACGGCCCAGGTCACCCGAACCGTCCCCTCCCCCGCCACGACCGCCTCCGCCGACGAAGGCGACAACGACCCCGGCCACAGCCCCGTGCCGGGCGACACGTCGATGTCCTGGCCCCGGCTCTGGGTGGCGCTGCGTCGCACGCCGGTGTCGATGTGGAACGACGACGTGTCGGACTGGGCCGCGGCGTTGACGTACTACGCGATCCTCGCCCTGCTGCCCGCCATGCTCGTGACCGTCTCGCTCATCGGTCTCGTCAGCCCGGCGACGACGGACGCCCTGATCGCGCATGTGACGGCCTGGGCGCCCGCCGAGTCGGGCACCGCCCTGCACGGCGCCCTGCGCCACATGGCACACGAGCGGTCCGCGGCGCTCACCGTGACGATCGCGGGCGCCGTCAGCGCCCTGTGGTCGGCGTCGAGCTACTCGGCGGTGTTCCGCCGGGCCCTCAACAAGCTGCACGGCGTCCGCGACACCAGGCCCGCGTGGCGCAAGGCCCACCGCATCCTGCTGACCGCCTGCACCCTGCTGGCGCTGCTCGTGGCCAGCGCGCTCGTCCTCGTGCTCAGCGGATCCCTCGCCCAGTCCCTCGGGCACTGGCTCGGGCTCGGCGACCTGGGCGCCGCGGCCTGGAACCTCCTCAAGTGGCCCGCCCTGCTCTGCCTGGTGGCGCTGCTCGTCCTGGTGCTGTTCCGCTCGGGGCCGCCCGCAGCCCGAGGGTGGCGGCACGGCCTGCCGGGCGGTCTGCTGGCCGCGCTGATCTGGCTCGTCGCGTCGGCCGGCTTCACGCTCTACGCCTCGGAACTCGGCACCTACAGCAAGCTCTACGGCTCCCTGGCGGGCGTCGTCGTCTTCCTCGTCTGGCTGTGGGTGTCGAACCTGGCGCTGCTCGCGGGGGCCCAGTTCGGGGTCGAACTGGACCGGTCCGCGCCCCACGCGCCGCTGGTCAGCGCCGGCGACGCAGCGCCTGCGGAGTGAGATCGGCCAGCGTCGGGTAGCCGTCGACGGCCATGATCAGGTCGGTCTCCGCGAGCAGGGACCGCAGCACGTGGACGATGCCGTCGACGCCGCCGAGGGCGAGGCCGTAGGCGTAGGGGCGGCCGATGCCGACCGCCGTCGCGCCGAGAGCGAGCGCCTTGACCACATCGGCTCCGGAGCGCACACCCGAGTCGAACAGGACGGGCAGACCGTCGGCGGCCTCCACCACGTCGGGCAGGGCGTCGATGGCGGCGAGGCCTCCGTTGGCCTGCCGTCCGCCGTGGTTGGAGCAGTAGATGCCGTCGACGCCGCCGTCCTTGGCACGTCGTACGTCCTCGGGGTGACACAGGCCCTTGACGATGAGCGGCAGATTGGTGAGCGAGCGCAGCCAGGGGAGGTCGTCCCACGTCAGGGGGTTGCCGAAGACGCTCGCGAACTGCATGACGACGGCCTGCGTGTCATCGGCGCGGCCCTGCGGGAGCCGGGAGCGGAAGACCGGGTCGGAGGTGTAGTTGCTGAGGCAGTGGCCGCGCAGCTGGGGGAAGTTGCCGGTGGACAGGTCGCGGGGCCGCCAGCCGGTGACCCAGGTGTCCATGGTGACGACGATCCCCTTGAAGCCTGCCGCCTCGGCGCGGCTGACGAGGCTCTCGGCGAGGTCGCGGTCGGTCGGCGTGTAGAGCTGGAAGAAGCCGGGGGTGTCGCCGAACTCCTTGGCCACGTCCTCCATGGGGTCCGCGGAGAGGGTGGAGGCGACCATCGGAACTCCCGTGCGCGCGGCGGCCCGTGCCGTCGCGAGATCCCCGTGCCCGTCCTGCCCGCAGAGCCCGATCACGCCGATCGGGCACATGAACAGCGGGCTGTCGAGCTCAAGTCCGAAGAGGTCGACGGTCAGGTCCCGCTTGCTCGCCCCGACGAACATGCGCGGAACGAGCCCCCACTGTTCGAAGGCGGTGACGTTCTCGCGCTGGGTGAACTCGTCGCCCGCGCCACCCGCGACGTACGACCACACGGACGGCGCGAGCGCCTCGCCGGCCCGCTTCTCCAACTCCGCGAAGGCCATGGGCAGCTCGGGGACGACGCCCCCGAGCGCGTTGAAGTAGATCTCGTGCTGGTAGTCACCGAACTGCTGCGTCATCGCGGCCACCCTCCTCGTCGAACGCCACCGTGTCCTGGCGGTGGCGATCAGACACTAGTGCGCAGGCCGATGGAGGGGGACCCGCGGGGTTGCGGGGTCAGGTCCGCACCCCAGGGGCAGGTCGGCGCGATCGGTCCTCTCGTCGGCGGTCGTCGGAGCCGTTGGGACTGCAGCACAGGCCTGGATCGACCTCACGGCTTCCATCTACTCCGGGAGTTCACCGATGCCGGCGGTCTCCGTCGAGGCGCTGCCGACCGCGGCCGGTCTGAGCAACGACACGACATCACAAGTGGGCGGCAACCGGACCTGAGGGGGCCCGTGCCGCCGAGCCCCGCTCCGGACCCGCCGGACGGGCGAGCGCCTCACTGGGGCCATCGCCGTGGCACGCGGGTGAGGAACGGGACCCGAGTGACAGCAGGGGCGGAGACCTTTGATTGGCTGGGCGTTCCCGCGTCCCAAGAGAAAGTTGCCCGAGATGCCATTGCCGAGTGAACTGGCCGCTGTCCTGGACGGTCCGGCCATCTGTTTCCTGACGACGCTCATGCCCGACGGATCGCCGCAGATCACCCAGACCTGGGTGGACACGGACGGCGACCACATCCTCATCAACACGGTGACCACCCATCAGAAGATGAGGAACATCCGCCGTGATCCGCGTGTCGCCGTCGGCATCGCGGACCCCGTGGAGCCCTCACGGTACTGGGCGGTCCGCGGCCGCGTCGTGGCGTCCACGACCGAGGGCGCGGAGGCGCACATCGACAAAGTGGCGCACAAGTACCTGGGCGGTCCTTACCCCTGGTACGGAGGGCGCGATCAGGAGCGCATCCTGCTGACCATCACCGCCGACACGGTGCACTCCCCGCGCGGCTGACCCCTGTGTCGGTGTGCCTGGGGCGCTGCGCCTGCCCGACCTGCGCCTCGGACGACGCGCGGTCATTGCGGCGACCACCCGCGTCGGATCGCGGCTCTGCGGGACGGTGTCGAGGGAGCGGTACAGCGTCAACCCCTCGATCACTGCGGCCAGTTGGCGAGCGGCGTCCGCCTAGAAGTGCCGCTCCTGGAGGTCGCGGCCGCGGGCCGTCCAGGCATGGGTGAGTTCGCGGTACTCGTCGCGGCGGGTGGCGAGGGCGTACAGCTCGTGGGTGAGGACGAGATCGCGGCGCGGCCCTTCGGAGAGCGCGTGGACGAGGTCGGCGAAGGCTTCCCGGGCCTGCTCGGGGGTGCGGGCATCGGCCGGGTGCCGCTCGAACACGGCCGCCGTCCGGTCTTCGCGAAGCGGGTGAAGGACTCGCGCAGCAGGTCGCGGATACCGCAAAGCCGAGTGCTCAGCTGGGCGGACCCGGCTGTCGCATCAGCATGTCCCGGACCGCGATGCCGTAGTGGGCGCGCAGCCGGTGGAGTTCCCACAGGCCGACGGCTGTCACCGAGACGGGTGCCCCGAGCAGGAGCAACACGCGCAGAGGGCCCGGTACGCCTTCGTAGGCACCCGTGAACAGGTCCACGACGGTCATCTCCCAGACCAGCGTCATGGCCAGCAGGGGCGGCACGGTCTCGTGGATGTCCGCGGTGCGGAACACGTACACGAGCCCCAGGCCGATGCCCCAGAAGACAAACGGCACCACCCACACGAAGGTCAGGAGCAAGGCGGTGTACGTGACGACGGCCATGACCGGGTTGGTGGCGAACCTGCCCTCCATGAAGCCGGTGAGCACGAGCGCCGGGAACACGGCCACCGCCGCCACGATGGCCGCTATCGCGCCGAACGACTTGGCGGACCGGCGCAGCAGCTCGCGGCGCGCCGC
This sequence comes from Streptomyces sp. NPDC107517, assembly GCF_055582645.1. NCBI lineage: Bacteria > Bacillati > Actinomycetota > Actinomycetes > Kitasatosporales > Streptomycetaceae > Streptomyces > Streptomyces sp. NPDC107517. The sequence goes on along the minus strand of NZ_JBVJPM010000007.1, from coordinate 133,008 downwards.
GGGCGCGGCGAGGGCGAGCAGTACCCCCACGGCGACGGGGAACGTCACGGAGAGCATCAGGACGCTGATCCAGGCCTGGTCCGCCCGCTCACCGGCTACGTCGCTCATCGAGTTCACGAGCTTGTACGACATCGACACCCACACCACCGCACCCAGGCCGACCAGGGTGCGGATCTTCTGGATGCGGGCGACGAGGGCGTCGTCGACGATGCCCGAGCGGGACGGCTTGAACACCCGGCGCGCGGTGTGGATGGGGCCGACCTTCCGCCGCAGCCGCTGGAAGGGGGCGGGGGGCGGGCCGGGGTGCGGCGGGTAAGGGTACGGGCCGCTCGGAGGGGGCCCGTAGGGGTGCGGGATCTGCGGCGGGTGACCGCCGTTGGGAGGCGGCGGATAGCCCCCGTTCGGCGGTGGCGGCGGGTACGGGCCCGGCTGGGGCCGGTGCCCTGCCTGGGGGTCATAGGGCGGCTGCCCGCCCGGATTCCAGGTGCTCATGCGTGATTCCCCCGAGGTGTGACTGACAGTGCGAGAGCGGCAACAGGATAGAGGCGCCACAGGGCGGAGCAGCCCCACCGAACCGCGGCGGGGCGGCTGTCGGTCTCAGCAGTCAGTGACATCGCGCGACCCGGGGCACACGCCCCTCCCCCATCGTCGGCGTCACAGCCCGTTCTCCCCGCCGAACACCGTGATGCCGCATAGTCGGATCACTCCTGGGTACCGGAGAGCGGAGACGGCAGACCCCCACCCGGCGAACCCACGCCGGGCGGCCCACTCGGAGCCATGAGGGGACAAACGATGTGTGACGACAGCATCCCCGAGGAACTGTTCGCGGCCGCCGCCCAGGACGCCCTGCGCGACCTCCACCGAGCACCCGACGACCCGGCCGCCCTGGACACACTGGCCGCGTGCGACATTCTCGTTCCTGAACCGATCGAACTCGACACTCACGACCACGCGGAAGACGGCGGACTGACGCTTCCCGTGATCGACGACCCACCACACCTCCGCGCCGTTCCCGTCTTCACATCAGCGGAACGAATGGGCCAGGCACTCCCCGACATTCTCGTAAGTCACCAGATACAACTTGGACTGCTGGCAGCCAACTGGCCGACCGACGAAGACCTGGCACTGCTCATCGACCCTGGTCACCACGACGGCGTGATCCTCACCAGCAAAGGCGTACGAGCCCTGCTCGCCCCGCCCCGTCCATGAGCGCCACCTGACCGAGCCCTCATGAGCGAGGCCGCCGCCCCTCTGCGGCGGCCCACGAGTCGGCAAGTCGGGCGCCGGGCCCTGTGCTCCTCACCTCCGGGCGGGCCGTGTGGCCCTCCGAGGCATGGGTACTCAAGACATAAAACAGGTGGTATGCACACGCCCGAGCTCCTGCTGCGGACGGGCCGGCCCGGTGAGAACGGAGTGTGACGGGACGCTGGCAACCATGACGGAGGAGGGAGAGGCAGATGGCTCGCTCGGTCGGTATCGATCTCGGCACGACGAACTCGGTGGTCTCGGTCCTCGAGGGGGGTGAGCCCACTGTCATCACCAACACGGAAGGCGCCAGGACCACCCCGTCGGTCGTGGCCTTCGCCAAGAGCGGTGAAGTACTCGTGGGCGAGGTGGCCAAACGACAGGCCGTGACGAACGTGGAACGCACCGCGCGCTCCGTAAAACGGCACATGGGAGATCACGGCTGGCGGTTCCCGGAAGGCGCAGACATCGATGGCAAGCGGTACAACGCGCAGGAGATCTCCGCGCGCGTGCTGCAGAAGCTGAAGCGCGACGCCGAGTCCTACCTGGGTGAGGACGTCACCGACGCGGTGGTCACCGTCCCGGCGTACTTCGACGACACCCAGAGGCAGGCGACCAAGGAGGCGGGCGAGATCGCCGGCCTGAACGTCCTGCGCATCGTCAACGAGCCGACAGCCGCGGCACTGGCGTACGGACTGGACAAGGAGAACGACCAGACGGTACTGGTCTTCGACCTGGGTGGCGGCACCTTCGACGTCTCGATCCTCGAAATGGGCGAGGGCGTCATCGAGGTGAAGTCCACCAACGGCGACACCGACCTCGGTGGTGACGACTGGGACCAGCGCATCGTGGATCACCTGGTCAAGCAGTTCAAGAACGGCCACGGCGTCGATCTGTCCAAGGACAAGATGGCGGTGCAGCGCCTGCGGGAGACCGCCGAGAAGGCGAAGATCGAGCTCTCGTCCTCGACCGAGACCACGATCAACCTGCCCTACATCACGGCGTCCGCCGAGGGCCCGCTGCACCTGGACGAGAAGCTCACGCGCGCCCAGTTCCAGCAGCTCACGTCCGACCTTCTGGAGCGCTGCAAGACGCCGTTCCACAACGCGATCAAGGACGCCGGCGTCAAGATGTCGGACATCAACCACGTGATCCTTGTGGGCGGCTCGACGCGTATGCCGGCCGTGAGCGAGCTGGTCCGCGAGCTCTCCGGAAAAGACCCGAACAAGGGCGTGAACCCGGACGAGGTCGTCGCCATCGGCGCCGCCCTGCAGGCCGGTGTCCTCAAGGGTGAGGTCAAGGACATCCTGCTCCTCGACGTGACCCCGCTGTCCCTCGGCATCGAGACCAAGGGAGGGATCATGACGAAGCTCATCGAGCGCAACACCACGATCCCGACCAGGCGTTCCGAGACCTTCACGACGGCCGAGGACAACCAGCCGTCCGTGCAGATCCAGGTCTACCAGGGCGAGCGCGAGATCGCGGCGTACAACAAGAAGCTCGGGATGTTCGAGCTCACCGGTCTGCCGCCGGCCCCGCGTGGTGTCCCGCAGATCGAGGTCGCCTTCGACATCGACGCCAACGGCATCATGCACGTGACCGCGAAGGACCTGGGCACGGGCAAGGAGCAGAAGATGACCGTCACCGGCGGCTCCGCGCTGCCGAAGGACGACATCAACCGCATGGTCCACGAAGCCGAGAAGCACGCCGAGGAAGACCACCGTCGCCGCGAGGCCGCCGAGACCCGTAACCAGGGCGAGCAGCTCGTCTACCAGACGGAGAAGTTCCTCAAGGACAACGAGGACAAGGTCCCCGGCGAGGTCAAGACCGAGGTCGAGGAGTCCGTCGCCGAGCTGAAGGAGAAGCTCAAGGGCGAGGACACCGCCGAGATCCGCACCGCCACCGAGAAGGTCGCCGCCGTCTCGCAGAAGCTGGGCCAGGCCATGTACGCCGACGCCCAGGGTGCGCGGGCCGCGGGCGGTCCCGAGGCCGGAGCCCCGGGCGACGAGCACAAGGCCGCCGATGACGACGTCGTCGACGCCGAGATCGTCGACGAGGACAAACCCGAGGCGGGCTGACCATGGAGAAGGACCGCCTGGAGAGCACGGAGCCGGCACTGCGGCGCCTGCTCGAGGAGCGCACGGCCGACCTGCAGCGGGTGAAGGCGGAGTACGACAACTACCGCAAGCAGGTACAGCGGGATCGCCTGGCCGTGCGGGAGATCGCCGTCGCCAACGTTCTTCGCGCGCTGCTTCCCGTGCTCGATGCCGTGGACCGCATGTGCGAGCACGAACCGATGACGCCAGGTCTGAACGACATCACCGACACCCTGCGCACCCAGCTCGGCGCGCTGGGTCTTCAGTCGGTCGGCGACGAGGGCGACGCGTTCGACCCCGCCTTCCACGACGCCGTGGCCCATCATGTCTCCTCGGACGCCGACCGGCTGACCTGCACGCAGATCCTCCGCCTCGGCTACCGAGTCGGTGACCACCTGCTGCGTCCGGCCCACGTGGAGGTCGCCGGACCGCCTCGACCCGAAGGGGCGCCCCGGCTCGGGCGTGGCTCACAGGGGTGACAGCGGCGACAGCAGGTCCCGCACGCGGTGAACCACGGCTGCCCGGCCTGCGCCGCGATTGCCGCTGCGACAGGGTGCGACAGGGTGGGTTCAACGGGCTCAACGGCCTCCGAGATATGACGCTCGCCACGTCAACATACAGGCACGTCAGGAGACTTCAGCTGGGAGTCGGCCGCCTGCACCAACAGCGGATCCGAGGGCGAGCCACGTCCAGACTGTGCCGGACTCGGAGTTGCGCCGCCGGGTACCGCAAGGTGCGGCTGTACAGATCAGATCGATCGAAGAAGGACGAACAAGCACCGCGAAGCACCTGGCAGGACGGGCGATCGGGATCATTCCTCGTCGTCTTCGTATGCCTCTTCGTCATCCTCCTCATCGGGGCCCTCTTCATCTTCGTACTCCTCGTCGGGCCCCTCTTCGTCTTCGTACTCCTCGTCTTCGTACTCCTCTTCCCCGTTCTCTCCCGTGTCCTCGTCGGCTTCGTCTTCGTCTGCCGCTTCCTCGTCTTCCAGGACTTCCTCATGGGACCGGACCACCTCGCCGTCGCGGATCTCTCCGCGCCAGCCCTCGACGTCCTCGTCGGCGAACGTGACGTATCGCTGGAAGTGCTTGAAGTCCAGGCGCAGACGCCGTCCTTGGGCGCGCCAGAGGTTTCCGGTCTTCTCGAAGGGCCCCGAGGGGTAGTACTCGACGACGAGCACGAGACGCGTCAATGTGGGCGTCAGCTCATGGAAACTCACACAGCCGCGGGTGGTGCCCTTCGCGCCTTCCGAGGTCCAGACGATCCGCTCGTCCGGTACCTGTTCCTGGACGGTCGCCTTCCAACTGCGGCTCGACGGGCCGACCTTCAGCTTCCAGTCGCTGGTCGTCTCGTCGCTCTTGGAGACGCTGCGTACACCTTTGGTGAAGCTGCTGAACTCCTCGTACTGGGTCCAGTGGTTGTAAGCGGTGCGAATCGGAACGCCCACGTCCAGCACTTCGACCATGTTCATGGACTTGGCGTCGCCGGACTTCTTTCCGCCTCCACCTCCGAAGACCTGCTGAACCTTGCCGACCACGCTGTCCTTCACGCCCTTGGCCTTCTCACCGACGATCGCCTTCAGCGGGGAATCACCCTGGAGAATGCGTCCGCCGATACCGGGGAGGGACCCAGCGAGTCCGGCGAGTGACCCACCGTTGTCGGCTACGTCGAGGAGTTGGCCGGTCACATCCTCCAGCTTGTCCCCGGCACGCTCGACGAGGTGCTCCGCCTGCGCGCCAAGGTAGGCGCCAAGCTCGTCGCGCAGGATTTCCAGGCCCGTTCCTTCTTCGCGGTCGTCGCCGCGATCTCTGGTGGCCATGACCTACCTCCGCCGCGCAGCAGTCTTCTTGGCAGTCGCCTTCTTCGCCGGCGCCGCCTTCCTGGACGAAGTCCTCTTCGCTGCCGTCTTCTTGGCCGGTGCCTTCTTCGCCGCCGTCTTCTTGGCCGGTGCCTTCTTCGCCGCCGCCTTCTTCGCCGGTGCCTTCTTCGCCGCCGTCTTCTTCGCCGGTGCCTTCTTCGCCGCCGTCTTCTTCGCCGCCGCCTTCTTCGCTGGTGCCTTCTTGGCGGGAGCAGTCCTCTTCGCCGCGGTCTTACGAGGGCGTGATGTGGCCGCCTGCTTCCTCCCGGTGGTTCCCGCTGAACGGCGGCGCCGCGGTGGTTCCTCCTCGGCCTCTTCTTCCTCTTCCTCCGGCTCCTCCTCTTCCTCTTCCTCTTCCTCCGGCTCTTCTTCTTCCTCTTCCTCCAGCTCCTCCTCTTCCTCCTCCGGCTCCTCTTCTTCCTCCGCTTCGTCCTCGTCCTTCTCGCCGATGCGCAGCGTGCGTTCATGGAGCGAGTCAGCAAGGCCGACGAGGCTACGATCGGCCGCAGCAGCCAGTGCCTCACGTCCCGCGTCCAGCAGTTGGCCACGCATCTGCTCGTTCAGCTCGCCGACCCCTGGAACATCTCCGAGTTTCTGCAGACCTTCGGTCACGAGCTGCTGAGGACTGAGCCCGAAGCGGCGTCCGGCGAGATACGTCGCTACCGCGAATGCGAGACGCGCTTTCTTGGTACGCCCCAGCACGTAGCCGCCCGCTACCGCGGTGGCGAGAGCGATCTTGGTCGTGTCCTTCATGAAGCGGTTCCCTTCGGAAAGGGCAGGGGCAAGGAGCCGGTTCAGGGCCAACACCCCCGTCCCAGCCCGGATCGAGGAGAGAGATCGCATGCGCCGTCTCGCACGGCACCCTGCCCCCGTAAAGCGTCACACCCTCGTCCGGCAGGCTTCATCGAAGCCACCCACCACCACTGCGAGATGTGGCCGTATATGATGAAATTCTACGTTCGCGCGTGGGATCTGGCGCCCGCACTGACGATCGGGAGTGACCATGGCTCCGGCAGAACCCGCCAAGCGGCGCTCCACCGGCGGCCACAGAGCCACCCGGGACGCCAGCGGTGAAACCAACCGCCGTTCGGGCAAGGGCGGTGCCGCATGGGCCATGCGTGCCGCAGCGGAGCAATTGCAGGAGCTGCTCGGGCGTGCCCCGGAATCGGTTTCGGCGCTGAAACCCACCGATGACGGTTGGGAAGCCGATGTCGAGGTACTCGAATTGGAACGTGTCCCCGAAACCACCAGCGTGATGGCCAGTTACCGAGTGTCTCTCAGCAAAGAGGGCGATCTCGTGGCCTACGAAAGGACGCGCCGCTACACGCGAGGACAGATCGATCGGCGAGGCTGAGATACAGCCGAATTGCCGGTGAAGGGAGGCACCATGACTGTGGTGCCACAAGGTGGAGGCACCGTCGCGCAGGGCGGTGGCACCAGCAGCAGCCTCTACGACGTCCTGGAACTCATTCTTGATCGCGGGCTTGTGATCGACGTCTTCGTCCGCGTGTCACTGGTCGGCATCGAAATCCTGAAAATCGACGCTCGCATCGTTGTGGCCAGCGTAGACACGTATTTGCGATTCGCAGAGGCATGTAACCGTCTGGATCTCGAGTCCGGACGAAAAGCACCGAGCCAGCTCACCGACATCGTCGGTGATTCGATGGAGAGCGGAGCCAAGGGTAAGTCCAAGGGCGCCCTCTCCGGCGCCGTGGAAGCCATCACTGATTCCGTCAAAGGTGTCACCGACGGTGACTCAGACGAAGAGGAGGACGAGGGCGAGGCTGAAGAGGAGGAGAAGGAAAGGGAACCCGTGGAGAGGCGTCGGCGCCCCGCCCGGCGTGCCTCCCGACGGGAGAAGGGCTCGCCCCGCGAGAAGGATTAAGCCATGGCCGTTTACGTCTACTCCATCACCGGCAAGCAGCACCCTCTGCGCCTCGGCGACCTCCACGGCGTCGGCGAGACTCCGGCCGACCTGCGCGTAGTGACGGCCGGATTGCTGAGTGCTGTCGTCAGCGACGCCCCGGAGGACCTTCGCCCCAAACGTCGCGACATCAGCGCGCACCAAGCGGTGCAGGAGCGGCTCATGGCGGACGGCACGGTGCTTCCTCTGAGATTCGGGCTCATGGCCGCGGACGACGAAGCCGTACGGGCCGTCCTGGAGGAGAGTGCCGAGGTGTATGCGGACAGACTCCGCGTACTCGAGGGTTGCACCGAGTACCACCTCAAGGCGTCACAGGACGAGGACGCGCTGTTGCGTGAGGTCCTTCAGGAATCGACTACGGCGCGGCAGCTCAACGACGGGATTCGCGCGGGAACGGCAGGTCCGGATGCACCCGTCCAACTCGGCGAGCTGGTGGCCCACGAGGTGCAGACACGTCAGGAGGCCCTGGCCGCAGGTGTGATCGAGGCCCTGCGCCCCTTCGCCCGGGAGTTTGACTCCTCATCCCCGACCGGATCGGACTTCCTCAGCGTCTCGTTTCTTGTGACCGATGACCAAGAAGAGGGCTTCCTGACCACAGAGTTGAGTGTGGCGAATCAGTTGGGCGATGACTTCGAGCTCCGGCTGAGCGCCCCTCTCCCTCCCTACAGTTTCGTCTGAGGAGTACTCATGGGTCTCTTCACTCAGCTCGTCACCCTCCCCCTCGCACCGGTGCGCGGCGTCATATGGACGGTCGACCGTGTCCTGGAAGCAGCGGAGAAGGAGTACTACGACCCAGCCCCCGTGCAAGCCGATCTCGCAGAACTCGAGAGGCAGTTGCTTGCGGGGGAGATCGACGAGGAGACGTTCGACCGACGCGAGGACGAACTGCTGGACCGGCTGGAAGAGATCCGGGCCCATTGGCGGGGCGGGCAGCCCTGACCCGGTGCGACGAGGGAACACGAGGTCACCATCGTGACTGAACCTCTGGCCAACAGGCCCGGCTCCTACCCTTCCAGAGCAGCTCCGCCGTACGGGCAGGGCTCTTCCGCCAATCTCGCCGACATCCTTGAGCGCGTGCTCGACAAGGGCATCGTCATCGCGGGCGACATCCAGATAAATCTCCTCGACATCGAGCTGCTGACCATCAAGCTCCGGCTCATCGTCGCGTCGGTGGACAAGGCGAAGGAAATGGGCATCGACTGGTGGGAGCACGACCCCTCGCTGTCGTCACGGAGCAGGGACGACCGGTCACTCGCCGAGGAGAACCGGCGGCTCCGTGCCGAGATCGATGCTCTCCGGGACCGCGAGGCGCTCCCCGAGCACGGGCACGAACGCGCGGACGAAGACAGGGACGCTAAGGCAGAGGCAGAGGCAGACGAACCACGCGACAGCCGTCGACGAGGACGTGCCCGCGATGAATGACCTCGTCACATACGTGTATGCCGTGGCACGCGACGGCGGCCGGCTCGAGGAGCTCGTCACCGCGCTCAACGGGGTCGCCGACGCCCCGGTCCGCCTCGTGCCCGGCAGTCACGACAACACCCTGGTACTCGTGGCAAGTCACGTGCCCGCGCAGGACTTCCAGGAGGACGCCCTCAAGCAACGCCTGGAAGACCTGGACTGGCTCGAGGCGGTCGCCCGCGCGCACCACGCCGTCATCGAGGCCGTGGCCACCCGGACGACAGTGCTTCCGCTGCGTCTGGCAACGGTGTATCTCGACGACACCAGGGCGCGGGACGTCCTGGACGGCGGGCAGGCCGTGTTCAAGGATCGTCTGGCGCGCCTGGCCGAGCACGTCGAATGGGGGGTCAAGATCTATGTCGAGCCGTCCGCTGCTCCCGCCGCCGCCGAGCCCCGGCGAGGGGCAGACCTGTCCCCGGGACGCGCATACCTGCGCAACCGCAGGCAACAGCAGAGCGTCCGGGACAGCGTCTACCAGGCTGCCCAGCTGGCCGCCGATGCGGTCGAGGGCGTAGGGCGCAGGCACGCCGTCGACAGAGCGCGCCACCGTGTGCAGCAGGGCGTTCTCGCCGACTCGGCGGGCGAGAACGTCGTCAATGACGCATACCTTGTGCCTCTGGCTCGGTGTGAGGAGTTCCGAGACGGGGTTGAACGCGCCGCTGACGGACTGCAGGGCGTTCGTATAGAGGTCACCGGGCCCTGGGCCCCCTACTCCTTCGCCATGCCGCCCGCCGAAACCGATGACGCCTCGAAAGGTCCGCGGCCATGACCGCTCCCGACGAACCGTCGTCCGCGGTCGAGCCACTGGCGCAGCGGCAGGTCGCGCTCATCGATCTGCTGGACCGCCTGCTCAGCGGTGGCGTCGTCCTCACCGGTGACGTCGTCCTGTCCATCGCCGACATCGATCTCGTGCGGGTCTCGCTCAGAGCGTTGATCGTGTCCATCAGCGCGCAGAACCCCTCCCCCTGGGCTGAGACGGCGCCGTCTGGGGGCGACGATGGCGGCTGAGGACGGGCGCGAGCCGCCCGCTGAGCGCAAGAGTGGGTCGGCCCGCCGCCGTGAAGAGGTCGCGGAGGCCGCTGAGCGCGCCTTCCGACTTCTGCCCGCAGCGCCTCGCGATCTGTCCCCGTCGGGCAAGCGTTCACACTCACCCGCACGTCGCATCACCTCCGACCCCGACACCGTGGAGCGGGACCTCATCAGGCTGGTCCTCACCTTGGTGGAGCTACTGCGCCAGCTCATGGAGCGGCAGGCGTTGCACCGGGTCGATCAGGGAGATCTCACCGACGAGCAGGAGGAGCGCCTGGGGGCGACGCTCATGGTCCTCCATGAGCGGATGAGTGAACTGTGCGCCCAGTACGGGCTGACCATGGAGGACCTCAACCTCGACCTCGGTCCGCTGGGCACATTGCTGCCGCCTTCCGACTGAGTACTCATACTGCGGTTCCCGCTTGGGACTTGAGCCTTTGGGCCGCTGTGAGCCGTTCCGGCGGCCATCACCAGTAGTGCCGCCTGCCACCCACAGAGTGACCAACAGCTCCGAGCACCCACAGGATGGCGCCTATCACCAACAGGACAACCCCGATGGTCCACAGTATGGAAATTCCCGTCACAAGTCCGATGACAAGCAGGATGACACCGAGGATGACCATGACGCTCTCCAATCCCAGCCGGACACTCCCAATTATGCGCCTGCCCCTATGATTCGGGGCTGGATGTTATCCAGTGGAGGAATGGCTTCAGCTACGAATTCATCTCACTTGCGGAGCCTGAGGCGGCTGGGCAGCGGCGCCGGGTGAGTGCCTCATCGACCTGTCGGTCGTGCCGCTCGTCCGGACCGTCCTGTGCCTGCCGCGCGATATCGTGCGGCAGGCACACAGTGCGTGTCCATCAACCGCGGAAGATGTCCTTCCCCTTCTCCTTGGCCTGGCGCGCGTCCCCCTTGGCCTTCTCCGCGCGACCCTTGGCGGTCATCTCTTCATTGCCTATCGTGCGCCCGGTCGCTTCCTTCAACTTTCCCTTCACTTGCTCCTTCTTGGCTTTGGCCTTCTCGTTCCCAGCCACAGCGCGCTCCCGTCCCAACCCCGTCAAGGCAGTTGTCCTTACTATGAACCTAACCGCCAAGTACCCCTCATAGATATTGTCAAGCCCACCGCGGCGGCTTTTGCATAAGAAATTCAATAACGGGGGCTCGTACCACTACGCTGGGCGAAAGACCGTGCGGGCGACGCGGACCGGCTGCCGCGCCGCCTTGTGCCGATTTCCCGGGATCACGGGCGAGGGTTGATGCACGGCCCAGCACGGCCGGACACCGCCGGCCACCGACGCGCACTGAGAGCTACCGCCGCACCCCATGTGCTGCGCCGCCTGACCACGAACCGGTCCGTCCCCCACGGGCGAGCCACACGTCGCGGTGTGAGACTGCACAGGTACGTATCGGCCCTGGACCAGGATCCGGACGAGGGGTGATGAGGTGACCGTTCCCGAGATCCCTGAGGTCGCCCTAGCCGAGTTCCTCGCCGATCTCGGCAACTCGACACTCGACCTCACCACCGCAATGGCGCGCTGCACCAAGGCCATGGGCCTTCAGCACTCCATCGCCTACCTGGCCGACCTGCAACAACAACAGCTGACACCGCTCAACGATCTGGTGCGGACGCTCCCCATCGACGATTCGCTCGCCGGCTGGACGTACCGCACCCAATCCTTGCGGACCGAGGAGTCCGACTCCGGAGGGATGACGGCCTGGTTGCCGCTCATGGACGGGGCGGAACGCCTCGGCGTCCTCGCGGTACGGGCCCCGGCCCTCGACCCGCTGACACTGCGGCGTGGCAGGACGCTCGCCGCCCTGTTCGCCATGATGATCACCTCCAAGCGGGCGTTCAAGGACTCCTACGTTCGCCAGACCCGTACGGAACCGATGCGGCTGGCGGCCGAGATGCTGCGCGCCTTCCTCCCGCCCCGCACTATCGGCACCACACGCGCCGTCTCGACCGCCGTCCTGGAACCGGCTTACGAGATCGGCGGGGACGCTTTCGACCACGCCCTGACCGACTCGATCCTCCACACGGCGATCCTGGACGCCATGGGACACAATCTGGCTTCGGGGCTGACATCGGTCGTGTCGCTGGCCGCCTGCCGCAACGCGCGTCGCACCGGAGCGGACCTCCCCGAACTCGTGGAGTGCGTCGACGCAGCCCTGTCCAAGTGGCTGCCGGACCAGTTCTGCACCGCGGTCGTCTCCCAACTGAACCTGATCACCGGCAAGCTGCGCTGGATCAACTGCGGACACCCTGCGCCGCTCCTCATCCGTGACCACCGCCTGGTCGCCGGAGCCCTGGACCGCGAAGCCGATCCGCCCATGGGGATGTGTGCCGTCTTCACCCCGACGCCCCGGCGCGTGCATGAGACAGCCCTCGAACCAGGTGATCGAGTGCTGATGTTCACCGATGGCGTCACGGAAGCCCGGACGGTGGACGGCGGCGAGTTCGGTCTCGAACGGTTCGCCGACTATGTCGCCCGGGCCGCCGCGGCAGGCGAACTGGCGCCGGAGACACTGCGGCGCCTCATTCAGGCGACCCTTGACGCCCAGGAAAACCGTCTCCGCGACGACGCGACGATCCTCATGTTCGAATGGCGGGACACGCCCCGGCCGGTCTAGACCAGCCATATCGCCCTTGGCCGGGCCGTCCCTGCCACGCACGGCGCCGAGCCGACGTCCCCTTCGCGATGCTCCGCGACGACACCTTCCGCCAACCACCCACGCCGCACACGTGACCAGGGCTCCGCGAGAGCCGATACTGCCGGGAGTAAGCGGTTGGGAGCGCCGTTCGTCCATCACCACAACTTCATCTGATACTCCGTCAGCAAAGTCAGCACCAGGTCAGCAACAGCCCCGTCGGAACCCGCTTCCAGCCGCCACGGACCGCCAGGATCGATAACCTTCCCAACCAGCCTTGACCAGGTAAGACACTGGTCAGAGGCTCAGATGCTGGGCCCAGTTGGAGGTACCCATGAAGATGCTCATCAACGTGGCCGAGACCGTGGTCGCCGACGCGTTGCGGGGAATGGCCGCGGCCCATCCGGAGCTGCTCGTCGATGTCGAGAACCGGGTGATCGCGCGCCGGGACGCTCCCGTCGAGGGGAAAGTCGCGATCGTCTCCGGTGGCGGGTCGGGGCACGAGCCCTTGCACGGGGGGTTCGTGGGGCACGGGATGCTGTCGGCCGCCTGTCCCGGCGAGGTGTTCACGTCGCCGGTGCCCGACCAGATGGTGCGAGCCGCGGCCGCCGTGGACAGCGGCGCCGGGGTGCTCTTCGTGGTGAAGAACTACACGGGTGACGTGCTGAACTTCGACATGGCCGCGGAACTCGCCGAGGACGAGGGGATCCAGGTCGCCAAGGTCCTCGTCAACGACGACGTGGCCGTCACCGACAGCCTGTACACCGCGGGCCGGCGCGGCACGGGCGCGACCCTGTTCATCGAGAAGATCGCGGGCGCCGCGGCCGAGGAGGGACAGCCGCTGGAGCGCGTGGAGGCGATCGCACGCCAGGTCAACGCGAACGCGCGCAGCTTCGGCGTGGCCCTGAGCGCGTGCGCCACACCCGCCAAGGGCAGCCCGACCTTCGATCTGCCGCCCGGCGAGCTGGAGTTGGGCGTCGGCATCCACGGTGAGCCCGGCCGCGAGCGGCGCGCCATGATGACGTCCCGCGAGATCGCCGACTTCTCCGTGGACGCCGTCCTCGAAGACCTGCAGCCGAGCGACCCGGTACTCGTCCTCGTCAACGGCATGGGCGCGACCCCGCTGCTCGAGCTGTACGGGTTCAACGCCGAGGTCCAGCGCGTGCTGACCGAGCGTGGTGTGCCGGTGGCGCGCACGCTCGTCGGGAACTACGTCACGTCGCTCGACATGGCCGGTGCCTCCGTCACCCTGTGCCAGGTCGACGAGGAAATGCTGCGCCTGTGGGACGCGCCCGTGAGCACGGCGGGCCTGCGCTGGGGCATGTGAGGCAGCCTGTGGTCCGAACCATCACCACCACGCAAGGAGATGACGTGCTCGACGCCGATTTCTTCCGACGCTGGCTCGACGCGGCCACCGCGGCCGTCGACCGGGAGGCGGCCCGGCTCACCGAACTCGACTCGCCGATCGGCGACGCCGACCACGGCAGCAATCTGCAGCGCGGCTTCGTCGCCGTGAGCGCGGTCCTGGAGAAGGAGGAACCGGCCACCCCAGGCGCTGTGCTCACCCTCGCCGGACGTCAGTTGATCTCGACGGTGGGCGGCGCGTCGGGCCCGCTGTACGGGACGCTCCTGCGCCGTACGGGCAAGGCGCTCGGGGACGCCCCCGAGGTGAGTGAGGCGGAGTTCGCGGCGGCGCTGCGGACCGGCGTGGACGCCGTCATGACGCTGGGCGGGGCGGCGCCGGGCGACAAGACCATGATCGACGCGCTGGTGCCCGCGATCGACGCGCTCGACACCTCCTTCGACGCGGCCGCCACCGCCGCCGAGCAGGGCGCGCTCGCGACGACGCCCATGCAGGCGCGCAAGGGGCGGGCGAGCTATCTGGGCGAGCGCAGCATCGGGCATCAGGACCCCGGCGCCACGTCGTCGGCGCTGCTGATCGGGGCCCTGGCCGAGGCGGCCCGCGATGAGTGAGCCGGGGGGCGTGGGCAGCGGGCTCAGTGGTCAGGAGAAAGCCGTCGGGATCGTGCTCGTGTCGCACAGCCGCGCCGTCGCCGAGTCGGTGGCGGAGCTTGCGCAGGAGCTGGCGGGCGGCGGCGCGGCCGTTCCCGTGGCGCCGGCGGGCGGTACCGAGGACGGCGGGCTCGGCACCAGCGCCGAGCTGATCTCCGGGGCCGCGCGGTCGGTCGACCGGGGCGCGGGCATCGCGGTGCTCGCCGATCTGGGCAGCGCGGTGCTCACCGTGAAGGCGCTGCTGGCCGAGGGCGATGAACTCCCGGACGGGGCACGCCTGGTGGACGCCCCCTTCGTCGAGGGGGCCGTGGCCGCGGTGGTCACGGCGTCGGCGGGGGCGGATCTGGACGCGGTCGAGGCGGCGGCCGTCGAGGCGTACACGTACCGGAAGGTGTGAGCGATGCGGGGCGGCGGTTGGTCCGTCGCCCCGACCCGCCACGGTCTTCCTGTCACCCAACGCGCCCTGTTCTACGGCCAGTTGGTGGCGACGGACTTCTTCGCCCGCACCTCGCCCTGACCATGCGGTCCATCGCTCCGGGGCCGGACGTGCGCGACGCTCGCGACACGGCACCTCTTGATGTGACCCCGCCACTCATGGCATACAGGTCTGTACCAATGCTTCCGAACGGAAGGCCCGCCCGTGCGACGCACCCCCGGACGCACCCCTCTGGCCTGCGCGGCCTGCGCCGCCGCGCTCCTGTTCGCCACCTCGTGCGGCCTGCTCGGCGACGACACCCGGCAGGGTCCCCCACTCACGGCCCCCGCCGGCGTCACGGCGCAGGCGGGCAGCGCCACCTCCGTGCACGTGATGTGGAGCCGCCCCGAGGGCGACGCCGACGTCAAGGGCTACACGGTGTACCGGGGCGCCACCAAAGTGAAGGAGGTGCCGGGCGGACAGCACATGGTGGACGTCGTCGGGCTGCGCCCGCGATCCGCGTACACCTTCTCCGTCCGGGCCGAGGACAGCGACGGCACGCTCGGGCCGCTCAGCGCGAAGGTGCCCGTCACCACCCCGGCCGCCGTGGCCGAGGACCGGTCGGCCCCGACCCGGCCGGGAGCGCTGCGCGGCCGGGCGGACGGCGGCCACGCGGCGTCACTGTCATGGGGTGCGTCGAAGGACGACAAGGGCGTCGTCTCGTACGACATCTACCAGGGCGCATCGAAGATCCACAGTGTCGGCGGGGGTGAGACCCGGGCACTGGTCACCGGGCTGCGGCCGGGCACCGCGTACGCGTTCACCGTGAAGGCGCGCGACGCCGCCGACAACACCTCACCCGCGGGCCCGGCCCTGAGGCTCACCACCGCGACGGGCGCCGACGAGGGTCCCGGCACCGCGCCCGCCGACTTCCGCGCCGCGTCCCGCCGGGCCGACGGGGCGTACTACATCGACCTGTCGTGGACGCCCCCGCGCACGGGCGGCACCGTGCCCGCGTACCGCATCTATCTCGACGGCCGGCAGGCGACCACGCTCGTCTGGGGCGACGCCCCGCCCAAGGGCACGGCGCGGAACAGTTTCTACGTGGGCAAGGAGGCCGGCGTCCGGCACCGGGTGCGGATCCGCGCCCAGCTGCCCGACGGGACGTGGGGCGCCTACTCCGCCGAACGGAGCGTCACCACCGGTTCCTGAACAGGGCTCTTGTGACCGCGGGAGCCGGCGGCAGCGCCTGGTGCCGGCGCCGACGTGGGGCGCACCGGCGGATCCGGGTCCGTGGCAACTCTGCGTCCAAGGCCGGGACGCGCCCTTGTCCGGTCCCCTCGAAGCGTCCTACCGTCTCCGGAGCCGCGCGGGAGCGGCCGCACCATCTACGCATCCGCCTTGGGGGCAGTGTGAGTTCGGGGCCGGTCGGTGTCGCCGTCGTCGGAGCGGGCGTCATCAGCGAGCAGTATCTGCGGACGCTGTCCGCCTTTCCCGATCTGCGGGTGGTGGGTGTCGCCGACCTCGACGCGGACCGCGCCACGGCCGTCGCGCGCGAGCACGGCGTGCCGGTCGCCGGCGATGTGGCGACGGTGCTCGCCGTTCCCGAGGTCGAGCTCGTCGTGAACCTCACCGTGCCGGCCGCCCACGCGCAGGTCGCGGCGCAGGCGCTGCGCGCCGGTAAGCACGTGTACGGCGAGAAGCCGATCGCGCTGGCCCCTGGCGAGGCGGAGAAGGTACTCGCCGAGGCGACGGAGCGGGGGCTGCTCGTGGGGAACGCGCCGGACACGTTCCTCGGCGCGGGGCTCCAGTCGGCGCTGCGGGCGGTCGGGGCCGGGCACATCGGTGAGCCGGTGGCGGCGACGACGGCGGTGCAGGGCCTCGGGCCGGAGCGTTGGCACCCCGATCCGGCGTTCTTCTACCAGCCGGGCGCGGGCCCGCTGTTCGATCTCGGGCCCTACTACCTGACGTCCCTGGTGGCGCTGTTCGGCGGGGTGTCGCGGGTCGCGGCCTCGGCGGCACGCGCGCGCGAGGAGCGCGTCGTCGGCTCGGGGCCGAAGGAGGGGCAGGTGTTCCCGGTGGCGGTGCCGACGCATGTGTCGGCGCTCGTCGAGTTCGCGTCGGGGGTGCGGGCGACGTCGGTGTTCAGCTTCGACTCGGCGCTGGGGCGCATCCAGTTCGAGGTCACCGGCACGGAAGGGGTTCTCGCGGTGCCGGACCCCAACACGTTCGGCGGGCCGCTGAGGGTGCGGGCCAACGGTGCGGACGACTGGCGCGAGCTGCCGGTCGCGGGGCGCACCGACGGGCGGGGGCTCGGCGTGCTCGACCTGGCGCGGTCGATCCGCCGGGGCGGTGCGCCGCGTGCGTCGGGGACGCTGGCCCTGCATGTCCTGCAGACGATGACGGCGATCACGCGCTCGGCCGAACACGCCGAGTTCACCCACGTCGCCACCTGTCCCTCGGCGCCGGCGCCCGTACCGGCCGACTGGGACCCGGAGGCGGCGACGCTCGCCTAGACGAAGAGCTCTAGGACGGGTCGAGGCCGAGTTCCTCCAGGGTCTGTTCGAGCCAGCGGGCCCAGCACGTCTCCAGGTCGATGCCCGCGCGCAGCACGACGTGTTGCAGCCGGTCCTCGACGGCGTCGAGGCCGGGCGGGAAGTCGCGCCTCTCGATCTCCTCGTACTGCGCCAACTGCCGCCGGTGCAGTTCGAGATGGCGGCGCAGGTCGGCCTCGATGCCGTCCGTGCCGACGACGGCGGCGGCGCGCAGGCGCAGGAGAAGCGGGTCGCGCAGCGGTTTCGGGTCCTGGCTCGCGGCGGTCCAGCGGGCCAGTTCGGCGCGGCCCTCGGGCAGGACCTCGTACTCCTTCTTCTGGCCGCGCGCGGGCGTCGGCGCGGGCAGGGCCCTGATGTACCCCTCGCGTTCCAGGCGGCCCAGCTCGCGGTAGATCTGCTGGTGCGTGGCCGACCAGAAGTAGCCGATCGACTTGTCGAAGCGGCGCGTCAGTTCGAGGCCCGACGACGGCTTCTCCAGGAGGGCCGTGAGGATCGCGTGCGGGAGTGACATGGCTGCACCTTATGCGGAGGCGGTCACGCGGCCGGCGGGCCCGGCCACGTGACCGCCGGTCTCACAGCGCCGCGGCCAGTTCGGTGCCCTGGCGGATGGCGCGCTTGGCGTCCAGCTCGGCGGCCACGTCGGCGCCGCCGATCAGGTGCGCCTCGCGGCCGGCGGCGAGCAGGTCGTCGTAGAGACCGCGGGCCGGGTCCTGGCCGGTGCACAGCACGACGGTGTCGACGGGGATGACGGTGGAGCTGCCGTCGACGGTGATGTGCAGGCCCGCGTCGTCGATGCGGTCGTAGGTGGCGCCCGCGACCATGGTGACGCCGCGGTGGCGCAGTTCGGTGCGGTGGATCCAGCCGGTGGTCTTGCCGAGTCCGGCGCCCACCTTCGAGGTCTTGCGCTGGAGGAGGTGGACGGCGCGCGGCGGGGCGGGCCGGTCGGGCTTCGCGAGGCCGCCGCGGCCCTGGTAGTCCATGTCGACGCCCCACTGACGGAAGTACGTCGCCGGGTCCTGGCTCGCCTTGTCGCCGCTGTCGGTGAGGTACTCGGCGACGTCGAAGCCGATGCCGCCCGCGCCGACGACGGCGACGCGCTCCCCGACGGGCGCGCCGTCGCGCAGGACGTCGAGGTAGCCGACGACGCTGGGGTGGTCGATTCCCTCGATCTCGGGGGTGCGCGGGGTGACGCCGGTGGCGACGACCACTTCGTCGTACGCGTCCGGGGTGAGGTCGGCGGCGGTGACGGGGGTGTTCAACCGGACGTCCACGTCGTGCAGTTCGAGCTGCGCGCGGTAGTAGCGCAGGGTCTCGTCGAACTCCTCCTTGCCGGGGACCTTGCGGGCGACGTTGAGCTGGCCGCCGACCTCGGACGCGGCGTCGAAGAGGGTGACGGCGTGGCCGCGCTCGGCGGCGGAGACGGCGCAGGCGAGGCCCGCGGGGCCCGCGCCGACGACGGCGACGCGCTTGCGCAGGCGGGTCGGCGCGAGCACCAGCTCGGTCTCGTGGCAGGCGCGCGGGTTGACGAGGCAGGAGGTGATCTTGCCGCTGAACGTGTGGTCCAGGCAGGCCTGGTTGCAGCCGATGCAGGTGTTGATGGTCTCGGAGCGCTCGGCCTGGGCCTTGGCCACGAAGTCCGGGTCGGCGAGCAGGGGCCGCGCGAGGGACACCATGTCGGCGCAGCCGTCGGCGAGCAACTCCTCGGCGATCTCAGGGGTGTTGATGCGGTTCGTGGTGACGAGCGGGATGGAGACCTCGCCCATGACCTTCTTGGTGACGAAGGTGTACGCGCCGCGCGGCACGGAGGTGGCGATGGTCGGGATGCGGGCCTCGTGCCAGCCGATGCCGGTGTTGATGATGGTGGCGCCGGCCGCCTCGATCTCCTTGGCGAGCTGTACCACCTCTTCGAGGGTGGAGCCGCCGGGCACGAGGTCGATCATCGAGAGCCGGTAGATGAGGATGAAGTCCGTGCCGACGCGCTCGCGGACTCGGCGGACGATCTCGACGGGGAAGCGGATGCGGTTCTCGTACGAGCCGCCCCAGCGGTCGGTGCGCCGGTTCGTGGCAGCGACGATGAACTCGTTGATGAGGTAGCCCTCGGAGCCCATGATCTCCACGCCGTCGTAGCCCGCCCGCTGCGCGAGTTCGGCGGCGCGCGCGAAGTCCTCGACGGTCTGCTCGACCTCGGCGTCGGTGAGTTCGTGCGGCGGGAAGGGGCTGATCGGCGCCTGGAGCGGGCTGGGGGCGACGAGGTCCTCGTGATAGGCGTAGCGGCCGAAGTGGAGGATCTGCATCGCGATCTTCCCGCCCGCCGCGTGCACCGCGTCGGTGACCTGGCGGTGTTCGTCGGCCTCGGCCTCGGTGGTCAGCTTCGCGCCGCCGGCCCAGGGGCGCCCCGCCTCGTTGGGGGCGATGCCACCGGTGACCATGAGGCCTACGCCGCCGCGCGCGCGGGCGGCGTAGAACTCCGCCATGCGCGCGAAGCCGTTCTCCGCCTCCTCGAGTCCCACGTGCATGGAGCCCATCAGGACCCGGTTGGGCAGCGTGGTGAATCCGAGGTCGAGCGGGGTGAGCAGGTGCGGGTATCGGCTCATGGTGGCCCTCCGTGCGCGGCGAACGTCGTCACAGTTGTAGACGACGACGGCTCGCTTTTGCAACAAGTTGCATAAGAGAGCTGCGCCACGCCTCACAGCGCCGCCGCACCCCGCCACGGAGGCGGATCGCGGCGCGGCCGGACGGCCGGTCAGTCCGCGGCGACCTCGGCCACCCACCCGTACGGCAGCTCCTCGCCGTCGACGGTCACGGCCTCGACGGAGCGGGTGAGCGGGTCGATCTCCACCTGCACCCCCTCACCCTCGAAGCGCGGATAGCCGGACTCCCCGGACGACCCCGTGGCCTCGACGGGCACCACGCGCAGCGGGTTGCCGTGCACGGGGTGGCCGTCCTTGTCGGCGAGTTGGGGCTTGACCAGGACTGTGTAGCGGGCGGGCACATCACTGGGGTCGCTCATGCTCAGGAGGCTAGCCCCGGGCACGGGAACTCGCCTGCCCGCGGTGCGCCCCACCCATCGGTTGTAGAATGCAACGAGCAGCGGGAGAGGACGGAACGTGACAGACCGCGAGACGGCAGTCGAGACCATTCAGCGCGAGATGACGTCGTTCGCGCGGCGCGCGAGAGCGATGGCCGGACGGATGCACCCCGAGCTGTCCCTCGTGTCGTACACCCTGCTCAGCCATCTGGACGAGAAGGGCGGCTGCCGGGCGACGGACCTCGCCGCGCACTACGCCCTCGACAAGTCGACGGTGAGCCGGCAGGTGTCCGCGCTGGAGCGGGCCGGGCTCGTGATGCGCCGGGTGGACCCGGACGACCACCGCGTCCAAGTCCTCCATCCGACCGAGGCGGGCGCCGACATCCTCGCCCAGGTCACCGTCAGCCGCCGCCAGGCGTTCCGGGAGCGGCTGGCGGACTGGCCCGAGGAGGATCTCGTCCGTTTCGCGGACTACCTCCTGCGCTACAACGCGCAGGTCCCGGAAGAGGACTGAGCCACCCCGAGGACCACGCGCGTCAGCGCTCAGCGGGCGGCGGCGTGGTCGAACTCCGGGACCCGGGCCGTCATGAACTTCGTGGTGCGCCGCAGCCGGAAGCCCAGGGACTCGTAGAGCCTGATCGCGTTCGTGTTGCCCGCCGCCGTGTGCAGGAACGGGGTCTCGCCACGCTCCTTGATCCCCGCCGCGACGGCCAGGACGAGGCGGGCCGCGAGCCCCTGGCCGCGGTGGTCCGGGTCGGTGCAGACGGCGCTGATCTCCGTCCAGCCCGGCGGGTGCAGCCGCTCCCCCGCCATCGCCACGAGCGCGCCCTGCCTGCGGATCCCGAGATACGTGCCGAGCTCGACGGTGCGGGGCAGGAACGGGCCCGGCTGGGTGCGCGCCACGAGGTCCAGCATCTCGGGCACGTCGGCCGCGACGAGGAGCACGGCCTCCCCGTCCGGCGCCGCGGCCACGCCGTCGTCGACGAGCTGCACGCCGTCCATGCTCATCGTGAGTTCCCAGCCCTCGGGCGGCGCCGTGCTCATCCCGAGCAGCGGAACCGTCTCGCCCGGCCCGGCGAGCGCCGCGAGATCCGCCCAGTCCCCGGGTCCGGGCTCGTCCGGCAGCGCGAGCCACGGCGTGACGTCGAGGGGGTACCGCACGATCCGGCCCCGCCACTCGGCGAAGTGCGCGTGCGGGCCGGTGAGCGAGGCGTACGCGGGGTTGTCGAGCGGGTGCGCGGTGGCGGCGGCCGGGACGGACATACGGCGGGCTCCCAGGAGGCGGCGGTGGGCGTTCGGACTGGTGGAGCGACCGTGCCGACCATGGCCGCTCTCTGATGAAAGCCCCTGTCACCGCGGTCTCATTCCCTCGCCGGGGGAATGTTCACGAGTCCGCAACGCTGCGCGTGGCGCGGTGAACGTTGCCGACGCGTGATCCTTCTTGGCATGCTGGCGCGATGCCCTCCGTACCCCTGAGTGACCACGTCGAGGAACTGCTCGCGGGCGAGCACCCGTTGCCGGTCGTGGAGGCGGGCGACCCCGTGCTCCGGTCCCCCGCACAGACCTACGACGGTCAGCTCGAGCCCGCGCTCCTGGAGCGGCTGATCGCCGCGATGCGCGCGTCGATGCACGCCGCCCCCGGCGTCGGGCTCGCCGCACCGCAGATCGGCGTCCCGCTGCGGATCGCCGTCATCGAGGACGCGGCCGAGGTCCCCGACGAGGTGCGGGAGGCGCGCGGCCGGGTGCCGCAGCCGTTCCGCGTCCTGATCAACCCGTCGTACAAGCCCGTGGGGGCCCACCGCGCCGCGTTCTTCGAGGGCTGCCTGAGCGTGCCCGGCCTCCAGGCCGTGGTCTCCCGGCATCAGCACGTGCGGCTGCGAGGGCTCGACGAGCGGGGCCTGCCCGTGAACGAGGAGTTCACGGGGTGGCCCGCCCGGATCGTGCAGCACGAGACGGACCATCTGCACGGCACGCTCTATCTCGACCGGGCGGAGCTGCGCTCGCTGTCCACCCGCAACGCGATGGCCGAGCGCTGGGCACAGCCCACCCCGGAACTGGCCGCGGGCGCGCTCGGCTTCTCGATTCCCTGACGGTTCCGGCCTCAGGTGAGGTCGGGCATCTCACCCTCGGTCGTGCTCGGGTCGATCACCGAGAACGCGGCTCCCTGCGGATCCGTCACCGCCGCGAAGCGGCCGAACGGGGTGTCCATCGGGCCGTAGTGGAGCTTTCCGCCGAGCCTGGTCACCGTGGCGACCGCCGCGTCGCAGTCGTCGACCGCGAAGTAGACGTTGACGTACGACGGGACCTGCGGCGGGAAGTCCTCGGTCATCTTGAAGCGGCCGAGCTGCGGCTGTCCGCCGAGCTGCCAGATGTTGAAGTCGACGTTCTCATCGGCCATCTTCTTGACCTCGTACGGGAAGGCGGCCTCGAAGAACCCGTCCGTCTTCTCGGTGTCACGTGTGGTCACCTCGGCCCAGGCGTACGAACCGGGCTCTCCCACCTTCTCGAACCCGTCGTGCGTGCCCGGCTGCCAGAGGCTGAAGAAGACACCGGCCGGGTCCTGGACGGTGACCATCGTGCCGAAGTCGCCGACCTCCATGGGCTCCGTCACCAGGGTGCCTCCGGCCTCCTTGACGCGGGCCGCGGTGGCGTTGACGTCGGGCGTGGCCAGGTACAGGTTCCAGGCCGGCGGGGTGCCCTCCATGCCCGGCATCTGCGGCGCGAGCGCGCCGACCCGCTTGCCGTCCGACGCCGCCTGGGTGTAGTTGCCGTACTCCTCCTGCCCCTCCTCGAACGTCCAGCCGAGAAGCTCGCCGTAGAAGCGCTTGGCGGCCTCCAGGTCGGGGAACATGGCGTCGGCCCAGATGGGCGCGCCCTCCGGTCGTGCGGCCATGGCGCGAACCCTTCTTCCGAGTGGTGGCGGTGCGGGAGGTGAGGTGTTCCGGGCCGCGCGGGGGCGTTTGGTCCCGGTTACCCCGATTCACGCTAGCCGTGTACGAGCTGCCGCGCGATACCGAAATCCGTTCGCACAAGCCTTACGGAGCCGTGACACATCGGCGGGGAGAGCCCTCCCGGCGCCCGGCCCCGCATAGCGTGGGCGGCATGCGTGTACTGGTCACCGGCGGTGCCGGGTTCATCGGGTCAGCGGTCGTGGACACTCTCTCCGCGCGAGGACATGAGGTCGTCGTGCTCGACGTCCGGCCACCCGGCCCGGACGAAGAG
Organism: Streptomyces sp. NPDC107517; assembly: GCF_055582645.1. NCBI lineage: Bacteria > Bacillati > Actinomycetota > Actinomycetes > Kitasatosporales > Streptomycetaceae > Streptomyces > Streptomyces sp. NPDC107517. Next base: position 109,512 of record NZ_JBVJPM010000007.1, on the reverse strand, counting down.
CATCCTTGGGTCGTCGCGGACGTACGCGACCCCGCCGCCGTGGAGACGGCCCTCGCCGGCGTCGACGCCGTGTGTCATCAGGCGGCGAAGGTCGGGCTCGGCAAGGACTTCGCCGACGCCCCCGACTACGTCTCCCGCAACGAGCTCGGCACGGCCGTGCTGCTCGCCGCGATGGCCTCGGCGGGGGTGCGGGATCTGGTGCTCGCCGGGTCGATGGTCGTGTACGGGGAGGGGCGGTACGCGTGCGAGCGCCACGGAGTCGTGCGCCCGGGGCCGCGCGCCGAGGCCGACCTGCGCGCCGGCCGCTTCGAGCCCCCGTGCCCGCAGTGCGGCGCCGCGCTGAGCCCCGGCCTCGTCGGCGAGGACGCCCCCACGGACCCGCGCAACGTGTACGCGACGACGAAGCTCGCCCAGGAACACCTGGCGTCGTCCTGGGCGCGGGCCACCGGGGGCCGCGCGGTGTCTCTGCGCTACCACAACGTGTACGGGCCCGGGATGCCGCGCGACACCCCGTACGCGGGTGTCGCGTCGTTCTTCCGGTCGGCTCTGGCCCGGGGCGAGGCCCCGCGCGTCTTCGAGGACGGCCGCCAGCGGCGGGACTTCGTGCACGTGCACGACGTGGCCGCGGCCAACGCGCTCGCGCTCGAGACGATGAGCGGCCGGCCCTCCGACACCTGCGTCGCGTACAACACGGGCAGCGGGGACCCGCACACGGTGGGCGAGATGGCCCACGCCCTCGCCGCCGCTCACGGCGGGCCGATGCCGGTGGTGACGGGCGAGTACCGGCTCGGCGACGTACGGCACATCACGGCGGACCCGGCCCGGCTCAGGGCCGAGCTGGGCTGGCGAGCCGAGGTGGGGTTCGAGGAGGGGATGACGGAGTTCGCCAAGGCCGAGCTGGGGTGAGGTGGGCGAGGTGACGGCCCCGGCGAAGTGGCACCTGCGGGCTACACCCCCGCCGCCGGGAGCGTCACCTCGAAGCAGCAGCCGCCGGCCACGTTGCGCACGGCGGCGCTGCCCCGGTGGGCCTCGACGATTCCTCTGACGATGGCGAGCCCGAGGCCCGCGCCCGACGGAGGCGTACGGGCATGGCTGCCGCGCCAGCCCGTGTCGAAGACGCGGGGCAGATCCTGCTCGGGGATGCCGCCGCAGCCGTCCGTGACCGTGAGGACCACGCCGTGCGTCGAGCCCGCCGCCGCCACGGCGACCGTGCCGTCGGCCGGGGTGCGCCGGATCGCGTTGACGAGGAGGTTGCCGAGGACGCGGCTCATCTCCTTGCCGTCGACCTCGACGGGAATCCTGTCGACCCGGTCACCGACGAGGCGTACACCGTGTTCGCGGGCGAGCGGGTCGGCGCCCGCGAGCGCGTCCCCCACGAGGTCGTGGAGGGAGATCCTCGACGGGCTCAGGACGAGGGTCCCCGCGTGGATGCGCGACAGTTCGAAGAGGTCGCCCACCATGTCGTTCATGCGCTCGACCTCGGTGCGGATCTGGCGCAGATAGCGGCCCGGGTCGGCCGCCATGCCGTCCTCCAGCGCCTCGGACATCGCGCGGAGCCCGGCGAGCGGGGTGCGCAGATCGTGCGAGATCCAGGCGACCAGCTCGCGACGCGAGGTCTCCAGGGCGCGCTCGCGGTCTCTGGACGCGGCCAGCTTGGCGCTGGTGGCCTCCAACTCCCTCGAGAGCGCGGCGAGCTCCGCCGTCGCGGGGGCGAGGGGCGCCGCGAAGCTGCCGCCGTCACCGAAGGAGCGGGCGGCGAGGGTGAGTGCCCTGCTGCGGGCCACGACCCAGCGGCCGAGGAGCAGCGCGGTCGCGAGCGACACGGTGGCGGCCATCGCGGCGACGGTCGTCACGACGGACAGGTCGTGCGGGGACAGGAACATCGCCCAGGCCACGACGAGTGTTCCGGCGAGCATCGCCGTCACGGCGACGGCCGCGACGACGGTGAGCGACACCGTCAGGGAGCGGCGGCGCAGCACGAACAGGGCGAGTGCGCCCAGCAGACCGGCGCCGACGGCACCGAGGAACGCGTAGAGGGCGATGAGGAGCATGTCATGCACGGGGTTCGGTCCAGTCTGCCGATGCGCGGTCGGGCCGCGCGGCGTCGCTGTGCGGGCCGCCGGGGTCCAGGCGGTAGCCGACGCCCCAGACCGTCTGGATGAGGCGCGGTGCCGCCGGGTCGTCCTCGATCTTGCCGCGCAGCCGGCGGACGTGGACCGTGACGGTCGACAGGTCGCCGAAGTCCCAGCCCCACACCTGCTGCATGAGCTCCTCACGGGAGAAGGCGCGGCCCGGGTGGCGCAGGAAGAAGGCGAGGAGGTCGAACTCCCTGATAGTCAGGGCGAGTTCGTCCCCCGACTTGGTGGCGCGCCGGGCCGCCGGGTCGATGGTGAGGGCGGCCGCGCGCAGCGGTCCCGACGGCTTGGGTGCCGTGGCCGCGCGGGCCCGGCGCAGCACCGACTCGACGCGCAGGACCAGCTCGCGCGGGCTGAACGGCTTGGTCACGTAGTCGTCCGCGCCGACCTCGAGGCCGAGGATGCGCTCGTCCTCGTCGCCGCGCGCCGTCAGCATGATCACGGGGACGGGGCCGCGTGCCCGGAGCCTGCGGCACACCTCGAGGCCGTCCATGCCGGGCAGCATCAGGTCGAGGACGACCAGGTCGGGCCCGTGCGCGGCGGCGCGGTCGAGGGCGGCCGGGCCGTCGGCCGCGCGGTCGACGTCGTAGCCGGCGCGGTCCAGGTAGCCCGCGACGACCTCGGCGACGGTCGGGTCGTCGTCGACGACGAGGACGCGGCCGAGCGGTGGTGTCTGCATCCCACCAGCGTCGCACCCGAGGCCGCCGATCGGAGTCACCGGAGGGGCCGTCCGCGTCCGACGTCCGCGTTTCGTAAGGAGCTGAGGACCGGAATGTCCGGTTTGGATTCGTAGGGTGACACTGTGATGCCCCCTGACTTCCCCTCCCTCCGCGACCTGGCCCCCTCGGTCGATGTCGTGCTGCCCTGCCTCGACGAGGCCGCCGCGCTGCCGTGGGTGCTGGCCCGCATCCCGGACGGCTGGCGGGCAATCGTCGTGGACAACGGGTCCACCGACGGCTCCCCCGACATCGCCCGTTCCCTGGGCGCGACCGTGGTGACGGAGCCCCGGCGCGGCTTCGGGGCCGCCTGCCACGCGGGCCTGCTGGCGTCCGACGCGGAAGTGGTCTGCTTCTGCGACTGCGACGCGTCGCTCGATCCGGCTCTGCTGACGACGTTCGTCGAGGACGTCATAGAGGGCCGGGCCGATCTCGTGCTCGGCCGGCGCAGGCCGCAGGGCCGTGGTGCCTTCCCCGTGCACGCACGCGCCGGAAACCTCGCGCTGGCGGGGATGCTGCGCCGGCGCACCGGGCTGCGGCTGCACGACCTGGGCCCGCTGCGGGCCGCGCGCCGCACGTCCCTGCTCGGCCTGGACCTCACGGACCGCCGCAGCGGCTACCCCCTCCAGATGGTCGTCCGGGCCGCCGACGCGGGCTGGCACATCGAGGAGCGCCCGGTGCCCTACCGGCCCCGTACGGGAAAGTCCAAGGTCACGGGCACCTGGAGGGGCACCTGGCAGGCGGTGCGTGACATGCGGGGGGTCCTCGCGGAGAAGCCGCGGACGGCGCTGTGCGCACGCGGAGAGGCGGCGTCGCGGTGACCGCCGGCGGATCGCCCGCAGCGCGGCGGCACGACACCACGCTCCTCGTCATCGCCAAGTCGCCGGTGCCAGGGCGGGTCAAGACGCGGCTCACGCCGCCGTTCACGCCCGAGGAGGCCGCGCTCCTGGCCGAGGCCTCGCTCGTCGACACGCTCCAGGCAGCGCTCGCCACGCCCGCGCGGCGTCGCGTCCTGGTCCTCGACGGGGCGCCCGGAGCGTGGCTGCCGCCGGGGATCGACGTGGTCCCGCAGTGCGGCGGAGGCCTGGACGAGCGGCTCGCGGCGGCGTTCGCCGGGTGTACCGGGCCGGCCGTCCTGATCGGGATGGACACACCTCAGGTGACGCCCGCGCTGCTCGCGCCCGCGCTCGGGCCCGACGCCTGGCGGGGCTGCGACGCATGGTTCGGGCCGGCCGACGACGGCGGGTTCTGGGCGCTCGGGCTCGCCGAGCCCGATCCGGAGCTGCTGCGGGGTGTGCCGATGTCGACGGCGCACACGGGTGCGGCGCAGCGGGCCCGGCTCACGGACGCGGGGCTGCGCGTACGGGACCTGCCGGTCCTGCGGGACGTCGACACGGCCCACGACGCCGCCCTGGTGGCGGCTGAAGCGCCGGACGGCCGGTTCGCCGCCGAGCACGCGCGGCTGACGCGGGTGGTCCGCTCATGACCACGGCGCGCGAGGCGGCACCGGCCTGGTGCACGGACCCCTACGCCGACGCCGTGCGCAACGAGCGAGGCCCCCTCTTCCTGCGGCGCGCCGACGGATGGCTGCTGCCGCTCGAGGTGGAGCGCTGGTGCGCGGTCGCCGACGCCGCCGACCTGTCGGCGCTGCGCCGCTGCGAGGGCGCTGTCCTCGACATCGGCTGCGGCCCCGGCCGAATCGTCGCCGCACTCGCAGCGGCCGGGCACCGCGCGCTCGGCATCGACGTGAGCGAGGCCGCGGTCGCGCGGACGGTCCGCCTCGGCGGCGCCGCTCTGCAGCGGTCCGTCTTCGACTCCCTGCCCGGCGAGGGACGTTGGGGGACGGCACTCCTTCTCGACGGCAACATCGGCATCGGCGGCGACCCGGGGGGCCTGCTGTCCCGGGTCGCCGAACTCACCGCCCCCGGTGGGCTGCTGATCGCCGAGACGGCTCCGCTCGACATAGACGAGCGGGTGGAGGTACGGGTGGACGACGGGCAGGGCACCGCGGGCTCGCTGTTCCCGTGGGCCCGGGTGGGCACGCGCGCGCTGCTGCGCGACGCGCGCCCGCTCGGCTGGCAGCCGGTCGCTCAGTGGTCCGAGGGCGGGCGTTCCTTCGTCTCCTTGCGCCGCTGACGCTCCCGTTCACGCTCCCGCGCCCGCTGCTCACGGCGCGCCCTGCGCGCCTGCCTCCAGGGCGACGCGGGAGCAAGGAACGTCACGGACACGAACCACAGGGCCGACGCGGCGAACAGTGCTGCCGTCAGCAGCAGCCACCGCGGCAGGAACGCTTCCCCCGAATGCCCCGTCACGAGGACGTAGTGGTCCTCTCGCGCGCGCGTGATCAGCGGGAACCACACCAGGAGTAGCAGCCCCGACAGGAACGCGGGGACGCGCACGTAGATCATGGCCGTGCGGCTCCGGTCGCCGAGCGCCGTCTGCGCCGCGCGGTCGGCGATCGAGTACACCGGCACGAGCACCAGGTCGTGGACGAGGGCCGCGCCGACGAACCAGATCGCCACGGCCCACACGTCGCCTTGGAGCAGCCGCACGCCCGCGTATCCCGCGAGGGCGAACGAGGCGGCCAGGAGCAGCAGCTGGAGCGGGCTCTCGCCGTACCAACGACTCAGTCGGTTCATCACAGCGCTCCGAACGTCATGCGGGCGACCCACTTCGTGTTCAGGACGCCCGGCGCCGCGGGCACGATGACGCGGGCCGGGTAGCCGTGGTCAGCGGTGAGGTCGGCTCCGTTGACGCGCAGGGCCAGCAGGGAGCGCGGGTCGTGGACCTGGTTGTGCCGCAGGGCCGCCTTGCGGAACGCGCCGCGCTGTTGCAGGGACTCGACGAGAACGTCGGTGTCGCCGTCGGTCCCGGCGAGGACGGCGAGGTCCCGCAGCCGTACACCGCTCCACTGCTGGTCGTCCGTGGACCAGCCTTCGACGCAGGCGATGGGCAACGACGAGGTGTGCTGCGGGAGTCGGAGCAGGTCGTCGCGGGTGAGCCGGTGGACGGAGCCTTTCGGGCCGGTGACCACGAGCCGCCACTGCTCACCCATGTCGGCGGTACGGATGCCCGCCACCGCGGCGGTCTTGTTGATCTGGAAGCGGCCGGGGCCCGTGCCCGGGTCGGCGCCGCCGTGCGGGGCGAACAGGGCGGTGCGGCGCCACACCCCGCCGATGCTCTGACCGGCCGTCGTGACGAGCAGCAGGAGCGAACCCCCGCCGACCATGGCGAGCGCCCCGCGCCGCGACACGGTGGGCTCGGCGGGCTTCGCCGCCACCAGGTCCCCTGTCTCGGGCAGGCCGGCCTTCCGCTCGCGCATCACACGCAGCGCCTGCGGTACGCGCAGCACGGCGTGCACGACGAACGCGCCGATGAACACCCAGGCGCCGTAGAAGTGCAGCGTGTAGAAGGAGCCGGGGAACAGGTAGTCGAGTTGCACGTTGAGGATGCCGGTCACGAACTCGAAGAGCGCGCCGCCCACGAGCAGGAGCAGCGAAAGACGCTCCAGGGCGTGGCCGATGGAGCGTACGGGTGGCATCTCGAACAGTTTGGGCACGACCGACCACAGCTTGGCGAGCAGCACGGGTACGAGCGTGATGCCCACGGTGACGTGCAGTCCCTGGGTGAGGCGGTACAGCCAGTGCGGGTCCGTCGGCCAGGAGAACAGATAGAAGCCGAGCAGCCCCTTGTCGGGGGTCTTGTCGTTGACCGCCGCGAGGTTCGGGTTGTACGCGGCGTAGGACAGGAGGCCGGTCACGAAGAGCAGGGTCATCCCGACGAGCAGGACGAGGCCGAGTACCGCGGTGAAGCGGGGGCCGCGCAGGGGGCTGCGCCAGGGATCGGGGAGAGTGCGGGGGAAGTCGCCCATGCGGTTCCTTCAGGCTGTGCGCGGCGGGGGGCCCGCCGACCTGGTCCGACCGTATTGCGCAATGTCCGCGGATCGGCGCAGAAAGATCTGACGGTTCGGTGACGCAACCCCGCGGTGCCGACCGATCGGCGGTGCGGGCGCTTAGCGTTCCGGATGTGAAGGTCGAAGCTCCCCCCGCCGCCCCCAGCACCGCGCCACCCTCCAGCGGGACGCGCCGTGACCTGTCTGCCGCCGCTGCCGCGGTGGCCCTGGTCACGGCGGCCGTCCTCGTGGGCCGGTACATCCAGGACCACTACGGCACTCTGCACGTCAACTGGGCTCCCCTGTACGCCCATTGGGAACCGCACGTGGGCCCGGGGACCCCGGCGGCGATCTCGGTCGCCGTACTGGTCGTCGCGTACGGGCCCGTGGTGGCCGACCGGCTGCGGTGGCGGCTGCTGCTGCCCGCCGTGTGGGCCGCGTCGGCGGCGTGGACGTTCTCGCTCGCGCTGATCGACGGCTGGCAGCGGGGCATCGCCGGGCGCCTCACAACCTCGTACGAGTATCTGCAGGTCATCGACCGGTTCGACGACGTCGGCGCGATGCTGCGCGACTTCACGCGGCACATCCTGCTGCAGTCCCCCGGCCACTGGCCGCCGCATGTCGCGGGGCATCCGCCCGCGGCGACCCTGACCTTCGTCGGCCTGGACCGGATCGGGCTCGGTGGCGGCGCGTGGGCCGGGGTGTGGTGCATCACGGTGGGGTGCACGGCGGCGCTCGCCGTCCTCGTCACCGTCCGCGCGCTCGCCGACGAGCGGACGGCGCGCCGCGCCTCGCCGTTCCTGGCGCTCGCGCCGGCCGCGGTCTGGATGGGCACATCGGCCGACGGCTACTTCGCTGCGGTCGCCGCGTGGTCGGTGGCGCTCCTCGCGCTGGCGGCCACCCGCGGCAGCCGCTGGGCGGCCCTCGGCAGCGGACTGCTGTTCGGGCTCACCTGCTATCTGTCGTACGGGCTGACGCTGATCGCCCTCGTCGCGGCGGCCGTGCTGCTCACCGCGCGGACGGTGCGGCCGCTGCCGCTGTTCGCCGTGGGAGCGGCCGTCGTGCCCGTCGCGTTCACTCTCGTCGGGTTCAACTGGTGGGAGGCGTACCACCTGCTGACGGAGCGCTATTACCAGGGTGCGGGCGGGATCCGGCCGTACGGCTACTGGATCTGGGCCAACCCCGCGTGCACCGTGCTGATCGTCGGCCTTGCCACGGCGGCGGGGCTGAGCCGGGTACCTGGACGTGTCCTGCGTGACCGGGCGGAGCCGGAGGGGCGGCTCGCCCTTGTCGTCCTCGGCGCGGCGCTCGCTCTTCTGGCCGCCGATCTGTCGGGCATGAGCAAGGCGGAGACGGAGCGCATCTGGCTCCCGTTCGCCGCCTGGCTCCTCGCGGCCACCGCTCTGCTGCCGGAGCGGTGGCGTCGCGGGTGGCTGACCGCGCAGGCCGTGCTCGCCCTGCTGATCAACCACCTGCTGGTCACGGGATGGTGACCTCCACCGGCTGCGGCTTCTCCCCGCGGGCGGCGGGCCGGCTCCTGAGCAGCTGACGCAGCCGCTCCGCGGGGCGCGGCAGGACGACGAACGCCTCCGCCTGGAGGCAGGCCCAGCTGATCCTCGGCAGGTCGCGCACCGTGGGATAGACGACGAAGCGCGGCTCCCACTCCGGGCGGAACTTCGCGTTGAAGCGGTACAGGGACTCGATCTGGAACCAGCGCGACAGGAACACGAGCAGCCCCCGCCACACCCGCAGCACCGGTCCCGCGCCGAGGCGTTCGCCACGGGCGAGAGCGGCCCGGAAGACCGCGAAGTTCAGCGACACACGGCGCACTCCGAGCCCGGGCGCGCCCCGCAGGGCGGCCACGATGAGGAGTTCGTTCAGGCCGGGTTCGGCCGTGCGGTCCCGGCGCATCAGGTCGAGGGAGAGACCGTCCTCGCCCCAGGGCACGAAGTGGAGCAGGGCGCGCACGCGGTCGTTGCCCGCCTCGTCGTCCTGGTGCGCGGTGACGACGACGCAGTCCCCGTCGTCGGGGTCGCCGAACCGGCCGAGCGCCATCGAGAACCCGCGTTCGGTGGCACTGCCCCGCCACGCGGCGGCGGCCTCGCGCAGCCGCTTCTTCTCCTCGTCGGGCAGATCGCGTACGCGCCGCATGCGGCAGGAGTAGCCGGCGCGTTCGATGCGGTTGACCATCTGCCGGACGTTGCGCATGGAGCGCCCGGAGAGGCTGAAGGCCGCGCAGTCGACGATGGCCTCGTCGCCCAGCTCCAGTGCCTTGAGGCCGCCCTCGCGGATCCACACCTGTCCGCCGAGTTCACTGCACCCCATCACGGCCGGGGTCCAGGCGTGCAGGGCGCACTGCCGCAGGAACTCCTTGATGGCGCCGGGCCAGGCCTCGTGGTCGCCGATGGGGTCGCCACCGGCCAGGGCGACGCCGGACACCACGCGGTAGGCGACGGCGGCCTTGCCGGACGGCGAGAAGAGGACGCTCTTGTCGCCGCGCAGCGCGAAGTAGCCGAGCGAGTCGCGCCGGCCCTCGTCGGCCAGGAGGGCACGCAGCCGTTCGTCACTGTCGGCGGGGCGCAGGGTGACGGGCCGCAGGGCGAGATAGACGCTGGTTGCGGCGGTGACCACACCGAGCGCGAGCAACGAGAACTGGACGATGTCGGCGGCCCTGTCGCTGCTGTACGCGATGGGGCCCGACGCACCGACCAGGCCGTAGGCGACCTCCTGGACCCGTTCGGTGAACACGATGGAGTGGCCCGCCTCCTGGTGCGCGCGCACGCCGACGACGAGGAGCCCGAGCCCGAAACTGCTGCCGCCGAGGACGACGAGGTTCCACAGGGCTCGCGTTCTGCCGCGCGGGTCGCCGAGCGCGTAGAACTCCTCGCGGTGGGCGACGAGCGCGACGCACAGGACGGCCGAGACCAGCGCGGGGATCAGGGCATGGTGGCGCACGCCCTGGACGAGCGCGCTGACCGCGAGCAGCGCCACGGCCGCCTCCCAGGCGCGCCGTTTACGGCGGCGCAGGCCCCTGGCGAGTATGACGAGCAGCAGCCCCGCGGCGAGCGCGGCGGCACGCGCCGCCTCCTCGGCGAGGCCGGGCACGTAGGGCGCGATGCGCTCTATGCGGGTCTCGTGCATGTGCGGGGAGATCGCCGACGCGATGTCCAGCATTCCGATGATCAGGCACGTGTGACCTGCCACGGCGGCGGGGCGTTGTTTCACAGGGAACGAGCGTAGGAGCGCTCCACGTCGCTGGAGTAAGAGCGGCACAACAGCACGGTAAGAACGCGGTGGCCGGCAAACCTTCATCGGCCGTCGCGCCTCTTTCCCGGTGAAAACTGCCGAACACCGCAGATGACGGCTGAAAGTTGAGGAAACCATGGGCCTGACGAGCCGGGCACTCGAATACGCGACGGTGCTGGCCGCCCTGGTGTGTGTGGCGCTCACGGTCTGGGTGTGGCCGCGGCTCGCCCGGCGCGGGCCCGCCGCCGTGCTCGGCCGACTCGGCATGATCGGCGCGACCCAGCTCACGATCCTCACCGCGTTCGCCGTCGCCGTGAACGCGAACTTCGAGTTCTACGGCTCGTGGGACGAGCTGCTCGGCCGGGTCGACACGGCGCCCGCCGAGGTCACGGCGCTCGGCCACGGCGGCATCTACACCACGGTCGGCGCGGTGCGCGGCGGTCTGGTGCAGCCCGCCGGGCCGCAGGGCCTCGATCAGGTGAGGGGGATTCCGCACGGACCCGCGGCGCAGGTCGGCCGGGTCGAGTCGGTCAAGATCGTCGGACGGCGCAGCCGGGCCGTGAACCCGGCCTTCGTGTATCTGCCGCCGCAGTACTTCCAGAAGCAGTTCTACCGCCAGCGCTTCCCCGTGATGGTCGCGATCAGCGGCTACCCGGGCGGCATCATGAACCTCGCCCGGTACCTCCAGGTCCCCCAGACCGCGGACCGGCTGCTGCGGGCGGACAGGATGCAGCCGACGGTGATCGTGATGGTGCGCCCGACGATCGCGCCGCCCCGGGACACGGAGTGCGTGGACGTGCCGGGCGGTCCGCGGGCCGAGACGTTCTTCACGAAGGACCTGCCGGAGGCGCTCAAGCGGTCGTACCGCGTGGGCCACGACCCGAGCGCGTGGGGCGCCCTCGGGTACTCGTCGGGCGGCACGTGCGCACTGCAGCTCACCCTGCGCCACCCCGATGTGTACACGTCGGCGGCCGCGCTGTCGGCGGACTACAGGATCGGCGACGACCTGACGACCGGCAGCCTCTTCGGTTCGGGTCCCGACGCCGCCCGGCGACAGCGCGAGCACGACCTGATCTGGCGCCTGGAGAACCTGCCCGTGCCGCGCGTGTCCGTCCTCGCCGCCAGCAGCAGGTCGGGCGAGAAGGACTACGGCGACACGATGAGGTTCCTGCACGCGGTCAGGCCGCCCATGACGTCGGCCCGGATCATCCTGCCGCGCGGCAGCCACCACTTCACGACATGGCAGCGGGAGATCGCGCCGGCCATGCAGTGGATGAGCGGCCAGCTGACGTTTCCGCAGGACACGACGTCCTCACCGCACCGCCCGCCCATGCCACAGGCCGCGAGCCGGCCGCACTCCTAGGACCGGCGCCGGTGTCCCGCCGCCTGGCCCGTCGCTCCGGCCCGACCGGTCGCCCGTCACCGACGACCCGTTACGGTGGCCTGGCATCCGCGTCGCCCCGGCGCGCCTCCCCCGTCCGACCTGGAGCGTCCCTCATGCCCGAGTCCGCCGTGTCCGCCCGCCCCGCACTGGCCAGGCCGGGCGCGGCGCCCGGCGACGTGGCCGCCGTCTGGTCCGTGGTGACCGGCATGTACGAGGCGTACGCCACCGGGGACCGCGCCCAGATCGACGCCCGGCTCGACCCGGAGGCGACGATCTGGGACCCGGCCGCCGAGCCGCTGCTGCTCGGCAAGCCGGACCTGGACCGGGTGCGGGACGAGCGGCCCGAGTCCGAGGACGGGCCCGTGGGGAGCGGGCTTCGCCCGTACGACCCGGTCGTCGACGTCTTCGGTGACACAGCGGTCCTGCGCTACTGGCTTCGCGTCGCCTACGCGCCCGGCCCGGACGGCACTCCGCTCCGTCCCGAGCTGCTGCGGAACACGGCGGTCCTGCGCAAGGACCCCGCGGCAGGCCGCTGGCTGATCGTGCATCTCCACGAGGATGTACGGCAGGCGGGCGGGGCGCCCGAGACCGCCGTCTAGGGTCTTTCGTCCGGGTCGGGCCGGACCAGGGAGCGGGGCCATGGGGGTCCCTCCTGTTCGAGCGAAGCCGAGAGCTCGGGGGAGCCGGCGTACGACGACAGCGCCGCGAGGCGCGGTGCCAGGCCCTGCGAGCCCGGCACGATCCGAACGAAAGGCCCTGAACGAAAGGCCCTAGCGGGGCGCGCCGGTCTTCGTGGCCACCAGGAGGCGGCACCGGGGGCTGCCGTCGGAGCGCTCGCCGAATTCGGGCAGCGCCTGGAGCTCCACAACGAAACCGGCCGCGGCCAGCTCACTGCGTACGTCGCCGAGGCGGAAGCCGCGGTAGTACATGACGAAGGGCGGCCGCCACAGCGCGTTGCGGACCCGCATCGCGCCGTCGAAGGCCAGCATCGACCAGTAGCCGAGGGAGCCGGGCCGCGCGGGCGCCGGCACCGGGAACGCGAAGCGCCCGCCCGGCCTCAGCACGGAGTGGACCTGGGCGAACAGCGCGGGCCGCTGCCGTGGCAGGAAGTGGCCGAACGCCCCGAAGCTGACGACCAGGTCGAAGGCCGGCCCGAAAGGCAGCGCGAGGGCGTCGGCGCGCACCAGGTCCGCGCCGCTCGTGTGGGCCGCGCGGGCCGCCGTGAGCATGCCCGCGCTGATGTCGGCCCCGACGGGCCGCTCGCGGCACACCTGCCGCAGCACGCCGAACCCCGCGCCGGTCCCGCAGCACAGGTCGAGTCCGCGCTCGAAGGGGCCCATGCGGCGCAGGGCACGGGTGACCGGTGCGAGGACCGACCGGGGCGTGCGGAACGGCGTGCGGTCGAACTTGGGGGCGAGCAGGTCGTAGCCGTGCTCCACGGAGGACAGCGCCTGGACGGCGAGCTCGCGGACGGTGGGGCCTTCGGGGGCGAACATCGTGGCTCAGCATAGGCCGCGCCCGGGGCCACAGGGGCTGTGGTGAAGGGTTCGAGCCGGGCTTCCGGGCCGGTTTGGCACCGCGGCCCGTGACGTAAGCCCTTGCGGGACGGCGCCGACATGGTGTTACAGTGCGAGTGGCACGTGTGCTAGCCGCCTTTTCGGCGCCGGTGCCAGTCTCCCTCTCCGAATCACCGCTCCAGCGGGATTCGTCGAATCGATGTCAGCGATGCGCCAGGCGGCGCCGACGCGCCGTACCCCGCATCGCTTCTTCCCGGCCACAGGCTTCTCCGGGTTTTCACGGGCCTCTTCGCCCGCCCGCCTCGCGGGGCGTGCAGTCACCGCCCCGATCCCGCCGGATCCCACCTCATTCATGCTCTCGTGCGAACGTCCTCGAAAGGACCGATTCCGATGACCACCACACTCGAACCCCCCACCACCACAAAGGCGTTCACGACGCAGCCGAAGGAGGCCGCGGTCCAGGCCGCGGGCGTCCTCGACACCTCGGGCAACGGTCCCGGGTTCCTGCGCCTCGCCGACCTCCTGCCGACGTCGCACGACGTCCAGGTGCCGACCGCCCTGATCCGCCGACTCGGCCTGCGCAAGGGCGACTTGATCCAGGGGACGTGCGGCAGGCCCCGCGTCCTCACCGAGGTCGAGCGCGTCAACGGGCACCCCGTGCGGGAGCTGCGCGGGCGGCCCGAGTTCGGCGACCTCACTCCCCTGCACCCGCGGCAGCGCCTGCGTCTCGAAACCGCGAAGGGCGGCGTGACGCCTCGCGTCGTCGACCTGTTCACCCCCATCGGCAAGGGGCAGCGCGGGCTGATCGTGGCGCCGCCCAAGACCGGCAAGACGGTGCTGCTCCAGCAGCTCGCCGCGTCCGTCGCCACGAACCACCCCGAGGCCCATCTGATGGTGGTGCTCCTCGACGAACGTCCGGAGGAGGTCACCGACATGCGGCGCTCGGTGCGCGGCGAGGTCTTCGCCTCGACCTTCGACCAGCCTGCGAAGGCACATGTCGCGCTGGCCGAACTCGCCGTCGAGCGCGCCAAGCGGCTCGTCGAGGACGGGCGTGACGTGGTGATCCTCCTGGACTCCCTGACGCGCCTGTGCCGCGCCCACAACAACACGGCCTCGTCCGGCGGCCGCACGCTCAGCGGCGGTGTCGACTCCTCCGCGCTGATCGGCCCCAAGCGGTTCTTCGGCGCGGCGAGGCTCGCCGAGGAGGGCGGCTCGCTCACCATCCTCGCCACCGCGCTCGTCGACACCGGCTCCCGCGCCGACGACTACTTCTTCGAGGAGCTCAAGAGCACGGGCAACATGGAGATCCGTCTCGACCGCAGCCTCGCCGAGCGCCGGGTCCACCCCGCCGTCGACCTCGCCCAGTCCGGCACGCGCCGCGAGGAACTCCTCCTGACCGAGGCCGAGTTGACGGTCGTACGCGGTCTGCGGCGGGCGCTTCGGTCGCGGGACGGACACGCGGGGCTCGAGACGCTCGTCGAGCGGATCCGGCAGACACCGGACAACGCGACGTTCCTGCGGCAGGTGCAGTCCACCGTTCCCACCGCGTGAGCCGGCAGGCACCGCCCCGGGTCGATCGGCGCGACAGGATGCGTAATACTCTCACTATGACTTCGAGCATTACCGCCACGGAGAGCGCGGGGGACGGCGGGACGATCCGGGTGCGCCGGGCGACCGCCCGTGACGCCAAGCGGCTGACCCGGCTCGTCCGCACGTCGCGCGCCTACGAGGCCCCGTACGCGTCGATGGTGGCCGGCTACCGGGTGGGGCCCGACTACATCGAGGCCCATCGTGTCTTCGTCGCGGTCGGCACCGATGACCTGGTGCTCGGTTTCTACGCGCTCACGCTGGTGCCGCCGGAGCTCGACCTGATGTTCGTCGCCGACGCGGCGCAGGGACTCGGCATCGGGCGGCTGCTCGTCACCCATATGAAGGACGAGGCGCGCGCGGCAGGGCTCACCTCGGTCCGCGTGGTCTCGCACCCGCCCGCCGAGGGCTTCTACCGCAGCGTGGGAGCCGTACTCACCGGCACGGCCGCCGCCGACCCGCCCGCCGTGATGTGGGACAGGCCCGAATTGGAGTTCCCGATCGGCTGACGCGCCCGCACTCCCGGGAGGACACTCGGGGTGGACGAGGAGGCTGGCTTGGACAACGAGGTCCGACACACCGACGCAGCCCACGGCACCGACGCGGTCCACGCGTTCGACGTCACCGTGGAGATCCCCCAAGGCTCCCGCAACAAGTACGAGATGGACCATTCCGTCGGCCGGATAAGACTCGACCGGATGCTGTTCACCTCCACCCAGTACCCCGCGGACTACGGATACATCGAGGGCACGCTGGGGCGCGACGGCGATCCGCTCGACGCGCTCGTCCTGGTGGGCGATCCGACGTTCCCCGGCTGCACCGTCGAGTGCCGCGCCATCGGCATGTTCGTGATGCGGGACGAGAAGGGCATGGACGAGAAGGTCCTGTGCGTGCCCGCGCACGATCCGCGCCATACCTCCGTGCAGGACATCGAGGACATCCCCGAGTTCGACCGCCTGGAGATCACGCACTTCTTCGAGGTCTACAAGGACCTGGAGCCCGGCAAGTCCGCCGAGGGCTCGCACTGGGAGGGGCGCGACCTCACGTACGCGGAGATCACCGCCGCGCGCCGCCGGGCCGACGGCCGACAGGACTGAAGGACGGAGCGGCAGGCCACGACGGCGCGCACGTGTCAGTGCGCGCCGTCCGTCGCGCAGTGCTTGAGAAGGTCCGCGGTCGCCGCGTCGACGACGCGGTAGCGCACGATCCTGCCCTCCTTCTCCCCCTCGACCACTCCGGCCGCGCGCAGCAGCCGCAGCGCCTGTGAGACCGCCGGGTCGTTCATGCCCGTCGCGACGGCGAGATCCGACACGGCCAGCGGCCCCGCCCGGTACAGCGCGAGGAGCAGCGCGAGGCGGCGGGGATCGGCGAGCAGCGAGAACCGGTCGGCCCAGGCGCGGACATGTCCTGGCTCACCGATGGCGGCGATGGCTTCGCAGACCCGGTGGCCGTCGATCGTGCGGCGGTCGGCGCGCTCGGCAGGGACGAGATGCATGGCCCCATCCTCGCAGCCACCGATGTGATCTTGAATACCCGCGCACACCTACGCAGCTGTGCAGCCTTGCAGGCGTCACCGACCGGCCTCTACTGTGGGCGGGCCGTGGTGCTCGGGAATTCGGTGACGGTCCCTCAAAAGACCCAGACCGAAGCGGCCCTCGCCACTGTGATCGGGCCCCGGGTCCCTCGGCAACGAGACGACTCGGGACGCCTCGCCCCACCACGCCACTGGCTGCCGCGCGCAGCTGGGAAGGCCGGGGCGGACGCGGACACCCGTCAGCCAGGAGACCGGCCACGGCATCTCACGAAGTGATTCCACGAGGTGTTGGAGCGTGACCGCATGACCCTGCCCGTAAAGTCCCCGGCGACCGGACGCGACGCGTTCCACTGGCGGCGCGAGGACACCGTCCGCACCGCCGGGCTCCTCGCGGTGATCGCCGCACTCCATGTCGTCGCGTTCGGCGTGCTGTTCCTGCTCGTCGTGCCGGAGCACTACGAGGTGGGGTCGAAGGCCTTCGGCATCGGCCTCGGCGTCACCGCGTACACCCTGGGGATGCGGCACGCGTTCGACGCGGACCACATCGCCGCGATCGACAACACCACCCGCAAGCTGATGGCCGACGGCAAGCGCCCGGTGTCGGTGGGGTTCTGGTTCGCGCTCGGCCACTCCAGCGTGGTGGTCGTGCTCGCCGCGCTGATCGCCGGCGGCACCCAGCTCGCCGGGCGGATCATGAACGAGGGGTCCGCCACCCATCAGACGCTCGGCGTCATGGGCACCACCATCTCCGGGTCCTTCCTCTACCTCATCGCGGCGCTCAACCTCGTCGCCCTGGTGGGGATCCTGCGGGTGTTCCGGGCGATGCGCGCGGGCTCGTACGACGAGGCCGAGCTCGAACAGCACCTGGATTCACGGGGGTTCATGAACCGGATCCTCGGCCGGTTCACCAAGTCCATCACCCGCCCGGGCCAGATGTACCCGCTCGGCTTCCTCTTCGGCCTCGGCTTCGACACGGCGACCGAGGTGACGCTGATGGTGATGGCGGGCAGCGGCGCGGCGGCCGGACTGCCCTGGTACGCGATCCTGTGCCTGCCGCTCCTGTTCGCCGCCGGTATGAGCCTGTTCGACACCCTGGACGGGACGTTCATGAACTTCGCGTACCAGTGGGCGTTCTCGAACCCGGTGCGCAAGGTGTTCTACAACCTGGCCATCACCGGCCTCTCGATCGCCGTCGCGTTCCTGATCGGCACCATCGAGCTCGTGGGCGTCCTGCACGACAAGCTCGACCTGCGGGACTCGGTGACCGGCTGGATAGCGGGGCTCGACCTGGACAACGTCGGGTTCATCATCGTGGGCCTGTTCGTCGTCGTCTGGGCGGCCGCCATCGGATACTGGCGGCTCGCGAAGGTCGAGGAACGGTGGGCCGTGCGGACCTGATCCGGCGAGCCCCCGGGACCTGGACTCCGTAAGGTCGTGCGGGTGAGTGAAGCCAGCGTTCCACCGGCGGAGCCCGCGCCCGTGCCACGCAGGTCCGCCCTCCCCACGGCCCTCACGGTCCTCACGGTCGTGAGCGGCTTCGTCGACGCGGTCAGCTATCTGGGCCTCGGCCGCGTCTTCGCGTCGAACATGACCGGCAACGTCCTCGTCATCGGCTTCGCCGCGGCGGGCGCTCCAGGGTTCTCCGTCCTCGGGTCGCTCACCTCCCTCGGCGCGTTCCTCATGGGGGCCGCGTGCGCCGGGCGGCTGACCGGAGCGTTCGCCGGGCGGGCGCGGGCGGCCTGGGTGCGGTCGGTGTTCGTCACCGAGGCGGTCCTGCTCGCCGTGGCGACGTCCGTCGCGTTCGCGTGGCCGGGCAAGGCGACGTACGCGCTCATCGCCGTCCTCGCCGGGGCGATGGGTCTGCGCAACGCGACCGTCCGCAAACTCGGGTTCGCGGACATGACCACGACGGTCCTCACGATGACGCTGACCGGTCTCGCCTCGGAGTCCTCGCTCGCGGGGGGCTCCGATCCGCGGGCGGGGCGTCGGATCGTCTCCGTGGTGGCCATGCCGGCGGGCGCCGCGCTCGGCGCGCTGCTCGTGCTGCACCACGGCCTCGGCTGGCCGCTCCTCGTCGGCACCCTGCTCGTGGCGGCCGCCGCGGTCGGATATCGCGAACCGGCCGCCGACGGGGACGACCTCCGATCGGCCTAGTCCTACGGGCGCCACCCGCCTGGGCTCACTAGCGTCCTGACCAGGACCGCAGCTCCCCCTGCCGCTGCGGCACAGGGACCGGAGACGCCTCATGTTCTGCCCGATAGCCACCGTCATCACGACAACCGCCTGCCTGACCGCGCTCGCGCCCGGCTCGGTGAGCGCGCACGAGCCCGTCACGGCGCCCGCCTCGGTGACCGCACCCGGCGAGGTGGGCCGGACCGACTCGGCGGGCCGGGCCGACCCCTTGCGCCGCGCCGACTCGGACGACGGGTCCCGCGACCAGGGATCGGACGACGGGACCAGGGACCCGGGCTCGTACGACGGAACCCGCGACCAGGGATCCGACGACGGGACGAGGGACCCGGGCTCGTACGACGGGACCCGGGACCAGGGTTCGGGTGACGGGTCCCGCGACCGGGGCTCGGGTGACGGGTCCCGCGACCGGGGCTCGGGCGACGGGTCCCGCGACCGGGGCTCGGGCGACGGGTCCCGCGACCGGGGCTCGGGCGACGGGTCCCGCGACCGGGGCTCGTCGGGCCGCGACTCCTACGCGGAGGCGCGCCTCTCGCGGTCCACGGTGGGGGCCTCGTCCACCGCTGAGATCACGGTCTACTGCGCCGGCGGCGGGCGTAGCTCCATCACGGCCCGCTCCCAGGCCTTCTCCGGCGGCTCCATCACGCTCCCCCAGTACGGCGGCGGGGTCGGGCAGGACGGCCGCACGCAGTACCGGGGCACGGCACGCCTCGCCGGCGAGGCCGGGGCCAGGTCGCAGGTGAACGTGCAGGGAGCATGCCCCGACGGCAGGCAGTGGAGCACCCCGATCAACCTGAACCGCGACGACTACGGCGGCGCACGCGCGGGAGTCGGCAGCACCGCGGACGGCGGCGTGGACCTGGGCAGGATCGGCTTCGGCGCGGCGCTCACGGGCGGGGCCGGCTACCTGCTGTGGCGCAGGACGCGCGCCCCGCACGAGGACTGACCGGTCCATCCGCCAACCGTCATGTTCGAGGCAAGTGCGCCGTACGTCCGTTCCACCCCCAGGCCAACCGTGCGTTGCCGACAATCGACCGCATTCCGGGCGGCCGAGCGGCGCTCTCCCCGGCTCCCCATCGCTGACACGTCACCGCGAATCCGGCTGGGGTTGGCTGAAAACAGCCCCCGACAGTAACGCGGGAGACGCACCGGAGGGCGGTTCATCGGCTCACTCGCCGGTGAACGCCGCCCGGACTGAGTCCACTCGCCCCGAGGCGCGCCCAACAACCGTACGCCTGTCCCTATTTGACGCGCCCTCTCGGGCGAGATCCGCTACCACGGTCCCCTGACAGGCTGGCGACTTCGCGACGAACTTTCCCGGCGGGCGCTCTGCGTCCATTGTCCCGGTTCTCTCACCGCACGCGGTGGCTAGCATGAGCGCCACATACGTGCCGGAAGATCACCATCCCGTTGGTGGGACCGGCCGTGCGGCCGACCCGAGCCGATCGGCCACGACCTTCCCGCACGCAAGCACCGATGGGACCGCGGAATGCCAGTGCCTGCCCGCCCGAGGCCGCGCCGAACACCCACGTCGCCACGCTCCACGCTCGCTGTCCCCCTCGCCGTCCTCGTGGTGGCCGGAGCGGCCGTCGGCGCGGTGACCGCCGCGGCTCCGCAAGCCGCCCGGACCTGGGTGCTCGTCGCGCTCCTGATCAGCTGGCTCTGCGTCGCCGCCTCCCTCATCACGGCCGCCCTGCGCCAGCAGCGGGCCCGTGCCGCCGTGGACGCCGCACAGAGTGAATCGCAGGCGCTCCAGCAGCAGTTGACGCAGTGTGGGGCCGAGGCCGCCCATCTCGTGAACGTCACACTTCCCACCATGTCGAAGCGGCTGCGGGACGGCACGGGTGCCGAGGAGGCGCTCGCAGCCACAGCACCGCCTGCCGATCCCCAACTACGCCTGATGCTCAGGGCGTTCACCGCCGAACTGGACGACGCCGTACGACGCGAGGCATCCGCCGTCGCCACCGGGCAGGACGCGGCGCACCGGATCGCCCGGACCGACCGCGACCTGGTCGAGCTGACCACGGCAACCCTGCCGGCCGCCGTCGCGGCGCTGCGCGAGGGCTCCACCGCCGACGCGGTCCTGTCGGGCCCCGGCCTCCCCGACAACGCGCACCTGCGCACCCTGGCCGAGTCCTTCGTGCGGGAACTCGCCACCAGCGAGAGGCGGGCAGCGGCCGCCCAGGCCGCCAGCGCCAAGGCCCTCAGCCGGGTGCAGGCCAAGTCGGTCAGCATGCTCGCCGATCTGCGCGAGATGCAGGACCGGCACGGCGAAGAGGTCTTCGGCGATCTGCTCCGCCTCGACCACAACACATCCCAACTCGGCCTGCTCACCGACCGGCTGGCCCTCCTCATGGGCGGCCGCGCCAGCCGCGCGTGGAACAAGCCCATCGTCATGGAGAGCGTCCTGCGCGGCGCGGTCGGCCGGATCGCCGCCTACCAGCGGGTCAGGCTCCACTGCGCCACGAACGCCGCGGTCGCCGGCTTCGCCGCCGAGGGCGTCATGCACCTCCTGGCCGAACTGATGGACAACGCGGCGAACTTCTCGCCGCCCATCGACGAGGTCCACGTCTACGTCGAGGAACGCAGCGCCGGGATCGTCGTGACGATCGAGGACAGCGGCCTGAAGATGGCCGACGCGGCCATGCGCCGGGCCGAGGCCGCGGTGTCGGGCCGCGAGACGGACCTGGCCTCGCTCCAGGGCACCCGGCTCGGCCTCGCCGTGGTCGGCCGCCTCGCCGCCAAGTACCGCGTCAGCGTGAACTTCCGGCCGTCGTCCCGCGGCGGCACGGGCGTCGTGGTCCTCCTTCCGCCGCAGCTGCTCGCCCAGCAGCGCGACCCCGCCCCACAGCAGCCTCCGGTCCGCCGCGCCGCAGCCCCCGCCCCCATGGCGGCCGCGGACCCCGCTCCGCAGGCGTCCGACGACACCACGCCCGGGATTCCCGCCCAGGCGGAACCGCCGTCCGCGACGCCGGGCGGCCTGCCCGTACGGGCGCCGGGGCGCACCATGGCCTCGGCGGAACGCGACCGCAAGGACCGCGCGCCCGCCGAAGGGGGCGGGCCCGCTGAGGAACCGGTGCGTGCGCCGCGCAACGCCGGTGCGCAGTTCGGCGCCTTCCACCGCGCGCGGCGTGCCCGCGACGAAACGCCCGGCGCCTCGCCCGAGGTGCCCGGCCAGGCCGACGAGCCGCCGGCCGAGTAGCCCGCCCCGCTCCCCGCACGCGCCCGGGCACCGGCGCCCCCATCCCCCGTACGAGAACGTTTGATTGGAGGCACGGGCTGGTGAACCGGTTCGCCGGGCACAACCCGCCCCACACGCCATGCGGACCACTGACAACAGCCTGACCTGGCTCCTGGAGAGCCTGCTGGACCGAACGCCCGGGACGCGCCACGCCCTGGTGCTCTCCCGGGACGGTCTGAAGCTGTGCTGGAGCGAGCATCTGACCCTCGACCAGGCCGACCAGCTCGCGGCCATATGCTCCGGCATCCAGGCGCTCGCCCAGGGCGCCTCGGTGGAGTTCGGCGACGGGACGGGCGGCGTGCGGCACTCGATGACCGAGTTCCACGGCGGTCTGCTGTTCATCGTCGAGGCGGGCGAGGGCGCGCACCTCGCGGTGATCGCCGAGGACGGCGCCGACCCGGGTGTGGTCGGCCACCAGATGAGCGAGCTGGTCGAGCAGATCGGCGAGCACCTGCGGGCCGAGCCACGGACAGCCGACGGCGAGAGCGCGTCCTCATGACGCGCCGGCCCGTCGACACCGGCGCCCCGGACCGGCTGTACACGGTCACGGGTGGCCGCAGCCGGGCCGACGACGACACCTTCGACCTGGTCACCCTGGTCGTCGCCGAGTGTGAGCCCACGCCGGGGATGCAGTCGGAACACGTCCGCATCCTCGACCTGTGCCGGCATCCGGCGGCCGTGGTCGAGATCGCCGCCGAGATGAAGCTGCCGATCACGGTGGTCCGGATCCTGCTCGGCGATCTCCTCGCGACGGGCCGTATCACCGCCCGGCACCCGCGCGCGGCGCGGTCCGTCGCCTCGCTCCCCGACTCCGCCCTTCTCAAGGAGGTGCTGCATGGACTCCGCAACCTCTGAGCTGCCCTCCCGTACGCCGCTCGCCGACGTCGCCGAGACCGGGCTCAAGATCGTCATCGTGGGCGGGTTCGGCGTCGGCAAGACGACCCTCGTCCGGTCCGTCAGCGAGATCCGGCCGCTGAACACGGAAGAGGTCATGACCCAGGCCGGCGTCGGCGTCGACGAGCCGGCCGGGGTCGCCTCGAAGACCACGACGACCGTGGCGTTCGACTTCGGGCGCATCAGCCTCACCCAGCGGATGGTGCTCTATCTGTTCGGCGCCCCCGGGCAGGAGCGCTTCTGGTTCCTGTGGGACCGGCTGTTCTCGGGGACGCTCGGCGCGGTCGTGCTCGTCGACACGCGGCGGATGAGCGACTCCTGGTACGCCATCGACCGCCTGGAGCACCACAGGACGCCGTTCGTGGTCGCCGTGAACCGGTTCGACGACGACGGGACGCGGTTCTCCCTCGACGAGATCCGCCAGGCGCTCACGCTGCCCGAGCACGTGCCGCTGATCGACTGCGACGCGCGCGTCAGGTCGTCCGGCAAGCACGTCCTGATCACCCTCGTCGACCACCTCTACGAACTGGCCATGGCCCGGGAGAAGACACCATGACCGACGCGACCCCGCCGCCCGGCTGCCCCGCCCACTCCGGCGCGGTGGCCCTCAGCGGCTTGGAGTACCAGCAGACCCCCTCGGAGCTCTACCGGTCCCTGCGCAGGGAGCACGGCGCGATCGCGCCCGTCCTGCTCGACGGGGACATCCCCGCCTGGCTGGTCCTCGGCTATCCCGAGGTCACGTATGTCACCAGCCACGACGAGCTGTTCGCCCGGGACTCCCGGCGCTGGAACCAGTGGGAGCACATCCCGGCCGACTGGCCGCTGATGCCGTTCGTCGGCTATCAGCCGTCGGTCCTGTTCACGGAGGGCGCCGAGCACCAGCGGCGCGCGGGCGTCATCACCGAGGCCCTCGAAGCGGTCGACCAGTTCGAGCTCGCCCGCGACTGCGAGCGCATCGCCGACCAGCTCATCGACGCGTTCGCCGGCAGCGGCCGGGCCGAGCTGATGGGCGCGTTCGCGCACGCCCTGCCGATGCGGGCGGCGGTGCAGTTCTGCGGGATGCCCGCGGGCAGCACCGACACCGAGCAGCTGGTGGACGATCTGCGGATCTCCCTGGACGCGGCGGAGGGCGACGACCCGGTGGCCGCGTACGGCCGGGTGGGCGCGCGGATCCAGCAACTGGTCAAGGAGAAGCGGGAGTCGCCCGGTCCTGACGTCACGTCACGGATGCTGGCGCACCCGGCGGGACTCACCGACGAGGAGGTCGTCCAGGACCTGATCTCCGTCATCGCGGCGGCGCAGCAGCCGACGGCCAACTGGATCTGCAACACGCTGCGTCTGCTGCTGACCGACGAGCGGTTCGCCCTCAACGTCTCCGGCGGGCGGCTCAGTGTCGGTCAGGCGCTGAACGAGGTGCTGTGGCTGGACACACCCACGCAGAACTTCATCGGCCGGTGGGCGGTGCGCGACACACAGCTGGGCGGGCGGCAGATCCGGGCGGGCGACTGCCTGGTCCTCGGCCTCGCGGCGGCCAACACCGATCCGCAGATCTGGCCCGAGTCGCAGGTGGGCGCGGAGAACTCGGCGCATCTGTCGTTCAGCAACGGCGAGCACCGCTGCCCGTACCCCGCGCCTCTCCTCGCGGACGTCATCGCCCGTACGGCGGTGGAGACGCTGCTGGAACGGCTCCCCGACCTGGTGCTCGCCGTGGAACCGAGCGAGCTGACCTGGCGCCCGTCGATCTGGATGCGAGGGCTGACCGCGCTGCCGGTGCAGTTCACTCCCGTGTCGCACTGAGACCTGCGCGGACAACGCGTCCGGGACCGGTCAACTGCCGGTCCCGGACGCCTGGTTCACGCCGTGACGGGGGTGAACTGCACCGGCAGGGACTGCGGGCCGCGGGTGAACACCCCTTGTTCCACCGGGTCGAAGCCGTCGGCGAGCCGCAGTTCGGGCATCGCGTCGAGGAGCTGGCCGACGCCGATCTCGACCTCGGCCTTGGCGAGCAGCGCGCCGACGCAGAAGTGCCGTCCGAGCGCGAAGGCGAGATGGTCGGCCGCCGCCGAGAACGCGTTCGTCGCGGTGAGGTCCTCACGGAAGATGTCGAAGCGGTCGGGCTCCGCGTAGCGGTCCGCGTCGCGGTTGGCGGCGCCGATCAGACAGGTGACGGTCGCTCCCGCGGGGATCGTGCCGCCGCTCACCTCCACGTCGGTCGCCGACTGGCGCATGATCATGTGGACCGGCGGGGTGTAGCGCAGTGTCTCGGCGAAGGCGCGGGCGATCAGCGTGCGGTCCTTGCGGACGGCGTCGAGCTGCTCGGGGTGCGTGAGCAGGTTGGCGAAGATGCTGGCGATGGCCTTGTCGGTGGTCTCGCCGCCGGCCGCGAGGAGCAGGCTGCAGAACGCCTTGATGTCCTCGTCGCTCATGCGGACGCCGTCGACCTCGGCGGCGCAGAGCGCGGAGAGCAGGTCGTCGCCGAGGTTGTCCCGGCGCTGCCGGATGATCGGGATCATGTACTCGGCGAACTCGACGCGGGTGCGCTCGCCGGCCGCCGCGACGTCCTTGTCGCCGGACAGGTTGCCGAGGAACGCGATGACGGTGGTGTACCAGCCGTGGAACCGCGCGTGGTCCGCCTTGTCGAGGCCCAGCATGTCGGCGATCACGTTGACGGGGAAGCGGGTGGCGTACGCGTCCACGAGGTCTACGGAGCCGGTGGCGCGGAAGGTGTCGATCAGTTCGCGGGAGTTGCGCTCGATGACGGGCAGGAACTTCTCCTGGAGGTCGCTGCCGCGGAACGCCGGTGCGACGAGGGCTCGGCGGACCGCGTGCTCACGCCCGCTGAGCTGGAGGATCGTCTTGCCGTGGACGGGCTCGATCTGCCAGTTGTAGTTGTCGGTCGTGAACTGCGACTCCTTGTCCTTGAAGACGCGCTCGACATCGGCGTACCGCGAGATGACGTAGCTCTGCGTGGCCTCGTGCCAGATGAGCGGAGAGTGCTCACGCATGGCCGCGTAGGCCGGGTACGGATTCTCGGCGAACTCCGGCGACAGTATGTCGGGGACCTGTGCGGTGGACATGAAGCTCCCTCGGTAGTAACAGGCAACGCCCACCAGGTTATTGATCATCCGTCGGCGGAGACAGACCCCCCTCGGGATTCCCGGTGATTGCGGTGTGCCGGGCCGGGGCGCTCAGGCGTCCGAGCGGCAGATGATGAAGTCGGGGAAGACGTGCCGGCCGGGCCGGTCGCCGATTTCCCCGATCGCGCGGCTGATGTCCCGCAGTTGCCCGACCGTCATCTCCAGCGGCGGCTCGTCCGGCTGACAGGTCGTCAGGACCGGGTAGTCGACGCCCGGTTTGCGGCTCATCTCGATGTGGCAGCCCAAGACGTGGGTGACCGTACGGGTGCCGGCGAACTCGAGCATGCGGTCGATGGACTCGGCGAACGCCGCCCAGTCCTCGACGTACAGCCGCCCCGGATACACCGTGTCACCGGTGAGCAGAAAACCGGTGTGCGGGTCGTAGTAGGTGACGGCCGCCGCATGGTGGCCCGGCGCGGCCAGGCACTCCAGCACGCGGCCGCCCAGGTCGAGGCGGGACACCTGGCCCTCGTCGTCCGCGAACCCGAAGAACTCCCAGGCGCTGCCACGGTCCGCCCCGACGACGCGCGTGTGGGGCCGGTCGGCGAACTGGATGTCTCCCGCGACATGGTCCCCGTGGGCGTGCGTATGCAGGACAAGGAGTTCGTACGTGTCCCTGGGGTGCTCGGCCAGCCAGCCCTCGATGAGCTCGTCGACGACCCGGCGCAGGGGAAAGTACTGGTCGGAGGCGGTGGCTCCCGTGTCGATGAGTACGGCGCGCGCGTTGCCGAACAGGAGATACAGGAACGGCGCCTCGTAATGCACGGCCATGTTCTGCCGCAGGACGACCGTGTGCTCGTCATAGGCGTGCACCTGGATGTCCGGGTCGGTGTTGTGCTTCGCCGACACCGACCCGTGGATCCAGCGGACACCCAGCGCGTGCGACTCGGGCCCTTCGGTCACGAAGTCGACCTGCCGCGCGGTTCCACCCATTCCGCTCCTCCAAGAGAGTCGCCCTTCGAGGGCGTGATCGTGGCCTGTGGGCCGGGCTGGGCGCGTGACGTGGGTAACGCGGGCGGGTCTGGGGCTGTGAGGCGGCCCATAGGGGCCAGATCACATACTAGGGGTGGTAGTGGTCCGTGGGGTCGTCTGGCGGCTCAAGGAAGCCATCCTAGGCCACTCTATTCGGCCATTTCGGACATTTCTCCGATGTGGGGTAGTACGTCACATCCTTGCGCCCCCGTTCCGCCATCGCTAACTATGGCTGTCGTCCCGGTGAGCGGGTCGGAGCACGAGCCAGACGCTCGCTTCGAACCCCCCAGGACAGGGCGCGGAACACCGATTCCGCTCCCAGCGCCACCGCACCGGCCGGCGCCGCACGATGTCCCCGAGCATGAAGAGGTAATCCCGTATGACCTTCTCCGCCCCGATCACCGCTGCTGCCCGCCCCACCGTCTTCAAGCGCGCCACCGTCACGGTCCTGGCCGCCGCCGGTCTCGCGGGCGCTGCGCTGACGTTCGCCGGGTCGCCGGCGCAGGCCGCCGAGCCGACCGCGGCGGTGAAGGCCGCTTCTTCGGTCTCCGCGAAGAAGGCCACGGACGGGAACAACGTGGATGCCTGGATCAATGAGGCGCTCAAGGTCATGAAGGCCAAGGGCATCCCCGGCTCCTACGAGGGTCTGCACCGCAACATCATGCGTGAGTCCTCCGGTAACCCGAACGCGGTGAACGGCTATGACGTGAACGCGGCCAAGGGCACCCCGTCCAAGGGCCTGCTGCAGGTGATCCAGCCGACCTTCGACGCCTACCACGTCGACGGCACCTCCAAGAGCCTGACGGACCCGGTCGCCAACATCACCGCGGCCGCCAACTACGCCGCCGACCGCTACGGCTCGATCGACAACGTCAACTCCGCGTACTGAGACGCCGTCACCACACGCCATACCTGCTCCACGGCACGCCGTACCCAGCGAACGGAGGGCAGTCCTTGATGTCGCACCACAGTGCAGACGACGGGCGCGCGTCCTCGGCAGACGCCCTTGACCAGATCGGCTACGGGCCCCCGAATCTGCACCGCTCACGCGGCAGGTCCCGCACGAAGCGACTGCGCGTGATCACTTTCACCGCGCTCGGCGCCGTCCTTGTCGGCGCCGGTGGTGTCGCCTACGTGTGGTCGCACCTGAACGGGAACCTCAAGGGCACGGACATCAACGCCGTGCTGGGCAGCGACCGCCCGGCCGCGGGCCACGACGGGGCGATGAACATCCTGCTCCTGGGCTCCGACTCGCGCGCCGGCACACACGGTACTTACGGCACGGGCGTCACCGGCGCCCGCTCGGACACCGCCATGGTGCTGCACGTCGACAAGAGCCACACCATGGCCTCCGTCGTGAGCATCCCCCGCGACACGCTGGTCGACCGGCCGCAGTGCGCGAAGCCGTCGGGCGGCACGGCGCCGGGCGAGAAGCAGTCGATGTTCAACGCCGCCTACCAGGTGGGCGGTCCGGCCTGCGCCGTGAAGACGGTGGAGAAGATGTCGGGTGTGCGCATGGACCACTATCTCGAGGTCGACTTCACGGGCTTTGAGAAGTTCGTCGACGAGCTCGGTGGTGTCGACATCCACACCCAGCGGGCCATCAAGGACCCCGGCAGCCACCTGTCGCTGAGCGCCGGGAAGCACACCCTCAAGGGTGAACAGGCCCTCGCGCTCGTGCGGACCCGGCACGCCGTCGGTGACGGCAGCGACCTGGGCCGCATCCAGCTCCAGCAGACGTTCATCAAGGCCCTGATCCACCGCGCCGAATCGATCGACGTGCTGTCCCACCCCGCCCGGGCCTACGCGCTGGCCGACACCGCGACCAAGACCGTGAGCGCCGACACCGCTCTGGCCTCCGCGGACAAACTCCTCGGCCTGGCCAAGGACCTCAAGGGCATCAGCCCCGACCACATGAACATGATCACCCTGCCCGTCCGCTACGACGCCCAGGACACCGGCCGCGTCCTGCCACTGCCCAACGCGTCCCACCAGGTCTGGCAGGCCCTGCACGACGACCGCCCCATCCCCACATCCGCGACCCACAACTCGGTCGCCGCACGAACCGACTCACCGGTCTCCGCCGACACCTAAGGCGTTCCGTTCGGATCAGGCCGGGCCAGGGAGCGCCGCCGGGCCCCGCGAGCCCGGCGTGATCGAGACGCGAAGCCCTGGTCCCGTGCGTCACGGCAGATCGGTGCGGCCCAGCCAGGCCGGCTTCACCGGCACCCCGTCCTCGAACCGGTCCACGGTGGGACCCGAGGGTGCCGGAGGAGTGTCCTCGGGCGGCGCGGCGGGCGGAGGCGCGGCGTCCTCGGGTGTCGGCAATGGCGTCGGCTGCGGCTCGGGCCGCGGCGCGGCACTGTCCTTCACCAGCTCCGCGACCGTGAACCGGGAACTGAAGGACTGCCAGGCGCCGTCGACGACGAGCAGGAATCCGTCGGCGGTGCGGAAGACGCGGCTGCGCTTCGGACTGCGGGGATGCTCCGGCGTGTAGCGCCCGATCCGCTCCCCCAGCTCCGCCAGGGCCTCCTCGCGTGAGCCCTCCACATGCGCGAGGACGGACGCCTCGACGTGCTTGCGCTCCCCCGACCCCACGGTCATCTCGACGATCAGCCCCCAAGTGGCCATGTGCCGCCCCCTTTTCCGCCCGTTCGGCTCACCCACAGCGTAGGGCGCTGCCCACCTGGGCGATCAGCGGTGGCGGGCCGGAACACCCCCTCGTAGCTTCGCCATATGACAAAGCGCCAGATTGCGTACCTCGCATGCACCGCGGCCGTCGTCGTGTCGGGGGTGGGGGCCGCGGCCCCGTCGCTCGACTGCCGGTCGGTGCACCGGGTGAACCCGGGCGGGTCGATCCAGAAAGCCGTGAACACGGCTAAGCCGGGAGACGTCATCGTCCTCTCCCCCGGCACCTACCACGAGAGCGTCAGCATCACCGTGTCCGGAGTGACGCTGCGGGGCGCGAGCGCCCGGTCCACCGTCATCGTCCCTTCCAAGGCGTCCACCGGCAGCGCCTGCGCCAAGGCCGGCAACGGCATCTGCGTCACCGGGACCAAGAGCAAGCCCGTCAAGAACGTCACCGTGGGTTCCCTGACCCTTCGCGGTTTCAAGAAGACCGGTCTGTGGGCGACCGGGACCGATCACCTCCGGGTCGAGGGAGTGACCTCCGAGAAGAACGGCCAGTGGGGCATCGCCCAGGAGAGGTCCGTGCGCGGGGTGTTCCGCCACGACATCGTCGAGGCCAACGGTGACGCCGGCCTCTTCGTGGCCAACACGGTCGACGCCGAGGAGGGAGCCCCGAACTCCCAGGCGGTGATCAGCCACAACCGTCTGCTCGGCAACCGGATCGGCCTCACCGTGCGGCGGCTGCGGAACGTGACCGTCGATGACAACGAGGCGACCGGCAACTGCACCGCGATGTTCCTCGTGGGTGACGAGAACAAGCCGAGCCCCGCGGGGCTGAAGGTGCGGGACAACTACATCCACGACAACAACAAGTACTGCGCCGCGACCGCGCGTCTGCCCTTCCTCCAGGGGTCGGGCATCATCCTCACCGGCGTCGTGGACTCGCTGGTGGCGGGGAACAGCGTCGAGGACAACGTGGGCAAGGCCCCGATGTCGGGCGGCATCGTGCTCGCCAGGAACTTCAAGGGTGCCCTCAACCAGCGCAACGAGATCCGCGACAACCTCGTGATGGGCAACGGCACCGCCGACCTGGCCAGCCAGGACAAGGGCAAGGGCAACACGTTCCGCGACAACGCGTGTGTGGCCTCCGTGCCCGCCGGAATGTGCTGAGGGCCGGCGCCATGTCCGCACACACATCACGCCAGCAGAAGCGAGGCAACAGATGACGACCGTTGATGAGGCCACCCAGTCACCCATGCGCCTGCGGGAGTTGGTGTTCGGGGCCGCGTGCGCCGCCGCCGTACGCGCGGCCGCCCGCCTGGGTGTCGCCGACGCCCTGGACGACACGCCCATGAGCGCGGAGGACCTGGCGGCTGCGGTGAAGACCCAGCCCGTGACACTGCGCCGGCTGCTGCGCGCACTGTCCAGCCAGGGCGTCTTCACCGAACTCCCGGACGGCAGGTTCGCGCACACGGACATGTCCCGGCTCCTGCGCGAGGACGACCCGCACAGCCTGCGCTACATCGCGCTGTGGTGCACCGAGCCGTGGACCTGGAACGTCTGGCCGAAGCTCGACGAGGCGGTGCGCCACGGCCGCAACGTCTTCGAGGACGTGTACGACAGCGAGTTCTTCACCTATCTCAACCAGGAGGCTCCCGAGTCGGCGCACGTGTTCAACCGCGCCATGACGACGTCCAGCGAGCAGTCCGCGCGTGACGTCGCCAACCTCCTCGACCTGACGGGCGTGGCCTCGGTCGCGGACATCGGCGGCGGTCACGGGCAGGTCGTGGCCAGCCTGCTGGAGAAGCACCCCGGCATGCACGGCACCCTGCTCGACCTGCCGGGCGTGGTCGAGAACGCCGATCCGCGCCTGCGCGACGGCGGTTCGCTGGCCTCACGGGTGCGCATCGTCGCCGGTGACTGCCGCGAGGACATCCCGGTCCAGGCGGATGTCTACATCATCAAGAACATCCTGGAGTGGGACGACGACAGCACCCGCAGGGCGCTGGCCAACGTCCGCAAGGCGGCGCGGCCCGGTGCCCGCGTCATCGTCATCGAGAACCTCGTCGACGACACCCCGTCGATGAAGTTCACGACGTCCATGGACCTGCTGCTGCTCCTCAACGTCGGCGGCGCGAAGCACACCCGGCTGAGCATGGTCGAGCGGCTGACGGACGCGGGTCTCGTCCTCGGCGAGGTCCGTCCCGTCAACGCGTATCTGCACGCCTTCGAGTGCACCGTCCCCGCCTGACCGGGACATCGTCTCGAGGCTCCGGACACAAACCCGAGGCCGCCGGCTCCGCGTCTTACGCGGGACCGGCGGCCTCGGGTTTGTGTCGTGCCCTCGCTCAGGAGGGGTTGTTCCGGTCCCAGTGGTAGAAGCGGTGCGCCATGGCGTCCTTGGGGCTGCGCCATGTCTCGGGGTCGTACGCGCTGACGTACGCCGACAGCTGATCGCTGACACTGCGGAACTCGGGGTGCCCGGCCACCTTCGCGATGACGGGCGCCGGGTCCTCGTCGGACTCGATGAGGTGCAGGTACACGTCACCGAACTGGAAGAGGCTGCGTCGGTTGACACCGATCAGGTGCGGCAGCTCACCTCGGTCGGAGGCGGCGAACACGTCGGAGATCGCCGGCGCCGAACCGGGCGCCATGCGGGCGACGATCAGGGCGTGATGCATCGGGTTTCCTTCCGGGCGGGCGATCAGCGGGGGACGGCGGCGGTCTGGCGGTCACGGGCGACGCGCTCGATCCGGTCGCGGATGAGGCCCATCTGCGTGACGGAGTTGCGGTTGATGTTGTCCGTCATCCAGGCGTCGTCGACCGGTGCCTCGGGCTTCATCGCGAAGTCCTGCACCCAGTCCATACGGGTGCCCTCCGGGGTCTCCGTGTAGTCCCACCGGATGTCCATGTGCGCGAAGGGCCCGGTCTCCACGCGACGGGCACGCACGGACCGCTTGGCGCGGTCCATGGTCCGCTCCGAGACCCAGCTCCACACCTTGCCGTTGTCGTCCGGGTGCATGGTCAGGCGGAAGGTCGTCGTGTCGCCCTCGCGGGAGAGGACTTCGAGGGACGCGTACTCGCTGAAGAGCTGCGGCCAGTTCTCGATGTCGTTGGTGATGTCCCAGACGAGGTCGATGGGAGCGTCGATGGTGATGCTGTTCTCCGTGTGTCCGGACATGTCAGGCTCCAGCCTTGAGAGTGCTGTTGACGAGGTCGAGGAACTCGCGGGGCGTCTTGCAGCGCTCCGAGTCCGGGGGAAGCGGCTGGCCTGACCGGTTCTCGAGCTCGCCCACGATGCCGAGCAGGCCGAGCGAGTCGAGGCCGACGGAGTCGAACGGGGAGTCCGGCGAAGCCTCGAGCTGATGAGGGTCCACGGTGACTCCGGCCGCCTGCTTCATCAGGCGGGCCAGTTCGTCGAAGGTCAGTTCTGCGGTGATCATGCGGGTGTTCTCCTTCCCGCCCGGTCGTTACCGGGCAGAGTCGCCACCGCGGCGCACTACCAGCGCCGCGTTGGAGCCCATGAGTCCCCTGCTGAGGACCAGGGCCGTGCGCAGCTCGGCGGGGCGAGCGCGAGACATCACCAGGTCGAGGTCGTGGCAGATGTCGAACACGTTGGGGGTGGGGGGTACGAGGCCGTTCTCCATGGCGAAGACGGCGGAGACGACGTCCAGGACGGGCGCCGCGCAGTAGGCCCGCCCCGTACCGGTCTTGGGTGCCGTGACGGGTACACGCCTGCCGTGCGCACCCAGGACGTCGGCGATGGCCAGTGCCTCGGCGCGGTCCGCCGCCGGGACGCCCATGGCGTCGGCGAAGACGACGTCGATCTCCTCGGGGGCGCAGCGCGCCTCGTCGAGGGCGCCCCTGATCGCGCGGGCGAGCCCCTCGCGGGACTCCTCCCACTGGGAGGCGCCGGTGAAGGTGGCCGCGTGGCCGGCCACCACGGCCCGGATGTCCGACCCCCGCTCGCGGGCGCGGGTCTCGTCCTCGACGACGAGCATCGCGCCGCCCTCGGCGGGCGCGAATCCGCGGGCTCCCGAGGTGAAGGGCAGGTAGGCCCGGTCGGGGTCCTCGGCGGTGCTGAGCTCGGGGTAGCCGAGCTGGCACACCATCGAGTACGGGGCGAGGGGTGCCTCGGCGGATCCGACCACCATGGCGCCGGTGCCGCGCCGTACGGTGCGGGCCGCGTGCGCGATGGCGTCCAGGCCGCCCGCCTCGTCGCTCGCGACCACTCCGCACGGCCCCTTGAAGCCGCTCCAGATGGAGATCTGTCCGGTGCTGGCCGCGTAGAACCAGGCGATGGACTGGTAGGGGCCCACGAACTTGGAGCCCTGACCCCACAGCTTCTGGAGCTCCCGCTGCCCGAACTCGCCGCCGCCGGAACCGGCCGCGGTGACCACGCCGATGGAGTACGGCTCCGCGGGGTCACCGCGGCCGAGGCCCGCGTCGTCGAGAGCGAGCGCCGCGGCGGCCATACCGAAGTGGGTGAACCGGTCCGTCTGGACGAGGAACCGCTCCTCGATGAGGCCCGCGGGATCGAAGCCGCGGACCTCACCACCGATGCGGAGCGGCAGGTTCTCGCATCCTTCACGCGTGATCCGGTCCAGGGCGCCGAGGCCCTCCCGGACGGATTTCCAGTACGCCTCGGCGTGCAGTCCGTTGGGCGCCACCACACCGATCCCGGTGATGGCCGCGCCGCGGGCGCTTTCCGTTCTCATCGTGTCCTCCCACCTGCCTCAGTCAGGAGCACCGCGGACTGGAATCCGCCGAATCCGCTGCCGACGGAGAGAACGTTCCGCAGCTTTCGCGGACGTGCGGTGCGCGGTACGTAGTCCAGGTCGCACTCGGGGTCGGGGGTCTCGTAGTTCGCCGTGGGCGGCACCACCTGGTGCTTCATGGCAAGCACGCAGGCGACCACCTCTATCGCGCCGATCGCGCCCAAGGAGTGACCCACCATGGATTTGATGGAACTCATGGGTGTCTCGTAGGCGTGAGCTCCCAGGGACACCTTGACCGCGGCCGTCTCGTGCCGGTCGTTCTGTCTGGTGCCCGAACCGTGGGCGTTGACGTAGTCGATCAGCGTGGGGTCGAGACGGGCCTGGCCGAGCGCGTTGTCGATCGCCCGGGCCATTTCCAGGCCTTCGCTGGTGAGACCGGTCATGTGGTAGGCGTTGCCGTAGGTGGCGTAGCCGCTGAGCTCGCAGTAGATGTGCGCACCTCGCGCACGGGCGTGCTCGTAGTCCTCCAGGACGAGCACCGCGGCGCCCTCGCCCATCACGAAGCCGTTGCGCTCGGCGTCGAAGGGGCGGGAGGCGTGCTCGGGATCGTCGTTGTTGGGCGACGTCGCCTTGATGGCGTCGAAGCACGCCATCGTGATCGGGGAGATCGGCGAGTCCGACGCCCCGGCGATGCAGATGTCGGCGCGGCCTTCCTCGATGGTGTGGAAGGCGTAACCGACCGCGTCGAGCCCGGAGGTGCAGCCGGTGGACACCGTCTGCACCGGGCCCTGAGCACCGAACTCCTCGGCGACGACCGAGGCGAGTGTGCTCGGCGAGAACGCCATGTGGAGTTTCGGTTCGGCCGCGCGGTGGTCCACGTCCCACCGCTTCCCGCCCTCGCTGACTCGCACGTAGTCGCGCTCCAGGCGGGTGGTGCCGCCGATGGCGCTGCCGAGCGAGACTCCGATGCGCCAGGGGTCCTCGACTCCGGTGTCGATTCCGGAGTCCTTGACGGCTTCGCCGGCGGCGATGACGGCGAACTGAATGTACCGGTCCGCGTGTTCGACGAGCTCCGGGTCGAGCCCGTGTGCGAGCGGGTCCAGGTCGCATTCGGCGGCGATGCGTGAGCGCAGGCCCACCGGGTCGAAGAGCGTGATGCCGCGGGTCGCGGTACGGCCGTTGGCGAGAAGGTCCCAGAACGCGCTCGCCCCGATACCGCCCGGGGCGACTACACCGACACCGGTGACCGCCACCCGCCGGGTCACGTTATGGCCCCACTACGCTCTGACGGCTGCCCGTGTTCCGGCGCGGACAGGTCCGGGCCACCGGTGATGAACCCGGGTCCGGATCCGGCGCCCTCGGTCACCTCCGTGTCGACGTGGCCGAGGCTGGGGCGCGGGGCGAGCGGGCCGAGGTGGAAGACCATACGGGCCTCCACGTCGCCGACGTTGCGGAAGCGATGGCGCATGTTGATCGGGATCAACAGGCCCTGATCCGGGCGGAGTTCATAGGTCACGTCGTCCAGGTCAACTTCGAGGCTGCCGTTGACGACGTAGACGAACTCCTCCGAGTACGGGTGGTAGTGCTCGCCGATGCGCTCGCCGGGCTGGACGAGGGCCAGGCCCATGAAGCCACTGGTGGAGCCGACCGTCGCGGGCGTGAGCATGGCCCGCAGATCACCTCCTCGCCGGCGGTTGGGCTCCGTCTCGCTCAGGTCCACGATGCGTGGATTCTTGATCACGTTTGATACCTCCGGGTGCGGCGGTGGCGTCCGGGTCCCTTGCCCACGGACACCCCGCGGTTGTCCGTCAGGAACCCGCCGAGCTGCGGTCGGTGATGGGCATCATGTCGGCGTGCGACAGAAGCCGGTTGATGTTGCGCTCCGTCTGCAGGGAGCCCTCGACGCCGATGGCGGCGCCGTCGAGGAGCTTCTCGAGCTCCGCGCACTTCTTCGCGCCGTTGAGGCCGAGGGAGGCGACGGGGTCGGCGTCGAGCTCACCCGTGATGTCGATGAGACGCACCACGATGTCGTCGCGCTGGAAGACGGTGCTGCCGTACACCGGGTTGCCCGGGGTGTCCGCAGCGGCCGCGTCCTGCTCGGCGAGCAGCCGGGCCAGGTCCATCCCGCGGCCCTTCTTGGCCGGGTAGTACAGGGCGTGACGCCGCAGGTCGGCCGGTACCGGAACGTCGGACACGACATGGTGGACGGCCGGGAGCGCGGCCCGGGTGAAGAACACGCGCGCCGAATCCTCGTCGGTCAGGTCCCGGTGCTGCTCGAGGTAGGGGTTGATGGCTTCCTCCACCGCCCGCACCTCGGGCTGACGGGCGACGTGGCGCAGCGCGGCGGGGAGGTCACCCTCGACCTCCACGGCCCGCACGACGCGGTTGCCGTGCATGAAGAGCGAGGTGCGGCGCAGGCGCGTGTTGTCGTCGACCTGGGCCTGGGGCGACTCGTACCCGGCCAGGATCTCCGCGACCTTCGACTCGGAGCCAGGCTTGACGGTGAAGGTGAGGGCGTGGCGCGCAGCGCCGTCGCCCACCCGGGCCGCCACCGCGTTCGCAGCCGCCGGCGCCGGCTTGACCGGCTCGGCGGGGTTGGTCTCCCGGAGGATGCTGTAGCGCATCGACCGGGTGTCCTTGACGCAGCTGTGCATCGGCCTGACGGTCTCGACGTGCTCCTCGCTGTTCACCCACGCGAGGAAGGGCGGGGCGCTCTCCCACTCGCTGGTGATGAGCCACTGCGAGGGGTTCTCGATCGACTGGCAGAGCTGGTCACTGAGGTGGCCGGGCACGGACGCGACCTGATTGCGCATGTGCTCGTACGCGTCCAGGAACTGCTGCTGGGCTCCCTCGTACAGATCGAGCAGAAGGATCACTCGCAGCCTGGAACCGTCGAAGGCCGACTGCGATATACGTCCTGAGATCGGGGTCATACGGCACACCTCTCCTCTTCTTCTCAAAAGGTCAGGAACGACCACCGCGTCCGAAATGCCGGTGTCGCATGAGCCGATCGTTGAACGGCCCCCCGGCGGGCGCGATCCCCAAGCGCCGTACGGGTGAGCGGAGCACCCGTCCGGGTGCTCCGGGGGGCGAAGCGGCACGGGGAGGCATGGACTGTGATCCCAACCACCGACCCAGGTCGCCGCTGCGGCTGGAGGCAGAAATGAACCGATCGGAAGAGGCACCGGAGGGCACTCAGCAGGTGCCGGTGCTCATAGTCGGCGGCTCTCTGGTGGGCTTGTCGACCTCGCTGTTCCTGGGGCGTCTCGGCGTCCCGCACATGCTCGTTGAGCGCCACGCGGGCACATCGATCCATCCACGCGGGCGCGGCAACAACGTGCGGACCATGGAGCTGTTCCGGGTCGCCGGAGTCCAGCAGCGCATCGAGAACGCCGCGTCGGTCCTGGCCGACAACCACGGCATCCTGCAGACGCCGACCCTGGTGGGTGACGCCGGAGAGTGGCTGTTCAAGGAGATCGACCCCGGTGGCGGGCTCGCCCGCTTCAGCCCCGGCGGATGGTGCCTGTGCAGCCAGAACGACCTCGAACCCGTACTCCTCAAGAGCGCGCGGGAGCTGGGCGGGGACCTGCGGTTCCACACGGAACTGATGTCCTTCGAGCAGGACGCCGAGGGCGTGACCGCACACCTCAAGAGCCGCGACACAGGTGAACACACCACCGTCCGGGCGAAGTACCTCGTCGCGGCGGACGGGCCGCGCAGCCCCATCCGCGAGCGGCTCGCCATCGGGCAGAGCGGCCCGGGCGACCTGTTCCACAACGTGAGCGTCACGTTCACCTCGCGCCGCCTCGCGGACTTCGTCGGCGACCGGCGCTTCATCGTGTGCTACCTCACGAACCCGGAGGCCGACGGCGCGCTCCTGCCGGTCGACAACCGTGAGCACTGGGTGTTCCACGCTCCCTGGCACCCCGAGCACGGGGAGACGCTCGAGGAGTTCACCGACGAGCGGTGCACGGAACACATCAGGCGCGCCACCGGAGTCCCGGACCTCGACGTGCAGATCACCGGCAGGGCCGCCTGGCACGCCGCCGAGCGGGTCGCCGAACGGTACTCGGACGGGCGGGTGTTCCTCGCCGGCGACTCGGCCCACGAGATGTCCCCCACCGGGGCGTTCGGGTCCAACACCGGTATCCAGGACGCGCACAACCTCGCCTGGAAGCTGGCCGCAGTGTTGGGCGGCTGGGCAGGTCCCGGTCTGCTGGAGTCCTATGACCTGGAGCGCCGGCCGGTCGCGGAGGCGACGAGCGCCCGCGCCTCGTCGCGATCGGTCGAGCACAGCCACCCGGGATACACCCCCGGCCCGGAATCCGGCGGCGCCGGTGGTCCCGGCGGCCCCGGCGGCGGCCCTGGCGGCAAGAAGGGCGGCATCCTCAATGTGGCGCTGGGCTACCGCTATCCGCGCGGCGCGGTCCTCGGCGTCGAGCCGTCGACGCCGGTCGTACCCGAGGGACTGCGGCTGACGGGCGAACCCGGGAGCCGCGCGCCCCACATGTGGCTGCACCGCGCCGGCACCCGGATCTCCAGCCTCGACCTGTACGAGAGGTCGATGGTGCTCCTGAGCTCCGGGGACGGCGCGTGGCACACCGCGGGGACGGCCGTCGCACAGAGGCTGGCCGTCCCTCTCGACTCGTACCGCATCGGCAGTGGGCCCGACGCGGAGCTGACCCCCGTGGGCGACGTGGACTGGGCCGAGGTCCATGGCGTCGCCCCGGGCGGTGCGGTCCTCGTCCGCCCTGACGGGTTCGTCGCGTGGCGGTCCGAAGGACCGTCGGCGGACCCCGGGAAGGAACTGCGGGACGCTCTCACGGGAGTCCTTGACCGGGACTGACAACTCCCAACGGCCTCAGACAAGATGAGCGAAGACCACCAGGTTGTCGGTGTAGTCCTTCTTGCCGTGGTCGTACGCCCCGGCGCAGGTGATCAGCCGGACCTGGGCCCGGGGCGTGTCCCCGTACACGCGCTTGTCGGGGAAGTTGTCCTTCGCGAACATCTCGACGCTGTCGACCACGAAGGACGCCGTGCTCAAGTCGTCCCTCTTGACGCTGAAGTGGTCCCCCTTCTTCAGGGCGCTGAGCCCGACGAACACCGCGGCGGACGTCTTCGTGTCGACATGCCCGGCGATGATCGCGGTACCGGTCTCGCCCGGGGACACGCCGTCGGCCTGCCAGCCGACCAGGTTCGTGTTGGCGGCGGGCGGGGGCTGGAGCTGGCCCGTGGGGCCGATGGCGAGGGGGGTGAAGGGGGCGTCCACGCCGATCTTCGGAATGAGCAGTCGCGTGGGATTCGCCCGTGGCAGATGCTTTCCGACGGGTACCACGGGCGCTTCGGGCGCCGCGGGCTCTGCGGGCTCCACGGGCTCCACGGGCTCCACGGGCGCTTCGAGCGGAGCGGGCTGCGAGGACGGCGCGAGGGCCGTCGCGGGACGCGAAGCACCGGAGGAATCGGAGATGTCGGACGTCTCCTCTTGGCCGCCGAACAGGCTCACCAGCAGGACGACGATTCCGACGGACCACACGATCCACGGGCCGCGGCGGGAGCGTCGCTCGGGCGGCGCGGACTCGGTCTGATTGGGGGAAGGCATCCGGTCTGCCATCTGGCACCACCTCACTGGGACGAGCAGATCTGGAACAGCGCAAGAAGATCGGAAACAGCAAAAGACTCCGGCACCAGCGCCGGCCGGTCCGGGACCGTGCGCATGGTCGGGAGCTTCAAGAGAGATCGGGAGCTTCAGGAGAGAACTGGGCAAAAAAAGAAAGCCACCCGGGCCGCCGCGGCGTGCTGACGCGGCGGCCCCGGCCGCTATGACGGGCACCGGTCAGGACGCGCTGTTGGACGCGCTCCTGCGGCGCAACGCGAAGGCGCCGGCCGCGGCGACCCCGAGGACCGCAATACCGCCCGCCGTGACACCCGGCGTGGCGAGCCCGCCGCCACCGGTGTGCATGCCGCCCCTGGGCTTCTCGCGCCCGGAGTCGGAGCCCCACGAGCCCTTGCCCTCGTCGTCGCCGTCGTTCTTGTAGCTCTCCGGGTCGTACTTCTCCTTGTCCTGGGTCCAGTCGTCGTCGTTCAGTGCAGTGAGGGCGCCACCGCCGGCGTGGACGCCACCACGCGGCTTGCCGTGGCCCGAGCCGTAACCACCGTCGCCCTTGCCGTAACCACCCTCGTTCTTGCCGTAACCACCCTCGTTCTTGCCCGAGCCGTGGTCACCCTTGCCGGAGCCGTGATCGTCGCCGCGCTCGTCCGAGTCACCCTTCTCGTTCTCGTCCTTGCTCCAGTCGTCACCCTTCACCATGGAGAGGGCGCCACCACC